>CAVPEW010000057.1:0-8608 GCA_963703565.1 uncultured Microthrixaceae bacterium | reverse complement strand
ACAGTGGGTGGACCAGGCGCGCGGGATCGTTGCCCGGCGCAGCCAGGTCGAGAAGGTCGCTGGCGAAGCGCTCGATTCCTTCCGCCAGCGCGTCGTAGATGCGCGGATCGGCGGCAGCACCGCTTGGCGGGTCATGCCGCTTCGCGGCAACGACGACCGCAACCTCGGCGCGATCGCCCAGCACGCCCATCTGCCACCAATGTCGGCAAGTGACAAGGGCAGTTTGGACGCGCTGATCTCCTCCGCCTCAGCCGCCCTACATGACGTCAAGTCGGTCGTGGGCGCGCGCCGCTTCTTCAGCGGCACCAAGAAGAAGGAAGTCGGCACCTCGGCTGCCGACTTTCTTACGACGTATCGCGCTGAGGCGCTCGCCGGTGGGCTGCCAGAGCTGCTTCAGAGGCTCTCGCACGAGGACGAGGCGCCACCTGCCGAGATGCCGGTCCACGATGCGCTCGCCGACTGGATCGGTCTGCGCCCACGGATCGGCGACCTTGGCAACGATCCAGAGGTGCATCCGGTCTCCGTGATCGGGCACTTGGCGGAGTCCATCGCGACCATCGACGAAGCGCTCCGACGCGAGCAGCGTTTCCGCGACGACGCCAAGGCCGCGGGCGAGGCGGTGCGTAAACGCGAGGTCCGCAAGTTGATGACCGAGATGCCGGTCGACCGTCTCAAGGACGCCACCCGCGATCGTCTTCGTATCGGGCCGCTGACCGATGCGGGTATCAAGACGATCCAAGCCGTCCTCGACCGCGGCGCAGCACTGGAGCACCTGCCAGGAATCGGGGCGACCACCGCCACCCGGATACGCGGGGCGGCCCAAACCCTGTGGCAGACGACGTACGAGGAAATGCCTGTTCGCATCGACATCAAGACCCGCAGCTCAGAAGGCACGGACCTACTCCGACGCCTCAGTGCCTGGGACGCCATGAGGAAGACCAAGGGCGCCACAACCGACCTAGCACTCAAGGACGCCCTCGCTGGACTGACGAAGGCGATCGACAAGAAGGTGACCCACCTCGTCGTGCTGGCCGCCGACCGAACGGTGGCGCAGTTCCACGAATCGATCCAGTCAGTCGTCCAGCGAGCGGTGCAGGTCTCCGGCAAAGCCACCGGGTCGGCGTCGGAAGATCCGTGGGACGACTTCCTTGCCCGGCCCGCCGACTACTTCGCCATGCTCTCTGAACTCGGGTTCATCACCGAAGACGAGGAGAAGACCCACGGCGACCTGCCCGACGACATCGTCGAGGCCGTCCGCAATCTCGAACTCAACACCCAATACCTAAGCGCGTCGCTTCGCGGCTATCAGGGCTTCGCCGCCCGGTTCGCCCTCACCCAGCGCAAGGTGATCATCGGCGACGAGATGGGACTCGGCAAGACCGTGGAGGCGATTGCGGTTCTCGCCCACCTGCGGGCAAACGGCTCGCATCACGCACTCGTGATCTGCCCGGCCGCCGTCGTCACCAACTGGGTCCGAGAGGTCCAATCGAAGTCCACCCTCCGACCCCACCGGGTCCACGGGTCAGGCCGAGAGTCGGCCCTTCGCAGTTGGATTCGCAACGGTGGCGTTGCAGTCACGACCTTCGAGACACTCGCGTGGTTCGGGGTGAACATCAACGAGTTGGACGACATCGGGTGCGTGGTGGTCGACTTTACCGACCGCAAGAAATGCTGTACACGCCGTTCGTCCTGCGTGACTTCGGGGACGTCCTGTGGTTGTTTACCGACCGAGTCCGGGACGTTCGTCAGGTTCGGACGAAGGGGGATGTGTGGCACGGCGAGTGGTAGTCGGAGATCTGCGTGTGCAGCGGATCGAGTGTGGGGGTGGGCGGCGGTCGTGGACGGTCGTCTGGCCTGACGGGACAGTGCATCGGGAGGCGGACCGGTTCCTGCGCAAGCATGAGGGGTCCGGCACCCAGCGCACCTACGCTTATCTGCTGGTTGATCATCTGCGGTGGCTCGAACGCGAGTGTCTGGCCTTCGGCGCGGTGATGCTGCGTGATCTGGAGCGCTACATGGGTCTGGTCGGCGCCGAGGTGCGGATGCCGTTGGGTGAGCCGTGGCGGGTCGGCAAACGTCGGTATGGGCCGGCGGCGCTGTCGATCACGGCTGCCTGTCTGAAGGGCTTCTATCTGCATCAGGCGGCGTTGGGTGTGAACACCGAGCTGGGTAAGGCGCTGGATCTGTCGCGGTTGCCGTCGCGAGCTGACCGGCGTCGCAGCTTCCTGGGCCACATCACGACGACGCTGCCGGCGAACCCGCTGGCGCCGCCTGCTGTGCGGCGCCGGCATCCGAAGATGCTGCCCGACGACGCGCGGGACAAGCTACTGGCCTCGGTGAGCTCGGCGCGTGATCGGCTGGTGGTGACCTGGCTGATCGACAGCGGTATGCGTGTTGGTGAGCTGTGCGGGCTGCACCTGGTTGACCTGCACCTGCGTGATGATGCGGCCTGTGGGCAGTGCCGCAGCCCGCATCTGCATGTGTGTCGCCGTCCGGACAATCCGAACCTGGCTGTGGCGAAGACTGATCGTCCTTGGCGGATCGAGGACGACACGGTGTGTGGCGGGCTCGTCAAGCGCGTCAGCCCGGCCATGATCCACACCTATTTTGACTACGTCACGACCGAGTACCCGCGTGGCAGCACGGATCACGGAATGCTGCTGGTGCAGTTGCATGGTGAGCGTGCCGGGCAGCCGTGGGCGCCGGTGGCGGCGCGACGGATGCTGGCTCGCGCGGGCAAACGCGCTGGGCTCGGTGTGGTACGGCCGCACGCGTTCCGGCATTCGTTCACCTCCGCGGTGCTCGACGCCTCGGGCGGCAATCCGGTGATCGCCCGCGACGCGGGCGGGTGGGCGTCGGCTGTCATGGTCGATGAGGTTTACGGGCACGTCGATGTGCACGATCCGGTGTTCGACGTGGCGTTGCGCACGGTGTGGGGTGAGCAGCGGTGACGGTCACGAGTATCGAACCGGCGCAACCGGGTTCGGCGCGGCCGGATCGGCACACGCGGGACCGGCTGGAGATCCTGACTGCGTTGATCGACGCGCCGTCGTTCGACCCGATCTTCCGGTCTGAGATGATCGCGATCCCGCCGGAGCATCCGGTCTACCGGTGGGTGTGTAAGGTCGCGGACTGTCAACGGCCGACCAACGGCTCGATGGACCTGTGCGGCGGGCACGCCGCTGAGTTCTCGCGCGCCCGCGTGCAGGGCGTGGGCAAGGCCGCGTTCCTGGCTGCCGCGACGGGTTTGCCGCGCTGGGTGCGCACTGAGGATACGTCGTGTCGGTTATGTCCGGACCGGCCGATCATCGCGACGAGGCTGCGGTTGTGCAAGGCGCACAACATGCGCTGGTTCCACCACCAGCGCTCAGCCGGTGAGCAGGCCACCGACTTCGACGGGTGGCTGGTCGATCAGAGCGCGCTACCTGGGTTCGGCACGTGTGTGGTGACGGTGTGCCGCAACCACGCGTACTCGCCGCTGCGGCTGTGCGAACGGCATGAGAAACGCTACGACCGCGACGGTCGTCCGGGCGGCGCGGCGCTGCCGAAAAGCGCCTGGCACCGCTACGAGCAGCACGGCTTGGCGGTGCCGATCGACTACGTCGACGAGTCGGTGTTTCGCCGCTGGTGCGCCCGCACCCCGGCGATCCCATTTCGCGGGCAGCTCAATCTGCTCGGGCTGCGACCGCTGGTGGCCGCCGAGATCAAATGGGGCCTGTTCGTGCACACGTGCCGGGCCCGGCCGCAACGGTGGAGCGTCGGATGGATCCGGACACTGGTGACCACCTGTCGCGAGCTGGACCTCGACTCCCTCGTCGCGCTGGATCCGGATGCCGCGGGCTACCCGAAGCTGGCTCGCGCGGTGGCCAATGAGATCCAGCGTGAGCTGCGGCTGGTCTACTACACGCCGGCCGACACGAAGGAGGCCGGGTTTCTGGAGACCGACCACTTCGGTGTCCGGTTCCCCGATCGTGGCAGCCACTACGACCTGGCCGGCATCCCGCAACGGTGGTTGCGCGATTTGGTGTGGGATCACCTGGCCGGTCTGCTGCAATCGCCGCAGCCGCCGCGCACCGGCGGGGTCTTCGACGGAGCTCGCCGGGCAGCAACGGAGCTGGGCACGTTCCTAGAGCTCGACGCCCCCCAGGGTGGGCACGACCCGCATCAGCTCGACGGCGAGCACATGCGCCGGTTCGTCGCCGACCAACGCCGACGTGAACGCGACGGGTTGGTGTCGCTGGCGATGAAACGCTCCGACGGGTCGCCCAGTGTGGTGACCACCACCACTCGGTCGCTCGTGTTCAACGCCACCCGCAAACTGCTGCGCACCGCGCTAGACACCGGCGCCACCGACCGGATCGGCCTGAGCCGCGAGTTCATCGTCGCCATCCCCACCGCAGGGGCGACCACCGGGCGAACCCCACGCCGACCCTTCCCCGACGAGGTCGCCCGCGCGCTCGCCGACCCCGACAACCTGGCCCGGCTCGCGACCGAGCACGACCCGCTCGACCGCGGACTGCGCGACATGTGGGAGACCACCGTCATCACCGGCCGCCGGGTCGGGGAAGTGATCAACGTCCGGTGGGACTGCCTGGGCCGCTACGGTGGTCTGCCGATGTTCTGGCACGACCAGACCAAGGTCGGTAACTACGACGCCGCGATCCGCATCCCCGAACGCCTCCACGATCTGCTCGCCGAGCGGCAAACCAAGACCATGGACGCGTTCGTGGCCGCGCACGGCCACCGGCCCACCGAAGCCGAACAAGCGACGATGGCGCTGTTTCCGACCACCCGACTCAACCGCGACGGCGCGATGTCGTTGAGCTACCAGTGGTTCCACCACCGGTTCAAGGCGTGGGTGGACTCGCTCGACCTGGGCCGGTGGGTGGCGCATCAGGCCCGGCACACCCTGGCCACCAACCTGCTGCGCGCCGGAGCCACCCTGACCCACATCCGCGCCTATCTCGGCCAGGTCAGCGACCGGATGGCCGAACACTATGTGCACCTGTCGCACTCGGATCTCGAACAGGCGCTGCAGCAGGTCTGGGTCGCCGGACCAGGCGCCGCGGACGCCGGCGAGCTGCTCACCGGCAAGCTCACCCCGATGAACCGGGAACAGGCACAAGCCCTGGCGATCGACCTGTCCCGGCGCAGCACACCCGCCGAGGGTGGCTTTTGCACCTTCCAACCCGTCGTCGACGGCGGCGCCTGCCCGTGGAACCTGGACTGCCACAACTGCGACAAGTTCGTCCTCTCCGGTGCTGACCTGCTGTATTGGCGACGCAAACGCGAACAGTGGCGCCAACTCGCCGAAGGCGCTCCCGACGACGCCACCGCCGAATACCTGCACACGTACTTCGAGCCCACCGCCCGCGCTATCGACGGCCTCGAACGAGCGCTGGCCGGACTCGGACTACTCGACCAGGCACTCGCTGTCGACCTGCGCACACCCCAGGACTACTTCCACCGCATCTGGTCCACCGCCTTCCCCGCGAACGCTCTGACCACCGCCGAACCCAACGACGACGACACCGACACCGACCACAAGGAGGCCCCCGCGTGAACGTCACCAAGCGATCCGAACCGCGCACCGCGGCCGCCCAGGCCGCCCGTCGCCGCGACACCGAAGCCGCGCTCGGACGCGTCCACGACACCATCGCCCGACTCGGTAAGGACAAGACCCCGATCAGCGTCGCAGCCGTCGCCCGCCGCGCCGGAGTCTCCCGCACCTTCCTCTACACCAACCCGGACGCCAGAGCCGCCGTTGCCGAAGCAGTCCAGGACACCACCGACCAACACGGCCGACTCCGCGACGAGCAGGACAGCCAGCACGAACCGGCCTGGCGTGAACGCGCACTCAACGCCGAGGACGCGCTCAAAGTGACCAACCGCGAGATCCTCACCCAACGCGCACGCATCGGCGAGCTGCTCGGCCAGATCCGCGACCTCGAAGCCGAATGGACCCAAGACTCGATCCAACACGTCACCACCGAGAACACCACTCTCAAACAGCGCGTCCGGCAACTCACCGAAGCCAACCATGCTCTCGACGAACGCCTCAAAGCCGCCCGCTCCAACCTGCGCTTCCAAGACCGGCGCGTCGCCGACCTCGAAGCCCAACTCGCCGCACCGACACCATAAAGCCGGGCCAACCCGCTCAAGCCACGGCGGCGACCCATCACGCGAGACGCTGACTCGACGACGACACGCCGGCATCTCAAGAATCGCCGACACTCTCGACACGAACATGTAAGTTACGTATCAGCGCAGGTCAGCGGCGTAATTCATGCCTGAGCGGTCGGTAAAGTCGACGAGCTGCACCTCTACAAGAACCTCGCCACCGACTCCAACATCCGCGACGCCGCCATCGACGGCTCGGCTCGTGCCGCCGACCTGCACATGAAACTGGAGTACCTGCGCGCCTCCGGGCGCTCACGGGTGGTCACCGGCGCAACCGCCACCCCGATCGCCAACAGCGTGACCGAGGCGTTCGTGATGCAGCGCTACCTGCGCCCCGACCTACTCGACGCCGCCGGCATCGGCTCCTTCGATGCCTGGGCCGCAACCTTCGGGCAGACCGTCACCCAGATGGAGATGTCACCCACCGGCGCCTTCCGGCTCAAGACACGGTTCGCCAAGTTCCAGAACGTCCCCGAGATGCTGCGAATGTGGTCGGTCTTTGCCGACGTGAAGACCGCCGCCGACCTCGACCTGCCCATCCCTACCCTCGCAGAACGAGACGACGGCCAGCGCGCCGCCGCGACAGTCCCGGTCGAGCCGACCGCCGAACTCGAGCGATTCGTGGAACAGCTCGGCGAACGGGCCGAGGCCGTGGCGAACAAGGCCGTCCGTCCCGAAGAAGACAACATGCTCACCATCTCCACCGACGGCCGCAAAGCCGCCCTCGACATTCGCATGGTGCTGCCCAACCGTCCCTCCGGCCCCACCAAGGTCGACGTCGCCGCCGACGCCATCACCGCCGTGTGGGAACGCACCCGCGACAACGAGTACCTCGACCCACTGACCGGACAGCCCTCGCCGATCAAGGGAGCACTCCAGTTGGTGTTCTGCGACATCGGCACCCCCAACCCCGACAAGTGGAACGCCTACGACGAGCTCGCCCTGCAACTCAACGAACGCGGCGTCCCCGGCGACCGCATCCGGTTCATGCACGAGGCCAGCAACGACGGCGAGAAGGCACGGCTTTTCGCCCAAGCCCGCGCCGGGCACATCTCCGTGCTCATCGGCTCGACCGAGAAGATGGGAGTCGGGACCAACGTCCAAGCCCGCGCGGTCGCGCTATGGCACATGGACTGCCCCTGGCGGCCAGCCGACCTCGCCCAGCGCGACGGACGCATCCTGCGGCAAGGCAACCAGAACGGGGAGATCGCCATCGTCCGGTTCGTCACCGAGCGGTCCTTCGACGCCTTCATGTGGCAGACCATCGAACGCAAGGCCACCTTCATCGCCCAGGTCATGCGCGGCCGGATCGACTCCCGCGAGATCGACGAGATCGACCCCGGCGCACTCTCAGCCGCTGAAGCCAAAGCACTCAGCTCCGGCAACCCACTGCTGCTGGAGCACTCCACCCTGACCAGCGAAGTCGCCAAGCTCCGACGTCTGCAACGCGCCCATGAGCGAAACCAGAACATACTCACCCACACCGAACGTCGCGCCGACGAGGAGGTCGCACGGTTCAAAGAGCACATCGCCGCCCTCGAAGCAGCCGTGCCGCTGGTCACCGACACCAGCGGCGACCGATTCCGCATCACCCTCGACGGTCGTAGCTACACCTCCCGAGCCGACGCCGCCCACGCCCTCGACCGCTGGATGCAGGCCAACCGGCTTCAGTGGATGCCCACCTACCGAGGTCAGGAGTACGGCGTCATCGGCAAGATCAGCGGCTTCGACATCGAGGTCAGGACCAGCCCCGGCATGGGCATCCTCAACGTCACCACCAGCCTCGCCGGAGTCCCGCGATCGTCGTTCACGCTCACCCAGCGCGAGTTCCTGGCCGGCGGAGTGGGCCTCGTCCAGCGCATCGAGAACCGCGTCTCGGCCATCCCCACCCTGCTCACCCATGTCCACGAAGACCTCGACAAAGCCGAGCGGTCCAAGGCAGAAGCAGCCCAACGCATCGGCCAGCCCTTCAAGCACAGCCAAGCCCTCGACCAAGCCGAGAAGCAGCTCGCAACCGTCGAGACCGCGTTGGCCGCGATGCAAGAGGAGAACCGTGAGACACCCGGCACGGCCTCCGGCGCGGCTCAGGCCCCGGCTCCGGCTCCGGTATCAGTCCAGGCGCTCCGCGATCACGTCCCAGCAACCAAGCGCGTCATGCCGCGTACCCAGACCGAACGCGAGGACGACCGCCACGTCTCGCCGAGCCAGCAGCAGCGCGGTATCTCTAAGTAGGATTTCAGAGCATGGGTTACATCCAAAGTCGTGCTCTGCATCACGCCGCCCAATTCTTGCAACATGGTTCTTGGCGGCAAGTCTTGAGAAGATTCCACGCTCTCCTGCTTTTGATTCATATAATGCCCTCCATTCTTTTAGAAATGCACTTACGTCCGGGTGCTCTGTATAACAGACAGAATTATTAGCAAGACAA
>CAVPEW010000056.1:0-7830 GCA_963703565.1 uncultured Microthrixaceae bacterium | reverse complement strand
GGCCGTCTTCGTGGGGGTCCCGGCCGTGTCCTTCGTGCCCTTCCCCATCTTCGAGAGCCAGGGCCCCGCCCCGGTGGCCGCTGGCTTCGGGCCCGTGGAGGTCCGCATCGTGGCGATGGGAGGCGAGCGCCGGGCGGTGGCCTGGGCGTTCGGCTCGGATCCGGCGGTGCGCGCGAGCGCCGAGGCCGTGCAGGCCGGCCTCGCCGAGGCGGTCGGGGGGCGGGCCGGTTCGTCGGCGCGCACGGTCGAGCTGCGCGACCGTGCGGTCGTCGTCGCGGACGGTCAGGGCCGGGCGTTGGCAGGGTTCCGTCACGGGTCGGTGGCGGTGGTCGTCGAGGGCCGCGACCGCCTCGACGTCGACGCCGCCGTGGCGGCCTGGGTGTCGAGCCTGGGGCCCCCGTGAGTGAGGTGCCGGCCCCGGGCCTCTGGGTCAGGTGTCGCACACGAGCGGGCGGCGCCCGTTGGGCGTCGGCGCGGGACCGTCCTCGGGCACGGTGAGCCAGACCGTGTCTCCGACGGCGAGGTCGAGCGCTCGCAGGTGGCTGCGCGTCAGCTGGACCATGGTCGCGGCGAAGGCGGAGGTCTCGACGTGGACCCGTACCTCGAAGCCGATGCGCTGGACCCGCGCGACCCGACCGGGCCGCCCGGCGCCGGGGTCGACGCGATGGAGCTCGACGTCGTGGGGGCGCACGAGTCGACCGTCGAGCGTTGTGGTCGGACCCAGGAAGGACATGACGAAGTCGTTCGCGGGGCTGTCGTAGAGCGCGTCGGGCGTACCGATCTGCTCGACGCGGCCTTCGTTGATGACCACGATCTCGTCGGCGACCTCGAGAGCTTCCTCCTGGTCGTGGGTGACGAAGACTGTGGTGACGTGGACCTCGTCGTGGAGCCGGCGCAGCCAGTCGCGCAGCTCCTTGCGGACCTTGGCGTCGAGGGCGCCGAAGGGCTCGTCGAGCAGGAGCACCTTGGGTTCGACGGCGAGGGCCCGGGCCAGCGCCATGCGCTGCCGTTGCCCACCGGAGAGCTGCGAGGGGAGGCGATCGGCGAACTGCTCGAGGTGCACGAGCCCGAGCAGCTCTCGGACCCGCCTGCGGACCTCGTCCTTGGGGCGCTTGCGGATCTCGAGGCCGAAGGCCACGTTGCGGGCAACGGTGAGGTGCTTGAACGCTGCGTAGTGCTGGAACACGAACCCGACGTCGCGCCGGCGGGCGGGCAACCCGGTGGCATCGGCACCCTCGATGGCGATCGTGCCGGCATCGGCGTGGTCGAGCCCGGCGATGATGCGAAGCAGGGTGGACTTGCCCCCACCGCTCGGGCCGAGGAGCGCGGTGAGCCGTCCTGTGGGGATGGAGACGCTGACGTCGTCGAGGGCGATGAAGTCGCCGAAGCGCTTGGTGACAGCGGTGACGTCGATGCTCATCGGCTCTTTCGATCGGGGCGCAGGAGGGACACGACGACGATGCAGGCGACCGAGACCAGGGCCAGGAGCAGGGCGGTGGCGTATGCGCCGTCGTGGTCGAAGTTGAGGTACTTCTCCTCCACCACGAGCGTCGCGGTGCGGGTCTCGCCCAAGACGTTGCCCGACACCACCTTCACTGCGCCGAACTCGCCGAGCGAGCGCGCCAGGCTGAGGACGACGCCGTAGACGACGGCCCAGCGGATCGAGGGCAAGGTGATGCGCCGGAAGGTCTGCCAGGCGCTGGCGCCCAGGCTCGTCGCCGCCTGTTCCTGGTCGATGCCCACCTCCTCGAGCACGGGCACGACCTCGCGGATCATCAGCGGCAGGGCGATGAACGTGGTGGCCAGGATGATGCCAGGGGTCGCGAAGATGACCTGGACGCCGGCGCCTTCGAGGGTCGGACCGAACCAGCCGTCGCGCCCGCCGTAGACGAGCACCAGCGCAAGGCCCACGACGACTGGCGAGACCGACAGCGGCAGGTCGACGAGCGCGTTGAGGATGCGCCGCCCGGGAAAGCGGTAGCGGACCAGCAGGATCGACATACCGACCCCGAACACGGTGTTGAGCACGACCGACACCAGCGCCACCACCACGGTGAGGCGGAGCGCGTGGCGCACGTCGGGGTCCGACAGCAGGTCGGAGATGGATCCGAACCCGTCGCCGAGGGCGTTCTCGGCCACCAGGTACAGGGGCCAGGCCACGAGCATGAACAGATATGCGATGACGCCCACGCGCAGGGCGATTGCCACCGGGCCGGGGCGCTGGCGTGGTCGGCGGGCGGGTTCAGCCACGTCGCACGGCCCGGCGCTGGACGACGTCGAGGACCACGATGACAGCCAGCGAGATCGCCAGCAGCACCGTCGCGATCGCGGCTGCGGCGGGAAGGTCATCGTTCTCGATGTTGGCCAGGATCCGCACAGAGGTGACCTCGGTGCGGAACGGCAGGTTGCCCGACAGCAGCACCAGCGACCCGTACTCGCTGACGGCCCGGGCGAACGAGAGGGCGGCACCGGCGACGATCGCTGGGGTGAGCGCGGGCAGCACGATGCGCCTGAAGGTGGTCGCGCGGCTGGCACCGAGCGATGCCGCAGCCTCCTCCACCTCGGGGTCGAGCTCTTCGAGCACGGGCTGCACGGTGCGGACCACGAAGGGCAGGGTGACGAACAAGAAGGCGAGCAGCACCGCCCCCCGTGTGTTGGCCACGTCGATCCCCACGGGACTGTCGAGCCCGTACAGCGAGAGCAGCACAAGGCCGGCGACGACGGTCGGCAGGGCGAAGGGGATGTCGATGAGCATCTCGAGGAGCCGCTTGCCACGGAACTCGTCGCGCACGAGCACCCAGGCGATCGCGGTGCCGACGAACACGTTGACGACGGTGACCACGACGGCGAACCCGACGGTCAGGCGGATCGCGGAAGCGGTCTGCTCGGCGGTGACGGCGGACCAGAACGCCGACCATCCGTCGTCGGAGGCGGTGACCACGACGGCCGCCAATGGGACCAGGACGAGCAGGCTGAACCACAGGACCGCGACTCCCAGGCCCAGGCCGGACGCGGGCCGGAGCTGCCCGGCGAAGCCGGCGCGGCGCCGCAGCGCCCGTCCGGCCCCGGGCGGCGTGCCGACGGTTGCGAGGGCCATCAGCCCTTGCCCGACGCGGCGATCGCCCTGGTCACGATGCCGCCGTCCTCGTCGAAGAACCTGGTCGACAGCTCAGCCCAGCTGCCGAAGTCGTCGACGACGGTCAGCAGGTTGGCGACGGCGGGGTACGGGTCCGACGGGTCGTTGGCGCCCTCGACATCGCCGAACTCGACACCGTCGATGATGGGACGGAAGCCCTTTAGGGCGAACTGTCGCTGGCCTGCCGGGCTGAGCACGAAGTCGAGCCACTCCGTGGCGACCGGGGCGGCGCCGATCAGCACCGCGCCGGGGTTCTCGATCTTGATGGTGGTCTCGGGGACCACGTAGTCGAACCTCTCGCCGCTCTGACGGGCGAGGATCGCCTCGTTCTCGTAGGCCATGAGCACGTCGCCGGTCCCGGAGAGGAACGCAGTGGTCGCGTCGCGGCCGCTGCCGGGCAGGGCGACCACGTTGGCGAAGAAGGCATCGAGGTAGGCCTCGGCGTCGGCCTCGCTGCCACCGCCGTCGATCACCTGGCCCCACGCAGCGAGAGCGTTCCACCGAGCCGATCCCGACGAGGCCGGGTTCGGCGTGACTATCTCCACGTCCGGTCGGATCAGGTCGTCCCAGGTCTCGATTCCCTTCGGGTTGCCTTCGCGCACAGCGAACACGACGATCGAGGAGGACACGACTCCCTTGTTGGGCCCCTGGGCCCAGTCCTTGGCCACGAGGCCCTCGTCGACGAGTCGGGTGACGTCACTGGCCACCGAGAAGTGCACGTAGTCGGCGTCGAGCCCGGAGGCCACGGCCCGGCTCTGGTCGCCCGATGCGCCGTAGGACGTCCGGAACCTGACTCCGTCGCCTTCGGGCGTCTGGCGGAACGCTTCGGCGATCGCCTTGTTCGCCGCTTCGGGCACCGCGAAGCCGACGACGGAGATCGTCTCACCACCGCCGTCCCCGGCGCCGTCGTCGCCGTCACCACAGGCCGTGGAGACGAGCGCCATGGCCACGACGGCAGCGACGAGCGAGATGGAGGGTCGAGCCACCTGTTCCTCTTTCACGGGAATCCTGACCAAGCAGGTTCGGATTAGTGGAAGCTAGCGACTGAACGTCCACGGGGGCAAGGTCGAGCGGGCGATCCCGTTCACGGGGGCACCGCCACCGAACATGCACCGAGGCACCCTGTGTCACGCTGGTCGGCCTCCGGCGACACCGAAGCCACCGAAGCCGCCTCTGAGCAGGAGCAGTGCCATGGAGGTCCACCTCGTCGACGGCACCTACGAGCTGTTCCGGTTCCACTTCGCGCCCTCCAACCGCGACCCCGAGCGCGGCGCGACGGTCGGGGTGCTGCGAAGCTGCCTCGGTCTGATCGACCGGGGCGCCACCCACGTGGGCGTCGCCACCGACCACGTGATCGAGTCGTTCCGCAACGACCTGTGGCCCGGCTACAAGGACGGCTCGGGAACGGACCCGGCGTTGAGGGCCCAGTTCGGCCTGCTCGAGGCGTGTTTGGCCGACGCGGGGTTCACGGTGTGGCCAATGATCGAGCTGGAGGCCGACGACGCCATGGCGAGCGCCGCCCGGGTGGCCGCGGCCGATCCCCGAGTCGAGCGTGTCGTGGTCTGCACACCCGACAAGGACCTGGCTCAGTGCGTCGGCGGCAAGGTCGTGCAGTGGGACCGTCGCCAGGACCGCTGGTTCGACCCCGCGGGCGTGCGTGAGAGGCTCGGCGTGGCCCCCTCCTCGGTGCCGGACCTGCTGGCCCTCGTGGGCGACAGCGCCGACGGGTTCCCCGGGCTACCCGGTTGGGGCGCCGCCTCGGCGGCGGCCGTGTTGCGCCGCTGGGGGCACCTCGAGGACATCCCCGCCGACCCGGCCACCTGGGACTGCGGCGTGCGAGGAGCGGCACGCCTCGCCGCCACTCTGCGCTCCGGCATGGCCGAGGCGCTCCTGTTCCGCCGTATGGCCACCCTCGAGCTGGACGCTCCGGTCGGAGCGGTCGACGACTGGGAGTGGCACGGCCCCACCCCCGCGTTCGCTCGATGCTGTGAATCGCTGGGCACGTCGGCGCTGGCTACCCGGGCAGCCGCTCTGGCGGGACGTCAGCGCTGAGGGTCGGCAGCGATGACGGCCCGCACCACTGTGAACCGGTTGTGTGACGCAACGACCCGTGCCAGGCTCCGGGCCCGTGGATGAGGTTTTCGGCCTTCCAGCCCACCCGTTCCTGGTGCACGTGCCGGTCGTGCTGATCCCTCTGGTGGCCGTGGGGGCGATCGCCCTGGCAGTGCGCCCGTCGTGGCGGAACCGCCTGTCGGGCCCCCTGGCCCTGGCGGCGCTGGTGACCACCGTGGGCGTGTTCCTCGCCCAGGAATCCGGCGAGTCCCTCGAGGAGCGGATAGACGAGACCGACCGTGTCGAGCACCTCGTCGACGAACACGCCGAACAGGCAGAGCCGATGCTCGCACTGTCGATCATCTCCCTGGTCGCTCTGGGAGCCTCGGCGCTCACGACGCGCTCGGCCCGGGCCGAAGATGCCAGTGCCGGGCGAGCCAAGGCGGCGCTGGGCGTCGCCGTGCTCGCGGCGCTGCTGTCCACGGCAACCGCCGTCCAGGTGGCGCGGGTCGGCCACAGCGGCGCCGATGCCGTCTGGTCCGACGTCGACGAGGACCGCTCCGGGCGCGGCTGAGGCCCGAGGACACCGACTGTCGTGCGGGCCGGGACGGGCCCGGCCGCCGCCCGGCCTGGCCGGTCTCAGCCGTTCTTGGGCAGATCCTTGAACGGCGTCACACGGTCGTTGTTGGGCTCCTTGGGCAGCCCGAGCACTCGCTCTCCGATGATGTTGCGCTGGATCTGGTCGGTGCCGCCATAGATCGGAGGTGCCTGCGCGAAGAGGGCCATCTCGGTGACCATCCCCAGGAACGGGTTGCCGGTTGCCTCGCCGACGGCCTTGGACGACTCCTCGTTGTAGCCGTGCAGCATCCCGGCAGGGCCAACGATGCGCAGCCCCACGTCACGGGTCAGGCGCATGATGTTCGACATCGACAGCTTGGAGATGTTCCCCAGACCGGGCACATCGGGGCGAGCCGCCGCCTTGAGCGCCTTGGAGCGCAGGTTCATGAACCTGCCGATCTCGTTGTAGGTGTGCAGGCGCATCAGGTCCTGGCGAACCGCCGGGTCCTGAGCCGAACCGTTGCCCTTCGCCAACTCGTTGAGCAGCTTCGTCACCCCGACGAACAGGCCGGGCCCCCCGCCGGACTTGCCGGCGCCCGACTCGCCCGCTCCAGCGGCCCGAGGCTTCGCCTTGCGAGGGGCCCGCACGAAGTCGCCGGCTCGCTTGGCCAGATCGCCGGCGATGGTGCCGGGGTTCGCGGCGGACGCGGCGGCGTGGCCGCCGCCGGCGCCCAGCCCGGCGCGCTCGAAGGCGAGGGTCGTGTTGGCGACGGCCCAGCCGTTGTTCAGGTCGCCGATGCGGTCGGTGTCGGCCACCGAGGCGTCCGTCATGAAGACCTCGTTGAACATGGCGCGGCCGGTCAGCTCCCGCAGCGGGCGCACCTCGACGCGGCCGTCCTGGTGCATGTCGAACGCGAAGTACGAGATGCCCTGGTGCTTGGGCACGTCGGGATCGGTACGCGCCAGGAGCATGCCCATGTCGGCGATCTGGCCACCCGAGGTCCACACCTTCTGGCCCGTCACGACCCACTCGTCGCCGTCGCGCACCGCGCGGCTCTGCAGGCCCGCGAGGTCCGAACCGGCACCGGGCTCGCTGAAGAGCTGGCACCAGGCCTTCTGGCCCGTCACGATCGGGCGGACGTGACGCTCGATCTGGTCCTGGGTGCCGTGGGTGGCGATGGTCGGCGCCGCGAGCAGCAGACCCAACCCGCCCGGCGCACCGAGGGCGCCGAAGTCGTCGATCGCCTGCTGGACCTGCACGCTGTCGTTGCGACCCAGGCCCTTGCCGTACGCGTGGTCCGGCAGCCCGGGCGCCGCCCAGCCCGAGGTGCCCAGACGCTCCCACCACTCGCCGACCGTCAGGTCGGGATCCCAGTTCTCCTCGAGCCAAGCGGTCACCTCGGCGACCGGGTCGAGGGCGGTCGTGGTCTCGGTCCTTTGGGCGGTGTCGGTCATCTGCGTCCCTTCGGGGCGGCTCGGGTGGGCACTCCAGTGCAACGCGACCCACCTCTCGGCGGCAAGTCGCGCCCCTCGCCAGGGCGCCGGGCCATGGCGATGCCCAGATCGCGTCGGGCGCGCCGGCACCCACTACGGTGACCCGTCCCGCCACCGGCCCGGAGGTGCCCATGGGACGTCGTCGTGTCGCCACTGCGCTGGCGCTGGTCCTTTCCGGCGCCACCCTGGTCGCCTGCGGTGACGAGGAGCCCCTCAGCTCCGAGGTCGAGCCCACCGTGACCGAGGCCGAGTCGGGGACCACCAGCGTCGCCGCGCCGGACGCCAACGAGCAGATCGCAGCGGTGATGGGCGACCCGGAGATCGCCGCCGAGGTGCTGGGCCGCAGCGTCCCCGACCCGGTGCTGCCCGACGGCGATCTGGCAGCCAACTCCCTCGTGGTGACCACGATGGTCGAGGGCGACGCCGGGACAAGCCCAATCGAAGCACTAGACTAGCTGCCGGCGTGGCGCTTTTTCAGGCCAGGGGAGCTTGTGGCGCTACGGCCGAACAAGCGCTCCAGGGCCTCGCGCAGGATCGCGACCAGCAGCTGCAGCTTCTGCAGATCGAAAGTCGCGTACGCGGGACTGCGG
>CAVPEW010000055.1:0-5491 GCA_963703565.1 uncultured Microthrixaceae bacterium | reverse complement strand
CGTCAATCGCCGTAATTGCGCCGATGAGATCGGAAGCGAAACCCTCCGAGCATCGCGCCAATGAGCACCGAGCCGCGGCGGACGCCGGCTCCGGGTCCAAAATGACAAGAGGCAGCGTGAAAGCGCCGAGCAAGAGAGCTCGGCGCGAAAGCCGACGGTCGGCGCCGTCGTCATTGTCAGTCATGGAACTCGCCCCCGCAGACGGTAGGCGATGATATTGTTCTCGCGGCTGCGTCCTGTCAATTTGCCACGCGCTTCATCAGAGATCGCGTCGCTTCCTGAAAGAACGCGCTCAGGCCGACGGACGGCGTCGGCTGCGCCTTTCTCAATGGATCCTCAATGTATCGTGGACGCGCAGGATATTCCCGAAAGCGCGACGTTTTGGAGAAGAGCTCATGGGCGACATCGAAAATGGCCGCGCTGCCCCGTCCGACTTTGTCGACGAGCGCGCGGACGGACCGGGAGTCGTCCGCATCTTCGAAAATGATCCAGCCACGCCCTTCTATCGATTGCTGTCGAAACTGCGCGCGCCCGTCGCGATGCGAGACATGATGATGGCACCCGTGCGCGCCTGTTACAGAGCAATACGTCGTCGCAACATTACGTATTGCTCCGTCCAACCCGGTGAGCACCGTGGCGTTGAATGCGGCGGCGCTCGCGTGGCCCGATGGAAACGAGGACGTCGACGGCCGTCGAACCTCGTAGCGCTCGTCGCCGGTCTCGGTGGGCCGCTCGCGGTCGAACAGGCGCTTGATGCCCTGGTTCACGACGAGGCTCAGACCTCCGGTAATAGGCGATCGCGAACTGTTGAAGTCATGACCCGGCGATCTGGTAGATGATCGGCCGGCGGTCTCCGGCGAGGTGTACCGGTGGGCCGCCGGCGAGCTCGTCGAGGAGCAGGGCGAGGGCGTTGGCTACCCGGGGCGCGTCGGGGCGATCGAGGGTGACGGTGATCCGGTTGGCCTGGTAGGCGATCTGGCCGCCGAGGTGCAACAGGTTGCGGGTGATCGCCCGGTACTCGTCGAGGTCGGCGAGATAGGTGTTGAGGCGGCGGGCGAGGTCGAGTTCGGCGTTGTAGGCGAGCAGGCGGCACACCATCTGCAGCGCTCGGGCGGCCAGGCGGGGCTTGGCGCGCTTGGCGTTGGGGTCGAGCTGGTTGGCGGGCAGCTTGGCGGGGACGCCTTTGAGGCCGGCCTTGGCCTCGTCCAGGTCGTCGTTGGCGATGGCGAGCTCGTCGCGGCGTGCGGCGAGGGCAGCGAGGTGCGCATCGACGTCGGTGACGGTCTGGGCGGCGCATTGGCCGAGGGCCCGCTCGGCGTCTGCGAGCGCGGCCTTGGCGCTCGTTGAGCGTGGCGCGCGCCTGCGCCGTGCCGGGTTGGCGACCTTGGCCGTGTTGGTCTCGATGTCCATGTCGTAGCTGCAGAGCCAGTGGATCCCCTGGTGGTCCTCGAGGTACTTGTTGGTGTTCTCGATGCACCACCGGCCGCGCAGGTGCACCATCGGGGCGCCTTTGAGCTTCGTGTTGGAGGTGAGCACCTGGAAGGCGACCTTGCCGGCTTCGATAGCACGACAGCTGGCGGACCGGGCCGGCGTCGTAGCCCTTGAGGTTGACCTTCTCGTCGGCGAGCAGCAGGGTGCGCCGCTTGCCTCCCGACCTCGACCCAGCAGCGGCGGGGCTCGACCCTCGGGGCGACGAGGGGTGCTCGGCGCCAGGTGACCCAGTCCATGCCCGCCTCGGCGATCGCGGAGAACACCTTGGGGTAGGACCCGCCCCGGTCGAAGCCGACCATGACCCGGCGGTCCCCGACGATCTCTTTGAGCTGGCCGAGCACCTCGGGCAGGCTGACCGACAGCCCCTTGGGCTCGCCCGAGGCAAAGCAGATCGCCCGCCAGTACGCGTCGACGACGAAGGTGTCGTCTCGTCCCGGCTCGGCCAGGTGGCGGCGGATGTTGTAGCCCTTGGCCACCGGGCGGGCACCCCAGTAGGTGACGAAGTGGTCGTCGACGTAGAACACCTCGGGTGGGCGCTCGTCGGCGGCCAGCATCGCCTTGGCGAACGAGCGTTGAATGGCGAGTGGGTCGGACGCCTCGGCGAGCGCCTTGAGGCGGGGCCGCAGGGTGCGCAGATGGGGGAACGACTCGGCGCCGACCAGCGCGCCGGCGTCGCCACCCGAAGATGCTTGGCTCCTTCCAACGACGAGATCCCCAACGCGAAGCCGAACACCCCCGACAACACCAAAGAGGCAGCGTCGTAGCGTCGCGCTGGACCGACCGGCAGGCCACCGAGCACCTCGCTCACACCGAGACGCCCCAGGAACGGGTGCAGCAGCATCGCCCCGGCGTAACGGCTCTGGCACACCCCGTCTTGGATCCGTCGAGCAGCGATCAGGTACCGGGAGCGAGCTCGGCGACAGGTCGCTCGGGTCACCGCCCGCGGTCGGCTCGTGGCTCTCGACTGGCTCGTCGGTCTCGCTCGGCTTGTCACTCGCGGTTGGCTCGTCGCTCTCGACTGGCTCGTCCGTCGCGGTCGGCTCGTCGGTCTCAACCGGATCGTCGGCCTCGGCGGGCCCCTCGTGATCACCGCCAGCCGGGTCGGCGTCGCCGTCGAGAGTCGAGTGTCTGCTCGGTGGACCGCTCGGTGGGCTCGGCTGGGCCAAACATCCGCCCGATCGTGCCGCGATGCACACCAAGCCGACGGGCGATCTCGGCGTTGGTGACACCTTGTGTCGCCCAGACTCTCGCCTTGGCGAGCTTGGCATCTGTGAGCTTCCTCGGCCGTCCCATCCGGTGCACCAGCCCGATCGAACCGGCGACCTTGGCCCGCGATCGCAACATCGAGACGTAGGGCACCGACATTCCGAAGCAAGCCGCGACCTCCGCGCCGGAATGCCCGGCATCTCGCAGCGACACGATCACCAAGTTGCGCAGCCCAAGGTCGTCGTCCTCGTAACGCCCCACCACGTACGGGCCCCGCTTGATGATCGTCTCCCCGTCGACGCACAAGCGCCGCAGGCCGTACGGCTCGGGCATCCCGGGCAGCTCGCTGGCGTCGCCGCTCACCCCACAAGCCTAGCCGAAGCCTCACATATTTCAATGACTTTCGCGACACTCCGCATCTAACGAAACACCTGCTCAACGGCACATTCGTGACTCAACTACCGGAGGTCTGAGGCTCAGACCTCCGGTAGTAGGCGATCGCGAAGTGTTGAAGTCATGACCCGGCCATCTGGTAGGTGATGGGCCGGCGGTCGCCGGCGAGGTGTACCGGCGGGCCGCCGGCGAGTTCGTCGAGGAGGAGGGCGAGGGCGTTGGCTACCCGGGGCGTGTCGGGGCGATCGAGGGTGACGGTGATCGCGTTGGCCTGGTAGTCGATCTGGCCGCCGAGGTGCAACAGGTTGCGGGTGATCGCCCGGTACTCGTCGGGGTCGGTGAGGTAGGCGTTGAGGCGTCGGGCGAGGTCGAGCTCGGCGTTGTAGGCGAGCAGGCGGCACACCATCTGCAGCGCTCGGGCGGCCAGGCGGGGCTTGGCGCGCTTCGCGTTGGGGTCGAGCTGGTTGGCGGGCAGCTTGGCGGGGATCGGTTTGAGGCCGGCCTTGGCCTCTTCGACGTCGTCTTTGGCGATGGCGAGCTCGTCGCGGCGTGCGGCGAGGGCAGCGAGGTGCGCGTCGACGTCGGTGACGGTCTTGGCGGCGCATTGGCCGAGGGCCCGCTCGGCGTCTGCGAGGGCGGCCTTGGCGGTCGTTGAGCGTGGCGCGCGCCTGGCGCCGTGCCGGGTTGGCGACCTTGGTCGTGTTGGTCTCGGTGTCCATGTCGTAGCTGGCGAGCCAGTGGATCCCGTGGTGGTCCTCGAGGTATTTGTTGGTGTTCTCGATGCACCACCGGCCACGCAGGCGCCCGACCATCGGGGCGCCTTTGACCTTCGTGTTGGAGGTGAGCACCTGGAAGACGACCTTGCCGGCTTCGTAGCACGACAGCTGGCGGACCGGGCCGGCGTCATAGCCGCCGAGGGTGATCTCCTCATCGGCGAGCAGCAGGGTGCGTCGCTTGCCTCCCGACCTCGACCCAGCTGCGGCGCGGCTCGACCCCCGGTGCGACGAGGGGGGCCCGGCGCCAGGTGACCCAGTCCATGCCCGCAGCGGCGATCGCGGCGAAGACCTTGGGGTACGAGCCGCCGCGGTCGAAGCCGACCATGACCCGGCGATCGCCGGTGATCTCGCGGAGCTGACCGAGCACCCCGGGCAGGCTGACCGACAGCCCCTTGGGCTCGCCCGAGGCGAAGCAGATCGCCCGCCAGTGCGCATCGACGACGAAGGTGTCGTCTCGTCCCGGCTCGGCGAGATGGCGGCGAATGTTGTAGCCCTTGGCCACCGGGCGGGCACCCCAGTAGGTGACGAAGTGGTCGTCGACGTAGAACAGCTCCGGTGGGCGCTCGTCGGCGGCCAGCATCGACATCGCGAACGAGCGTTGAATGGCCAGTGGGTCGCACACCTCGGCGAGCGCCTTGAGCCGGGGCCGCAGCGTGCGCAGATGCGGGAACGACTCGGCGCCGACCAGCGCGCCGGCGTCGCTGACACGAAGATGCTTGGCTCCTTCCAACGACGAGATCCCCAACGCGAAGCCGAACACCGCCGACAACACCAAAGAGGCAGCGTTATAGCGTCGCGCTGGACCCACCGGCAGGCCAGCGAGCACCTCGCTCACACCGAGACGCCCGAGGAACGGGTGCAGCAGCATCGCCCCGGCGTAACGGCTCTGGCACACCCCGTCTTGGATCCGTCGAGGAGCGTCGGGCACCGCCAGCGAGGTCGCAGACGGTTCGGTCCGCTCGTCGCTGTCGGTCGGCTCGTCGCTGTCGGCTGGTGTCCCGGTCTCGGCTGACCCCTCAGGACGATCGTCAGCAGCACCGGCAGATGCTGCGGGGTCGCCGTTGAGCTCGAGCGCCTGCTCGGTGGCCCGCTCGATCCGCTCGACACGACCCAACAGCCGCCCGATCGTGCCGGGATGCACACCGAGGCGACGGGCGATCTCGGCGTTGGCGACACCTTGTGCCGCCCAGGTTCTCGCCTTGGCCACCTTGGCATCTGACAGCTTCCTCGGCCGTCCCATCTGGCGCACCACACCGAGCGAGCCGGACTTCTTGGCCCGGCACCGCAGCTTTGAGACGTACTGCACCGACATTCCGAAACAAGCCGCCACCTCCTCGCCGGAATGCCCCGCCTGGCGCAGCGAGACGATCACCAAGTTGCGCAGTCCAAGGTCGTCGTCCTCGTAGCGGCCCACCACGTACGGGCCCCGCTTGATGATCGTCTCGCCATCGGCGCAGAAGCGCTGCAGGCGGTAAGGCTCGGGCATCCCGGGGAGTTCGCCGACGTCGTCGCTCACCCCACAAGCCTAGCCGGATCTCAAGCAAATAGCTCGACTTTCGCGATACTTGGACCCTAGCAAACGACCTGGACAACTACATTCTTCTTACTCAACTACCGGAGGTCTG
>CAVPEW010000054.1:0-19745 GCA_963703565.1 uncultured Microthrixaceae bacterium | reverse complement strand
TGGGAATTGCGCGAGACCGAAATCCGTGGACGTGATGGATGCCGTTGGTTCGGCCATTCGCGTTGATACACGCGGCCGCGAAGTCATCCGCGTCTTGCCGCGCCTGAATGAAGACGTGAATGAGGAATGGATTTCCGACAAGACGCGCTTTGTCGCCGATGGTCTGAAAACCCAGCGTCTCGACAAGCCCTATATCCGCGAAAACGGCAAGCTGCGCCCGGCGACATGGGATGAAGCCTTTGCCGCGATTGGCGCGAAAATCAAGTCAACCAGCGCCAGCCGCATCGCCGCCATTGCCGGCGATCTTGCCTGCGCTAAATCGATGAAGGCGCTGAAAGACCTTTTTGCCAAGATCGGTTCGCCAAATCTGGATTGCCGTCAGGATGGCGCCAAGCTCGGTTCGGCTGGCCGCGCCGGATACATTTTCAACACGACGATTGCCGGCATTGAAGAGGCTGACGCGATTCTGCTCATCGGCACCGATCCGCGCAAGGAAGCGCCCGTATTGAATGCGCGCATCCGCAAGGCAACGCGCAGCGGCAAGGTCAAAGTCGGTGTTGTTGGCCCGCGTCTCGCGCTGACCTATGCCTATACACATCTGGGTGCGGGCCCGCAGACGCTGAAAGAATTGGCCGATGGCTCGCACAGAACAGGTCGAGGGTGAGACGAGCGCACCTCCAGTCCGCTCGTACTTCAGCCGACACGCTCCGAAGCAGATTCAACGCCAGTGCTGCGGACTCCCGAGTGACTTGTCCCGTACCGATGCCCGACCGCCGAAGGGCCAAGAGGTAGAACGCAGATGGGTCGCCGTTCGCCTCCAACCGGGCGAGGTGCTCCTCGGCGGCAGCGGGATCGTTTAGGAGTTCAGCTACCTCAGCGCTCCGGCTGTCGTACTGCGCCATCTGCCGAGGAGTGAGTTGGTCGCGATCAACGCTGGCGAACGAGGCGGCGGCGTCGGCGAGGATCTGAACCCGTTCGGAATCGTCGAGTCCGCCTCGATCAAGAGCCCTTCGCGCCACCCACCCCACGACGTCGACGGGGTAGTAGTTGGTCGGGTCGAGCACGCGCGCCTGCTGGACTGCGTCGAGCACACGGGCAGCGAGGTCCCGCACGACCCGCCCGTCAACGGTCGCGGAGTCAGTCTCCTCATGAAGCTGCGACCCCAGGTTGCTGGCTAGCTCGACGAACAAGTTCAGACGAGTCTGAGGCGCCGGCCGAAGATCGAGGGCGGCATGAAGCGCTGCCTCGGCCTCACGGAAGATCGCAAGCCGCTCGTCCCGCGCCAGCTGGCGCTGCGAACCTTGATTCCACTTCGCGAACTCGCCCGCGAGGTTGGCCTCAGCGAGGAGCAACCGAGGGTGGTCTTGTCCGCCAGAGCCCCGAGCCTCTCGCAAGGCTTCGACGAAGACGAGATAGGCGGACACGTAGCGGTCGCGCTCCTGGGACTGCGGTCCGATCTTCTGGAGGAGGTCGATAGCGAACTGCACTTCAGGTCCACCGAAACCGGGCCTCGGTCGCACCACTCGCAGCAATTCGGCGAGTGCCTCCCACTCGACGCGCGGGGTGCCGAACTCCGATGCCGCCAAGATGCGGCCCTCGAGTGCTGTCCGAAGCCCGAGAATCTGTTCGCCGTTCTCATCCTCGGTCCAGCGGATTATGTCGACCTGCTTGATCAGCTCGACGATTGCTAGAGCACCCTCACGTCCGACGGCTCGCAGTACCAGCTCGAGCGGTACGTTCACGTCGTGCTGCCCTGCAGCAACCACCATGTTCGTGAGGCGCTCAGCAGTGCTGCGGTCAGCGAAGCTCATCTGATCCGCACCCGCCTCAGATGACGAGGCGGGTGCGAGCAATGGAGTCAACAGGCCCGCCCGTCTGAGCGCATCGCCGAGCACAGTCCCGCCTTCTGCGCTTCGCACATCGCCAATCGCTGCCGCTCGTCGCTCCATCGTCGCTTCAGCACCGCGCAGTTCCAGGACCAGCCCGCTCTGGATGCCGCGCCTGGATTCGGGCAGCAGCCGATACAACGCAGCAAGAAACGATGCATCCCGTTGCAGGAGCGGCCGATCACGTTCTGCTATCGAGATGGAGTACCGACCCAACCACGCTTCAACGCGTCGCGCCTCCTCCGCATCCAAGGTGCCCGGCACGATGATTGCGCCGCGGGGAAGCCCTGCGGACCGATACGTGGACCCGACGACGAGAGCTTTGCGGCCGCGACCGCGGAGCTGTCGAGCGACTGTGAAGTAGTCGTCGGTGTCGAGCATGGCGTCCCAGACGATGAGGAGCGCACGCGAGCCCACACTCTCCGCCCACAGCGCGAACTCGTCGACTGCCGAAATCTGGGGTCGCGCCGGTCGGCGCGGTATGTGGAGCACCGCGTACTCCCCCGCCAGCGCCACCGAGCGAGCAAGACTCGCCAGAGCAACGGTCTTTCCCGACCCGCTTTGACCAGCGACGATCACTGGGTCCGGCACCTCGTCGCCACCGAGGCGTTCGGCAACTTGCTCTGCAAGTGCTGCCTCGAACGACCGCTTGAAGTTGAACCGACGAGCTAGGCCAGTCCAGAGCGACGCGCCCTCGGCGCTGTCGAGAAAATCACGGAAGTTCTGGTAGAGCACAGAGGCCGAGGCAGCCGGGGCCTCCCCGAGCAACGCTGCGTCGACTGGGCGACCCGAAGGCAGGACCCGGTTCCAGACGTCCCGCGGTACTGGGTGGAGCTGTCCGCCAAGCCGGACAAATCGTGCGTCCACATCCGCCTGGAGAGGAGGCCGGACTAGCGCACCGGTATCCGCGGCCGTTCCGAGGAACTCGGCCAGCGTTGTTTCGTGCGCAACGATTGAGCCGTCGGCCAACGCCGCTTGAATGAACTCGTTCTCGGTGAGTTCGCGCGTGGCCGAGAAGATGTGGACCTGACCTGGCAGGAGTTGCGCTGCCAAGGCGTAGAGGTCGTCCGGAGCCAACCAGTCCGCCGTCGTGAAGGCCTCTACGACCAGCACGCCGCGCGGCGTCAGCACCCCGTCCGCCAGGTCGCTCAACAACTCGCGGGCTTCACCTCGGCGTAGCGCGAATGACGGCCGACTCGAAGGAGGTTCTGAACCAGGCGCGAGCCCTACGCCTCCGAAGAGAAGGGTGAACCGGAGTTCGGTTGTGCTTCGCCGTGCCTGGCGACGAGCATCGCGGCCGACGACAGGCACGACGCGACGCCAGTCGTTGTCGAACGCTTGCGCTAACAGACCGTCGATCGCAGTTGTGAATACGCCGTTCCACGGAAAGTCGGCAACGTCGTCGAGCCACGCTGGAGACTCCGACGCGCGGGCGGCCTCAACCAGGTGCCCAAGGACACGCTCGCGATCTACCTCGGACAGCTCGATCAGCTGGCTGTACGGGTTTGTCCCGGAGTGGCCCGCCTTGAGCAGGCTCCGGGAGACAGGATCGTCGACGCCGGAGCCGACCGCCGGCCACGCTTGCCCAAACAGCACGAACGATGGGCCAGTGGCGAGGCGGTCAAGTAGGTCCTGCTCGCTCCGGTCCACTTCGTCGACATCCGATCTCTGTCGTGACATGGGGCCCGACCATCGACCCGCCCCTCATCGTTGCACTGGAGCGCCGGACGCGCTGACGTCGGGATGAACCGAGGTCGGATAGCAGGCGGCGCACATCAGTGGCGGACGAACGTCATCGGCTCGAACGTCCCGCCCGCAGCCGACGACTCGCGGACGACGCGGACCGTCGCCGACGAGCGCCCGTCGACTCTCACGAACGCCGCCGGTTCTGACCTCGGGTGACAACCGGGTGACAAATCCAGTCTCCGGAACCAGAAGAGGCCCTCCTCCGTTTCCGGAAAAGGGCCTCTGACCTGGGACTTCGTTGGTGGCGGGGGCGGGATTTGAACCCGCGACCTTCGGGTTATGAGCCCGACGAGCTACCTGACTGCTCCACCCCGCGGCGTGTGCGACAGGGTAGCGCCGCCTGGACTGTGCCCCCAACCCGGGGGGCATCCACGAGCTAGCGGTGCCGCACTCGTAGCCTCGGGGCATGGCTTGGCTCCGCCGGCGCCGCCGACACGATCCCTCGCCCCCTGCTGGGCTTCCCGCGCTGCGCGTTGAGTCGGCGATGATCACTCTTGCCGTGCACGCCCAGCAGCTCGACGCCCGCATCGCCGCGCTGGAGGCTCGCCTGGCCCGCCCGCCCGAGAACCTCGCCGATCAGCCCTCGCCCGACAGCCTCGCTGGCCTACGCGCGGACACCGCTCGGGTCGCAGCCGAGGTCTCTCGGCTGACCATCAACCTCTACGCCCGCTACGACTCGCTCACCGAGCGCCAGGACGCCCTCGATCGTTGGCTGGCCGCTCCCGCGGCGTTGATCGACCTCGCCGAAGACAGGGGCGTCGAGCCCGCCTGGCGCGCCAGCGCCTGACCGGGAGCCGGCACACTCAGCGCGGACCCAGCCGATCAGGCGGCCGCCACGGGTTGGGTCGTGGTGGTCGACGGAGCCGTCGACGGTGTAGCCGAGGACCCCGATGCGGGGGTACTTCCACCGGAGAGGATCTCGATCGCCCGCTCGACGCGGCGGCGGGCCTCGTCCTGCTTGGCGCCGTAGGTGGCGAAGTCACGCTCGGCCAGCGCTGCATCGGCCTCGCCGAAGAGGCGCTCGGCCTCGGCGAGCAGCGTGGCCACCTGCTCGTCTGCGGTGCCGGAAGGCTCGGAGGGTTCGGAGGGTGCCCCACCCGAGGTTGGTGGCTCACCACCACCGCCCTCCTCGAGCGTCGGGGGCGTCTCGCCGAAGATGGCGCTGAGCGCCTCCTGCAGCGTGTCGCGGATCGCCACCTCCCCCTCGAAGTAGACGATCACCTTCTCCAGGCCGGGCAGCTCGGTGCGCTCGGCGGTGACGTAGAAGGGGCGCACCCAAACCAGGCCTCCGTCGATCGGGATGGCCGTCAGCGCTCCGTAGTCGACGCGCGAGCCCTCGCTCCGGGTGCCGAGCAAGGTCTCCTGCTCCGACACGGCGGGGTCGCGTTGGATCTCACCCTGAACGAGCGCAGGGCCGTTCGGCAGGTTGCTGGTGGGCATCGTGAACACCCGCAACTTGCCGTAGTCGGGACCGGGGTCGCTGTTGCCGACCATGAACGCTGTGAGCAGCTGGCTCTGGTCGTCCTCGGAGTAGGGCACGAAGGGGCGAAGGATGATGAAGCCAGGCGCCTCGTCGCCCGGCAGCTGGGTGAACAGGTAGTACGGGTCGATGCGGGCCTCCCGCGGCACCCCGACGGGGTTGCCCTGCTGGTCGGTGGCCTGTGTGGCCGCCTGCGCCCCCGCGGTGCCCGGATCCTCGGCCACGTTCCAACGCCCCGTCGAGTTGTAGAAGTCGCCCGAATCACCGATGTGGTAGCGGCCCCATGCCGTGGTCTGAACCCGGAACAGGTCCTCTGGGTAGCGCAGGTGGTCGGCCAGCCCCTTGGGCATGTCCTCGAAGTCGGAGAACAGGTCTGGGAAGGCCTTGCGGTAGGCCTCCACGATCGGGTCGTCGACTGGCATCACATAGAAGTCCACGTCACCGTCGTAGGCGTCCACGACTGCCTTGACCGAGTTGCGCACGTAGTTGAAGCCATGGCGCAGGCCGCTGCCGGAGGCCACCTGGCTGGTGTCGGCCTGCTGCGCGTAAGGGTAGTTGGCCGTGGTCGTGTAGGCGTCGATCACCCAATGGATCCGCCCGTCGAGGATCACCGGGTACGGGTCGGCGTCGTAGGACAGGAACGGTGCGAGCTTCTCCACCCGCTCGCGGATGTCTCGTACGAAGTGGACCTTGGACCCGCCCTTGATCTGGTTCGAGATCAACGGGTTCAGATCCCCGAATCGCAGCGCGAACGCGGCTCGGTCGATCACCGAGTCGAGCTTGACACCGTCCTTGCCGTCGTAGGCGAGGTAGCGGGTCCGGTCGTCCTTGTCCTGGTAGTCGATCTCCCGCTGGCCGGTCCCGGTCACCACGTAGCCCGACAGCCGCTCGCCGAAGTACACCGCCGGCTGGGTCAGCTTCAGCTCCTCGGCAGTGGTCGAGTAGGGCACGTCCTCGGCCACGAAGGACGGCTCTCCGCTGGGCTCCTTGGCGTTGGCCGGAGCGACCACCGCTCCGTAACCGTGTGTGTAGGCCAGATGCGATGCCGTCCACGAGTCACGTGGCAGCTCGTCGTTGCGCAGGTCACGCACCGACAGGACCACCTGGGTCGGCTCGCCGTTGAGCTCGTAGCGGTCGATGTCGACGTCGTTGAGGCCGTAGAAGTTCCGGACCCGTTGCAGCTGGGAGAATGTCTTGCCCAGGATCTCCGGCGAGGGGTCCCAGATGCGGATGTTCTTGACCGACGCCGCGTTCGCCTCCAGGTCGATGCTGTCCTTGTCGGTGTTCAGGTCGAACGGCTGGACCGACACCTCGTCACCGCCCATGGCCAGCCCGGCCCTGGTGGCCTCGATGTTGCGCGCTATGTACGGCGCCTCGCGCGCCGGCTCGTTGGGCCGAACCTGGAAGCGCTGCACGAACTCGGGGTAGATCCCGCTCGCAACGACCGCGACCAGCGCCCACAGGCCCACCCCGACCACGGGCAGCACCCACCCGCGGCGCCAGATGTTGACCAGGAAGAGCACCACACCGGCCGCCGAGATGAGCAGCAGCAGGTTGATCGCAGGAAGCTCGGCCTTCACCTCGGTGTACGAGGCCCCGTCGACGAAGCCCCGGGTGGACAGGGTCAGCTGGTAGCGCTGGAGCCAGTAGTCGCCTGCCTTGACCAACGCGATGAGCGCCAGCAGCACCGACAGGTGCCCTTTGACCGCCGAGGTCACGATGCCCCTGGGTCCACCCGCCACGCGGATCCCGCCGTTGAGGTAGTGGGCCGCGACGGTCACGATGAACACGATCAACAGGGCGGCGAACAGCCAGTCGACCACGAAGCTCAGGAACGGGAGCTTGAACACGTAGAAGCCGATGTCGGTGTGGAGCTCGGGATCCTTGATGCCGAAGTCACCCCCGTTGCGGAACAGGATCCAGTTGTCCCACTCCCCGGAGACCCCGGTCCCGACGATCAGGGCGAGCACCGCGGCGACCACCACCCGCAGCAGACCGGTGCGCCCCGACACCAGCTCCTGGTACCGCTCGAGGAAGTCCTCCTCGGGGCCCGGCACCCGGAACGGCGGAGCGATCCGGTCCGCGATCGCCAGGTTCAGGTACAGCAGGACGAAGAAGCCCACGGTGAACAGGGCGACCAGGCTCGCCTTGGCGACCAGGACGTCGCGCCAGACCTCCGAGACACCCAGCGAGTCGAACCACAAGAAGTCCGTGTAGAAGCCGGCCACGCCGCGCAACGAAGTGGCGATCACCACGAGGAGCACGACGGCCAGGATCAGCACGAGCCGGCCCCGCCCGGGGCGGCCGACCCGTGGTTCGCGGCCGGGCAGGTCGGCGGGAGCACGCATGGACGGCGACATTACCGGCGTCGCTCAGCCCGCCCCTGGTCGCCGGCCCGAGTCCGGGCGCGGGGCTCAGTCGTCGCCGGCAGGCATCAACACGCACGAGCACCCGGCGTGCGCCGGCGGTGCGCAGTGTCCGGTCGGGAACGCCTCACCCACCGGCACCGGGCCCGCCAGGCGGTTGTCGTCGCAGTCGGGGCAGGGTCTGTCGCCTCCGACCGCCCAGCGAACCCCACGGCCCGGCGCCACCGCGGCGAACCGTCCGGCCCCGTAGGCGTCCGAGGCGTGGTGCGCCACTGCCTCGACGAGCCGGGCACCCTTCCACTCCCGGTACAGGGCGCGCACGTGCTCACTGGCCATCTCGGCATCCCCACCCGCGTCGTCAAGGGCGCGCCCGACCCGCTCGCGCAGGGGCCGGACCAGCTCGCCGGCCAGTCCCGCGCCCCGCCCGGACGCGTCGTCGGGGGTCTCGGAAACAACACCTGCAGGGGAACGGTCGGCACCGGGACCGTCGTCGGCCCAGGACCTCGCTCCGGCCGACACCGCATCGGCCAGACCGGCTGCCGCGGCCTCGGCCCAGCGCGCCAGGTGTTCGTGCTCGGCACCCAGCAGGTCGTCGACACCGGCAGGCCGGGTGCGGCGAATCGTGTCCTGGGCGCGGTTCTGCTCGTCGGCCAGGATCCGCTTCAGTCGCTTGGTCAGCTCGCGTTCGACGGGGTCGAGCGCCGCAGCCCGGGCGACGACGGCCGATGCGTCCGGGTCGTCGCCCGCGGATTCGTCGCCAGCGGATTCCTCCTGCTGGTCCGGCCCGGGCTGCGGCTCCTCGACCGCCGTAGCGCTCGCCTGAACGAGGGTCGCATCGTGCTCCGCGCGCAACCGGGCGAACAGGGCCCCCGGGCCTGCCTCGTCCACCGCCACCTCGGCCGCCTCGGAGCTGCCGGTCGTGGGCGCGGCAGGCTCCACCGAAGTGGCCGGTGATCCCGCCTCGACAGGGGAGTCCGACCCGATCGGTTGGTCGGGGTCCGAGCCGGCGAGTGGCTCGTCGACCACGACGGTCACCTGCTCGAAGTCCTCGCCGCGATGGAGGGGCACGAGCTCGCCCGGGGGAAGACCCACCACCGGGTCACGCCCGCGCCGGCGGCGCCGGCGACCGCCTCGTTCACCCGAGACCCCCACGTCCGGCGGCACCGCTCCCCCCGGAGTCGAGGGCGCTACCGGCTCGGGCGCGACCGGCTCGGCCCCCACGCCCGACACGGTGCCGGCCGGCTCGGAACCCCCCACCTCGGAGGCATCGGCGCCATGACCGCCCACGCCGGACTGCGTCGTCGGCTCGGCCTCCTGCGGCTCACCAGATGGGCCGGCTTCGGAACCGGCCCCGGCCAGCAGCGGCAGGCCCGACGATCTCGCCGCGCCCAGCTCGGCTTCGAGAGCCTCGACGTCGAGCTCGGGCTCGTCCTCGGCCCTGCGCGCGGCCAACTCCCCGGCGGCTCGCGCCTCGGCGCCCGACACGGCGAGCTCGGCTGTGGCCTCGTCGATCGTGCGGCGCACGAGCTCGTAGGCGCGCAGGAGGCGGTCCCGTCCTGCGTCGAGCCTGTCGATCTGCGCCTTGGTCCGCCGCCGTCGGGCGGCGAGATCCTTGAGCATGCGTTCGCGCACCGCCGACGCCTCCGCGACCATCTCGCGCCCTCGCGCCCGCGACGCCTCCACCTCGGCCTCGGCCTCGGCGTGGGCTCGGGCACGCTCCGCCCCGGCCTCGTCGCGCAGCACCCCGGCGTGGGCCTCAGCCTCGGCGACGACCGCCGCCGCCACCTCCTCGGCCTCCCGCCGCCGCTGCTCGAGCTGCCCGGCCGCCTCGGCCAGGGTCCGGTCCGCCTCCTGGCGAGCCTCGGCCAGCAGGCGGTCGGCCTCGCTCTCCGCGTCGCCACGTCGGCGCGACGCGTCGGCCTGCGCCTCGCTGACCAGGCGGGCAGTCGCCTGCTCGGCCTTGCTGCGGATCTCCGCCGCGGCCTCGCGCGCCGAGCCCAGCACCCGTGCCGTCTCCTCGCCGAGGAGCTCCATCAGATAGGCCTCGTCGGGCGACGACCGCCGCGCCAGCTCGTGCTCGGCGCGCTCGGCCCGCTCGAGGGCCTCCCGCTCGGCCCGCTCGGCCCGCTCGATCAACTGCGCGCATTCGTGCAGGAACGCACGCACCTCGTTCTGGTCGAAGCCCCGGCGGACCACGTCGAAGGACCGTCGGGACACGGAACCGGCGTCGAGGTGCTCGTCGGGCATGGCCCGACCGATGGTACGACCGGGCGACGGCTACCTCGCGGACGGTCAGCCGGAACCCAGGAGGCTCCCCAGCAGCCCGTCGACCAGACCAGTGGCGCCGTTCACGACCGGGTCGAGCACCCCGCCCAGCAGCGTCGGAGGTGGCGAGGGCGACGCGATCGGCGGGGCCGTGGTGCTCGGAGCCGACGCGACCGGCGACGGTGCCACCGCCCCAGGCGGGGTCACCGTCGCCGGCGCCACAGCGGGTGGCGCCGGCCCCTGGGGACTCGCCGGGTCCCCGGGCAGAGGTCCCGACGCCAGCTGGTCGAGTCGCAACGGCGATCCCGAGATGGCAGCCTCGATCGCCGACACCACCGCGTCGCCGTCCGCCCCCCCGTCGAGCGCCACCAGGCCCCAGTCCGCCCCCTGGTCCCGGAAGGCGAACACCTCCCGGTAGCGAGTGGCGAACGAACCGCCGCGAGACAGCGCGGCGATCGTGGCCCCGACCAGCACCTCGCCCGGGGGCCGGCCGGCGTCGACCAGGGCATCGACGGCGGCTTCCTCGGCCAGGACCGGCACCACTCGCCGGTAGAAGGCCCCACCGGCCGCCTCGCCCGGCGCCAGGCTGGCCGTGTAGCCGTCCGACAGGCGTTGCAAACGGTCGCCTAGTCGCATCGCCGCCCCCAGGAACCGGCGGTCCCAGGGATCGGCGCCCACGTAGGCGAGTGGTCGCACCTCCGAGGGCGGGCGGCCCAGCGCCGGCACGACCATCTCGCGCAGCGCGTCCACGACGCGCACCTGTCCCGCCGAGTCGAGCCGTGCCGAACCCGCGTAGGTGCCCACCGACACCCCGAGACTGCGCCCCACGCGCACTGCTCCGTCACGCACCACGACCTCTGTGCCCGCCGCCTCGATGCGACCCTGCTCGCCGGTCGCGACCAGGGCCTCTCCGGCGTCCAGGCGCGGCACGTCCCCCATCGTCAGCGCCGAGTCGGAGGACCGGCCGAAGCCGGCCCTCAGCTCGATCACGGTGCCGCCGGAGAGTGCCAGATCGACCGAACCCTCCACGACCGTGATGCGGTCGCCCCTGGCCAGGTCGGCGCGCCGCCGCTCGAGCCGCTGCGTTCCATCGGCGCGTTCGATGCGCGCCGAGCCACGCACCGACACGCGCGCCTCGCCCGGTCCGGGGCCGTCACCGGCGCAGCCCGCCAGGAGCGACGCCCCCACCAGCACGGCCACCACGGTCGCGGCGAGCCCGGCAAAGCCCGGCAATCGACGCCCCCGACCCACGCGTGACGCTCGGGCGATCCCTCTCATCGGCCCCGGCTTCCCTGCAGGGCCTCCGGCCCGGTCGCCCCCAGCTCGGGTCTGCCGGCCTGGCCGTCGACTCCGCGCCCGTCGCCACCTTCTCGCGGCCCGCTGTCCCCGGCCGGCAGCACCATCGACAGTCGCGTGCCCCGGCCCGGGGCCGACGCGCAGTGGAGCGTCCCGCCGTGAGCGGCCACGATCCGCTGGACCAGGGCCAACCCCAGCCCGAGGCCCCCGAAGCGCCGAGTCGCTGACCCGTCGAGCTGGGCGAAGTCGTCGAAGATCGACTCGAGACGGTCGGGGTCGATGCCCACGCCCTCGTCGGCCACGGTCAGGCGCACTCCCGCGCCGGGCTGGCCGTCGGTGTCACCCGGGGTGGGCGCCAGGACCGCCGAGACCGTCACCGTGCCCCCCCCGGGCGAGTACTTCACCGCGTTGTCGACCAACTCGTCGAGCGACTGGCGAACCAGCGCCTCGTCGACGACGAGCAGCGGCAGGTCGCGCGCCACCCGGCGCGCTACCCGGTGGCGCTCGTCGACCCGGGAGCGCCAGTCGAGCACCACGGCGTCGACCAGGTCGCGTGGTGCCACCGCACGCGCGTCGACGTCCAACCGCCCCGCCACGATGGTCGCGAAGTTCACGAGCTGGCCGACGGTGCGCTCGAGCTGCGCGGCGGCGCCGTGGATCTCGCCTGCGAAGGCCCGGGTCTGGGGCGCCGGGAGGTCCCGGCTCGACAGGATCGACGAATAGCCCTTGATCGGCGTCAGCGGGGTGCGCAGCTCGTGGCTGATGTTGGCCAGGAACTCGGTCTTCATGCGCTCGACCTCGCGCTCACGCTCGACGTCTCGCCCCACGACCACCGCGCCCGCGACCGCACCCGCCGCGTCCCGCTGCGCTCCCACCGACAGCACGACAGGCACCGTCCGGTCCGCTCGGCGAACCCAACCCGTGGCCGTCCACGGCTCTGCCTCGGGCTGCGACAGGCGCGCCACCAGATCGGTACCGTCGTCGGCCTCCACCTCCATCACCTCGGCCAACGGCCGGCCCCGCACCTTCGCGGCCGACACCCCGAAGAGCGTCTCCGCGGCGGCATTGCACTCACCGACCCGGCCCTCGACGTCGACGGCGACCAGCGCGTCGCTCATCCCGGCCACGACCGCCTCGAGGCGGGTGCGCAACCCCACCTCGGCATCCACCGACCGGCGCAGGTCGCCGGTCGTGGCCGCCAGCGACGCCGCCATGGTGTCGAAGGCCTGAGAAAGGGTGCCCAGCTCGTCGTCGGAACGCACACCGGCGCGCGACTCGAGGTCGCCTGCACGGATCCTCTCGGCCGCAACCGTGAGGCGGCGAAGGCCTCGCACCAAGCGCTCACCCGCCACCAGGGAGGCAACCAGCGCCACAGCCGCGGTGCCGACCGCTACCAGGAACAGGGCTCGGAGCAGGTCCGCCCTGGTCTCGTCCACCTGGGAGCCCGGCACGTCGAGCACAGCCGCGAGAACGGGCACGCCGTCGGCGCCCAGCACCGGTCTCGCCACCAGGAATCGCCCGCCGACCTCGGCGGTCGCCGCCGGAGCCGACCCGGTGGCACCGGTCCCATCGATGACGGCCAGGGCCAGGTCGCGCTCCACCGAGCCGTCGGGTCGCGAGCCCACCGAGCCGGAGCTGGTGCCCAGGACCTCGTCGGCGCTCACCAGCGAGAGCCTGCTGCCAGGCTGCTCGGACACCAACGGCACCGAGCGCCGAGCCAGGTACGTGGCATCGAGGCGAGAGGTGACCAGCACCACCGCCGCGACCTGGCCCTGGACCCCTGGCAGCGGAGCCGCCGCCACCGCCATCGGCGTGGCCCCCACGACCTCGACGCTGCGGGCAGGGCTGCGCTGGGCGACGGCCTCGGCCAGAACCGCCGAGCCGCTCAGCTCGGTGGCCACCGGGCCGGCGGCGGCGACGGCGACCAGCGGGGTGCGGTCGGACGCGGTGATCAGCGCGGGACCCGTGCGGGGCTCGGAGCGGTCGCGCACCTCGTCAAGGAAGCGGCCCACCGTCGCCTCCAACCCCGCCCGGGCGACCGCGCGCGCCTCGGCCGGCTGGGAGGTGTCGGCCAGCACCGCTACCTGCGAGCGGGCGAGGTCGTTGTTGGACAGCGCGGTGGCCAGAAGCGTCGCCACGCCCAGGGTCACGTCGGCCTCCTGGCTGACCGCCTGCGCCTCGATGGCGATCCTGGCGTCGTAGCGTCGCAGCGCCTCGTCGCGCAGGTTGTCGCTGATCACCGCCGACAACGCCACCGCCACCACGGTCAACGCGGCCAGCAGGATCGTGCCAGCCGAGGCGGCGATGCGCGCCGACATCGCGCGTCCGCTCACCGCCACCAGCGCCCACCCCATGCCTGCCGCTGCGCACAGCCGCAGAGCGGCAGCGCCGGTCGGGGCGTCGGCCCGCTCAACCACCTCAGCCGCCCCGACCGCCGCCAACGCCAGCCACATCGCCACCCGGCCTCCGTAGGCCCGCGGCCAACGCACCGACGCGAGCGCGACCGCTAGAGCACCGCCGAGTCGCGGGGCCGAGACCGCCGCGGCGTCGGCTTCGTCGGCGAAGAACCCCCCGTAGAGGAACGCCGCCACGCCGAGCGCGCTGAAGCCTGCCGCCATCACCACCCGCCCGGCACGCCACCCTGCGAGCAGCTCGGGGCGGCTGACGACGAAGGCCAGCCCGGCGAACGCGACCAGGAACTGGGCGAGCTGCGGCCGCGAATCGAACCTGGTCGCTCACCATCGGCGGCACCGCCGCGGTGAGCGGGACCCGGTCGACGCGCAGGGAACGGCGGAATGCATGGTGGGCAACGGATCCGGACCGGGGCCGATCAGCCGGGCGACACCACCCCCGGGGGCTGTGGCGCCTGGAACCCGCCTCCCAGGGAGGCGAGGGCGTCGAGCGCGTCCTGGAGCGTAGCCACCCCTATCACCTCGACGTCGTCGCCGACCCTCCCGGCGATCTCTGCCCTTTCGTCCGCTGGGACCAGGAACACCTCGTAGCCGGCGTCGCGCACCGCAACGGCCTTCTGCACCGTGCCCCCGACGCGCCCCACGGTCCCGTCCAGCGCGATCGTGCCCGTCGCGGCCACACGCCGCCCGCCGGTCAGCTCGCCGCGCGTCAGCCGGTCGATCACGGCCAGGGTGAACGCCAGCCCGGCGCTCGGGCCGCCCACGTCCGACGTGTCGAGTCGGACCGCCACCGGCGACTCCGCCGAGACCAGCACCTCGCGCGGAGCGATCCCGATCACTGCCCTCGACGGGTCCTGCGGGGAGCCGACCGTGGCCAGCTCGACCTCGCGGACCCCGCCTCCCCTCGATGGTGCCACCGACAAGCGGTGGGTCGCTCCCGGGCCACCCACCGCCAGCAGGGTTCGCAGCTCGTCGGGAACGTCGACGGCCGCGCCGTCGACCGCGACGATGACGTCACCCGCCGACAGCTTCCCGCTCGCGGGCTGACCCTCGGCCACCGCCACCACCTGGGTGCCGGCCGTGCGCAACTCCACCGGCCGACCCACGGCACGCAACGCGACCGCCTTCGCCACCAGCTTCGAGTCGTCCATCAACCGCCGGTTGTAGGAGTTGGTCTCGTCCCTGCTGCGGTCCCCGTCGATGACCGAGGCCGGCACCACGTCCACGTCGCCGTCGATCCAGCCCGCCAGGGCCTCCAGCAGCGAGGTCTGCCCCACGTTGACGGTGGTGAAGGCCACGGGATGACGGGTCCGGTAGGAGGGGGCGCCATCGACGTGCACCAGCGAATCGAGTGGCCACGTCGATCCTGGGCTCAACGCGTAGTAGGGCACCGTCAGCACCGATGCGCCGATCACCCCGACCAGCGACGAGAACAGCAGAGCCGCCCAGAGCCACCGGCGAGCACGGCCCCGGCTCGAGCGCTGACGCCCGAGCCGGCCTCGGGCGGTCCCTGCCGCAGCCGGTTCCGCTTCGATCGTCGACGTCGTGGTCACCGTCCACCCTCGTGCGGGAGGGGCCCCGAGTCGGGCCGGACACAGGTTGGCACGGGGTCGGACCACGCCGGCCGCGCCGGGCGGTAGAACCCTGCGGTGGCTCCCGACACAGGACCCGGTTCGAGCAGCCCCCCCCACGACGCCGCTCGACGCGCCGTGCTCGCCGGCCACCGGGGCGATGCCGCCACGGCCCGGAGCCTGCTGGCACACCCCCACCCCGGCGTCCGGGTCGCCGCTCTCGGCGCGCTCGAACGCGTCGGCGACCTGCTCGGCTCCGAGGTCGCAGCGGCGCTCACCGACGCGGACCCGTCGGTGCGCCGGCGCGCCTGCGAAGCCGCGGCGCGCCTGCCCGGCGACGCAACGCCCAGCCTGCGCGACGCGCTACGCGACGACGAACCCACGGTGGTGGAGGTCGCCGCCTGGGCGTGCGGGGAGCGCCAACCCCCCGAACCCCGAGCGGTCGAAGCGCTCGCAGGGCTGGCCACCGACCACGACGACGCCCTGGTCCGCGAGGCCGCCGTCGCCGCGCTGGGCGCGATCGGCGACCCCGGCGGGCTGCCCGCCATCCTGAGCGCCACCGCCGACCGGGCAACCGTCCGCCGAAGGGCCGTCCTCGCTCTCGCCCCCTTCGAGGGACCCGAGGTCGAAGCGGCCATCGCGGCCGCCCGCAGCGACCGCGACTGGCAGGTTCGCCAGGCGGCCGAGGACCTCAGCTGACCCACGACCGCCGGGAGGACGCGACCACCGCACCGCTCCGCTGCCAGCTCAGCGCGACCCCATGAACATGACCTTGAGGCGGTCGTAGGACTCGATGCAGCGACCGGCTCCCAGGACCACGCACTCGAGCGGGGCGTCGACGAGGTGCACGGGGACCTCGGTCTCGCTCGCCACCCGCCGGTCCAGGCCGGCCAGCAGGCCGCCGCCGCCCACCAGGTGCACCCCGTTGAGGATCAGGTCCTGGGCCAGCTCCGCCGGGCTCTGGCCCAGGCAGGCCACCACCGACTCGACGATCGCCGAGACGGGCTCCTCGAGTGCCTCGCGCACCTCCTCGGGCGACAGGATCACCGTCTTGGGCAGGCCGCTCATCAGGTCACGGCCGCGCACCTCGGCCTTGACCTGGTCGCGGACCGGCCAGGCGGAGCCGATGGCCAGCTTGATGTCCTCAGCGGTCCGCTCTCCCACCGCGATGCCGTACTCACGTCGGATGTAGGTCTGTATCGCGGCGTCGAGGTCGAACCCGCCCACCCGCACGGCCTCGAGCGCGACCACCCCCCCGAGGGAGATCAGCGCCGTCTCCGAGGTGCCGCCGCCCACGTCGATGACCATGTTGGCCACCGGCTCGTGCACCGGCAGGCCGGCGCCGATGGCCGCAGCCATGGGCTGCTCGAGCAGTTGGGCATCGGCTGCACCGGCCCGACGGGCGGCCTCGATCACGGCCCGTCGCTCCACCTCGGTGATCGCCGACGGCACGCATATCACCACCCTGGGCCGGTTGAACCGGTTCACCCCGACACGGTGCAGCAGCAGGCGGATCATGCGCTGGGTGATGTCGAAGTCGGTGATGGCGCCCTGGCGCAGCGGCCGGGCTGCGATGATGTAACCCGGCGTCCGGCCGATCATCTGCCACGCCTCGTGGCCCATCGCCAACACGTCCTGGGTGCGCTCGTTGAGGGCGATCACGGTCGGCTCGTTGAACACGATGCCCCGGCCGCGCTCGTAGACCAGGGTGTTCGCCGTACCGAGATCGATGGCGAGGTCGCGCGCCACGCCGACCGCTACCGGCGGCCCTTGCGCCGCCGGCCCGACGCCGCCGTCTCGTCTGGCGGGGCGAGCGCCTCCATCTCCCGCTGGAAGTCGCGGATCCCCGAGTCGTAGGTGGTCGGCGACCGGTGACGAAGCCAGAGCACCCCGCAACCCAGCGCCGAGAGCGCTGCAGCGATGCCGAGGAAGGCAAGCGGGCTCATCGCCGCGCCCTCCCGAGCCCCGGGTGGGCCGCGGCGTCCGCCGCTTCGCCGCCGGGCAGCGGCTGGGCGTCGGCACCCCAGCTCGCCCCGGTCGCCCACCGCTCGCGCTTCCAGATCGGCACCGTCGACTTCAGCTCCTCGATGCCGAGCCGCGCCGCGACGAAGGCCTCGTCGCGATGCGGCGCGCTGACCGCCACCACGACCGCCGTGTCGCCGACCTCCAACGCTCCCACCCGGTGCAGCAGCGCGATCCGCGCCACGCCCGGGTGAGCGGCACGGATCGCGTCGGCGACCGCTCCGAGGCGCACCAGCGCCTGCTCCTCGTAGGCCTCGTACTCGAGCAGCTCGACTCCGGGCCGGCCCTCGCTGTGGTCGCGAGCGGTGCCGGTGAAGCACACCGTGGCCCCGCACGACGGGCGGACCACCCACACCTGGGCGGCCGAGACGGGCAGCGGATCGCCCGACAAGGCGATCCAGGTGTCGGACCCCTGCGGCGGCGCCAGCGCGGCGGACCCGGACATCACCCAACTCTACACGGCCGGCCGCCGCCGACGGCCTGGGACCGTACCGTGCGAGACCGCGACCACCCTGGGTCCGACCCCGGTTACCGTTCGCTGGCGTGCCGGCCGAAGACGATCCCGACGAGGCCGGCACCTACTCGGCGCCGCTCCCCCCCGACGACCGCCTCTGGCGGCATCCCTCCGAGCTGGCCACGGGGCCCACGCCAGCTTGGCAGACGGGCGCCCACCCCGGACTGGTAACCGTGCTGGCCGCCGGGCTCGTGGGCGCCGTCCTCGCCGGAGCGGTCGTGGCCGCGCTGGACCTGAACGACGGCGGGTCCGGGCCTGGCGCCGTGGAGAGAGTGGCCGTCACGCCCGTGGCCTCGCTGGCGCCTGCCGGAGTGGCCGCCGAGGTGGGCGACACCGTGCGCCCAGCGGTGGCCGAGCTCACCGCCGCAGGCCGGGTGGGCTCCGCCGTCGTGTTCCGCGACGACGGCCACCTGGTCACCTCGGCCCGACTGGTCGGCGACGCCACCAGGGTCGAGATCCGCCTCGCCGGAACGACCTCCACCGGAACGGTGATCGGGCGCGACGAGCTCACCGACGTTGCCGTGGTCCACATCGACGCCCATGGCCTGCCCACCATGGTGCGCGGATCGACCGACTCGCTGGCCATCGGCTCCGCCCTGCTCGCCGTCGGAGCCAGCGACCCTGGCCGTCGCTGCACCCTGAGCGCCACCGGGCGCGTGACCCTCGACGAGTCCGGCACCGCCCTCCACGGCATGCTGCAGACCGACTCCACCTGGAGCGCTTCGAGCACCGGCGGCGCCCTCGTCGATGCCGGGGGATCGCTCGTCGGGCTGCTCAGCTCCGGCGCGACCCCCAACGGCTTCGGCTCGGCGGTGCCGGTCGAGGTCGCCTGGGAGGTCGCCGACGACATCGTCGCCACCGGCGCCGCCGTCCACCCCTGGCTCGGAATGGAAGGCAGCGACCTCGATCCCGAGTCCGCGGCCGAGCAACACCTCGACGGCGGCGTCCTGGTTCGCAGGGTCGCCGCCGAAGGGCCCGCTGCCACCGCCGGGCTACGTCCCGGTGACGTCATCATCGCCGTCGACCGCAACGAGCTCACCTCGATGTCGGCCCTGGTGAGCGACCTGCGCCGCCGCGACCCTGGAGACGCGCTCACCGTGGAGTTCGAACGGGCCGGCACCGACCACAGCGCATCGGTCCTGCTCGGCACGCCGAGCGGCTAGGACGCCGTACCACGGGGGTCGTCGGCTTCCCCCCCAGCGGACACCAGCGACGGTGCCAGGCCGGCACCGGTTTCCGGTCACGCTCTGAGGCGATGGCGCACCCCGGCGCCCAGCGCGGCCACCGTGGCCGCAACTGCCGCGGCGGCGATTCCCAGCGCCAGCTCCTGGCGGCGGCGCGGGGTGAGGATCTCGAGCGGACCGGGTCGCACCGCCGCGGCCAGAGCTTCCTCGTTGGTGCGCCGCGGCTCCCAGCCCTCGGACCGAAGGCGGTCGTTGCCGATGACCCAGGGGTGGGCCAGGTACGCGAGCAGTTCGGGCGGCGTGGCGCTCACGCCCCGGCGGAAGCCGGCCCTGCGAACGCCGACCGCGATCGACCCGGGGAGCCGGAACCGCAACGGCGCCTCCGACAGGGCTCGGATGGTGGGGGCGTCGGCCCAGCCGTCGGGAGCCACGTTGCGTGGCCCGTCCAGGCTGGATCGGCGAGCCAGGTCCACCGCCGAGGCCAGGTCGTCGATGTCGAGGAACTGCCCGACTGGCTCGGACTCGCCCACGGGCACCACGCCTCGGCGCAACGCAGCCGCCAACCGGCTCCGCCACCGGTCGCCCACCACGGGCGCGGGGCGAACGAGCGTCACGGCCATGCCGGGGTGCGTCTCGCGCCACTGCGCGGCGGAGCGCTCGATCTCGGCGCATGCGATCGCCCGGAGGGCGCCCGGGTTGGGACGCAGAGCGGCGTCCTCGGTCAGCGGGACCGGGTTGTTGGCCCACGCGCCGTAGGCGGTGGCGTCGGAGAGCAGGAGCACGTGCCGGGCCCCTGCGGCAGCGGCGGCGTCGAGCACCCGAGCGGCCAGGGCAGCGTCGGCGAGACCGTGCACCGCAGGCGCGCCCCTGCCGCCGGCAGTCGCCGAGACGGGCTCGGATGCGGCCAGGGGTCCCGAGCGGGCGAGGTGCAGCACCGACGTCGCCCCGCAGAACGTGGCGCGCAGGTCGAGGTCGCGCAGGTCGACCCGGCGCACGTCCACCCC
>CAVPEW010000053.1:0-7073 GCA_963703565.1 uncultured Microthrixaceae bacterium | reverse complement strand
GCGCCGCGCCGGCGCCTCGCCCCCGCGCCCGAGCCGGGCGCGCCGGCGCCCGCGAAGCCCGGTCCCGCCGCGGCGCCCTCGCGGGGGAGCTCCACCAAGGGCGCCGCGCCGGCGGCGAAGGATCGCCCCGGCGCGCGCCGTCGCGGGGCCGGCCGGCGGAATGCCTCCGGCCGCCGGCTGGCCTCGCGGGTCGCCCGCGAGACCCCGGGCGTTCCCGGCCCCAGCGTCACGAACCTCGTCCTGTCGTTCGCCGGCTCCACGATCCTCGTGATCGGCCTGGTGCTGCTCATCGACCGCGGCGAGAACCTCGCGTTCCTGCCGACCTGGCTGGGCGCGGCCGCCGACAAGCTCACCGACCCCGCCGACCCGATCTTCTAGCCCAGGAGGGCCACCACCCATGACCAAGAACGTGCGCGAGCTCATGACCCTCACCTTCGTGACGATCGCCCTGGTGGTGATCCTCACCCGCTACACGGGATTCGCCTCCGGCGTGCGCGCCCTCTCGAGCGGGTACCGCGAGATCGTCGGGTCCTTCATCAAGCCGGTCGGATGATCCCCTCCGACCGCGCCAACCCCCAGGTCGCCGGCGTCGACCGGCTGGCCGGCCGCGTCGTCGGCGTGATGCTCGACGACGGCGTGCGCCGCTCCTCGGGCGTGCGCCGCGTCTTCATGCTCCTGCCGGCACCCGCCGGCGAGGGCCCCTCGAAGCGCTACGGCGCCGGCTACGACGTGGCCGGCCACATCGCCGCGGCGACGCCGGCGGGCCCGGCCGGCTTCGCGGCGCGCCTGCGCGCGATCCGGGGGTCGGCACGATGAACCACTTCGGACGGCCGTCCGACCGCCTGCTCGGCGGCACCTTCCCCACGCGCGCCGGCGACAAGGGCGTGCCCTCGCAGGTGGTCTCGCGATGCACGCCACGCGTCCCGGCCCGATCCTCTCACGCCCACCGGCTTCGTCGCTGCCGCTGCCCAACCGCTCGCCCGCCCGCGCGCGCGGGCTCAACCCCCGCTCCGGGCCCCGCTGAGGAGGTCTCGATGGACTGGTTCCGCAAGCTCTCCCCCCGGGGTAAGCGCGTCGCGATCGTCGCCGGCGGCGCGGGCCTCGCGATCATCATCATCCTCATCTCGCGCCGCAACGCCGGCGCGCCGGCGCCGCCCCCGCGACCTCGACGACCACCGCGCCGCCCGCCGGCGAGCTCTCGGCCGCCTACCTGCCGAACTCCGGCTACGACTCGACCACCTCGGACACCCTGGCGGACGTCCAGGATCAGATCGACGAGCTGCGCGGCGACGTCGCGCGCATCCCGAGCCCCACCGGGGCGTCGGAGATCGCGCAGATCGTCAAGGACCAGCTGGCGCCGATCCGCGACGAGATCGCCGACACGCGCACCGTGACGCCGGCGCCGCCGGTGGCCGCGCCCCAGGCCCCCGCCGCGCCCGCGCCCCAGCCGGTCGCCGCGCCGGCGCCCAGGCCGGCCACCAAGCGCACGGTCGGACCGTGGTCGACGGCCGCGGCGCGCGACTCGCAGGTGGCGGGCCTCCTCGCGCGCGGCGTGCCGGTGCGCAAGTGGTCCGGCGGCGCCAAGAAGTTCTACGCCGACATCTGGGACTGAGGTGGCCACGCTCTCCACCCAGGACGCGCGGCGCATCGCCGACGATCTCGACCGCGGGCTCGCCGGCACGCCGATGGCCGGGCTCGGCGATCGCTTCGTCGCGGCCGCGCAGCGCAACGGCCTCGACCCCTACCTGCTGCCGGCGATCGCCTCTGTCGAGTCGGGCTTCGGCCGGACCGGCTTCGCCACCAACGGCTCCCACAACGCGTTCGGCATGGGCGTCACCGGCGCACCCAACGCGGGCTATCGCTACCGCTCCTGGGGGGAGGGCATCGACGCGGCCGCGGACAACCTGGGCGGGTCCCTCTACAAGGGCGACGGGAGGCTCACGATCGCGCGCATCGGCGAGATCTGGGCGGCCTCGCCGAACTGGCCGTCCGCGGTCGCCTCGAAGTTCCCGGGCGGCGTCAGCGTGGACAAGAAGGTGATCGGCAATGAGGTCACCTACGGGCCCGGCGGCATCCCCCAGCAGGGCGGCGGGATCCCCGAGGAGATGCAGCCCGGCAACAACATCTTCGACTCGTTCGAGGGCCCCGTCGGCAAGGTCCTCGCCTTCATCAAGGACTACGTGATCAAGATCCTCGCCTTCGTGCTCATCGGCGTGGTGGCCGTGTGGCTGCTCGGCCAGGGCGCCTCCAAGGCATTCGGCACGCCGGCGCCGAGCGCCGTCCTCGGTGCCGGCCTCAAGGCAACGCCCATCGGGAGGGCCGCCGCATGATCCAGAAGCTCCTGCGCCTCGACCGCCTCACCGAGTCCGCCAGCACCGCCGCCGGCGCGGTGACGATCGAGTTCCGCCCACTCGCGCAGGACATGATCGCCGAGCTCGAGCAGATCACCGTGGCCGGCGACGCGATCGGCGGCGCGCGGGTCTCGCTCTACATCGACGAGGAGCGCATCGAGAACCTCATCGGGAGCGTCCTGCTCGGCGCGACGGATCCGGGGACCACGTTCCAGGACGCCCGCCCGTGGCTTTACGGGCTCGAGCGCCTGGTGGTCGTCGTCACCGGGTCGGGCGGCGACCGCGTGGCCGCGAAGGTGTGGCAGCGGCTCTACGTGCTCGAGCCCGACGCGCCCGCGCCCGCTCCCGCACCCGCACAGCGCGCGGCCGCGGTCGCGACCGCGGACGAGGACGAGTAGTGCGCGGCACCTCGAGCGGAATCGCGGACCCGCCCTCGTTCGCCTGGACCGCGGGCCGGCGCTACTCCTTCGGGGCCACCACGATCACCGCGGCCGCGCCGAGCCAGGACGAGCTGCGCTCCGCGCCGATCTACGTCCCGAACGCCGTCACGCTCGACGAGATCCGGGTTGAGGTCACGATCGCCGGCGGCCTCGGGTCGGTGTCGCGCTTCTGCTGGTTCGAGTGCCTGCGAGACGGCCTGCCAGGCGCCCTGATCGCCGATTACGGGGTGGTCGCCTCGGACGCCATCGGTCAGAAGGCGATCGCGATCGGTCAGTTCCTCACTCCGGGCTGGTATCAGGCTGCGGTGGTGCCCCAGATCGCCGCGGCGCCCACCTACCGCTGCTGCTCGGGCTTTCCGGCCGACGTGTTCCCACAGCCCGCGGGGCCCACGTTCATGCACGCCGGCTACTCGAAATACGGCGTCGCGGGCGCCGCGCCGGCGTCCTTCGGCGCGGCTGCCCAGGACACGGGCGACATGCCCAGAATCGAAGTGAGGGTCTCAGCATGATCGACCGCCTCGCCGGCGTGATCCCCCCCGACCGCGCCGAGTACCTGCACCACCTCCTGTCGGCCGCCTTCGCGGCGGTCGGCCTGGTGGCCGTCCTGATGCTGATCCTGCGCCGCGGGCCGGTGCGCGGGCTGGAGTCGGCCCTGCCGTGAGCCCGATGCTCGACAGGATCGAGCGCCTCGAGGACTGGCGCCACGGCGCCGAGGCCACCGCGGCCACGGTGCTCGAGCGCGTCGCGAGCCTCGCGCGCGCGCTCGAGCGCAACGCGGCCGCGGTCGAGAACCTCGGCACCGAGCTCGCCGAGCGCCGCGGCGAGCGCCGCCAGCTGCGCCGCGTGCGCGCGGGCGCCTACGCGGCCGCGTCGATCGCCCTGGTGGGCCTGGGGATGCTCGCGGATCGGATCTGGCCGTGAGCCCGCTCGACGCGCCCGCCAACAACCTCGCCGTCGGCCCGTCGCCGGCGCCCCCGCCCGGGGGTGGGGTGGTCCCGAGCGTCTACTCGGGTGCGTTCGAGCACTACGTGCCGATGCCCGGCTTCCTGCGGATCGACATCACGATCTCGGGCGGCGACGCCTACCTCCAGATCTCCGAGAGCCTCGACCGCCGCGACTGGCCGGACCCGATCGGCCACGAGACCTTCCTTCCCGAGGGCTCGCACTCGATCCCGCTGGTGCGGTGGGCCCTCGGCTGGCGCCTTCGCTCGGCGAGCTCGGTGAGCGGCGTGACGATCACGAGCGCCCGGACGATCGGGTGACCGACTACCGCCGGCCCGCCGTTCCGACCGACCTCGTGCCCGCGCCCGCGCCCGCGGCCTTCACGCCGCCGGCCCACGCCCCCTTCCCGGTCGGCGGACTCCTGATCTCGGTCGTTTCCAACCTCGACACCTTCGAGGGGGTCATGTGGGCCTGGTGCTTCGGTCAGGAGCTGACCGCAACCGACTACCCCGACCTCGCCGAGCGGCTCGGCACCGGGCCCTCCTCCTACTGGGGCGCGGCCGCGGTGGGCAAGGTCAAGATCCCCGACCTGCGCGATCGCTTCGTGCTGCTGAACGGGCCGACCTTCCTCATCAAGGGCGCCGGCGGCGAGGCCACCCACACCCTCACGGTGGGCGAGATGCCCCCGCACGACCACCCGCCCGGCGGAGGCGAAGACTACTTCTGGACCAACAAGGCCACAGACAGCCCCGTCGTCGCCTCGGGGGCGAACTTCCAGGGGCGCAACAACTCGCGCACCACCACCGGCGCCACCGGCGGCGGCGGCGCCCACAACAACATGCCGCCCTACATCACCCTCACCGCGTTCCTGCGCGTGCTCCCGTGACCACCGAGGAGGCCCCATGAAGGCATACCCGATCCTCACCACCCCCCGCGGGCGCTCGGCGTTCCGCTACCCGGACCCCGAGGGGGCCCCCGACCGCGACGGCCGCCGCTACCACGCCGCGCTCGACTGGTTCGCCCCCGGCGGCGCGCCCGCGCGCTCGGCGGTCGACGGCACCGTCGTGGAGGCGCACCCCTCGCGCGGCGAGACCGGCCAGGTCTTCGGCGGCACCGTCAAGGTGCGCCGCGCCGGCGGGCCCGAGGTCGTCGTGGTGCGCCACGTGGACCCGGGCGTGAGGGTCGGCGCCTCCGTGAAGGCCGGCCAGGTCGTCGCCCACGTGACCGACTGGGCGGACGGCCCCGACCACGCGCACATCGAGATCTGGCGCACCCTCGCCGGCGGCTACTACGTGCCCAACATGATCGACCCGGGGACGATCACCTGGACCACCACGCCGAACGCGCCCGACCGCCTGCCCCCCTACGGCAACACCCTGCGCCTGGTGATCCCCGGCCACCCGCTGTTCGCCGGCTGGGAGGAGTGCCTGGGCCCGATGCGCAACATCGCCCGCAACGGCCTCACCAAGCCCGGGTGCGTCATCACCTGGCGGGGCAACCGCTGGGAGGGGCCGCAGGACGTGACCAACGTGGTCCGCAACCTCGTCCGCAGCTTCAATCTGTGAAGTGCCCTCCCCGCCGCTCATCGGCGAGGACGACCCCCAGCGGGTGCTGGCGCTGGTGCGGGTGGTCGGCGCGGCCGTGCTCGCGCGCCGCCTGGGCCCGATCGCGCCCGTGCTCGCGCACGCGCTCGAGGACCTCGAGGAGCGCGAGCCCGAATGGATGGCGCGCCTCGAGGGGCGCGCCGCCCGTCTGCTCACTACCACAGGGCCGTGAGGCCCGCTGAAAGGACTTCACTGAAATGGACTACAACGCCTTCGGCCGGCTCATCGCCGGCACCCTGCTCATCGCCGCCGGCGGCGCCATCTGGGCCTTCACCGGCGCCGGCGAGGCCGGCGCGGCCATGATCGGCGCCGGCGGCACCCTCCTGCCGGGCGCCGTCGCCGGCGTGCGCGCGAGCTCGAGCTAGTCCCGCCGGTTCGACCGGAGTAGGCCCGCCAGGCCGGCGAACGCCCCGACCACGATCATCGCCCAGCCGAAGAAGCGCGCCGCGTTGTAGGCGCCCGGCTTCAAGACGTACTCCTCGGTGAGCACGTTCGAGACGGTCGGGGCGTGCTGGCTCGCGTAGACCAGGATCCCGATCCCGATCAGGATCACCACGACGCCGAAGACCGCAAGGCCCTTCCCGCTCCCGCCGGACCCGCTCTCGCTCGGCGTGCCGACCTTCGGTACATCGAGGGGGTTGCGGTTGAAGTCGTGCTCGACGGAGGGCAGCCCGCTCAGCGGATTGCGGTTGAAGTCCGTCTCGACCGGCGGCAGTTCCCCGAGGGGGTTCGCCGGCGCCTCATCGCGCGCCCGCTGCGCGAGCTCGTCGGCCCGCTTGCGCGGATCGGCGTGGGACTTCTCAGCCATGCCGCCCTTCCTACCTCAACGCAACCGTCAGCGGGCCGGAAACGAACTCGCGTTCCCTCCCCATATGGCTAGGATCGCGCCCCCGACGAGCGCTATTTGCGGGATTCGCCATGATGTCGGCGAAGGGTCGACCCTGGCCGGAGCATCCCTGCTCCGGTTAGGTTCGCGGGCACCCGATCAGAAGCGCCGCTCGTAACCGGCGTTGGCGATCGACCACAGGAGGGATTAGCTCCATGCGGGATCGTGACTCCATCGCCGACGACGCCCCTGACCGGGCGAGCGAGCGTACCCACACTCTGGGCACGCAACTCAACCCCCGTCGGTAGTGGTCCCACGTGAAGACCCATCCCTCCGAGGGGCCGGTGCAGGTGAGCGCCGTCGCGACGCTCGCCTACACCGGCTCGACCTTTCACCTGTTGACGTGCCGGCGGCTCGAGCGTGCGCGATCGGCGCACGCGACCTTCGCCGCGCGCGCGGTCACCAACCGGGTCGCGTGCCCGGCCTGCTTGCCCTTCGGCCTCCGGGTCGAGGAGTCCTAGTGCGCGCACCCCGCCCCGGATTTCTCCCGGGCGGAGTTGCGCTCACACAAAGCACAACCCAATCGCTCAGGATTCTGGTTTGTCGCCAGAACGACCTCCTGAGAAATAGCCCCGGAGCGTGTGAGGGGCCGGGAGTCACTCCGGCTTCTGCACGCTCGGCTTCTGCTTCGCCGGGCTCGATTGGGTTGCCGTCACAAGGAGCAACTCATGACAGGCCCCATGGTATCGCGCGCCGCGGCGCGCGGGCGAACCAGCATCGCCACGCTCAACCTGCAGCGGTGCCGGCGCCAGCGCACTGAGCACCTGCAGCGGGTCAACCGCGTGCTCGAGCACGACCTGCGCGAGCGCCTCGAGCGGCTCGCGGCACGGCTTGCGAAGGCCCGGCCATG
>CAVPEW010000052.1:0-26185 GCA_963703565.1 uncultured Microthrixaceae bacterium | reverse complement strand
GCCGTCGCGCCCGGTGATGGTGACCGACAGGTCCCGGACCTCGGCGACCGGCGGGCCGCTCATGCCGCCACTCGAGCCCGCAGGCGGGGATCGGCGGCGATCTGGAGCACGTCGACAACCGCGTTGAGCACGACGTAGATCGCACCGAGCACGAGCACCACGCCGACGACCGCCGGGAGGTCGGAGGCCTCGATGGCCTGGTTCAGGTACAGGCCAATGCCGGGCCAGCCGAAGACCGACTCGACGACCACCGTGCCCGCCAGCAGCAGGCCCGACTGGAGCCCGCCCATCGACAGGCTGGGGCCGGCGGCGTTGCGCAGGCAGTGGCGTACGAGGATGCGTACCTCGCCGAGCCCCTTGGCCCGGGCCAGTCGCACGTGGTCCTCTCGCTGCAGGTCCCGCAGCGACCCTCGCAGCGTCCGTGCGACGGAGACGGCAGGTCCGATGGCCAACGCCGTGGCCGGCATGACGAGGTGCTTCCACGCATCGACGAACGCCGATGGGTCGCCGGCGAGCACCGCGTCGACCAGGAACCAGCGCGTCGGCCCGTCGACGGAGTCACCCCTCCCCACCGCCGGCAGCCAGCCGAGCTGGCGGTAGAAGACGAGGATTCCGACTATCGCCAGCAGGAACGTCGGCGCCGAGGAGCCGAGCACCGACACGAGCCTCACGCCGCCCGAGGCGACGCCCCCCCGCGAGCCGATCACGCCGAGCGCTACGCCGAAGACGGCGGCGAGCACGGCGGCGCACAACGCCAGCTCCGCAGTCGCCGGCAGGAAGTCCCCGATGTCGGTCGTCACGGCCCGCCGGGTCCGCAGCGACTCGCCCAGGTCGCCCCGCAGCAGGCGGCCGACGAAGTGCACGTACTGCTCGGGCAACGCTCGGTCGAGCCCGAGCTCGTGGCGTTTGGCGGCGAGGAGGTCTGTTGACACGTTGCGGCCGAAGTAGGCCCGCACCGGGTCGGTCGGCAGCACGGCCTGGATGACGAACACGAGCACGGAGAGCCCGACGAGGACGCCTACGAGCGCCAACAGGCGTCGCCCGACGAGCGCCCTCGTCATCGCTCTGAGACCAGGTCGCGCAGTCCGTCGCCGGCGAGGTTGGCCAGCGCGGCGAGGACGAACAGGCCGGCCCCGGGGACCAGCGAGACCCACGGGGCATTGAACAGGTAGGTGGTGCCCGAAGCGGTCATGGCGCCCAGCTCGGCGGCCGGAGGCGGCGAGCCCAGGCCGAGGAACGACAGGCCGGCGAGCACGAGCATCACGTTGCCGACGTCGAGCGACGCTGCCACTATCACCGGCCCGACCGTCCCCGGCAGAACGTGGACGAGCGCCGTGCGGGTACGGCCCAGGCCGCCAAGCCGCGCTGCCTCGACGTGTGGTCGGGTCATGAGCGACACGACCTGGCCCCGCACGATCCGGGCGTACCACGGCCACCAAGTGGCGGCGACGGCGAGCAGGGTGTTGCGCAGCCCCGCGCCCAGCGCCGCCGCGGCCGCGAGCGCCACCAGCGTGCTAGGCACCGCCAGGGTGGCGTCGGTCAGGCGCATCAGCACCGCGTCGACGATGCCACCGGCGAACCCTGCGACGAGCCCGACGATCGAGCCGAGCACGACGCCGATGGCGATGACCGCGAGGGCCGCCAACCAGCTGGTCCGCAGCCCGAAGGTCAAGCGGGCCAGCAGGTCCCGGCCCTGGCTGTCGGTACCCAGGAGGTGGGCCCCGAACGGCGACTCGAACGGGTCGCCGACCACGGTTCGCTCCCCGGCGCCGACCAGCAGCGGAGCGGTCAGCGCCAGCACCGTCACCGCCGCCAGCAGCAACGGCGCCCACCAGCGGCGCACGTCGGCGATCCGCAGCCGTGGTCGAGCCCGAGCCGGAACCCCCGGGGCGACGGTGACGGCGGCGCTGACCATCGCTGTCAGCCTTCCTTCAGCGCCTTGAGCTGAAGGGTCAGAGGCGTCGGGATCCAGTGGGAGAACCCGGTGATGCCTCTGCGCACCAAGAAGGTGTCCGCGACGTCGGCGAGGGTGATGAACCCGACCTGGTCGTGGATGAGGTCACCGGAGCTGCCGTAGGACTCGTCGATGACCGTCTGGTCCGTGGCGCCGAGGCCTGTGTTCAAGAGCTCGTCGGATTCCGGCGTGCCGGCCCCGAGGTAGTTCAGGAACCCGCCGGCGCCGCTGGCGATGTCGGAGAACCAGAACAGCCGGGCCCAGGTGTCCGGGTGGGTCGAGTCGGGATAGGACGTCTCCACGAACAGGTTCGGGGCGCCGGGGATGTCCGACTGGAGGTCGTAGGTCTCGGCGCCGGTCAGCGGCCGCAGTGTGGCATCGAGGCCGGCGGCGCCGAACTGGGTCTGGAGCGTCTCGGCCACGAGCTGCGAGGTGGGCGAGTCGCCCGGGTAGCCGATCTCGAGGTTCTCGCCGTCGCTCATGCCCTCGAGCAGCGACGGGTCGTAGTCCCAGTCGTCGGCGGCGACACCGGTCGGCACGTTCTCGACCGGGTACATCTGGGTCGACTCCTCCGCGTACTTGCCCCACACCTGCTCGACGATCGTGGGCCGGTCGATGGCCGCACGCAGCGCCTCGCGGAACGCCTGGTCGTCCGTCGGCGCTCGCTGCATGTTCAGGTGGATCCACGCCTTCTGGAGCACCGGGAACTGGGCGAGCTGGAAGTCGTCGCGGCCCTCGAAGGTCTGCAGCGTGGCGGCCGGCTGGCCGGTGATGATGTCGAGGTCGCCGCCCTCGAGCTGGACGACCTGGCTGGCGGCATCGGGGATGATGCGGATCTCGACCCGCTCGTAGTACGGCTCGTCGCCCCAGTAGCCGTCGTAGCGTTCGAGCACGTAGCGCTGGCCCAGGGTGAACTCGGTGAGCTCGTAGGGGCCGGTGCCGGCGTCGTGCGTCTTGAGGTACTCGACGGCCTCGTCGCCTCCGACAGCCTCCGCCTCCAGAACCGCTGGGCTGATCGCCTTCGGGCTGAACGGACTGGCGAGGTATGTGAGGAACGCCGACTCGGCGTACGCCAGCTTGATCACGAACGTCTGCGGGTCGGGCGTCTCATAGTGGTCTACCGGTAGGAGCATGTAGCTCATGGGGGACCCCACCGCGTCGGCCGTGCGACGGTCGAAGCCGGCCAGTAGCGACTCGGAGTCCAGCGGTGTGCCGTCGTGGAAGGTCACGCCCTCTCGCAGGTGGAAGGTGTAGGTGAGCTGGTCGTCGGAAATCTCGTAGGACTCGGCGAGCATCGGCACGATCTCGGCGCTGCCGTCGGGGGCGTAGTCGACCAGGCCCTCGTAGAGGGAGGTGGTGACCTGGTTGCCCTGGAGCTGGTAGTTGGTGTCCGGGTCCGGTGGGTCCATGTCCGAGGAGAACGCCAGGCGCAGGACCTGCTCGCCCCCGGCGGTGGCCTTGCCGTCGGAGCCGGCGGTGGCCGAGTCGTCGTCGCTGCTGCAGCCGGCGGCGAGCATGCCGCCGACGACGAACAGCGCCAACAGCGCCGGTCCCTGCCTGTTTCGATGCCTCATGGAAAAGCACTATCCAGGGATCGTGTTTCCAGGCGAGGCAGCCACTGTTACCGCTCGGTGATGTCGGGCTGACGCATCGCTGTTGTAGCCCTCGTGCGGTCAGAGCGGGGTCACGAGCTTCTCATCCGTACGCAACCGACGATCGTCCATCGTGGCCAGATGCTCCACACCGGCCTCTTCCTGCCTGTCGCCAACCGCAACTGGGTCATGGCGATCTCCGGCCCCGAGGACCCGGCCACCTTCGCCAACAACCTGCGGCTGACGCGGTGGGCCGAGGCCATCGGCATGGACTTCGTGCTGGCCCAGTCGGTGTGGCGGGGCCACGGCGGCGTCACCAAGTTCTGGGACGAGAGCCTCGAGTGCCTCACGCTCGGCGCGGCGCTGGCGGCATCGACGTCCCGCATCGGGATCGTCTCGTCGATCATGCCGGCGCTGTACCCGCCGGCCGTCGCCGCCAAGATGGCCTCGACGATCGACGACATCTCTGGCGGGCGCTTCGCCTTCAACCTTGTGGCGGGGGCCAACCTCCGGGAGTTCGAGCAGATGGGCGTGCTGCCCGAGGAGTGGCCCTCGGTCAAGTACGACTACGCCGCCGAGTGGCTGTCGGTGCTGCGACGGCTGTGGTCCGAGGACCGGGTCACCCACCACGGCAAGTGGTTCGACCTTCACGACTGCGTCTCGGGACCGGTGCCGGCGGGCGGCTCGGTGCCGATCGTGTGCGCCGGTGCATCGGCCCCGGGCATGGCGTTCACCGCAGCCCACGCGACGCACGCGTTCGTGGGGGGCCCGCCGGTGGCGGGGATCGGTCAGCTGGCGGCGGACTACAAGGCGGCGGCGGCGGGGCTGGGGCGGTCTCTGCACGTCTACACGGTGCTGACGGTGGTGCTGGAGGAGTCCATCGACGCCGGGGAGGAGCGGCTGGCCCGCTACGAGGCCGAGCCCGACGTCGAGGCGATCCTCGACCACCACGGCGAGTACAGCCGCCCCGTCGCCGGCGAGTCGCTGCGGAGGCGAGCCCAGGACGTCCCGCCGGTGTGGTTCGGCCGCCGGCCCGACCCGGTGACGCCGTCGATGCTCGTCGACCAGTTCGAGGAGCTGCACGAGGCGGGCGTCGACGGCGTCTTGTGCTCCTGCACCGACTGGGACACCGACCTCACGCTGCTGGAGCGATCGGTCCTGCCGATCCTGCGGGATCGCGGCGTGGTGGCCCCGCTCCCTGGAGCCCGCTGGGGCTCGTGACTGGGGGCCGCCCTGCGCTCTCGAAGACGACGAGGAGGGCGAGGACGGCGTTGAGCTCCAGGCTCCGGGGCCGTCGCGCTCACTGCGTCGCCGACCTGGCCGTCGAGATGGTCGAGCCCACCCACTCGTGGTTCCGTGCCAAGCGACCGGTCGTCGCAGTCGGGTGCTGTGAACAGGGGTTGACGCCGATCCAACCCACCCGCCTCCCGCTACCATTGCCTCGGGATGGGCATACCGGAGACTGTGCCGCGCCGCCGCCGGGGCAGGCCGCGCGCCCGCCCGAGAAGCGACGAGGGCGATCCACGCGAGGCGATCGTTGCCGCGGCCGGCGCCCTGTTCGCGGCCAAGGGAGTCGACGCCGTCACCATGGCGGAGATCGCCGACCGCGCCGGCCTGCAGCAGTCGTCGATCTACTACTGGTTCCGGTCCAAGTCAGAGATCCTCGGGAGCATCCTCGAGCGGGTGAACCGCATCCCGTTGGCGATCGTCGAGCGGGAGCGGGCCTCCGACGGGCCAGTCGGCGTGCGCCTGTTCCGCCTCGTGCGGGAGGACGTGCTGGCACTGAGCGGCTTCCCCTTCGACATCAACGAGATCCACCGGTTGGCGGTGCGGTCGCCCGAGGCGTTCGCCGCCTACTGGATCGAGCGGTGCAGGCTCGACGCCGAGGTCACCGCACTCCTCACCGAGGGAATCGAGAGCGGTGAGCTGCGCCCTGTCGACGCTGCCCTCGCCGCTCGAACCCTGCTGGCCGGCGACGAGGCGACGCAGAACTGGCTGCGGCCCCTGCCGAACCCCGACCACGACCTCGAGGCCGTCGCCGACCACGTCGCCGAGGTCGCCGTCCGCTCCCTCCTGCTCAGGCCCTCGACATTCGAGAAGCTCAAGGCCAAGGCATAGCTGGCACGTTCCGCGCAATGGCGCGACTGGCACGTCGGAGCCTCGGCACCCGAGGACGGGGGGAGGGAGTGGAGCTGGAGGGAATCGAACCCTCGTCCGTCGAGCGGTCACCGTCTGCGTTACGACCGTTCCCGAGACAGTGGCGCTACGGCTGCCACACCGCCGGGTCGGAGGAGCACGCGGAGGTGCTCGCCGCCGGGTCTTTCCCCGGAGCCAGTGGTCTTTCCCACCGCCAGCGGTCTCTCCCTGCTGTCCACCACCGCTTCTGTTGCCGGGCTGCGGTGGTCCGGCCCCGTGCGCCGTCACCGGTCACTGGTGCTCTCGATCACCTAGTTGGGACTAGGCGGCGAGGGCGTACTGCTCATCGGCAGTTGTTGTGGTGCCCCGATTAACGAGTCTGAGCAACTCGGGTCGCACAGGCCGACTCCCGGTCCCGACGTCGAAACCGATCAGCCCCTTGTCAATGTTCGCAGCCCACTCTACCGACGCTCGCTCACTGCGCGCCGGGCCTCGAGCTGGGCATCTCGCTCCGCCAGGGCCTGGCGCTTGTCGTAGCTCTTGCGGCCCCGTGCCAGCGCGAGGTCGACCTTGGCCCGGCCGTCGCGGAAGTAGATCGACAGCGGGATCAGCGCCAGGTGCTCCTGTTCGACCCGTGGGCGGAGCCGGTCGATCTCGGCCCGGTGCAACAGCAGCTTGCGGAGCCTCTCGGGTTCGTGGCCTGTGTGGGCCGCCGAGAACCCGTAGGGGGAGATGTGCAGACCGTGCAGCCAGACCTCGCCTCGTTCGATGCGGGCGTAGGCGTCTCGGATCTGCACCTGCGAGTCGCGCAGGGCCTTGACCTCGCTGCCGCGCAGGACCAGGCCCGCCTCGACCTGGTCGAGCACCTCGTAGTTTCGCCTCGCCGCCCGGTTCGAGGCGACCACCTTGGTGGCGCCGCGGTCGTTGGGCATGGGTCGGGGAGGCTACTCGGCACCCGCCGATAGCCTGCCCGCCGATGCTGACCATGACCCGGCAGGTGTGGGTGTCGATGGTCGCCCACGCGCTCGCCGGTGTGCCCGAGGAGGCGTGCGGCCTGTTGGCCGGACCCCTCGGTGCCTCCCATGCGAGCGTGTTCTACCGCTGCCGCAACGCGGCCGCGTCGGGCCGCGTCTACACAGTCGACCCCGCTGACCACCTTCGTGCCGACCGTGCCGCGTCGGCCGAGGGTCTGGAGCTGATCGGGGTGATGCACTCGCACACCCACACCGATCCGTATCCGTCACCGACCGACGTGGCCCAGGCTCCGGACCCCGATTGGCACTACGTGATCGTGTCCTTGCGGGACCTCGAACCGTCGATGCGCTCGTACCGCATCGTCGACGGCACTGCCACCGAGGAGCCGACGGCTCTGGTCGCCAGGTAGATTGTCGACCGGACAAGTCGACGTTCTGGGAGCCCGGTGGCCGTCTACGAGTCGATCCTCGATTGCATCGGCGAGACGCCCATCGTCGACGTCTCGGCGCTCAGCCCCAACCCCCGTGTGCGGATCGTGGCCAAGCTGGAGGGCCAGAACCCGGGTGGGTCGGTGAAGGACCGGGCTGCCAAGCAGATGGTCCTCGACGCGGAGAAGGAGGGTCGCCTCACGCCGGGGTCGGGCCAGGTCATCCTGGAGTCCTCGTCGGGCAACACGGGCATCGCGCTGGCGATGATCGCCAAGGTGCGCGGCTACCGGCTCAAGGTGGTCCTGCCCGAGAACGTGTCGGTGGAGCGGCGCCAGATGCTCGAGGTGTGGGGGACCGAGATCCTCGACAGCCCGGGTAGGGAGGGATCCAATGGCGCTATGCGCCGGGCCCAGGCGATGGCTGCCGAGCACCCCGACTGGTGGTTCCCGTTCCAGTACGGGAACCCGTCGAACACCAGGGCCCACTACGAGGGCACGGGGCCCGAGATCTGGCGAGACGTGCCCGAGATCACCCACTTCGTGGCCGGTCTGGGCACAGCCGGCACGATCATGGGGTGCGGCACCTTCCTCAAGGAGCGCAACCCCGCGGTGCAGGTGTGGGCGGTCGAGCCACCCGCGGGGGAGATGGTCGACGGGCTCAAGAACTTCGACGAGGGCTTCGTCCCGCCCCTCTTCGAAGACGCCGGCGGCTGGGAGCTGCTCGATCGCCGGCTGATCGTGCGCCCCCGCGAGTCGATCGAGTGGGTCCGCCGCTTCACCGAGGTCGGCCTGTTCGTCGGGATCTCCTCGGGAGCGGTCATGGCCGGCGCAGCCAAGGCGGCCGGCCTGATCGAGGAGGGCACGATCGTCACGATGGTCTGTGACGCCGGCTGGAAGTACCTCTCCACCGGGGCCTGGACCGATGATCTCGACGCCGTCGAGGCTCGGGCCAAGGGGATCATCTACTTCTGAGCCCTGATCCGTCCCGCGGGACCCTGCTCACAACAGCGTCTCGACCTGTTCCGGCGGCCGGCCCACCACGGCCCGCCCGTCGCTGCGCAACAGCACCGGGCGTTCGATGAGGATCGGATGGGCGGCCATGGCGTCGAGCCAGCGGTCCCGGTCGTGGGGCAGGTCGCGCAGGCCGAGCTCGCCGGCCACCGCCTCGCCCGTGCGGGCCAGCTCCCAGGGCTGCATGCCCAGCGCCTCGCACACTGCATCGAGCTCGCCCGGCGAAGGGGGGTCGTCGAGGTAGCGACGTTCGAGGTAGGTGGCTCCGCGCTCGTCGAGGATCGCCTTGGCGGCGCGGCTCTTGGAGCACCGGGGGTTGTGCCACAGCGTCAGCGTCTCGGGCTCGGCCATGGCTGCAGGCTAGGCAGCGCGTGCTGGGCCCTGGAGCGGCCTAGCCTGCCCGACGCATGGAGGACCGTCCGATCGGGGTCTTCGACAGCGGGTTCGGCGGCCTGACGGTGGCGAGGGCGCTGATGGACCTGCTGCCCGAAGAGCACCTCGTATACGTCGGTGACACGGGCCGGTACCCGTACGGCCCCAAGCCGCTCGAGGAGGTGCGCTCCCATGCCGTCGAGATCGCCGAGATGCTCGTCGAGGACCACGACGTCAAGCTGCTCGTGGTGGCGTGCAACACAGCGGCGGCCGCGGCGTTGGCCGAGCTGGAGGCGTCGCTGCCGGTGCCGGTGGTGGGGGTGATCGAGCCCGGCGTGAGGGCGCTGGCGCGGGCCAGCGCGTCCGGCCGGGCTGGGGTGATCGGCACGGTGGGCACCATCGCCTCGGGTGCCTACCAGCGCGCCGTGGCGCAGCTCGTTCCGGACCTCGAGCTGGTGTGCGCCGCGTGCCCCGGCTTCGTCGAGTTCGTCGAGCGTGGCGAGACCGGCAGCGACCAGGTGCACGTGCTGGCCCAGCGACTGCTGGCCCCGGTCGTCGACGCCGGGGTCGACGCGCTGCTGCTGGGTTGCACGCACTATCCGTACCTCGCCCGTACGATCAGCGATGTGGTCGGGCGGGACGTCGTGCTGGTCTCCTCGGCCGACGAGACCGCCTTCGAGATCCGTGCCCAGCTGGCCGGCTCCGACCTGGCCTGCCCGCCGCGGGCGACGCCGGCTTCGCGCCGGTGGCTGTCGTCGGGCGACGTGGAGGTCTTCTCCCGACTGGGTCGAGCTCTGCTCGGTCCCGAGCTGGGCGAGGTCGAGGCCGTCGGCTGGCCCCGTCCGGTGCGCGCCCGTCCCAGCCCGCCGGCGCGGGCTCGCCTCGCGACCCCTGCGGGGGCCACGTCCTCGGGCCGCCGATGACCTGCGGGCCGGCGGTTGTGGGTCGAGCCGCGAGGAGCCTGCGGTGGAGGTGACCGTGCTGGGCTGCTCGGGCTCCTACGCCGGGCCCTACGGAGCCTGCAGCGGTTACCTGCTGCGCGCCGGGGGGTGCTCGGTGTGGGTCGACGCCGGCCCCGGCACGCTGGCCGCCCTGCAACGCCACGTCGAGCTTCTCCGATCTCGACGCCATCGTGTTGACCCACTGCCATCCCGACCACTGGGTCGAGCTCCCCGTGGCCCGCAACGCGCTGCGGTGGGCGTTCGGGCGCTCCGGGGTCCCGGTCTTCGGGACCGCCGAGACCAAGGCGATGGCCGAGGTGGTCTGCGGCGGGCCCCTGGATCCGACCCTGGACTGGACGACCCTGGCCGACGGCGACGCTCTCGACGTGGCCGAGGTGCGGCTCACGTGCGCGCGCACTGACCATCCGGTGGAGACCCTGGCGCTGCGGGTCGACCACGGCGGGCGCTCGTTCGGCTTCACCGCCGACACCGGGCCGCGGTGGTCTCCGGCAGCTCTGGGCGGCGAGCTGGACCTGCTGCTGTGCGAGGCGTCCGCCCGCCCGGGCGAGAGCGTCGGCCCGCACCTCGACGCCACCCAGGCCGGTCGTGCCGGCGCCGATGCCGGGGCGTCGCGCCTGGTGCTGACCCACCTGCTGCCCGGCGTCGAACCCGACGGACAGCAGGTGGCGGCGGCCGAGGCCTTCGGAGCGGACGTCGAGATCGCCGCGGTCGGAGTCACCTACCAGATCTGATCGACTACCCGTCTGATCGACCACCGGTGGATCGACCACCGGCGGATCGACCAGCCGGGCCCGTCACGCCGGCCCCCGGCCCACCGATCCCTTCCGAACCAGGAAGCTCCGATTGAGACCCGATGGCCGTGCCCCCGACGAGCTGCGCCCCGTGACCTTCGAGCGGGACTTCACCGAGATGGCCGACGGATCGTGCCTGGTGTCCTTCGGCGACACGCGGGTGCTGTGCACCGCCTCGGTCGACGAAGACGTGCCTCGCTGGATGCGAGGTGGCGGCAAGGGCTGGGTCACCGCCGAGTACTCGATGCTGCCCGGCTCGTCGCCCGAGCGGATCCGTCGCGAGGTCCGCGACGGTCGACCATCGGGTCGTACCCAGGAGATCCAGCGCCTCATCGGGCGCTCGCTGCGCGCCGTGTGCGACATGGGCGTCTTGGGTGAGCGCCAGATCCTGGTCGACTGCGATGTGCTCCAGGCCGACGGCGGGACCCGCACGGCTTCGATCTGTGGCGGCTACCTGGCCCTGCACGATGCCTGCGCTCGCCTCGTGGCCTCCGGGTCGCTCACAGCGCACCCGCTGTTCGCCTTCTGCGCGGCGGTGTCGGTGGGCATCCATGACGGAGCCCCAGTGCTCGACCTCCCCTATGCGGAGGACTCCACCGCCGAGGTGGACATGAACGTGGTGATGACCTCCGAGGGCCGTTTCGTCGAGGTTCAGGGAACCGCCGAAGGGCACGCGTTCAGCCGAGGTGAGCTCGACTCGCTGCTCGACCTCGCAGGCGCCGGGATCGCCCGGCTGATCGAGCTGCAACGCGACATGGTCGCCGTGCCGCCGCCACCGCGGCGCGCTGGCCGCGGGTGACCCGGATCTGGCTGGCCACCGGCAACGCCCACAAGGTCGCGGAGATCGCGGCGATCCTCGGGCCCGATGTCGACCTGGTGGCCCGCGACCCCGGCGGGGAGGAGACGGGCTCCACGTTCGAGGCCAACGCCGTGCTCAAGGCGAGAGCGCTGGCCGAGGCGACCGGCGAGCCGGCGCTGGCCGACGACTCGGGCATCGAGATAGACCACCTCGGCGGCGCCCCGGGGATCCGTTCGGCCCGCTGGACCGCCGAGGTCGACTGGGTGCCCAGGGTGCTGCGCGAGCTGGCCGGGGTGCCCGCCGGCCAGCGCGGGTGCCGCTACGTGTGCGCCGCCGCCCTGGTCCGCCCGGACGGCACGTTCGCAGTACGTCGCGGGGTGGTCGACGGTGTGGTGGCCGAAGCGGCTGTGGGCACCGGCGGCTTCGGCTACGACCCGATCTTCGTTCCCGTCGAGGGCGACGGGCGCACCTTCGCCCAGATGTCCGACTCCGAGAAGCATCGCCTCAGCCACCGTGGCCGGGCCTTCGTGGCGCTGTGGGCCGCCGTGGTCGGCGACGGATCCTGAGGTGCCGGCGGCGGGATTCGAACCCGCACTGACTGGCACCTAAAGCCAGTGCCTCTGCCATTGGGCCACGCCGGCGGGGTCGGCCAACGTTACGCCGGTCGATGGGGGCGGGGCGGTGCCCCCGCACCGCTAGCCTGCCGGTCTGTGACCGTGCTGCCGCCGCCGCCCGCCCCCTCCGCCCAGAACGGCGGCAACGCCGCCCAGGAGCTGTACAACCGCTTGCTCAAGGACCGGATCATCATCTTGGGTTCGGACGTGAACGACGACGTGGCCAACCTCATCTGCGCGCAGATGCTCCTGCTCGAAGGTGACGACGCCGACCGGGACGTCTGGCTGTACATCAACAGCCCGGGCGGGTCGGTCACCGCCGGCATGGCCATCTACGACACGATGCAGTTCATCAAGCCCGACGTGGCCACCATGTGCATGGGCCTGGGTGCCTCCATGGGCCAGTTCCTGCTCTGTGCCGGCGCCAAGGGCAAGCGCTACGCCCTGCCCCATGCCCGGATCATGATGCACCAGCCCTCGGGGGGCATCCAGGGCCAGGCCAGCGACATAGCGATCCAGGCCGAGCAGCTCGTCTACGTCAAGCGCCTGATGGCCGAGCGCATCGCCTTCCACACCGGTCAGGACGTGGAGCAGATCCAGACCGACTCCGAGCGGGACCGGTGGTTCACAGCCGAGCAGGCCAAGGACTACGGCCTGATCGACCACGTGGCCGTGCGGCGAGGCGAGATCCAGTAGGGCCTCGGCTTCCGGGCCGGGCCTGGCGGCGCGCTCGCTGGATCAGCCGTGTGCGGTCGAGCTCGTCTCGGCTCTGCCGGTGCACTGCTCGGAGTACCACCGGTCCAGAGCGGCCGTGGCCTTGTCGACCCCCGAGAGCTCGTCGCTGAGCCCTCGCACAGCAGCGACCGCGTTGGCAGCGCTGGCCTGGGGTCCGAGGTCCTCGAGCGCGTCGAGCAGCGACTGGATGCCGTCGATCTGCACGTCCAGGTCGTCGCGCACCTCGCCGGGCGCGGCGTCGCGAAGGTCTCCCAGCTCGACGCGTGCCTCTCGCAGCGTGGCGATCGCGCCAGGGGGGTCGCTGGGGTCGAAGCCCTCGAAGGTGGAGGCGAAGCTCTGCCGGTCGCCCACAGCGCCGCACAGCTCGGCGGCGCTTCCCGAGGAGTCCTCGCTGCAGGCCGCCAGCAGGGCGGCCGCTGTGGTGAGGCCCAGCGTGAGCACGGCCACGCGTGGGACGGGTCGTCCGTGATCGCCCCGCCTCCCGTCGGGGCGATCAGGGGTTTGCACCGGGCCCGTCGGCCTCGTCATCGATCTCGACGGTGTCGTCGTCGGCTTTCCCGTCCCCGCGGGCGGACCCCTCGGTGGGAGCGTCGGTTCCGCCTTCTTCGGCCGACAGGCGCTGCACGAGGTCCTTGGCCTTGCCGGCGGCGGACTCGATCCGGTCGTGGTGGCGGGCGCCCGCTCGTCGTTCGACGAGGCCGGCGACCTTGTCGATGGCGCCGTCGGCCTTGTCGCCGTGGTCACCGGCGAGCTTGCCGGCCTGGGCGCGGAGTCGGGTCAGGTTCCTCTTGGCGTCGTCGAGAAGTCCCATCTTCGTGCTGCTCCTCTCGTCGTGGTCCTGGGCGTGGCGCGGTAGGGGGTGCGGCGGTGCCGGGTGGGGCTGGTCAGGCCCTGGCGGCCTCGGCCCGGCGGCGGAGCTCGTCCACAGCCGCGGCCAGGCCCTGCGGGTGGCGGAACAGCGCCGAGCCGGCGACGAGGACGTTGGCCCCGGCACCGACAGCCCCGGAAGCGGTCGACGCGCCGATGCCGCCGTCCACCTCGACGTCGACGTCGGCACCGGCGTCGAGCACCAGCCGGCGGACTTCGGCGATCTTGGGCTCCATGGACGCCAGGTAGCTCTGGCCGCCGAAACCCGGGTTGACCGTCATCACCAGGACCAGCTCGACGAGATCGAGCACGTGGGCGACTGCGGCCGGGGGGGTGGCCGGGTTGAGAGCGACACCTGCGGCCGCGCCGAGCTCGCCGATGCGACCGAGCGTGCGGTGCAGATGGGTCGTCGCCTCCGCGTGCACGATGAGCAGCCGGCAACCCGCCTCGACCCAGCGGGGGAGCAGGGCGTCGGGATCCTCGACCATGAGGTGGGCCTCGAAGGGCAGCCCGGTGTGCGGACGCGCCCCCGCGATCACGTCGGGGCCCACGGTGAGGTTCGGCACGAAGCGACCGTCCATCACGTCCCACTGGATGCGGTCGGCGCCGGCCGCCTCCAGGGAGGCCACCTCCTCGCCCAGTCGGGCCCAGTCGGCGGGCAGCACGGAGGGCGCGATCTGCACGGCTCGGTCGGTCCCGGGTCGATCGCTCACCCCAGGATCCTGCCATGCGGGAGCCCCGGCAGCCCTGCGCCTCGATGCCCCCCGAGCCCGTGTCGTGAGGAGCGGGTCATCCGTCTGGTCGGTCCGCGCCGACGAGGGGGCAACCATGACGAGTGACGAGCTGGGCCCAGCCGGCGACGCGACGCTCGTTGTCGCGGTCAGCCGCTTCCAGCGCGAGGCGCTGGCCGAGGTGTACCGGGCGGCGAGCATCGCCCTGACCGAGGAGGATGCCCGCACGGCCGAGCTGGTGGGGGACTGCGTTGGCGAGACGACCTCGGCGGTACTGACCGTGGACGGTTCGGGATACCTGTTGGCGCACCACCTGTCGGACCTCCCCGCAGGTCGCACGCACCAGCTGTTGGGGGGGGCGCGAGGTGACCTGGTGATCTCGCTCGGGGTCCTCGGTGCACACCCGGGCGACGTGGTCGCCTCCGGGGCGGGGTCGGTCTCGACGCGCTTGTGGTGACCGATGAGGTGGCCGGAGGGGTGGTCTCCTCGCGCCACGAGCCCCGCTTCGCCGGCACCCTCGAGAGCTGAGCCTTCGGTTCGCGGGATTGCTAGCCGGTGACGAGTTAACGAGGGCTTCACCGATCGGTAATCACGGTTGAGCTGGTGGGAGTAAAGGTGCCCTCGGCGGGATCGTCTAGCGCACGAGAGCACAGGAACGAGCCCATGGCCTCCTTCGCAGGATCAAGCGTTCGTCGGCGTCGCTTGGCGCTGAGCCTCACCCTGGTGCTGATGCTCCAGCTGATTGTCGCCGGTCGGCCTGGCGACGCCGGCGCCGCACCGCCGGGGTCGGGTCCCGATCTCGACGGCTCCCCCAACCTTGTAGTGCGACGCGATCTCGGCAAGCAGTGGATGGTCAAGGACGAGGCGATGGCGGCCGGCACTTGCCAGGTGGTCGAGGGCGGCATCACGCCCGGCACGCGACGGGTCCTGCGGTTCACCGTGATGATCGCCAACGTTGGCGACGCCGACGTGTTCGTCGGCGATCCGAACGAGCACATCAACAGTGGCTCGAACCTGTTCGACTTCGCGGAGTGCCACCAGCACTACCACTTCAAGAACTACGCGCTCTACGAGTTGATCGACGCGGTCACCGGAGATGTCTGGCGGGCGGCGAAGGCCGGCTTCTGCATGATCGACACCGATCCCAACCCCGCCTACCTCGGGACGCCTCCGGGCCCCGCGTACTACGCGAGCTGCGGCGGGGTGGGTCGTCCAGGAAACCAGGGCATAAGCGCCGGGTGGACCGACACCTACCGCTTCGACCTACCAGGTCAGTTCTTCGTTCTCGACGGCGGCGACGGCCAGGCGCCGGTGCCGGCCGGGTCGTACCTGCTGCGCATCACGGCCAACCCCGCCTATGAACCGACGCCCGACAACCCCTGCCGCTACCAGGACCCCATGACGGGCCTCTGCCACGCCCTTCCCGAGTCGAACTACGCGGACAACGACTCGACCGTCGAGATCTCGATCCCAGATCACCCCGGTCGAGCTGGCTACGGACCGTTGGCCTGACGCCCAGCGGTGCCAGCAGCTCGGCTGCACCCAGCGTCGCGCCGTGTTGTGCGGGGCCTGCGGTGCTAGCCGGGGGCTGGGACCATTCGCCGGCTGAGGGCGGCGAGGCGCGAGCGCCCGTCGCCCGGCTCGAGGCGGATGCGGGCCCCGTGGCCGGGCAGGACCCACTGCACCGGCACCTGGTCGGCCAGCCGGCCCAGCGAGTCCGACTGGGCCTGCCACGAGTACCAGCAAGCGTCGCGGAACGCGACGAGGTCCCGCTCGTCGTGGCTCCAGGCCAGTGAGTCACCGGTGAAGAGCCAGCGGCCGTCCACCGAGTAGGCGACCGAGCCCGCGGTGTGCCCCGGAACCGGCACGGCGACGACACCGGGTGCCACCTCGACGGGGTCGTCACCTGTGAGTACGTCGGTCGTCCAGGGCGCGGCGGAGCGGTCCCGCTCGTGCATCCAACTGCGGGATCCGTAGCGCTGGGCCCACTGGCGGGCGTCGGCGACGTCATCTCGATGGGTGAGCAGGACGTGCGCGAGCCCGCCCAGGCTGTCGAGCGTGTCGCGCACGGGGCGTACGAAGCGGGGGGCGTCGACCATCAGGTTCCCATCGGAGCGCTCGACGAGGTAGCTGGTCGCCCCGAAGGACGACTCCGCGGTGTGGCCGAGGTCGAACACTGACGCCCCGGCCCACGAGTCGATGAGCCAGGGGTAGGTGCCCTCGGGTGCTGGCGTGTGCGGGCTGCGCCCGATCGACGACGGCGGGCAGGCCTTCGCAGCGCGCCAGGCAGCGAGCTCGTCGTGGGGCCCGCAGGGCTGGCGGACCACTACGGACTGGGCTCCGGCGTAGCCGAACAGGGTCGGTGCCTGCTCCCGGCAGGTGCCGCAGTCGATGCAGCGCTGATCCACGAACCAGGACCCGGGGGCGTTGGCGGGGTGCCGCCTGTCCGTGCGCGCCACGGGCTCACGGTACCGGGGCCGGGTCAGAGGAACGCATTGATGGCGGAGGCCACCTCGGCTGGCTGATCGAGCATGGGCCAGTGCCCGGCGTCGAGCAGCGTCGCCGTCTGCCCTGCTCGGCGCTCGGCGAGGCGCTCGACCATTGCGGGCACCGCGATGGGGTCGTGGCGGCCCCACAGGACCAGCAGCGGGGACGCGTGGTCCTCGATGGCTCCGGTCCAGCGTGATTCGTGCAGCGCTCTCTCGTCGAGGTAGCGGATCAGGCGGGGTAGCAACCGTGCCCCGTCAGCGCGCGACGCGAGCCTCGGCGCTGGCCCGCAGGTGGTCGAGCGCCGAAGGATCGGGATCGGGCCCGCACAGCTCGCTCAGCGTGGCCGCGAGCGTGGTCGGGTCTGGCCCTGAGCCGGCCGGGAGAGCCTCGTCTGGAAGGGAGCGCAGGAAGCGCTGACCCTCGGTCAGGTGGGCGAAGCTCGAGGTAGATCGACCCATTGGTCAGCACGCGGCGGCGGACCTCCATCGCGGCACGGCCCTCGAGGGAGCGGGCCAGCAGCTCGCCTCCGACCGAGTCGCCCATGTCGTGGGTGAGAAGGTCGACGACGCCGAGGTGGAGCGCGCCGACCACAGCTTCCACAGCGTCGGCCTGGCCGAACAGGGAGTAGCCGCGGTCGGGCTTGTCCGACAGGCCGTAGCCGGGCAGGTCGACCAGCACGATCCGGCGCTCGCCGAGCCGCTCCACCAGTGGCTCGAAGTCGATCGACGACGTCGGAAAGCCGTGGATCACCAGCAGTGGGGGAGCGTCGCGGGCGTCGGCGTCGCCGAGCGCGACATCGATCACCGCGACCCGCTCTGCGCCGACGCGCACGGTGGTGGCCAACTGGCTCCAGTGCTGCGCCGCTGCTACCGGATCCATCGAGCCCCCTGGTTGGGTTCCCGCCTGGCGGGGACCGAGCGGCCGACGGGAATCGAACCCGCACCACCTGCTTGGAAGGCAGGGGCTCTGCCGTTGAGCTACGGCCGCGACCCGGCGACGGTAGCGCACCCGCCGCCATGGACCCCCCGGCCCGGATCTCGACGGGTCCTCAGGTCGGCTCCCGATCAGGTCCCGCCAGGGCCACCGCCTGGACCTCGATCCGCATGCCGGGTATGACGAACTGGCTGACCAAGGTGGTGCGCGCGGGCGGATCGACTCCGAAGCGTGCCTCGAACGCCGAGTTCCAGGCCGCGAAGTCCGAGGGGTCGGCGAGGAAGCACTCGACCCTGAGCACCGACTCGAGGCTGGAGCCGGCCCGGGTCAGTACGTCGGCGAGCTGGTCGAGGACTGCGTCGGCCTGGGTAGCGATGTCGTCGCCGGCCAGGTCCATGGTCGCGAGGTCGACCGGCGCCAGCCCGGACACGTAGACGAGGCCGGCACCTGTCGTCGCCCCGGCGATGGGCGCGGTGGCGCCGTCGGCGAGGGGGATGACCGTTCGTCCCGTCACCACGGCGCCCGAGCTACGACGTCGGGACCCAGATCGGAGACCGTGGCCCGGCCCAGGAGGCGCATGATCGTCACGATCTCGTCGCGCATCAGTGCGTGCAGGCGCCGGACTCCGGTTTCGCCGTCGGCGGCGAGAGCCATGGCGGGAGCGCGACCCATCACGACGACGTCCGCGCCGAGCGCGAGGGCGGTGACGACGTCGCTGCCCCGCCGGATGCCGCTGTCCAGGGCTACCTCGATCTCTCCGCCGACCTCCGCCACGATCTCGGGGAGTTGGTCGAGCGCTGCCGGGGCGCCGTCGAGTTGACGCCCTCCGTGGTTCGAGACCAGCACGGCGCTGGCGCCCGCTCCGACCGCCGCCCGGGCGTCGTGGGGGGTGAGGATCCCCTTGGCCATGAAGGGCAGCGGGCTGGTCGCCATCTCGTCTGCTACTCGTGCCCACTCCCAGATGGGGGCGTCGGCATCGGTGAGAGGGCCCAACAGCTCCTCGGGGCCGAAGCCGGCTCGGCGGTAGTTGCCCGTGATGATCTGCGGGTCGGGGTTGAAGCGGTTCCGCATGTTGCGCTCGCGCCATCCCGCTGCCGGGCAGTCCACCGTCAGGCAGATCGAGGTGTACCCGGCCGCTTCGGCCCGGGCAAGCATGGCCCGGAAGTTCTCGGGCCTGCCCAGCGGGTGCAGTTGGAGCATCCGGCTCGCGGCGGGCGCGGCCTCGGCGACCTCCTCGAGCGCGTAGGAACCGGCCTCGGGCACGATGGATGCCACGCCGGCCGCCGCGTTGGCGCGGGCCACGGCCAGGTGGCCTTCGGGGTGGAAGAGTCGCTCGGCACCGAAGGGTGAGGTCAGCGCCGGATAGGCGAGGGGGATGCCCATGAAGCTCGTCGAGGTGTCGGGGGCACCGATCCCGCTCATCACGCGGGGCCGGTAGGTCCAGCGGGCGAAGGCCGATCGATTCGCGGCAAGTGTGCGCTCGTCGCCTGCCCCACCCTCGAGGAAGTCCCACGTGGGCGGGTCGAGGTTGTCTCGCGCGGCGTCGAAGAGCTCGTCGATGGTGGCGAAGGCCTCGCTCTGGTCGTAGAGGGCGCCCAGCCCGGCATAGCCATCGGGCAGGACGCTGGGCGTGGGGTCGGTCGTGGTCATGGTGTTCTCCTGGGGTCGGGCCCTCTTGCTCAGGCCACGTCGAGGACGAGTCGGTCGGACACGACGTCGCCTGCACGGCTGATGCGTTCGACGAGGTCACCAACGGACAGGCCTGACTTGTCGGTTCCGGCGACGTCGGTGACGATCCGCCCACGGCTCATCACTAGGAGCCGGTCGCCGACGGTGATCGCATGGTCCATGTTGTGGGTCACCATCACGGTGGTCGCTCCGAGTGCGCCGGCGAGGTCGATGGTGAGCCCGAGCACCCGCTGCTGCGTGTTCGGATCGAGGGCGGCGAGGTGCTCGTCGAGCAGGAGCACCTCCGGCTTGCGCAGGGCGGCCATGATCACCGTGACGCTCTGGCGCTGTCCGGCCGAGAGGAGCCGGACGGGGTCGCCGAGACGCGTCTCGAGACCCAGGCCGAGCATGGCGAGCCGTTCGCGCATCTCATGGCGGCCGTGGCGGGTGACTGCTCGCCGAAGGCGCCGCCGACGGCCCCGGGCCATCGCCAGCGCGAGGTTCTCCTCGATCGACAGGTCCGGCATCGTGCCCGCGTGGGGGTTGTCGAAGACCCGGGCGACCAGGCCGGCACGCCGGTGGTCCAGCTGACGCGTGACGTCTACGCCGCCCAGTCGGACCCGCCCGGCGGTGGGCCGCGCCGAGCCCGAGATGATCTGGATCAGCGAGCTCTTCCCGGCCCCGTTGCTGCCCACGATCGTGACGAACTGGCCTGTGGGGACCGTGAGGTCCAGGCATGTCAGAGCGTGGACCTCGGTCGGGGTGCCCTTGTTGTAGGTGAGATCGACGTGATCGAGCTCGAGCACGGTTCCTCCTTCGTGCGTGGGGGGTTGGGATCCGGCTAGCCCGCAGGCTTGCGCCGCAACGCCGGGCCGGGCGACAGACGTCGCAGGACCGTGGCAACGGCTCCGAGGTTCGACCCGAGCCGCTGGGCGAGAACCGCCGCGACCAGGGTGAGCGCCGTGACGAGCTTGAGATCCGTGGCAGGGAGCCCGTAGCGAAGAGCGCCCACCAGGATGATCCGGTAGACCACCGTGCCGATGGCCACGGCGACCATGGCCCGGCCCACCGTCGCTGCTGTGGGCCGCAGGAGCAGTTCGCCGAGCAGCAGCGCCCCGGCCCCGGCGATGAGCGTGCCGACCCCCATGTTGATCTCGGCGAATCCCTGGTTCTGCGCGGTCAGGGCGCCCCCGAGTGCGGACAGGCCGTTCGCCAGGGCGAGAGCGATGGCCACGGTGACCCGATGGTCGACCCCTTGGGCTCGGGAACCGACCGGGTTCATCCCCGTCGCTCGCAGGGCCAGTCCCGGTTCGGTACGCAGGAACACCCCGAGGGCAGCCAGCGTCACAACCGCGATCGAGCCCAGGGCGACGATGCTGGCCAGGTCCTTACCGTCCGAGCTTCCAGTCGTCGAAGGGCGCCAGCAGAGTCCGAACGTTGAGCAGGCTGACCGAGGGAGTGCCCATGATCCTGAGGTTCACGCTGTAGAGCGCTAGCGACATGAGCAACCCGGCCAGCAGCACCGGGATTCGCAGCAACAGGTGGAGCGAGGTGGTGACCAGCCCTGCCGCCGCGCCGGCGCCGATCGCCGCGACCACGCTGGCTCCGGCGTTCCAACCGTGCGCTGTCATGGTTGCGCTCACGGCTGCGCCCAAGGTGAAGCTGCCATCGACGGTCAGGTCGAAGTCGTTGAGTATCCGGAAGAGCAGGTAGATGCCGGCGTAGGTGGCAACGGCCGGGAGGCCGGTGACCAGTGCGTCGACGAGGATGGAGGTCACGAGGTCCGCCCCTCAGGAGGTCGCTTCGGGGGGCAGCGTGAGCTCGAGCTGTTCGACGGTGCCCTCGTTCACGCCCCATTCGATGGCTCCGGGGCGGCCGAAGGGCACCGAGCCCGTGTCGGAGCCGGCGTAGACCTTCGCCGCAGCGGCGCCGGCTGACCGACCGAGCTGGGGGTAGTCCGGGCCGAGGGTGGCCACCACACCTGGTAGGGATGGGTCCCCACCAACGAGGTAGACCCCCTGTCGGGCGTCGATGGCAGCTTCGCTGACCGCTGGCATGGCGGTTATGACTGCAGCATCGGGCCCGATGAGCAGTGCATCGGCCTTGCCCTTGAGGGAGCGGGCCGCCGCCGATACATCGGCGGACGATGCGATCGAGGCCGTTTCGAGGTCCAGGTCCGCCTCCGCCGCAGCCTTCTTCAGGTCGCTGACCCAGACCTGCATGTTCTGGTTCGAGGGGTCGTAGATCGTTGCCAGGCGCTTCGGTGCGGGTTCCACCCGGGCCAGCTCTGCGAGCACCTCGCGGGGGTCGATGTAGTCGATGCTGCCGGTGACGTTGCCGCCCGGGGCGTCGAGCGACTCGGCAACACCTGCGCCCACGGGGTCGCCCATCGCGACCGCGATGATCGGGACCTCCTTCTCGTTCTCGGCCATGGCGAGAACGGCGGGTGTTCCGAGCACCGCGATCATGTCCAGGCTGTCGTCGTCGGCGAGCTTGCGGGCGATGCCCTGGATGAGGCCGGGATCACCCTGCGCGTTCTCCTCGACCCACTCGACCTCGTCGGGGGCGAGCCCCGTGTCGGACACGAACTGCTCCTTGAACCCATCCATGAGATCCTCGAGGAGCGTGTCGGTCGCGATGCTGAAGATCCCTACCTTCGCGCCTGCGCCCGCCTCGGCGGCGCCGTCATCGTCGTCACCGCAACCCGCGACCACCGTGGCGATGGCGCCCAGCATCAACACCCCGGACTTCGTCCGTCGACCAACATGAGCAAGTCTTCTCATCTAGCTGACGGTAGGGAGGTCGGGTTTCGGCGGGGTTTCCGTGTGAGGACGGCGCGATTACGAGCAGCTGCCTCCGGCCTCGCCGGTAGGGTTCGGCTCCGTGCGCGCCGCCGGCCATGACACCGCTACGCCGTTGCGCAGTGACGCGCAGGCGACCCGGCTCCAGCTCCTGGAAGCCGTCGGGCGTCTGCTCGTGCGGCGGGGGACGGACTTCAACTTGAGCGACGTCGCGCGTGAGGGGGGCACCTCGGTCGCCACGGCCTACCGGCACTTCGCCGACAAGGCCGACGCGTTGGGCCAGGTCATCGAGATCTTCAGCGACTCCGTGCTCGTCCGCTCCGAGGAGCAGGCCGCGCTCGAACCGGTGCAGCGGCTCGAGGGCCTGTGCCGAGTCTGGGTCGAGACCGCGCTCCAGTGGGGGCCGGCAGCGGTCTACCTGCGGTCACCTCTGGGGGTGCTCCAGCGCTACCGCGAGGGGAATCCCCTCCTCGCCCGGGTCATCGCTGTGACCACCGAGATCCTCGCGGCCGTGATCGAGGCGGGCGGACTTCCCCCGCAAGATGTCGAATACGCCTCGTTCGTGTGGATCACGCTCTTCGATGAGCGCAACGTGGTCGATCTCCACCAGGCCGCCGGATGGCCAGCCGAGGTGATCGCCGAACGGTTGACCGAGACGCTGATGGCGGCGCTCGGAGCCTCCACCGTGTCGGGCCCCGCCGTGCGTGCCGGGAGGCGCACCGGGAGTTGATGCTGGCCTCGGCGGTGACTGTACGGTCCCCGGCCGGCAACGTCACAGTGGACCTCGACCCGGGAGACGAGCGTGGAGATAGCAGGCAAGAAGGCCATCATCGTGGGCGGCGCCTCGGGCATGGCCCGGGCATCCGCGGAGCTGCTGAGCGCCCGCGGGGCGCAGATCGCGATCCTCGACCTGCCCACCTCGGCGGGCGAGGAGGTCAACGGCGAGCTCGGCGGAGTCGGGTTCTTCCCCTGTGACGTGACCGACGAGGAGCAGACCGAGGCCGCCATCAGCGGTGCCGCCGAGGCTCTAGGTGGCGTCCACATCTCGGTCAACACCGCCGGGGGCGGTCTGGCCAAGCGGACCCTGACACGGGAGGGCCCGCACCCACTGAGCGAGTTCCGCCAGACGGTGGAGCTCAACCTCATCTCGGCTTTCAACATCAGCCGGCTCGCAGCGGACCACATGTCGCGCAACGAGCCCGAGGACGACGAGCGCGGCGTGATCATCAACACCGCGTCGATCGCCGCCTTCGAGGGCCAGATCGGCCAGGTGGCCTACACCGCAGCCAAGGCCGGCATCGCCGGCATGTGCCTGACCATGGCACGCGACCTCGGGAGCCTGGGCATCCGGGTCCTGGCCATCGCGCCGAGCCTGTTCGGCACGGGGCTCACCAAGGGCATCCCCGAGGAGTTCGAGAAGGCGCTCACCCGCGACGCGGCTTTCCCCAAGCGGATGGGCCGTCCCGAGGAGTACGCCAAGCTCGTGGCCGCCATCGTGGAGAACCCGATGCTCAACGGCCAGTGCCTGCGGCTCGACGCAGGGCAGCGCTTCGCTCCCAAGTGACGCCGGGCCTGCGCCCTTGCTTCGTACCCCCCCTGGGACTCGAACCCAGAACCTGCGGATTAAGAGTCCGACGCTCTGACCAATTGAGCTAGAGGGGCAAGGGTGCCGAATCTAGCAATGCAGATCCGGCACCGTGGGGTGACCGAGGGGACTTGAACCCCCGACCTCCAGGGCCACAACCTGGCGCTCTAACCGAGCTGAGCTACGGCCACCACGGGAGCGCTCAGCATAGGCGAGCCCGAACCGTGAGCCCCAACCGGTACCGCGCCTTCCGGTACCGTCGTGACGCCTGCCCCCGTAGCTCAGTCGGACAGAGCAGCCGCCTTCTAAGCGGACGGTCGCAGGTTCGAGTCCTGCCGGGGGCGCCGGCCCGACGCTTGCCTGCGTCGCCGGTCCGCGGCCAGGACACCCGCGGCAGCGGCGGCACCGGCGACGACCAGCGCTGGTCCGGCGGCACTGGTACCGCCGGTGTCGGCCAGCGCGGTGCCGTTGGACGACGCGGTGTCGTTGGACGACGCGGTGTCGTTGGACGACGCGGTGCCGCCGCGCGAGGTGTCCGGGGCTGCGGCGCTGGCGGAGCCCCCGGTGTCGGTGGCAGCGGCTCCCGCGGTCGGCGGGGTTGCGTCCGGTGCTGACGCCCGGGCAGGGGGTGCGACGGCGGTCGTCGTGCTGGTGGTGGTGATCGCTGTCGAGGTCGTAGCCGTGCCCCTGGGACCGGTCGCGGTCGAGGCGGCCTCATCGTCTTCGAGCGAGCCGGGTCGGGCGACCGCCAGCGTTGCCCCTGTGGCGACGAGCACGATCACCGCCGCCAGCAGGAGGCGCACCATGAGGGGGCGGGGGATGGTCACGAGGCGCTCGGCGCCTGGCGGGCAAGCGCCCATGGCGGATGCGGCACCGGCGCGACGGTAGTGCAAGCCCGCGGCCGCCGCCCCGGGCCGGGGACGGCCGGTCGAAGAGTCGGGGAGGGGGGATTCGAACCCCCGACCTCCTGCTCCCAAAGCAGGTGCGCTACCGCTGCGCCACTCCCCGGCGCCGGGCGGAGAGCCGGGCCGCGCAGGGTAGCTGCCCCGGCTCCGCCCCGGGCAGCGTTCGGTGTCGGGCCCGTCCTCGTCGGCCGGTAACATCCCCCGCCGCATGCGCAGCACCGTCGAGCCCCTCGAGGGCAACAAGGTCAAGGTCTCCGTCGAGGTCGACGAGACGACCTTCGATCGGGCCGTCGATCAGGCCTTCCGCAAGATCGCTCGCGAGGTCCGACTGCCCGGGTTCCGTCCCGGCAAGGCGCCGCGCAAGCTGCTCGAGACCCGCCTCGGCTCCCAGGTCGGGCGCGAGCAGGCCCTCCAGGACGGGCTCGGCGACTGGTACGCGAGCGCCCTGCGCGAGCACGACGTCGATGTGATCGCCCCGCCCGAGATCGACATCACCGCCGGCCAGGAGGAGGGCCCGGTCGCCTTCGACGCCGTCGTGGAGGTGCGCCCGGCGCTGGAGCTGACCGGCTACGCGGGGCTGCGGGTCACGATCGAGCGCCCCGACGTCCCCGAGGCCGACGTCGAGGTCCAGATCGAGCGCATGCGCGACGTCGAAGCGACCTACCAGAGCGTGGAACGACCCGCCGCTGAGGGCGACACGGTCACCATCGACATCGCCGGCTCCCTTGACGACGAGCTCCAGCCGGGTCTGACCGCCGACGACTACGACTACCGCGTCGGCAGCGGTGCCATCAGCCCGGAGGTCGACACCCAGCTCGTCGGCGCTTCGAGAGGCGATGTCCTGGAGTTCGACGCCACCCACCCCGATGCCGACGAGGAGCGCGAGCTGCGCTTCCGCATCGAGGTGAAGGAGGTTCGCGAGCGGGTCCTGCCCGAGGCGACCGACGAGTGGGCCGCCGAGGCGTCCGACTTCGAGACCCTCGCCGAGCTGCGCGCCGATCTCGAGCAGCGCATGGGCTCGGTCCGGCGCGCCCAGGCACTGGCGGCGCTGCGGGAGCGGGCCGGCGAGGCTCTGGCCGAGCTCGTCGCCGACGACGCCGTGCCCGAGCCGATGGTCGCCAGCGAGGTCAACGAGCGCCTGCAGAACCTCGCCATGCGCCTCGGCGCCCAGGGCATCGGGCTCGATCAGTGGCTCTCGGTGACGGGTCAGGACCCCCAGACCCTCACAGAGGAGCTCCGCGCCACCGCGCTCACAGCGGTCAAGGTCGACCTCGCCTTGCGGGCGGTGGCCGACCAGGAGGCCATCTCGTGCGACGACTCGGAGCCTCGACGCCGAGTTCGAGGCGATGGCCGAGAGGTTCTCGGTCGACCCCGCCGAGGCCCGCGCCCAGGTTGACCGCAACGGGCAGTTGTCGGCGGTACGCTCCGACGTGAGGAAGCGCAAGGCGCTCGATTGGCTGTTGGAGCGGGTCGAGATCGTCGACGGGGAGGGTGAGCCGATCGACCGTGCTTCGCTCGACCAGGCTGTGGAGGCAGCCGGCGCCGACTTCCACGACCCCACCGCCGAGCCCGAGGGCCCGGCGGCCGAGCCAGAGGATGGCGAGCAGTGACGCCCGAGAAGATCGATCACCACAGCACGGTGATCCGCAACTACCTCGTGCCCACGGTGGTCGAGCAGACCAACCGCGGCGAGCGGGCCTACGACCTCTACAGCAGGCTGCTCAAGGAGCACATCATCTTCCTGGGCACCCCGATCGACGACACGATCGCCAACCTGGTGTGCGCCCAGCTCCTGCACCTGGAGTCCGACAACGCCGAGCGCGACATCAACATCTAC
>CAVPEW010000051.1:0-26267 GCA_963703565.1 uncultured Microthrixaceae bacterium | reverse complement strand
GGAGGTGGGCCCTCATCTGGATCGACATGCGCGTGTGCAGCAGAACGACGGCCTCGAGGCGCCCGGCCGGGTCCTCCAGCCGCTCGATTCGGTCCAGGGCGTCGTCGACCTCCCGCAGGACCCGCTCGAATATCCCGCCCAGGATCTCGACCTTGGAGCCTCCCAACGCGTACAGGGTCGGCTTGGCAATGCCTAGGCGGTCCGCCAGGTCCTGCATGGTCGTGTTCTGGAAGCCACGCTCCTCGAACAGGCGCGCCGCCTCGTCGAGGACCGCATCACGGTCCGGCGTGGAGGCCCGGCGCCGCGGCGCGTTGGCGCTGATCAGGCCTCGAGCTCGTCGAGCGCGGTGCGGAACTGCGACGCCGTGTCGACGTACTCGTCGACCATGTCGAGCACCACCTGGCGCGCCGGCTTGATCCGGTCGAGGCTGCCCACCACCTGGCCGACGAAGTAGGTCACGAGCTTCTCGGCTCCCGACCCCTTCGTGGTGGCCGAGCGACGGATCCGCTCCTGGGCCTGCGCAGTGAGGATCGGCTGCAACGGCATCGGCAGCGGGTCGGGGTTGTCGGGGTTCTCCCACTCGTCGGTCCAAGCCGTTCGCAGCTGGCGCGCCGGCTTGCCGGTCGAGCAGCGGCTGCGCAAGGTGTCGCTTGCCGTCGCGTCGAGGAACTTCTGCTTCACCACCGGATGGGTCTCGGCCTCCTCGGTGGTGAGCCACACCGACCCGGTCCACACGCCCTGTGCACCCAGCGCCATCGCCGCGGCCATCTGGCGCCCTCGGGCGATGCCCCCGGCGGCCACGACGGGTGTCGGTGCCACCGCATCGACCACGTCGGGCACCAGGACCATGGTGGAGATCTCCCCTGTGTGCCCTCCCGCCTCGTAGCCCTGGGCGACGATGATGTCCACGCCGAGCGCCTTGTGGCGCAGGGCGTGTGTCTTCGTGCCTGCCAGGGCGGCCACGAGGATGTCGCGCTCGTGCGCGCGCTCGATCAGGTCTGGCGGGGGGGAGCCCAACGCCGAGGCCACCAACCGGATCGGGTGGGCCAGGGCAACGTCGAGCAGGCGATGCACCCCGGAGCCTCCCAGCGCGTTGCCGGCCTGGCGAGCGGCCTCGTCCGCCGGAAGCTCAGGCACCTCGTAGCGCTGCATCATCCCGTCGAGGAACTGCCGGTGCTCCGTCGGGATGCGCTCCACGAGCTCCTTGGTGGTCAGCCCTCCCTCGTCGCTGCCCACGTACTTCTGGGGGATGAGCACGTCGATCCCGTAGGGACGGTCACCGATCTCGTTCTCGATCCAGTTGAGCTCGACCTCCAGCTCCTCGGGGGAGAACGCCGTCGCGCCGAGCACGCCGAACCCGCCTGCCTTGGCGACAGCGGCGATCACGTCACGGCAGTGGCTGAAGGCCAGGATCGGGAACTCGACGCCCAGCATGTCGCACAGTGGAGTGTGCATAATGACCCCCAAGATCGTGGTGACCGGCACAGGTTCGAAGGTGCCGGGCCGGCAGGGTGCCGGCGATGCCGAGTCGGCAGGGTGGCGGCGGCGGTCCGGTGGTCCAGCAGCGACACCGGTTCTGGCTAGATGCCCAGCTCGTCGGCCACCGCCAGAAGTTGGTGGTCGCGCCCGCCGAGGGCCAGCTCGCATGACTTGGCGTGCTCGGAGTACAGGTGCAGGTCGTTCTCGGTGACGTAGCCCATGCCGCCGTAGAGCTGGTGCGCCATCACCGTCGCCGCCTTGTATGCCTCGCCGGTCCAGGCCTTGGCCATGGCCAGGTCCTTGGCGGCGGGGCGACCCTCGGCGAGTCGCCACATGGCCTGGTAGGTGACTAGCCGACCGCCGTCGGCGCCCGTGGCCATGTTCGCCAGGTGGTGTTGGACGGCCTGGAACGAGCCGATCGGCCGGCCGAATTGCTGGCGTCCGCTCACGTACTCGGTGGTCGCCTCGATCACGTGGTCGATGCCGCCGACCATCTCGGCGCACAGCAGCCCGATCCACCGCTGGCGGGCCGCCTCCAGGGCGCCTGCCGCGTGCCCGGCCGTGCCGGGATCCCCCAGCAGCGCGTCGGCGCCGAGGGCCACACCTTCGAGGTGGACGCGGAACTGGCGGTCGTGGGCGAACGTGGCCTGGGGGACCAGGGCCACGCCCTCGGTGCCAGCGGGCAGGGCGAACACAGCCAGGGTTCGCTCGACCGGGCCCGAACCCGTGCGGGCCACCACCAGCAGGGGATCGGCCAGGTGGGCGTTGGGCACGAACGACTTGGTCCCCTCCAGCACCCAGCCGCCGTCGGCGGTCGGCGTGGCCGAGGTGGTCAGGTAGCGCAGGTCGTGGATCGCGCGGGGCTCGGCCAGCGCGACCGCGCCCACCGCCTCGCCGGCGGCGAAGCGTGGGATCAGCTCGGCCTGTTGAGAGTCGGTGCCGGCCAGGGCCACCAGCTGGGCGGCGGCCACGGTGGAGCGGAAGGTGGTGGGCACCAGGGCCCGGCCGGTCTCCTCCACCACGAGCGCGAGGTCGACCAGCGTCCCCGCGCCGCCGTGGGCCTCGGGAAGGCCCAGCGACAGCCAACCCTGCTCGGCCATCTTGGCGAACAGACCCGCCGAGTGGCCGTCACTCGAGGGTTCGCGCAGCTCGCGCACCAGCGAGGAGGGGCAGTCGCGCTCGAGGAACTTGCGCGCCGTCTCGGTCAGCATCGCCTCGTCGGCGGAACGTTGCAGGTCCATAGGGTCCCCCTCAGGCGCCCCGGGGCAGCCCGAGGCCCCGCTCGGCGATGATGTTGCGCATGACCTCGTTGGTGCCTCCGCCGAAGCGCAGGAAGGGGGCCATCCGGAAGGTCCTCTCGAGCCTTCCGGCCAGCGCGGCGTCCTGGTCGGATTGGTGGAGCTGGCCGTAGAGGTCGACTATCTGGGTGCCCCAGTCCGACAGCTTGGTGCGCAGCTCCGTGGTGAAGACCTTCTGCATGGACGCTTCCTTCGCCGGGATGGCGCCGGCGTCCATGAGCGAGGCGGTCTGCAGGCTGAAGAGCTGGGCGACCTCGAGGTCCATGGCGAGCTCACCGAGGCGGAGGCGCACCTCCGGGCGCTCCGACAGCGTCGTTCCGTCGATCACGGTGCGCGAGCAGAACTCCACGAGATCGTCGAACAGCCGTCGCAACGAGCCCGTCGTTCCAAGCGCTATGCGCTCGAAGGCCAAGGCCCCCACTATGTAGCCCCAGCCCTGGTTGACGTCGCCGATCAGGTTGCCCTTCGGCACGCGAACGTCCTCGAAGAACACCTGGTTGGTGCGAACCTCGCCCCAGGTCCACAGGGGGTGCACGGTGATCCCGGGGCTGTCTATGGGCACGATGATCACGGAGATGCCCTTGTGCTTGGGCGCGTCGGGATCGGTGCGGACCGCCAGCCACTCATGGGTGGCCAGGTGGGCTTCGCTGTTCCAGATCTTCTGGCCGTTGATGACCCACTCGTCCCCGTCGAGCACCGCGCGGGTCTGCAGGCTGGCGAGGTCGGTCCCCGCGTCGGGTTCGGAGTAGCCCAACGCGAAGGTGGTCTCCCCCCGGGTGATCTGGGGCAGCCACTGCTTCTTGTTCTCCTCGGTGCCGAAGCGGATCACCATTGGGCCCAGCGAGGTCACCGTCAGCGGGATCGGCGGGGCGCCCGCGTACTCCAGCTCGTCGATGAGGATGAGCTGCTCGACCGCTGTCTTGTCGAGCCCGCCGTACTCCTTGGGCCAGTTGACGCCCCACCAGCCCTGCGATGCGAGGGACCGCTGGAACTCTGTGGCGGTCTCGCTGTGCTCGAAGCCCCGGCGCTGCATCTCCTCGCGCAGCGCTGGGGTGAGGTTCTCCGCCAGGAACGAACGGATCTCCGCCCGCCAAGCCGCCTGCTCGTCGGTGAGGTCGAAGTGCACGCTGTCCCCCTCGGTCGACCGGCGGTGTTCCTACCGACGGCCCAGCCGGGCTGTCAAACCTGCCGGAGCGTTGGCACCCACAGCCGTGGCGGCCCCCTAGTCTGCCACCAGTCCACCGGGGGAGGATCATGTCGGACCAGCGTTCATCGCAGCGGCCGCTGCAGGGGATCCGCGTCGTCGAGCTGTCCATCGCCATCGCGGCACCGACCTGTGGGAAGTACCTGGCCCACTTCGGTGCCGACGTGGTCAAGGTCGAGTCGGCCCGCAACCCCGATGTGATCCGGCTGCTGGCCCGGGACACCGGCAGCGCCCTCGGCGAGTTCAACGCCGGCAAGCGCTCCCTGGGGCTAGACCTCAAGTCCGAGGGGGGCCGGGAGGCGGTGAGGAAGTTGCTGGCCAACAGCGACGTGTTCCTCACCAACTACACGGCACCGGCGATCGCCGGGCTGGGCCTGACCTACGACGAGGTGCGCGAGGTGCGCCCCGACATCGTCTACGCGGGTCTGCCCGGTTTCGGGGCACGCCGCGACGCTCCGTACTACGACTTCGTCGCCTGGGGACCGAACCAGGCGCCGCTGGTGGGCCTCGACGCGCTCACCGGCGTGCCGGGGGGGGACCCGGCGGGGATCGCCACGATCTCGTACCCCGACTACTCCAGTGGCGTCCACGCCGTGGTCGCAGTGCTGGCCGAGCTGCGCCGGAGAGCCCGCACCGGGCAGGGGGCGTACATAGACCTCTCGCAGATGGAAGCCACCGTCTCGCTGCTCGGCCCCCTCGTGCTGGCCCACGACCGTACGGGCGTCACCCCCGGTCCGGCCGGCAACCGGCGCCCCGGTCTGGCCCCCCAGGGTGTCTACGCGTGTCGCGGCGACGATCGCTGGGTGGCGGTCACCGTGGTCGACGACGAGCGCTGGGAGGCGCTGTGCGCGGTGGCCGGGCACCCCGAGTGGGCAGGCCGTGCGGAGTGGTCCGGCGTCGAGGGGCGCCTCGCCCACCACGACGAGATCGACGCTGCCATCTCCGCCTGGACCGCCGGGCACTCCGCGGTCGAGGTGGCCGCCTGGCTCCAGGAGGCAGGCGTGGCCGCCTGCCCGGTCCTCGACAACGAGGCGCTCGTGGTCGACGAGCATCTCGGCGATCGCCGCTTCTGGGCCTTGGCCCCGCACCCCAGGGTCGGCCTGGACCTCTTCACCGGAATACCCCTTCACCTCTCGCGTGCCGACGCGGCCCTGGCCTCCTCCGGCCCGCCCTTCGCCGAGCACACCCGGGCCGTTCTCGGTGAGGTCTGCGGCTACGACGCCGCCGCCATCGACGCCCTGGTCGCCGCTGAGGCCGCCTTCGAGCCCAGCGTGGACCCGAATGAGCCATCCGAGCGCCCCTGGAAGGGCTGGGCTCGGGTGGCGATGCCGTGGCTGGGCTGGACCGAAGCGACCCCCGCGCCCACCGCGCCCGGCCCCCCGGCCCCCTCGGTCGCTCCCGGCGCCCTGGTCGGTGAGGACGCGGCGGCCGAAGAGGCCGCTGGAAGCTGCGCGGGGCTCGAGGTCGTGGCGCTCGGCGGTCCGGAGATCGGCCAGGCGGTGCGGATCCTGGTGGGCAGCGGAGCAAGGGTGACCATCGTGGAACCTCCCGGCGGCGGTGCCCTGCGCCGCGCCGAGGCCGGCGACCTGCCCAGCGGGTCGACCCTGCCGGGGCTCTGGCACGAAGCGTTCGCCGGCGGTACCTCCAGCGAGGTGCTCGACCTGTCCGATCCCACCGACGCCGCGCGCTTCGTCGAGCTGGCTGCCGGGGCCGACCTGGTGCTGGAGGCGGCCGCGCCCGGGCTGCTGAGCGCCATGGGCATTGACCACGACGTGGTCCGGGCCCGCAACGAGCGCCTGGTGTGGGCGTCGATCACCCCGTTCGGGCGCAGCGGCCCACGCTCCCACTGGCAGGGCTCCGACCTGGTCGCCTGGGCGGCTTCGGGCGTGCTCTACACGACCGGGCACCCCGACACGCCTCCGTTGGTGCCGGGCGGATCCGCATTGCTCGCCGGCCACATGGCCTCGCTCAACGCACTCGCCGGAGCGCTGGTGGCGCTGGCCGAGCGGGACCGCACCGGGCAGGGCCAACTCGTCGACGTGTCGATGCAGGAGGCCGTGGTGGCCGTCGCCTGCGAGACCGGTGTACCGATATACCTCGCCGACCAGCAGCACCGCCCCCGCCAGGGCAACCGCCGGCCCCTCCTGAGGCCGTGGGGCCTCTACGCCTGCAAGGACGGATGGGTCTCGATCGTCATCCTCCAGCCGGGCCACTGGGACGCGATCGCGGCGTGGATGAACGAGCGGACCGGCAACGACGTGGCCCTCGACCCGGTGTTCCGCGACCTGATGACCAGGGTCGAGACACCCGAGCTCCTCGACGGGTGGGCCGAGGAGCTCACCGCCACCTACACAAAGGCCGAGCTCTTCGCGGAGGGCCAGGCCCGCGGTGTGCCCGTGACCCCCGTGACCACCGTCGCCGACCTGCTCGCCGATCCGCACCTGGCAGCCACGGGCTTCTGGCACACCTCCGCTTCCGCCGACGGCACGCAGGTCCGGCTGCCCGGACCTCCCTGGAGGATCGCGGGGCGGCCCTGGACCTACGGGGCGGCACCGCCCGTGGGGCGGGCGGTCGAGGCCCGGAGCTGAGTCGCACCGCCTCCGATGGCCGCCCTCGGCGCCTTCGCGTCGTGTGCACGCACGGCCTGGGTGACAGGGCCGCGACGTGGGATGCGCAGATCCCGGTCCTGCGACGCGCCGGTGAGGTGATCACCTGGGACCTGCCCGGCCATGGCGCCGGTGGGCGCCTCGACCCGCACGATTACCGGCCCGAGGTGGCCCGTGACGCCCTCGGTGAGCGGATCGGGGAGGGGCCGGTGCTGCTCGTCGGCCATTCGCTGGGAGGCCAGCTGAGCCTGGAGCTGGCCCGGCGCCGCCCGCGCCAGGTGGTCGCCCTGGTCCTGGTCGCCACCGGCCCCGGTTACCGCGATCCGACCAGGCGGGCTGCATGGAACGACTCGCTGCGCTCGCTCGCCGAGCGCCTCGACATGGACCCCGCGGCCGTTGGGCTCGGCTTGCAACACGACGGCGACCTGCTCGACTCGCTGGCCTGCATCGACGTGCCCGTGCTCAACGTGGTGGGCGGGCGGGACCGACGCTTCCATGCGGGGCATGCCTACCTGGGGCGCAAGCTCCCCGTCGCCACCCAGCTCGTCGTCGAGGGCGCCGGTCACCATCCCCACCGCTCCCACCCGGTGGAGTTCAACGCCGCCCTGGGCGATTTCCTCGACGGCCCGGTCGCCCGCGTCGTCCTCGGCTCCGCTAGCGGGTGACAGACCGCGGGATCTGGGAGTAGGGCACGTCCTTGTCGGCGCGCGGCTCGGCGGGCAGCCCCAGGACCCGCTCGCCGATGATGTTTCGCTGGATCTGGTCGGTGCCCCCGCCGATCGAGATCAGGAAGCTCGACAGGCCGAGCTGGTGGGCCCGGCCCCCCATCGGGGCGTCGTCGTCCCACAGCGTGCCTGCCGGCCCCATGGCGCGCAGCATCGACTCGCGAAGGGTGCGCAGGAGGTGGCTCGCGGCCAGCTTGCCGACCGACACCTCTGGCCCGGGACGCCCGCCCGCTTCGACCTTCGCCTTGACCCGCAGGTCGGTGAACCGAGCGATCTCGAGCAGGGTGTAGGCCTGAGCGATCTCCTGGCGGGTGATGGGGTCAGCGGTCAGGCCCCTGGCCCGGGCCAGCTCCAGCAGCACGTCCCCGCCGCCCCCGCCGCCCCCGCCCCGGGTGGAGCCGTCGGGCCCGCCGGGACCCTCACCGGTGCGCGCGGCGAGTGAGCCGGCGGTGGCGTCGGGGTCGGGACGCTGGATGCCGAGCCCCGACGACGAGCTGCCGAACGACCCGGCGCCGAGCATCGTGCGCTCGTTGGCCAACGTCGTCAGGGCCACCCCCCAGCCTCCACCCTCCTCACCGATCAGGTTGGCGTGTGGCACCCGGGCGTCGGTGAAGAACACCTCGTTGAAGATGGCCCTGCCGGTCATCTCCCGGATGGGACGGACCTCTATGCCGGGTTGGCGCATGTCGATCACGAAGTAGGTGAGGCCCCGGTGCTTGGGCACCTCCGGGTTCGTGCGGGCGACCAGGATCCCGTAGTTGGCTATGTGTGCGCCCGAGGTCCAGACCTTCTGACCGTTGACGATCCACTCGTCGCCGTCGCGCACCGCAGCTGTGTGCAGGCCTGCCAGGTCGGATCCCGCGCCGGGCTCGCTGAAGAGCTGGCACCACACCTCGCCGGCGACGATCCGCGGAAGGTGGTCCGCCTTCTGCTCGTGGGTGCCGTGGGCGATGATCGTGGGCCCGGCGAGGTTCTGGGCGATGCCTGCCGGGGGTCCCAAGGCCCCGACCTCGCGCCGCGCCTCGGTGACCACCTTGGCCAGGTTGCCGGGCAGGTCTCGCCCGTACCACTCGCTGGGCCAGGTCGGAAAGCCCCAGCCGGAGTCGGCCAGCGCCGCCCACCACGCCGACACGGTCATGTCCGGGTCCCAGTTGGCGCGGAACCATGCCAGGGCCTCGGCTCTCACCTGGTCCGCATCGAGCCTTGCCGGCATTGGTCGCCTCCTGTGTTCGCCACCGAGCCCCCCGGCGCCCCACCACAGTAGGGCAGCGGGCGCGCTCCGCCCCGTGCGGGCCCGGCCTCTGCGATGTGCCAGCGGTCACCTTCGGCGGTAGGGTCCGCCGCGTCGCGCTGCATGAACCGCCAGGGGGCCACGATGAGCACCACGACCGACGCCGACCTCGACGTGGAGGCGTGGCTGGACGAGAACTGGGACCCGGAGGTCACCGTCGCCGAATGGTGGCGGACCCTCGCGGATGCCCGGCTCACCGATCCCATGCTGCCCGAGCCCTGGGGCCGCGGCTGGCCGCGCGACCGGGCAGTCGAGCTGGCCGCGGCCATGAACAAGCGCGACGCGCTCGGCCCTCCGACCGGCATCGGCATGATGCTGGCCCTGCCGACGCTGCTCGCGCACGGATCGCCCGAGCTCGTGGAGCAGTACGTGCCGAAGGTCCTCGACGGCACCCACGGCTGGTGCCAGCTCTTCAGCGAGCCCGGCGCGGGATCCGACCTGGCGGGCCTGCAGACAGCTGCGGTGCGCGACGGCGACGAGTGGATCGTCAACGGTCAGAAGGTCTGGACCTCGGGGGGTCAGTATGCCGACTACGGGATCCTCATCGCCCGCACGTCACCCGACAAGCCCAAGCACCGAGGCATCACCTACTTCGCCTTCCCGATGCTCCAAGAGGGCGTCGAGGTGCGCCCTCTACGGGAGATGACCGGCCACGCGCTGTTCAACGAGGTCTTCATCGACGACGCGCGGGTGCCTCACGCCAACATCATCGGTGACATCGACGACGGCTGGCGGGTGGCCAACACGACCCTGATGGTGGAGCGCTCCAGCATCGGAGGGGGCAGCGTAGCGGCCCGCTCGGCCGCCAATCCGGGCAGCGTGGCAGGCCACCTCACCCGCAAGGCGGGCAGCTTCGCCGACGACCGGCCGATGATCGCCGGGGGCGGGGTCACCCGATCGCGCATCGAGCAGTTCCGCCGCCTCGCCGCCGAGCGCGGTGTGCTCGGCGACGCCGTCATCCGCCAGGCGCTGATGCGGCTGCACTCGCTGGTGCAGATCAACGACTGGCACATCGGGCGCATGAAGTCCGGCAACGCCGCGACCGGCGGCGAGGGGAACCTGGCCAAGCTGCGCAACTCGGAGATGATGCGCCAGGGCCGCGAGCTCGGCTGCGCCATCCTCGGCGCCGGCGCCACGATCGTCGGGCCGGACTCGCCGTCGCACGGCGACGTACAGGAGCTGGCCATCATGGCCTCGGCTCCGTCGATCTACGGCGGCACCGACCAGGTGCAGCGCAACATCATCGGCGAGCGGGTGCTCGGCCTGCCCAAGGAGCCCGGACCGGGCAAGGACACGCCGTTCCGGGAGCTGTTGCACAACTGAGGGGTCTCTCGCCGGCGATCGACGCGTTCGGCCGCCGGCTTCCCTCGATGTCGGTCAGAAGCGGACCGGTACCGAGCGCGGGCCGCGCACCTGACCGCCCGACCAGGTGACCTTGTCGGGGTCGGCGAGGGTGAACTCGGGAACCCTGGCCAGCCACTCCTCCACGGCCACGCGCAGCTCCATGCGGGCCAGGTTCGATCCCAGGCAGCGGTGGATGCCCGATCCGAAGGCGAAGTGCCGGTTGCGCGCCCGGTCGATGACGAACTCGTCGGCTCGCTCGAACATCTCGGGGTCGCGGTTGCCGCCCGGGAAGTTCATCAGCACCTTGTCTCCGACCTTCATCGGGCAGCCCTTGAACTCGATGTCGGCGTCGACCCAGCGCGCCATCGTGACCGGGCTGTAGACCCGCAGGAACTCCTCTATCGCCGCCGGCATCAGCTCGGGTTCGTCGCGCAGGCGCCTCTGGTCCTCGGGGTGGGTGGCGAGGTGCCAGAGGGCGGAGCCGATCGCGCTCCAGGTGGTGTCGATGCCTGCGAGGAGCAGCAGGAAGCAGGTGCCGATGGCATGGGTGTCGGGCAGCGGCTCGCCGTCGTGGTCCGCCTCGATGATCAAGGTGATCAGATCGTCGGGCCGCTCGTCTGCCGGCATCGACCGGCGCGCGTCCGCCTTGGCCCCGAAGTACGTGATCAGCTCCATGACCGACGAGAACGCCTTGTCGATGTTGGTGAAGCCCTCTTGCAGGATGACCACCGCCCAGCGGGTGAAGGTCTCCTCGTCCTCCACGGGCACGCCGAGCATCTGGGCGATCACGCGCACCGGTATGTGCTGGGCGTAGTCCACGGCGGCATCGGCCTCACCGGTGTGGACGAACGCGTCGATCAGCTCGCGGGCGACCCCGCGGGTGATCGGGGTCATGCGCTCGATGGCGCTAGGGCCGAAGGCGGGCAGCAGGAGGCGCCTGGCCCAGGTGTGCACGGGCGGGTCGGAGGTGATCGGCGGAGCCTCGAGCATCAGCGGCGCCATCGGGTTCAGCTCGCGGTTGGGGGTGATCACCGCGATGTCCTTGGACGAGAAGTGCTCGACGTCGTGGGCGATCTCGGCGATGTCGTCGTAGCGCACCGGCATCCAGGTGCGGCCCCGGCGCTCGGTCAACGCGATCGGGCAGCGCTCGCGCAGCTCGGCCCATGCGGCCGCGGGGTCCCGCACGTAGCCGGGATCCAGGATGTCGAAGTCCGTTGCCAGGTCGGTCGGGGGGCTTGCGATGTCGGTCATGGCCACCTCGCTCGAAGGGTCCGTGCGGTAGACCCTAGTTGCAACAAGACCCCCTAGTTGTCACGTTGTCGCAAGTGTCACATCGTCTCGCCACGGTGGGCGGTCGAGCCGCTACGCCCGGTTCGCGGCCCGCCCGAACCATCAGCGATGGTGGGCCCGGGATGACCCGGACCCACCATCGCTGGCTCGGTCAGCCCAGCTCCGCCCAGAGGAAGGCGAAGTCGTCGCCCTTGGGCTCGACGGTGACGTGCACCGGTACCCCCAGCTTCACGCCCTCGCCGGGACCGCCCCGCAGGGCGCAGACGACGCGGGGACCCTCGTCCATCTGCACAGCAGCGGTCACGAAGGGGACCTGCTCGACCCAGCCCGGGTCGAACGTGCGGTGGCTGACCACGAACGAGTACAGGATCCCCCGGCCGCCGGTCTCGGTGAAGGTGTAGTCGTCCGAGAAGCACGACGGGCAGTAGCGGCGTGGCGGGTGCCGGAAGGTGCCGCAGGCGTCGCAGCGCTGCAGGTGCAACGCCTTGCCGGCGATGCTGGCATGGTGGAACTCGAGGGCCAGCCCCTCGGGCTCGGGGACGGTGACGGTCGGATCGCTCATGCGTCCCCCCTGGCCAGCACGGCGACGCTGCCGTCGCCCAGGTCGCCGTACCCGGTCACCAGCGCCAGCTCGGCACCTTCGACCTGGGCGTCGGCGGTGTGGCGCAACTGGCGCACCGCTTCGACCACGTGGTTGATCCCCCAGCAGTGACCCTGGGACAGGAGCCCCCCGTGGGTGTTCATCGGGTACCGGCCGCCGAGCTTCTATGTTTCCGTCGGCTACGAATCCGGGTGCCTCGCCCGGTCCGGCGAAGCCGAGCGCCTCGAGTTGCAGCAGCACGACGTAGGTGAAGCAGTCGTAGATCTCGAGCACGTCGACGTCGGTCGCCTTGATGCCAGCCATCGCCAGGGCCCGCGGCGCGGCGAAGTTGATCCCGAGACGCAGCATGTCGGGTCGGTTGGTGATCTCGTCGGCCGGATACGGGTGACCCTCCGCGCCGCCCAGGTAGATGGCGGCCACGTTGGGCAGGTCCCGGGCCCGCTCGGCGGTGGTGACCACATAGGCCCCGGCGCAGTCGGTCTCCACGCAGCAGTCGAACTTGCGCAGCGGCTCCGCGATGTAGGGCGCGGCGAGGTAGTCGTCGAGGGTGAGCTCGGTCCCACGCATCAGGGCCTTGGAGTTGAGGTGAGCGTGCTTGCGGCACGCCAGCGCCACCGCGGCGGCTGCCTCCGGCGGGATGCCGTACTCCTCGACGTAGCGCTTCAGGTACAACGAGTACATCTGCGCCGGAGCCCGCAGGCCGTAGGGGGCGTAGAAGTTCGCGGCCGTCTCCGCGAACGGTCCGCCGTCCATGCGCCGCTTGGACGGGCGCACGTCGGGGCGGGGGCGCAGAGCCGAGTAGCCGTTCCAGCCGACCGACACCAACACGTTGTTGGCCACGCCCGACGCCACCGCCATCACCGCGCTCTGCATCGCAGCGGTGGGGCTGGCGCCACCCATGTGGACCGTCACCGCGTACTTCACCTCGGGCATGCCCAGGTTGGCGGCGATCTCCTCCATGCTGATGAACCCGGGTGGAGCGACCATCCCGTCGATGTCGGCCGGGCTCAGCCCGGCGTCGGTGATCGCCCCCATGCAGGCGCTCATGATCAGGTCGGGCACCGACTGGTCCGACCCTCGCACGTAGTCCGTCTCGGCGACGCCGACCACGGCTGCCTTCCCTGACAGCGAGCTCATGGCGCCCCCGGTCCCGGGTCGTGCGCCGGTGAGGCTGCACCGGCGCAGGCGGATCGGACGGGATGGGACACGGTCAGACCTCCTACTGGCGGCGAGGGGGGCTCGACGAGTCGACGTCGATCGCCGCGGCCACCATGGCACAAGGTTGTGCCGGCCTCCCAACGAGGCGTGTGGGACCCGCTCCCCGCCCCCGTGCGGGCGCGGCCTTCGATCCCCCGTCCCGCTGTGCCGGCTCGGAGGCAACCGCTAGGGTCGCGGCTGGCCAACCGAGCGCCGAGGTGACACCCTCCGGTGCCGCCGGTCGGTGGCGACAGGGGAACCCAGGGGGGAACGTGAGCGAACCGCACCTTCTCGTCGACGTACGCGACGGCATAGCCCGCTTGACGATGAACCGACCCGAGAAGCGAAACGCCCTCAGCCCGGAGATGGTCGTGCGGATGGCCGACGCGTGGGCCGACCTGGAGGCCGACCCCACTCTGCGGGTGGCCATCCTCACCGGCGCCGGCGACCAGGCGTTCTGCGCCGGCGCCGACCTCGGCCGGCTCATTCCGCTGTTCACCGGCGACCGTGAGCCCGAGGACGAGTGGGACGACCGCCTCAGGGCCGACCGAGGTCTGATGGACAAGGCTCTGATGCGTCGCAGCGACCTCACCGTGCCGGTGATCACCGCCGTGCGTGGCTTCGCCCTCGCGGGCGGCACCGAGATCGTGCTGGCCTCGGACCTGCGCATCGCCGCCACCGACTCGAGCTTCGGGCTGACCGAGGTGGCCCGCGGGATCCTGCCCGCCGGTGGAGGCCTCTCGCGCGTGGCCCGTGAGGTGCCCTGGGCCAAGGCGATGGAGATCGTGCTCGTCGGTGACCGGATCCCGGCCGCTGACGCCCTGGCCATGGGCCTGGTCAACCGCCTGGTCCCCAGCGAGGAGGTCCTCCCGGCCGCCGAGGAGCTCGCCCGGAGGATGGCACGAAACGGTCCGCTGGCGATGCGCAAGGCCAAGGAGGTGATCGTGCGTTCCAACGGCAGGCCACTCGACGAGGCGTTCGGGATAGAGAGTCGCGGTGCGGCCGACGTCATGTCGTCCGACGATGCCCGAGAGGGACCACTGGCTTTCATGGAGAAGCGCGAACCGAGGTTCACGGGCCGATGAGCGACCCCCGTGTCCCCATGTTGTCCCCGGAGGCGTCCCGTGCGGCCGCGGCCGAGCTCGGAATGGCCGACATGATGGCCGACCTGTCGGTGTTCCGGGTGCTGCTGCAGAACCCGGCCGTCGGAGACGCGCTGAACGGGATGCTCCAGGCGCTGCTCGGCAAGGGTCGCCTCGACGGTCGCCTGCGTGAGCTGATCATCATGCGCCTCGGCTGGGTCTCCGGTTCGGTCTACGAGTGGACGCAGCACTGGCGAGTGGCACGCATGATCGGCATCCCCGAAGAGGACATCCTCGCGGTGCGCGACTGGCGCTCCGCCGATGGCCTCAGCGCGGCCGACCGGGCTGTGCTGGCAGCGACCGACGACGTCGTCGAGCACGGTGTCATCAGTGCAGCCACCTGGGACGAGTGCCGCGCGGCGCTGGGCGACGACCCGGCCGTGCTGGTGGAGGTGGTCGTGGCCATCTGCAACTGGCAGATGTTCGCGGTGCTGCTGCGCTCGCTCGAGGTCCCCCTCGAGGACGGAGTGGAGCCCTGGCCGCCCGAGGGGCTGGCCTCGCCACACGGCGGCGGCCGGTGAACGCTGCCGCGACGCCGCTCAGCGCTGCCGAGCAGGAGGCCCGGCGCCGAGCGGTGGTCGACATGATGCCCACGACGCCCTACCTGGGCTGGCTGGACATCCGCTTCGACCGCTACGACCCCGACGAGGTGACCCTGAGGGTGCCGTTCCGCGAGGAGCTCACCAACGACGGCACCTACTACCACGGTGGGGTCATAGCCGCCGCGATCGACACCGCTGGAGCGGCGGCGGCCTGGTCGAACCACGACTTCGACAAGGGCATGCGAGCGTCGACCATCGCCATGACCGTGCAGTACGTCGGGGCCGCGAAGCGCAGCGACCTGCTGTGCCACGCGCGTACCGTGCGCCGAGGCAAGGAACTGATCTTCACCGAGATAACCGCCACCGACGCCGACGGCGCCGTGGTGGCCCACGGCGTGCAGACCTACCGAATCGTTTGATCGGCGGTGGGCGGCCCCGGGGCCGGCCACCGCCCGACGACCCGGCCGCTAGGTGCGGCCCGACCAGGAGGAATCCCAGTGCGATCGGAGCAGCTCGAAGGGATCGTGACCATGCTGCGCGACGCGGCCGCGGCCGGCGAGGACAGCGCCGAGCGCACCCTGGAGGACTGGCGAGCGTCCTATGCCGGACTCGCCGCGCTGCTGCCCAGCGCCCCGGGTGTGTCGGTGGAGGCCGTGGTGGGTGCCGACTTCGCGGGCGAGTGGATCGTGCCCGACGCCGGGTGGGAGCGCACGGTGGTCTACGTGCACGGCGGCGGCTACTGCATCGGCGGCCTCGACTCGCACCGCCCCATGCTCACCCACCTCGCTGTCGCCGCCGCCGCCAGGGTGCTGTCGGTCGACTACCGGCTCGCGCCCGAGCACCCCTTCCCGGCCGCCCTCGACGACGCTGTCGCCGCGTACCGCCACGCCCTGGCCAACGGCTCCGAGCCGGGGCGGACCGCCTTCGCCGGCGACTCCGCCGGGGGAGGCCTGACGGTGGCCACGCTCGTGGCGTTGCGCGAAGCCGGCATCCCCATGCCCGCCATCGGCGTGTGCCTGTCGCCCTGGGCGGACCTGACCCAGTCCGGCGAGAGCATGACCGGCCGCGCCGGCGCCGACCCGATGGTGCGCGCCGAGGACCTCGACCGCTGGGCCGACATGTACCGCGGCGACCGGCCGGCGAAGGACCCGGGGATAAGCCCGCTGTTCGCCGAGCTGTACGAGCTGCCGTTGCTGCACGTCGAGGTGGGCACCGACGAGGTCCTCCTCGACGACGCCGTGCGACTCGTGGAGCGGGCCCGTGCCGAAGACGTCGAGGCGGAGCTGGTGGTTGCCAAGGACATGATCCACGTCTGGCACTTCTTCGCCGGCGCCGTGCCCGAAGCCGATGAGGGCATCGAGCGCGTCGCGGCTGCCATCGTCGCAGCCACCTCCTGAGCGGGCGGTCGTCGTGGTCGAGCGGCCCGGCACCGGCGGCGAAGAGGTGGTCGACCTCGGGATCGACCTCGAGGCGGTGGCGTCCTTCATGGACGCCCAGGGGTTGCCGCCGGGTCCGATCACAGCTCCGACCGCCCTGGAGGGGGGCACCCAGAACATCCTGGTGCGCTTCCGGCGCGGCGGTGTCGACTACGTCGTGCGCCGGGGTCCGCGCCACCTGCGCCCGGTCAGCAACGACGTGATGCGGCGGGAGATGAGGGTCCTGGCCGCTCTGGCGGGGACCGACGTCCCGCACCCTCGCCTGGTGGCGGCATGCCCCGACGAGGCGGTCGGTGGCGGTGCGGCCTTCTACCTGATGGAACCCGTCGAGGGCTTCAACGCAACCGTCGAGCTGCCCGATCTCCACGCCGGCGACCCCTCGATTCGTCACGCCATGGGCTTGTCCGCAGTCGACGCGCTCGGTGCCCTGGGCGCCGTCGACCACGTGGCGGTCGGCCTGGGGGACCTCGGTCGACCCGAGGGCTTCCTCGAGCGCCAGGTGCCTCGTTGGCTGGGCGAGCTGGCCTCCTACGACCGCCACGATGGGTATCCCGGCGCGGACATTCCTGGGCTCGAAGAAGTCGCCGCCTGGCTCGGAGCCCACCTCCCCGGCGGCTTCCGGGCCGGCATCACCCACGGCGACTACCACCTGGCGAACCTCATGTTCCGCCGCGACGCTCCGGAGGTGGCGGCGGTGGTCGACTGGGAGATGTGCACCATCGGTGACCCGCTGGTCGACCTCGGCTGGTTGCTCGCCACCTGGCCGCGCCAGGGCGACGAGGGCCTCGTCGCCGGTCTCCTCGGGGCCGCCGGCGGACTGCCCGAACCCGCCGAGCTCGTGGCACGCTACGCGACCCACTCGGACCGTGACCTGGCCGAAGTCGCCTGGTACGAGGTCCTGGCCTGCTTCAAGCTCGGCATCGTGCTCGAGGGGACCCATGCCAGGGCGTTCGCGGGGAAGGCACCCGTGGAGATCGGCGACCGGTTGCACGACACCACGCTGGCCCTCTTCGAGCGGGCTCTGGAGCGCATCCGTTCGGGCTGATCTCCGGCGTTCGGCCACCGCATCGCCCGGCGGTCGTGCACCACGGCCCCCGCTACGCTCAGGGCATGGACTCGGCGGTACCGACGATCGCGTTCGAGCGCGCTTTCAACGTGCGCGACCTTGGTGGGATCCCGACCGCCGACGGGTCCGTCGTCGCGGCCGGGCGCCTGTTCCGTGCCGACGGGGTGCACCGCCTCGCCGGCGACGACCTCGAGGTGGCGCGCGGGCTCGGGCTGCGCACCGTGCTCGACCTGCGAACCCGAGGCGAGGTCGAGTCCCGCGGGACCTTCCCCGCCGGTGACCTGCGCGTGGCCTGGCACCATCTGCCCCTGATCACCCGCCAGTGGTCCGAGGACTCCTTCGAGCGGACCGACTCGGTCGTCGAGTTCCTCTCGGAGCGCTACGTGGCGATGCTCGACAGCGGTGGCGCCTCGATCGCCAGGGCGGTCGAGCTCGTCGCCACGGGCACCCCCGCCCTGTTCCACTGCGCGGCCGGCAAGGACCGCACCGGGGTGCTGGCCGCGGTGCTGCTGGGTCTGGTCGGGGTGGCCGACGAGGACATCGCGGCCGACTACCACGCCAGTGCCGGGGCGATGGCCCGCTTCCAGGCGTGGTTGCAGACCGAGTTCCCCGAAGCCGCGGACGCCATGACCGACCAGCCACCGGAGTACCTCGAATGTCCGCCCGAGGCCATGCTGGGCTTCCTGTCCACGGTCCGTGCCCGGCACGGGTCGATGGCGGGTCTGGCGAGCCACCTGGGGATCTCCGAGGAGATCGTCGCCGCGCTGCGCCCGGCTCTGGTCGACTGAGGCCGGCCCTTCGCACGGCACGCGAGATCCCCTGACCGGCGGGAGGCGCCGCTCAGGTTCCCTCGACCGCCTGGACGACCAGGCCGGCCGCCGTCAGCGCCGCCATCACCCGGCCCCGGTGGGCGCCGTCGTGGGTCTCGACCACCACCTCGAGCTCCGCTGCACGCGCCGGGAGGTCGAGCAGCATCCTCTGGTGTGTGACCTCGACGATGTTGCCCCCGGCGCCGCCGATCGCGGTCGTGACATGACCCAGCGCTCCGGGGAGGTCGTCCACGGTGATGCGCAGGCGGCACAAGCGCCCTGCCCGCACCAGGCCGCGGACCAGGATGGACGCCAGGAGTCGGGGATCGATGTTGGCTCCGCTGAGCACGACCCCCACGTGGTGGCCGGCGAAGCGCCCGGGAAAGGCGGCCAGCGCCGCCACGCCCGCCGCCCCGGCGCCCTCGGTGACCACCTTCTCGACCTCGGCGAGCAGGTCGACCGCCCCTTCGATGGCGTCCTCGTCCACCACCACCACCTCTGCGCCGAGGTCGCGGGCCACCGCCATGGGCAGGACCCCCGGTTGGGTGACAGCGATCCCGTCAGCGATCGTCGAGCCGGCCCCTGCAGGCCCCGTCGCGGCCCCGAGGGCCTCGGCGAAGGCGGGGTAGCGCGCCCCCTGCACGCCGACCACCTTCACCGGCGAACCGGCCCGCGCGGCACCGTCACGGGCATCATGGCCGGCGGCGGCCGCGGCGGTCCCCGCGAGGAGGCCACCCCCGCCGGTGGGCACCACGAGGGTGTCGAGCCCGGGGTGGTCCTCGAGCAGCTCCAGGGCGACCGTGCCCTGACCGGCCACCACGGCGGGGTCGTCGTAGGGGTGCACCAGGACAAGACCGTGGGTCCTCGTCAGCTCGTCGGCGCGGGCCGAGGCTCCGGAAAGGTCGGTGCCGCACAGCTCGACCCGCGCCCCCAGTGCCTCGGTCCGGCGGACCTTGACGAACGGGGTGGTGGTGGGCATCACGATCGTCGCCTCCACGCCGAGCAGGCCGGCGTGGCGCGCGACCGCCTGGGCGTGGTTGCCAGCCGACACGGCCACGACCCCTCGGGCCGATTCCGCGGCGGTGAGCGACAGCAGCTTGTTGGCCGCTCCACGTTCCTTGAACGAGGCGGTGAACTGGAAGATCTCGAACTTCACCACCACCTCGGCACCGAAGAGCTCCGAGAGCACCTGGGAGCGGGAGCTGGGGGTACGCACCACCCGGCCCGCGATGCGCTCGGCCGCGGCCACCACGTCGTGGCGGGTGACGGTGCCTGCGCTCACCCGACACGTACCTCCCGTCGTGCCACGAGGTGGGCCGCGACGACGTCAGGGTCGGGTGGGGGCGACGCCCCCGGGGCGTCGTTCACGAGGGCGATGCCCGCAGCCGCGCCGGCGGGCGAGCCGGGGTTCGTGGCCAGGTCGGGAGCGAACCACCCTCGGGGATCGGCGTCGGCAGGCAGGGTCGCACCCGGCAGCGCGGCCACCGCCAGGTTCACGGCCCGGCCCACCGCCGTCTCGCACATGCCCCCCACGAACAGGTCCACGCCGGCCTCCACCGCCACGTCGTGCAGCTCTCGCACAGCGAGCGGGCCTCCGACCCGGGCCGGCTTGGCGCAGACCACCGAGCAGGCTGCCAGCGCCAGCGCGCTGCGCAGCGCGCCGGGCGAGGTGATCGACTCGTCGAGGCCGACCGCGGTCTGGATCCGTCGGGCCAGGGCTGCGTGGGCCAGCAGGTCGTCGGGAGGGAAGGGCTGCTCGATGCAGGTCAGCCCGAGCGCGTCGAGGCCCTCGAGCTCGGCGAGGTGGTCGGCGGAACGGGGGTCGAACGAACCGTTGGCGTCGACCTGCAGGGCGAGCTCGGGCCATCGGGCCCGCATCGCCCCCAGCATCGCCGCGCACCCGGGAACGACCTTCAGTCGCACGCGGGCGGCGCCCGCCGCGACAGCGGCTTCGACCTCGCCGGCGGTGCGGTCCCACTGCTCGGCGTCGAGCGCGCTGGTCGTGGGCCGCGAGAGGGGGAGCCCGACGGTGGCACCGACCGCGACCTCGGAGCGCTCGGCGCCCAGCCATCCGGCCATGCTGCGCCCGCCCGCTCGCAGCTGAGAGTCGAGCAGGGCGACCTCGAGCGACGCGCGCGCCGATCGGTGGCCCCGTACCGCCCCCAGCGCGCGGTGCAGGGAGAGCAGGTCGCCGACGCCGACCATGCGGGGCAACAGGTGGTCGGCGAGCACCGCCGCGGCACCGGCGGTGTACTCCTCGTCGTAGCTCGGCTCCGGCTCGACCGGGCACTCCGCCCACCCGTCGACCTCCGCCCGCAGGTGCACCAGCAAGACGTCGCGCCAGGCGCGCACCCCCCGAGCCGACGCCAGCGGCCGGATCAGGGGGAGCCGAACGGTCATCAGCTCGACAGCTTCGACCCTCACCGGTGGCAGGGCGGGCACCGTCCAGCCGGCGCGGGCACCGTCCCCGTCGTGCCGCGGGGGGGGGACGGTCACCGGTCGCAGGCTACCGGGAGCTCCCCGGCCCGTAGGGCGGCGGCGCGCCGGTAGCCTGACGGGGTGACCGTCGCCACCGAGGCCGGCTCGCTCAAGGCCAACGACCCCTGCTTCTGCGGCAGCGGCAGGAAGTTCAAGCGCTGCCACAAGGCCAGCTTCGACCATCTGCGCCCGGGTCGGGTCAGCCCACGCCGAGCCGTGCCGGAGGCGATAGCCCGCCCGCCCTACGCCGAGACGGGGGAGCCCGACGACGTCGACGAGGATCCCGTGCAGCCCCCCGAGGTGATCGCAGCCATGCGGGTCGCCGGGCGGGCTGCGGCCGGCGTGCTCTCCGAGACGGCGGCTGCAGTGGGCCCGGGGGTGACCACCGACCGCCTCGACGAGATCTGCCATGAGGCGTGCATCGCCCGCGGCGGCTACCCCAGCCCCCTGAACTACCGGGGCTATCCCAAGTCGCTGTGCACCTCGGTCAACGAGGTCATCTGCCATGGCATCCCCGACGACCGGGCACTGCTCGACGGTGACATCGTGAACCTCGACGTGACGATCTTCGTGGACGGCGTTCACGGCGACACCAACGCCACGGTCTGCGTGGGCACGGTCGATCCCCAGACCCGGCGGCTCGTGCAGGTGACGCAGGAGTGCCTCGACCTCGCGATCGAGTCGGTGCGCCCGGGGGCGCCGTTCAACGCCATCGGACGGGCGATCCAGGGCAACGCCGAGGCCAACGGGTTCGGCGTGGTTCGAGCGTTCGTCGGCCACGGGATAGGCCGCCAGTTCCACTCCGGCCTGCACGTGCCCCACTACTACGTGCCGTCGCTGACCGCTCCCATGGAGCCGGGGATGACGTTCACGATCGAGCCGATGATCACCGCTGGGGCCTGGGACCACCGCGTCTGGGCCGACAACTGGACCGCGGTCACCTCCGACCACGGTCGCACCGCCCAGTTCGAGCACACGCTGCTGGTGACCGACGACGGCGTCGAGGTGCTCACAGCGCGCTGACTGCGCGGGCGAGGGTGCCTGCGAGGTCGCCGCGACCCTCCACGACCACCTCGGCCAGGTCGCAGAACTCGGCCACCTCGACCAACGCCGCGGCGAGCCCGGCGGCGACCCGGGCGGCCGGCGCGCCGGGCTCGAGGAAGGCGGCGCGCACCACCAGCGCGCCGCCCCGCCGATCTGCCTTGCAGTCGACTCGAGCCACCAGCGTCTCTCCCAGCAGGAACGGCAGCACGTAGTACCCGTGAACGCGTGCTGCGTGCGGGACGTACATCTCGGCCCGGTAGCGGAACCCGAACAGGTCCTGGGCGCGTCCGCGGCTCCACACCAGCGAGTCGAACGGTGACAGCAGCGCTCGAGCGCTAACGGCGCGGGGCAGGCGGGCCGAGGGGTGCAGGAAGGCATCCGCCTTCCAGCCCTGCACCCGCACCCGTCGCAGCTCGCCGTTGGCGACCGCCTCCTCGATGCGGGCCCGGGCGGTGCGCACATCCAGGCGGTGGTAGTCCGCCAGGTCACGGGCCGTGGCCACGCCGTGTGCTCGGGCCGCCAGCACCACCAGGGCCCGCTGTGCCTCGGCCTCCGCCGGGGCGTGACCCTCGTGGGCGAGGGGTCCCAGAAGCGCCTCGGGGGCCAGGTAGGCACGTTCGAAGCTGAGTGGGTCACGCACGGCCATCAGGCGGCCCGTCCAGAAGAGCCACTCGGCCGCCTTCTTCGCGTCGCTACGGGCCCACATCGCGCTCGACGACCGGCGATGGTCGGCGGCGAGGTGATCGAGCGCTCGCAGCCGTATCGGCCCGCGCTCGAGCGCCGCTCGCCGGACCGCCTCGATCAGGTCCGGGCGCCGCCTGGCCAGCTCCGCCACAGAGCCCCAGGCGTGTGGGCGCGACATCCGCCAGCGGAACAGGCGGTGGTGCGCCACCGGCACCAGCGAGGCCTCGTGCGCCCAGTACTCGACCACCTCGGTTCGGACCCCTCGGCGGCCCCACAGCCACTCGCCCAGCGCGTGGCGCGAGTACGGCCCGAGACGGGCGAGGAACGCCAGCTCGTGCGCTCGGGCGACCACGTTCACCGCATCGAGCTGCACCGCGGCGACCCGGTCGAGCACCCGCCGGAAGTGCCGCGCCTCGACCCGGCCACCGGGCCTCGGGTCGGCGAAGCCCTGCGCGGCGAGCGCCATGCGGCGAGCCTCGTCGAGGCGCAGCACGTCGGAGTTGACGGGCACTGCCGCAGGGTAGCGAACGGACGTTCGGCGTCCGGATTGGGCTAGCTTTCTGCCAGCCGCGAGCGAAGGAGAGCAGCGATGCGTGTCGTCGTCGACTTCGACCGTTGCGAGAGCAACGCGTTGTGCATGGCCGCCGCCCCCGAGGTGTTCGAGGTCCGGGAGGACGACTTCCTCTACGTCCTCGACGAGACTCCCGCGGAGGAGTTGCGCCCGAAGGTGCAAGAGGCGGCGCGCCGGTGCCCCAAGCAGGCGATCACGATCGAGGGCTGACTGGCCCGTCGCCCGCCCCTGACGACGAGAGGTTCGAGACATGGCAATGGACCACGTGGTGGTCGTCGGCGCGTCGCTCGCCGGCATGCGGGCCGCGAAGGAGCTGCGCACCTGTGGCTTCGAGGGCACGGTGACGATGATCGGCGACGAACCGCACCGCCCCTACGACCGGCCGCCGCTGTCCAAGCAGGTGCTGTCAGGCAAGTGGGAGCCGGAGCGGGCCACTCTGCCCGACGGCGACCTCGACGTGGAGTGGCGGCTGGGGGCGCCGGCCACGGGGCTCGACCTGGGATCGCGCACCATCGCTCTCGCGGGCGGTGATCGGGTCGCCTTCGACGGGTTGGTCATCACTACCGGGGCCACGCCCAGGCGCCTGCCGGGCACCGAGCACCTCGCGGGCATCCACACCCTGCGCACCCTCGACGACTGCCTGGCCATCAAGGCGGCCATCGACGCCGGGGCCCGCAAGGTCGTCGTCGTGGGTGCCGGCTTCATCGGCGGGGAGGTGGCCGCGACGTGCCGCAACGCCGGTCTGGAGGTGGTGCTCGTCGAGGCGCTGCCGGCTCCGCTGGATCGTGTCCTCGGCGCCGAGCTGGGAGGGTTCGTGACCGACCTGCACCGCTCCCACGGCGTCGACGTGCGCCTGGGGGTAGGCGTGGTCGGCGTCGAGGGCGACGCCGCGGTCGAGCGGGTCCGCCTCACCGACGGCGTGGTCGACGACGTCGACCTGTGCGTGGTCGGCATCGGCGTGGCGCCCAACACCGCCTGGCTGGACGGATCGGGCCTCGACGTCGACGACGGCGTCGTCTGCGACGAGACCTGCCGGGCGGCTCCGGGCATCGTCGCGGCCGGTGACGTCGCCCGTTGGCCGAACCGTCGCTTCGACGTGTTCTCGCGCGTCGAGCACTGGGACAACGCCGCCGCCATGGGACCCCATGCGGCGCGGACCCTGCTTGCCGGCGACGGCGCCGCGGAGGCGTACGAGCCGATCCCGTGGTTCTGGTCCGACCAGTACGACCGCAAGATCCAGCTCGCCGGCTCCGCCCGCCGCGACGACGACATCGAGATCGTGGACGGTTCGCTCGCCGACCACCGGTTCACCGCCCTCTTCGGGCGGTCGGGCCGCCTGGTCGGCGTGCTGGGCGTGAACATGCCAGCCAACGTGGTGCGCTGGCGGGCCGAGGTCGACAACGCCACCGGGTGGGAGGCGGCGCTGGCCTCGGCCAAGTCCGAGTGAGCCCTCAGCGGTGGCAGGCCGGGCGATGACCTTCACCGATCCTGCAACCGACGACGTGGTGCGCCGCGTGCTCGGGATGCGGGTCTGGGCGGTCGTCGGCCTGTCCCCGGATCCGTCCCGGGACAGCCACAGGGTGGCCAGGTTCCTGCTCGATCACGGCCGCGAGGTCGTGCCGGTGAACCCCGCCTGCAGCGACATCCTCGGCCGACGGTGCCATGCGCGCCTGGCCGACGTGCCCGCAGGCGCGGGGGTGCAGGTCGTCGACGTGTTCCGACGCAGCGAGCATGCAGGGCGCCATGTCGACGAGGCCATCGAGCTCGGCGCCGAAGCGGTGTGGATGCAGCTGGGGGTGATCGCACCCGACGCCGCGGCACGAGGCCGAGCCGCTGGGCTGGACGTCGTGATGGATCGGTGCCCGGTGATCGAGTGGCCGCGGCTGTTGGGGGACTGACCGCCAGCCGGGCTGCCGGCACCGCCGGCTTCAGAGCCGGTCGTGCTCGCGTTCGTGCAGAGCGATCGTGATCGCCATGCGCTCCAGGTGCTGGGTGACGGCGAGGGTCGCCTGCGGGATCGGGTGGCTTGCCAGGAACACGCAGATCCGTTCGGCCAGTTCGGCGTCGAACACGGCCCGCACGCCGTTGACGAGCCAGGCGATGCTGTTGGCGGGGAATCGGTCGTTCATCTCGTTCCATTGGCGTTCGATCAGGTCCCAGGCGGCGAGCCCGTTGTCGCGGTTGGCCACGGCCGCGCCCAGCACGAACGGCGCGTTCTGGGTCCGGACCTCGCCGCCGGCCGCCAGCTCCAGGGCCCTGGAGAACTGCACCGGGTCGCGAACCTCGGGCAGGGCGTTCAGGTACCGCTGCTCCTCCTGGGGCGTCGACGCGGCGCGGTAACCGGCGAACACCTCGTCCAGGTCGGCCTCCGAGGCGGTGGCCGCCACCACCCTGATCGCAGCTGCCGCCAGCGAGGCGTCGACCGTGCCCGGCGTGGCGCGCTCGGCGGCGAACAGGCGTCGGGCCTCGGCGATGGCGTCGGGATCGTTGCCGAGCAGCGCCGCCGCCGCCAGCAGCAGGCCTCGCCGCTCGCGGTCGCGGTCGGCCTCGCCGGGAACGGGTCGCGTGCCGACCTCGGCCAGGGCCGGGCCGACGATGGCGGCCAGTCGTGCCGACAAGGCGGGTACGCGGTCGTCGTCGGCGATGCGTAGCAGCGCTCCCAACGACCCGACCAGCCGGGTCCACACTGACAGGTCCCGCTCGGCGCCGAAGCCCTCGGCCAGCTCGATGAAGGCCTGGGCGGGCGTGGAGCCCTGTAGGACCGAGGCCCAGGTGTCGTCGACGAGGCCGTAGCGCTCCAGCGCGCTGAGCTCCGCCTGGGCGACGCCGACCAGCGCCGATCGCCAGTCGGCGCCGTAGGTGACGCGGTAGAAGCCGTTGCCCTCGACGTTCGCCTCCACCCAGGTCGTCCCTTGCGGGACCTCCAGCTCGGCTCGGTCGCTGTCGAGCAGCAGCGGCATGGTCGAGGCGGTCGCCGGCCCACCCCAGCGCAGCACCATCGGGACCGCCCAACGCCGGTCCGTCGCCGGGTCGGGCAGGTAGGCGAAGCGGCGCTGCGACAGCACCAACGTGCCGGGCCGACCGGTCGCGCTGACCTCCGGGAAGCCACCCTGGAAGATCCAGGTGTCCATCACCCGGCGCACCGGCTCGCCGGTCGCCTCCTCGATCGCGTCCCACAGGTCGGTGGTCTCCGTGTTCCCGTAGCGGTGCAGCGCCATGTAGTGGCGGATGCCGTCACGGAACCGATCCTCTCCGAGGTACTGCTCGAGCATGCGCACCACGGCGCCGCCCTTCTCGTAGGTGAGCACGTCGAACATCCCCTCGGCGTCGCGGGGCGAATCGACCGGGTACTCCACCGGTCGCGTGGTGGCCAGAGCGTCGGTGTCGAACGCCGTCGTGCGCGACAGCCCGAAGCCCACCCAGCGCTGCCAGTCCGGCCGGTAGGAGGCAAATGTTGGCG
>CAVPEW010000050.1:0-39758 GCA_963703565.1 uncultured Microthrixaceae bacterium | reverse complement strand
GGTCGGTCGTGCCCCTGGTGGCGCCCGACCTGCTGGGGTGGTCCCACCTGGGCGACCTCGTGCGCCTCGCGACGGTGCAGCAATACCTCGACCTCGACCTTCCCGGGCGAGTGAACCTGCCCACCTGGTCGCTGACGACCGAGGTCCACTTCTACCTGGTGGCACCGCTGGTGGCTTGGGCGCTCCGGCGTTTCGGCGGGGTCACGCTGATCGTCCTGGGCGTGCTGATCTCGCTGTGGTGGATCGACACGCCGTTGCGCGGCGATTTCGCGGCCAGCTTGCTGCCGGGGCGGATCGACCAGTTCCTCGCCGGTGCCGCGGCGGGAGCCCTCGTGCGCCGCGTCCAGGGCGGTGGACGCTCTCGGATCGTCGCCGCGCTGACGGCGAGGTGGGCCCTCGCCGTCGTGCTGGCCGGGTTGGTCGTGGTGGGCACCTACCACGGGATGACCTACCGCTCCGGTGAGGACACGCTGGCGATGCGCCTCGTGCACCCCGCGGCCGGGCTGCTGCTGGCTGCCACAATGATCCGGCTGGTGGCTGGTCCGCCCGTCGCCGCGCTCCTCGGCCGGATCCCCCAGCGCCTCGGGACGCTCAGCTTGAGCCTGTACCTGTGGCACTACCCGATCCTGGATCACGGGATGGAGCAGGTCTACGACTCGGGCATCCGAGGGCCGGTGGTGCTCGCGGCGGCCGCCCTGCTCGTGGCGATAGCGCTGGCGGTGGCCCAGGCGGGCTACGTGCTGGTCGAACGCCCGGCGCGCCGGTACCGGGCGCGCCGGGCACGGCGGGCGCGTGGCTCGCCCGATGCCGGCGCGTCCCGCTCCCGTTCAGCGGTCGTTGAGCCCGAACTTGGCCTTGAGGATGTGCAGGAAGTCGCGGTCGGCGAAGGTCACCAGGCGGGCGGAGGTCGAGGCTGCCGTAGCGAGCAGGGAATCCCCCTCGACGAGGGTCGCGACGGTGCGCCCATCGACGTGGAGGGTCGCGGGCCGGTGACCTTCGACGGTCAGGCGTAGGCGGTTGTCGGGCTCGAGCACGAGCGTTCGGTCGAAGAGCATGTGCGGCGATACCGGGGTCAGCAGCATCGCCCGATGCGTCGGGGCGACGATGGGCCCCCTCGCCGACAGCGCGTAGGCGGTCGAGCCGGTCGGGGTGGCCACGATGAGCCCATCGGCGGCGTAGGTGGTGAACCGCTCGTCGTCGACGTGCACGCCGAGACGCACCGTGTGCCCCATCGGCGTCTTCTCCAGCACCGCCTCGTTGAGCGCCAGCAGGGTGGGCCCGGCGGTGCCGTCGGCGCGAACGACCTCGACCGACAGCAGCATGCGGGATTCGACGCGGTGGTCGCCGGCCAGGATCCGCTCCAGGGCGTCGAGCATCTCGGGGGGCTCGACCTCGCTGAGGTACCCGAGCTGACCCACGTTGACGCCCAGGATCGGAACTCCGGCCGCGGCTACCAGGCCGACGGTGCGAAGCATGGTGCCATCACCTCCGACGCTCACGGCGAGGTCGAAGGTACCGTCCTCGGTGGGCGCAAGCGTGGCGCCACCGGCATCGAGCACCACGGCGCGGTGCCCGTGCCCTGCCAGCCATGCCCGTGCCGCGTCGGCCAGGGCGCCCGCCTGGGCGCGGTCGGGGTGCACCACGAAGCCGACGGTGACCACCTAGCGCCCGACCGCCTCGTCGACGGCGCTGCGCGCCAGGGCGTCGAGCCGGCCGGGTACGGCCTCCAGCGGGGCGCGGTCGAGGCCGACACGACCGTGGATGAGGAACTCGACGTTGCCCTGGGCACCGGTGAGTGGGGAAGGCATTGCCCCCATGATCGCCGCTCCGCTGCGCTCGAGCGTCACCAGCGCCGACGACAGCGTGCGGACCCAGACCGCGGGGTCGGTGATCACGCCACGACCCCGCGTCGCCTCGGCTCGACCCGCCTCGAACTGGGGCTTGACCAAGGCCACCACGTCGCCCGCGGGAGCCACCAGGGCGACGACAGGGGACAGCACCGCGGCGAGCGAGATGAACGACACGTCCACGACGAGCACCCCTGGTGCAGTGGGCATGTCAGCGCTGCGCAGCGTTCTGGCGTCGCGTCGCTCCAGGGACCGGACCCTCGGGTCCCGCCGGAGGCGCTCGTGCAGTTGGGCCCGGCCGACGTCGACCGCGGTGACCGACGCCGCGCCCCGTTGGAGCAGGCAGTCGGTGAACCCGCCCGTGGAAGCGCCCACGTCGAGCGCGTGGCGCCCCGCCACGTCGACCTCGAAGCGCAGCAGGGCCGCATCGAGCTTCTCGCCGCCCCGGCCCACGAAGCGCGGCCCAGGCCCTCGGAGCGCCACAGGCTCGTGGGCGGCGACGAGCCGCGCTGGTTTGTGGACCGGCGCCCCCGCGACCGTGACCCGACCGGCGGCAACCGCGTCGCGGGCCTCGCCGCGACTTCGCACCAGGCCGCGCCGCACCAGCTCGGAGTCGAGTCGGCGGCGGATCAGGACCCGCCTTCCCGGGCCGGGGGCCGACCCGTCAGGCCCGGGGCGTCGACTTCGTGACCCGCCCGGCCGGGCGCTCGGCTTTCGCTCGCCCGCCCGAGGCCTTGGCTGCCGGACGCTTCGCCTTGCTGCCCACCCCGGTGGAGCCAGCCGCACGACCGCGGGCGGTCGCGGTCGTCGCGGTCGTCGCGGTCGTCGAACGCCGCCCGGCGGTCGACGGGCGACCCGCCTTGCTGCCGCCCTCGAGGCGACCCAGGCGAGCTTCGATATCGGCCAGATCGTCCTTGGTGGCCAGGCCCAGCCCCGACACCTGGGACGACACCTCGCGTCGCACCAGCTCGGTCAGCCGCTCGGCGCCCTTGCGGCTGCGCTCGAGCAGCTCGGACACCGCCTCGCGAGCCGACTCGGCCCTCACCTCGCCCGAGTGCACCAGGTCCTTCACGATCGCCTCGGCCCTGGCTTGGGTGAGCGACGCGTACACCAGGCCGTTGTCGAAGTACCGCCGCAACCGCTCAGCTTGAGCCATTGGCGCAGCCTACGGCGCTGTCACGGTGCTTGCAATAGTTCGCACCCGCTGTGGGCGCTCACCCGGTGGTCGAGCCCAGGACCAGCGAGGCGAGCGATGTGGCGATCACAGCAGGCTCGGGGTGCACCGGCAGGTCGGTCGCCGCCGTGACGCCGCTCAACACCAGGGCGAACCGGTAGCCCAGGGCGATTGCGAAGGCGCCGTCGGTCTCGGCCCGGTCCCCCACCACGGTGCCCGCCGGCCCCAGACGGGCCCGCACCAGGTCGACCATCGGAGGGTGCGGCTTGCCGGCCACGATCGGCGCTCGCCCCGCGGCTGTGGCGACCGCCGCCACCAGTGCACCGGCGCCGGGGATCTCCCCGCCGGGGGTCGGGTAGGTCGCGTCGGTGTTGGTGGCAACGAAGCGGGCTCCGCCGGCGAGCGCTGCGTGCGCCCGGCGCAGCCCCTCGTAGTCGAACTCCGCGTTGAACCCGACCACCACCACCTCCGCCGGGCCACGATCGACCACGGTCGCGCCGGCTGCGGTGACGGCTTCGACCACGCCCGGCCCGGCGCAGGCCAGCACCCGCTCGCCGGGGGTGACGAGGCCCGCGCAGGCCGAGGCCGAGGTCACCACGTCGCCGGCGGCCGGGATGCCCATCGCCGCCAGCCTGGCCTCCTGGTCGGCGAGGACCATCGACGAGTTGTTGGTGGCGAACACGACCTGCTCACCGCGGCGGCGCAACTCGGCCACGGCCTGCGCCGCACCGGGCAGGCCGCGCTCGCCGCGCCAGATCACGCCGTCGAGGTCCAGCACCCAGCCCACGGGGCGAGCTTGCCAGGCTGCTTAGCCCCACCGGAGCATCTGGAAGGATCCCCCAGTGGCCAGCTTCTCGCCGTTCCCCGCCCTGCGCTACGCCCCCGGCATCGACCCGGCACTGGTGGCCGTGCCGCCCTACGACGTGATCGACCCCTCCGAGCGGGCCCGCCTCGCAGCTCGACACGACCGGTCGGCAGTGCGGATCGACCTGCCCGACCTCGGCGTCGAAGGTGCCGAGGGCGACCCCTACCTCCGAGCGGCGCGCGACCTGGACGCCTGGATCTCCGAGGGCACCCTGCGCGCCGACGACCGCCCGACGTTCAGCGTCTACCGGATGCGCTACGCGGACAACGCGGGCCGCCGACGGGCGACCACCGGCGTGATCGGTGCTCTCGGGCTGGCCGAGGCGGGGACGGACATCCTGCCCCACGAGCACACGACGCCCAAGGCGCGCAGCGATCGTCTCGAGCTGTTGCGCGCCACGCGGGCCAACCTGTCGGCCATCTGGGGCCTGTCGCTCGCCCGGGGGCTGACCGATCTGCTCGATCCCGACGGGCCGCCCCTGCTCGACTACCTCGATGACGACGGGGTCGAGCACACCCTGTGGCGTCTCGACGACCCTGACAAGGTCGCAGCCGTCGCCGCCCTGGTGGCCGGCGCCCCGATCGTGATCGCCGACGGGCACCACCGCTTCGAGACGTCACTTGCCTATGCGGCCGAGCGAGCCCAGCAGGACGGCGATCCGGGCGCGGCGGGGGCAACCTTGGCGTACGTGGTCGAGTTGGTCGACGACGAGCTCGACGTGCAGGCCATCCACCGCCTGGTCGACGGGTTGGGCGATGACCCGACGGCGACGCTGGACGCCTGGTTCGAGCCAGTGGGAGCGCCCCCGACAGAGCGTGCCGTCACCGACGTGATGACAGAGCAGGGATGCCTGTGCGTGGTCGACCCCCGAGGCGAGCACCTCGTGCGGCCCCGGCCCGACGCGCTGAGAGGCGCCCGAGACCTCGACTCGAGTCGCCTCCAGGTGGCGCTCGACGCGCTCGGCATCACCGACGTGCGCTACCAGCACGGCGTGGACCACGTCCGTGCCGCCGTGCGCGACGGTTCGGCGGCGGCCGGCATCCTTCTGCGACCGGCGACGGTGTACCAGATCGAGGCGACGGCCCACGGAGGCCAGCGGATGCCACCCAAGACCACGTTCTTCTACCCCAAGCCGAGAACGGGCCTGGTGTTCCGGCTCCTGGACTGAACCGGCCCGGTGGGCTCAGTCGACCTGCCAGGTGGCTCCCGAGTGAAGCAGTGCCCGCAGGTCACCGGGGCCCTTGGCCTCCTGCACCCGGGCGATCTGGGCGTTGACCCCGTCGCCGTACTCGGGCCGCTGCACCGCCCGGAACACCCCGATGGGCGTGGGCTGGTGGGGGCCCTCGGCGAGGCGTGAGAGCATGAAGGCGACACCTGGGTCGACACGGGTCTCGTCGTGCACGAGCAGCGCCTCCTCCCCCACGTTGGCGACCTCGACGATGCGTGCGCCGTGCTGCGCGTCGAGCACCACTCCGTGCTCGCCCTGCGCGCCGAAGCGGATGGGCTCGCCGTGGTGCAGCGGGATCAGCATGTCGTCCCGGCTGGCCTTGTTGGTGATGGCAGCGAAGGCCCCGTCGTTGAAGACGTTGCAGTTCTGGTACACCTCGACGAACGAGGAGCCTCGGTGGTCGTGGGCCCGACGGAAGACCTCGGTCATGTGGCCGCGGTCCATGTCGTGGGTGCGAGCCACGAAGCTGGCCTCGGCGCCCAGCGCCAGCGACAGCGGGTTGAACGGATGGTCGAGGCTGCCCAGCGGCGTCGACTTCGTGACCTTGCCCACCTCGCTGGTGGGCGAGTACTGGCCCTTGGTCAGCCCGTAGATCTGGTTGTTGAACATCAACACGGTGATGTTGATGTTGCGCCGCATGGCGTGGATCAGGTGGTTCCCGCCGATCGACAACGCGTCGCCGTCACCGGTCACCACGAACACGTGCAGGTCGGGGCGGGCCATGGCCAACCCGGTGGCGATCGCCGGCGCCCGGCCGTGGATCGAGTGCATCCCATAGGTGTTCATGTAGTACGGGAACCGGGCGGCGCAACCGATGCCCGACACGAACACCACGTCCTCGCGACGCACGCCCAGGTCGGGCATCATCAATTGCACCGCAGCCAGGATCGAGTAGTCGCCGCAGCCCGGACACCAGCGAACCTCCTGGTCGCTGGTCCAGTCCTTGCGGGTGGTGACGGGCACCTCTAGATCGGTCATGGTCTGGTCCTCCGGACCGGGGCGAGCAGGGGTGGGAACGCTACGACGCCGGCGGACCGCGTCACGGCGAGGCCTCGAGCGCTTCGGTGAAGGCCCGCTCGAGCTCGCCCGCGGTGAAGGGCAGGCCCTGGACCTTGGTGACCGACCGGGCGTCCACCAGGTACTCGGCCCGCACGATGCGTGAGAGCTGCCCCAGGTTCATCTCCGGCACCACGACCCTGGGGTACCGCGACAGGACCTCGCCGAGGTTGGCCGGCAGCGGGTTGAGGTGACGCAGGTGGGCGTGCGCCACGCGGCGGCCATGGTGACGAAGGCGATCGACCGCACCGTCGATGGCACCCCACGTGGAGCCCCACCCGAGCACGAGCAGCTCCGCGTCGTCGACGTCGCCGCTCACCTCCACGTCGGGCACGGGGATGCGGGCGATCCGCTCGGCGCGGACTCGCACCATCCGGTCGTGGTTGTCGGGGTCGTAGCTGACGTTGCCCGAACCGTCCTCCTTCTCGAGGCCGCCGATGCGGTGCATCAAGCCCTCGGTGCCCGGCAACGCCCACGGCCGAGCCAGGGTCTCGGGATCGCGCAGGTAGGGCCAGAAGACCTCGGTCCCGTCCTCGGTGCGGTGGTTCGGCGCGGTGGCGAACGTGGTGCGCAGATCGGGCAGGTCGGAGACCTCGGGAAGACGCCAGGGCTCGGCGCCGTTGGCGAGGTAGCCGTCGGAGAGCACGATCACCGGCGTGCGGTAGGTCAGGGCCAGCCGCGCCGCCTCGATGGCCACGAAGAAGCAGTCCGATGGGCTCGAAGCGGCCACGATCGGCAACGGGGACTCGCCGTGGCGCCCGTACATCGCCATCAGCAGGTCGGCCGCCTCGGTCTTGGTAGGCAGGCCGGTCGAGGGGCCACCCCGCTGGACGTCGATGATCAGCAGCGGGAAGCTCGAGAGCCACTGCGAGGCCCATCGCCTCGGCCTTGAGCGCCATGCCCGGGCCGCTGGTGGTGGTCACCGCCAGGTGACCGCCGTAGGAGGCACCGATGGCCGATGAGATGCCGGCGATCTCGTCCTCGGCCTGCAGCGTGCGCACTCCGAAGTTCTTGTGCTTCGACAGCTCGTGGAGAATGTCGCTCGCCGGCGTGATCGGGTACGAGCCGAGGAAGACGGGCAACTCGCTGAGCTGGCCGGCGGCCACCAGGCCCCACGCCAGCGCGGTGTTGCCCGAGATGGAGGTGTAGGTGCCGGGGGCCAGAGCAGCCGGGCGCACCTCGAAGGCGTGGTCGAACAGCTCGGCGGTCTCGCCGAAGGCATGGCCGGCCTTGAACGCGGCCACGTTGGCGGCCGCCACGTCGGGCTTGGACCCGAAGCGCTTGTCGATCCAGTCGAGGGTGGGCTGGATCGGCCGCGTGTACATCCAGGACACCAACCCGAGGGCGAAGAAGTTCTTCGAGCGGTCGGCGTCGCGCGGCTTGACCCCGAGGTGCTCCACCGAGCCCCGGGTGAGGCTGGTCATGGGCACCTCGTAGACGACGTAGCCGTCGAGGGAGCCGTCGTGTCGGGGGTCGGCGGCGTAGCCGGCCTTGACCAGGTTGCGCTCGTCGAAGGTGTCGGTGTTGAGCACCACCGTGCCGCCGGGCTCGAGGCGACCCAGTTCCGAGCGCAGTGCAGCGGGGTTCATCGCCACCAAGACGCTCGGCGCGTCGCCCGGGGTAGTGATCTCGTGGTCCGAGATGTGGACCTGGAACGCGCTGACGCCGGCCAGGGTGCCCGCCGGCGCCCGGATCTCGGCCGGGAAGTCGGGCAGCGTGGCCAGGTCGTTTCCGAACTGCGCGCTGGCGCTGGTGAAGCGGTCGCCGGTGAGCTGCATTCCGTCACCGGAGTCGCCCGCGAAGCGGATCACCACCCCGCCGAGCTGCACGATCGTCGATGGTCGCGACGCGGTATCGGTCAAGTCGCCCCCTTGCTGGACTCCTGCACCGACCCTACGCCGCGTCGGGCGCCTGTCAGAAACCGGGGACCGGCCATCGCCTCGGGCCGCAGGCTGTCTCAGGTCAGCGAGGCCTCGAAGATGGCCTGGATGGTCGCGTCCAGCATGGCGTCGAACTCGGCGTCGGACTGCCCCGCCGACAGGCCTTCGGTCAGCGCCCGGGAGAAGCTGGCCACCACTCCTGCGTTCCGAGCGAGGCGTTCGTTGGCCTCCTGGCGGCTGTAGCCGCCCGAGAGCGCCACCACCCGCAAGACGTTCGGGTGCGCCACCAGCGGGGCGTACAGGCCGTCCACCTCGGGCAGGGTCAGCTTCAGCATCACCTGGCGGGCGCCCAACCCGTCGAGATGCTCCACCAGCCGAGCGAGCAGAAGGCCCTCGGCCTCGGCCTTGGTAGGACAGTGGATGTCGACCTCGGGCTCGATGATCGGCACCAGCCCGGCGTCGAGGATGCGGCTCGCCACGTCGAACTGCTGATCGACGACTGCGGCGACGCCTGAGGCATCGGCTGCCTTGACCACCGATCGCATCTTGGTGCCGAACATCCTTCGGGCCACGGCTCGCGCCAGCAGGTCGTCGAGGTCGCCCATGGGCTTCATGACCTGGGCGCCGTGAGCCTCATCGGCGAGGCCCTTGTCGACCTTCAGGAACGGAACGACGTGCTTGACCTGCCAGAGGTAGTCGCCGGTGTCGCGACCCTCGACCTGGCGATCCATGGTCTTCTCGAACAGGATCGCGCCCAGGATGCGGTCGCCCCGGAAGCTCGCGCTGGTGATGATCCGACTGCGCATCTCGTGAATGCGGTCGTACATCTCCTCCTCGCTGGAGTACTCGTCCTTCCCGATGCCGTAGAGCTCGAGCGCCTTGGGGGTGCTGCCGCCACTCTGGTCGAGCGCGGCGATGAAGCCGCTGCCGTTGGCGACCTTGTCGAGCTGGTCCTGGTCCATGGCGTGCCGCTCCGGGGGTCGAGGTCGTGGACGCCCTGCAGTCTCGCGGACCGGGCAGGGCCCGACCACGCCGGCGCCGGTGCGCCGTCTAGCGCAGCGCCCGGAGCCGCTCGCCGGCCGCGCCGAGCCTCGGGATCGTTGTCGGCGACGGTGCGGAACAGCGCCCGGGCGCGGGGCACGTCGCCGGCACGCTCGTACAGGTCGGCCAGGGCGTACATGACGCGCAGGTGGTGAGGATGAGGGACACGGCTCGGGCGTGGCCCCGCTTCGAGCAGGGCGATCGCCTCGCTGAGTCGGCCGCGGTCGGCGAGGGAGCCCGCCATGACGATCCTGCCCTCTGCCACCAGGTCGGCGCTGGGCGACACCGCTGCGAGCTCGGCCCAGAGCTCCTCGACCCGGCCGTGGGCGCCGAGGGCACGGGCGACGTCCGCGAGGACAGGGTGCTGCTCCACGCTGCCCGACAGGTCCCGAAAGGCCTCGAGCTCACGCTGCGCCTCGCGCCAGCGCCCGAGGCGGTAGAAGGTGAGCCCCGACAGCTCGCGAACCGACACGGCGGTGGGGGCCGCCTGGGCGAGGGATCGCAGCAGACCGCGAGCCTCCTCGTACCGGCCCCGCCGGTAGGCCCGCGCAGCATCTTCGAGCCGGCTCCGGGTGCGGGCGACACGTCGGGGCCCCACGGCTCGCGCCAGCGTCGGGTCCGAACCGGCGCGAAGCTCCTCGGCGTCCGCCACGCCAGGGCCTCTGCGTCGGGGACCGCGATCCGGGCGGTCATCGACGAAGCCCTCGTCGATCCACTCCTCGGCCGCGCCGGGACGTCCGGCAGCACCGGACCCGGCTCGCGGACCGTCGGGGCGCCCCCTCCCGCCGCCGACCTCGTGCGAGATGGAGGAAGCGCCACGGCGGGCGACCCCTCCCCAGCCCGGAGGGGCAGGAGGAGGGGATGCGCCGACCCCCGGCGGTCTGTTCGTCGCGCTCCCCCGGCTGCGTTCGGACCGGGGCCCGCCACGGCGGCCAGCACCGGCACCGCCGGGCTCGCGCGCAGCGCCGCCCGAGATGGCCGCGTCGCGTCCCCCCGACCCGTCCACGCCCCGCCTCGACGAGCCGGCTGGCCTGGCGGACCCACCACGCCGGTCCCCGCCTGATGCCTGCCGGCCGCCGTACTCGCCCGACCGAGCCGCAGCGCTGCTCTTGTCTGCCGCGCCGCGACGGCCGCCCTTGGAGCCGCCCGACCGACCCGCCCGGCCACCTTGGCGGACCGTGTCCGAGCCGTCAGGCGAACGGCCTGCAGGCGGCTCACCGGGGGAGGCCCCTCGCGAACCAGACCCCCGCCCGCCGACGCCGGACCCGCCCGCCATGCCGCGCCCCGCGCCACCCCGCGCACCTCTGCGCTCTCCAGAGGCCCCCCGCCTGGCGCTCGAGCCCGTACGCGACTGTCGCCGCGACGAAGGATCCTCGGGCGTAGGCATGAAGGAGCGAGCCTAGGCCACCAGATCCCAACGCGAAGAGGCCCCTGCCTCGTGGCAGGGGCCTCTCGAAGAGCTCGGCGGCGTCCTACTCTCCCAGGGACTCACGTCCCAAGTACCATCGGCGCTGGAGGGCTTAACTTCCGTGTTCGGGATGGGAACGGGTGGGACCCCTCCGCCATGGCCACCGAAATCAGTTGTCCAGCAACGCGCCAGCCCATGGGCGGCAGCGCTCCCTGCAGAACTCCATAGCGAGCACGAACATCGGAGTCATTCCAAGCCCTCGGCCGATTAGTACCGGTCGGCTGAGCACGTCACCGTGCTTACACCTCCGGCCTATCAACGTGGTGGTCGTCCACGGGCCTTACCTGGTTGACCAGTGGGAGATCTCATCTAGGAACGAGCTTCGCGCTTAGATGCTTTCAGCGCTTATCCCTTCCGCAGGTCGCTAACCAGCAGTGCCCTTGGCAGGACAACTGGCACACGAGAGCTGCGTCCGTCCCGGTCCTCTCGTACTAGGGACAGCCTTCCTCAAATCTCCTACGGCTACAGCGGATAGGGACCGAACTGTCTCACGACGTTCTAAACCCAGCTCGCGTACCGCTTTAATGGGCGAACAGCCCAACCCTTGGGACCTGCTTCAGCCCCAGGATGCGATGAGCCGACATCGAGGTGCCAAACCTTCCCGTCGATATGGACTCTTGGGGAAGATTAGCCTGTTATCCCCGGGGTACCTTTTATCCGTTGAGCGACGGCCCTTCCACAAGGAGCCGCCGGATCACTATGGCCTGCTTTCGCACCTGCTCGACTTGTAGGTCTCGCAGTCAAGCTCCCTTGTGCCATTGCACTCGACGCCTGATTGCCAACCAGGCTGAGGGAACCATTGCGCGCCTCCGTTACAATTTAGGAGGCGACCGCCCCAGTCAAACTACCCACCTGGCACTGTCCCCGACCCGGATCACGGGCGAAGGTTAGAATCCCGGTATACGAAGGGTGGTATTTCAAGGTTGACTCCACGCTGGCTGGCGCCAACGCTTCCAAGCCTCCCACCTATCCTACACAACGCATACCAAAATCCAATACCAAGCTGTAGTAAAGGTCCACGGGGTCTTTCCGTCCTGCTGCAGCTAACGAGCATCTTTACTCGTACTTCAATTTCGCCGGGTCGGTGGTTGAGACAGTAGGAAAGTCGTTACGCCATTCGTGCAGGTCGGAACTTACCCGACAAGGAATTTCGCTACCTTAGGACCGTTATAGTTACGGCCGCCGTTTACCGGGGCTTAGGTTCAGAGCTTCGCCTTGCGGCTAACCCTTCCCCGTAACCTTCCGGCACCGGGCAGGCGTCACAGCGTATACATCGTCTTGCGACTTAGCACGCTGCTGTGTTTTTAGTAAACAGTCGCTTTCCCCTGGTCTCTGCGGCCTCTTCGAACTCAGGGACGCAAGTCCCTTCACTCTAATGAGGCCCTCCTTCTCCCGAAGTTACGGAGGTATTTTGCCGAGTTCCTTAACCACCGTTCTCCCGATCGCCTTGGTATGCTCTACCTGCCCACCTGTGTCGGTTTGGGGTACGGGCGCTGTGCCAGCTCGCTAGCGGCTTTTCTTGGCAGCATGGAATCGATGACTTCGCCTGAAGCGGCTCGGTATCACGTCTCAGTCTCATGGGGCCCGGATTTGCCTGGTCCCCGACCTACACGCTTACCCCAGGACAACCATCGCCTGGGCTCACCTATCCTCCTGCGTCCCCGCGTCGCTTGCCTCCTTCGAGTGGGTCGGTTCGCCTCCGAAGAGACAGCCCCTTAGCGACTCGAGATCGGCATGGGCGCGGGCACAGCGGTACCGGAATATCAACCGGTTGTGCATCGACTACGCCTGTCGGCCTCGTCTTAGCTCCCGACTCACCCTGGGTGGATTAGCCTTCCCCAGGAACCCTTGGGCATTCGGCGGAGGGGTTTCTCACCCCTCTTTCGCTACTCATGCCTGCATTCTCACTCGACCACGGTCCACGACGGTTCACACCGCCGCTTCGCTCCGAGATCGACGCTCCCCTACCACCCCTACGCAAGCGTAGGGATCCGCGGCTTCGGCTCTGGACTTGAGCCCCGTTACATTGTCCGCGCAAGACCACTCGACCAGTGAGCTGTTACGCACTCTTTCAAGGGTGGCTGCTTCTAAGCCAACCTCCTGGCTGTCTGGGCAGTCTCACATCGTTTACCACTTAGTCCAGAATTTGGGGCCTTAGCCGGCGATCTGGGCTGTTTCCCTTTCGTCCAACGAAGCTCATCCCCCGTGGACTCACTGCCGGGCTATGGAGCAATGGCATTCGGAGTTTGGCTGATTTCGGTAAGCTTGTGGGCCCCCTAGACCCATCCAGTGCTCTACCTCCATTGCTGAACGCCCGACGCTGCACCTAAATGCATTTCGGGGAGAACCAGCTATCACCGAGTTTGCTTGGCCTTTCACCCCTATCCACAGGTCATCCCCCAGGTTTTCAACCCTGGTGGGTTCGGTCCTCCACGGGGTCTTACCCCCGCTTCAACCTGCCCATGGATAGATCACTCGGCTTCGGGTCTACAGCATGCGACTGAACGCCCTGTTCAGACTCGCTTTCGCTCCGGCTCCCCATCACTGGTTAACCTCGCCACACACCGTAACTCGCAGGCTCATTCTTCAAAAGGCACGCCATCGCGGCCATGACCGAAGTCATGACGACGCTCTGACTGATTGTAAACCAACGGTTTCAGGTACTATTTCACTCCCCTCCCGGGGTACTTTTCACCATTCCCTCACGGTACTGTTCGCTATCGGTCACCTAGACATACGTAGCCTTACGAGGTGGTCCTCGCAGATTCACGCCGACTTTCGCGGTTCCGGCGCTACTCGGGATGACGACCGGAGGCTGAATAGCTTTCGTGTACGGGGCCCTTACCCTCTGTGGCGCGCCGTTCCTGAACGCTTCCACTAGCCATCAGCTTTGTAACTCCGTGCCGGATCTGGTGCTCCGACTGTCGGTCCCACGACCCCGAGCTGGCAACGCCACCAGGCTGTTGCACCAGTTCGGTTTAGGCTGATCCCGTTTCGCTCGCCGCTACTCAGGGAGTCGCTGTTGCTTTCTCTTCCTCAGGGTACTGAGATGTTTCAATTCCCCTGGTTCCCTCTACCGGTCCTATGTGTTCAGACCGGAGTGACACCCCATGACGGGTGCCGGGTTTCCCCATTCGGACATCCACGGATCAAAGCTGAGTAGGCAGCTCCCCGTGGCTTATCGCAGCCACTCACGTCCTTCATCGGTGCTAGGTGCCAAGGCATCCACCGTTGGCTCTTTGTAGCTTGGAAGAACAAAGATGCTCGTGCTCGCTATGCAATTCTCAAGGAGCGGAGCGCCGTCGATCCGACGGCACGAGGAACGCCGAGGACGCCACCGTTGCCGGTGACGTTGCCTGGGCGATCTTGGAGGGATGCTCCCTCAAAACAGAAGAGAAGACGGCTAACGAGTGCTCCAACTCGGGAGTTGTCCTCATGATGAGGCATGACTCCTTAGAAAGGAGGTGATCCAGCCGCACCTTCCGGTACGGCTACCTTGTTACGACTTCACCCCAATCGCCGATCCCACCTTCGACAGCTCCCTCCCAAAGGGTTGGGCCACTGGCTTCGGGTGTTACCGACTTTCGTGGTGTGACGGGCGGTGTGTACAAGGCCCGGGAACGTATTCACCCCGGCGTTGCTGATCCGGGATTACTAGCGACTCCGGCTTCATGGAGTCGAGTTGCAGACTCCAATCCGAACTGAGACCAGCTTTGTGGGATTCGCTCGACCTCGCGGTTTCGCAGCCCTCTGTACTGGCCATTGTAGCATGTTTGCAGCCCTGGACATAAGGGGCATGATGACTTGACGTCGTCCCCACCTTCCTCCGAGTTGACCCCGGCAGTCTCCTACGAGTCCCCACCATTACGTGCTGGCAACATAGGACAAGGGTTGCGCTCGTTGCGGGACTTAACCCAACATCTCACGACACGAGCTGACGACAGCCATGCACCACCTGTGTACGGCCCAAAAGGACACCGCATCTCTGCGGCTTTTCCGTACATGTCAAACCCAGGTAAGGTTCTTCGCGTTGCCTCGAATTAAGCAACATGCTCCGCCGCTTGTGCGGGCCCCCGTCAATTCCTTTGAGTTTTAGCCTTGCGGCCGTACTCCCCAGGCGGGGCACTTAATGCGTTAGCTACGGCACGGATCCCGTTGGATAGGACCCACACCTAGTGCCCAACGTTTACGGCGTGGACTACCAGGGTATCTAATCCTGTTCGCTCCCCACGCTTTCGCTCCTCAGCGTCAGTACCAGCCCAGAGTGCTGCCTTCGCCATTGGTGTTCCTCCCGATATCTGCGCATTCCACCGCTACACCGGGAATTCCACACTCCTCTACTGGACTCAAGCCACAGCAGTATCGGGTGGCGTCTCCAGGTTGAGCCTGGAGTTTTCACACCCGACTTACTGAGCCGCCTACGAGCTCTTTACGCCCAATGAATCCGGACAACGCTTGCCCCCTACGTGTTACCGCGGCTGCTGGCACGTAGTTGGCCGGGGCTTCTTCTGGAGGTACCGTCTGAGTTCGTCCCTCCTGAAAGCGGTTTACAACCCGAAGGCCTTCATCCCGCACGCGGCGTTGCTGCGTCAGGCTTTCGCCCATTGCGCAAGATTCCCTACTGCTGCCTCCCGTAGGAGTCTGGGCCGTGTCTCAGTCCCAGTGTGGCTGATCGTCCTCTCAGACCAGCTACCCGTCGACGCCTTGGTGGGCCGTTACCTCACCAACAAGCTGATAGGCCGCGAGGCCCTCCTGGAGCGGAATCCATTTCTTCACCAGACCATGCGATCCGGTGGAGGTATCCGGTATTAGCTCTCCTTTCGGAGGGTTATCCCGGTCTCCAGGGCAGGTTCCTCACGTGTTACTCACCCGTTCGCCACTAGGCCTTCCCCAGTGTTGCCACTGGCTGGACCTCGTTCGACTTGCATGTATTAGGCACGCCGCCAGCGTTCGTCCTGAGCCAGGATCAAACTCTCCGTCAAGACCTTCCCGCCGCGAACGGCGGGTAGATCGCTTTGAAGAGCCGGACGACGCGGGATCAAGACCCCTCGCCGACCTTCTCTGACACCGAACAGACACCAACGAAGATGTCCGACTTGGTGCGTTCACTTTGTGGCCGACCATCCGAAACCACCGTGGTGGCCGGGGGGATGATCGCCCGCACTCGCGTTCAGTCGTCTTCTCTTCTGTTTTCAAGGAGCATCTGGGCACGTGTCCGAACGGACGGTGGTGCCTTCGTGCGGCCGGCGGAGGCCCAGACCACGTCGTGGCGGCTCTCCGGGGCGAAGGGTCAATCTAGGGCTGCACCCCCGAGGTGTCAACCTGGCCGGGCGTCGAGCACGGCGAAGCTCCGCTTCCCCCGTCGCAGCACCACCCAGCGGCCGTGGAGCAGATCTTCGGCGGTGAGGTGCCGATCGCCTCGCACAGGCTCGCCGTTGAGCCTGACCGCCCCCTGATCGAGGTGGCGGCGGGCCTCACCGTTCGATCGGGCGAGCTCGGTGGCGACCAGGGCCGAGACCACCGTCGTGTCGCGCAGGCCGAGGGTCGCGGCACCCGGCACCTCGGCTGCCACTGCGGCCAGTGCCTCGACCCCGGCGGAGCGCGGATCGCGCTCGCCGAACAGGACGGCCGCGGCTTCGGCGGCGGACGCAGCCGCCCGCTGGCCATGCACCAGTGAGGTCACCTCCCCGGCGAGGCGCCGCTGGGCACGCCGGGCCGACGGATCGGAGAGGTGGGCTCCGACGACGGCGTCCACCTCGTCCATGGGCAGCAGGGTGAACCAGGCCAGGTGACGGGCCACGTCGTGGTCGGGCACGGCCATGAAGTGCTGGTAGAGCTGGTAGGGCGATGTCCTGGTCGAGTCGAGCCAGACACGACCGCCTGTGCTCTTGCCGAGCTTCGCCCCGTCGGGTCCGGTGAGCAGCGGCCAGCACAGACCGTGGACCGTGGACCCCCGGCGGCGACGGATCAGGTCGATGCCCGACACGATGTTGCCCCACTGGTCCGAGCCGCCGATCTGCAACGTGCAGCGGCGCTGGTCGTGCAACCACAGGTAGTCGTTGGCCTGCAGCAGCATGTAGCTGAACTCGGTGAACGAGATGCCCTGCTCGCTCTGCATCCTTGCCCGCACCGACTCGCGCGCCACCATCTGGTTCACGGTCACGTGCTTGCCCACGTCGCGCAGGAAGTCGAGCAGGGACAGCTCCGCCGTCCAGGTCGCGTTGTCGACGAGCTCCCACGCCCGCTCCCCCGCTGCACCCAGGATCCGCGCGATCTGCTCGGAGATGGCCGCGACGTTCGAGGCCAGCTCCTCGCGGCCCAAGAGGTTGCGCTCCTCGGAGCGCCCGGAAGGGTCCCCGATCATCCCCGTGGCGCCGCCCGCGAGGGCGATGGGTCGATGGCCCGCCAACTGGAAGCGCCGCAGGATCAGCAGCCCCACCAGGTTGCCCACGTGAAGGCTGTCTGCCGTCGGGTCGCACCCGTAGTACAGCGTCACCGGGCCATCGCCCAGATGCGCGACCAGGGCGGACCGGTCCGTGGAGGCGTGGAGCAGGCCGCGGCGCTCGAGGTCGGCGACGAGGTCGACGTTCACCTCCGGGTGCTCCCGCCACGAAGGCGTCGCCACTCGAAGGACCCGCTGGGGTTCATGCCGCGATGCTCACCCCCGGAGACGGCTCGGGTCCAGCCGATCCGCTGGACCGGGCACCCCGCCGAGGGCACCGCCCTAGATGCCGTGCCCGGGTGGACAGAGCGCGCGCCCGCTGGCCACGCTGGAGATGTGGTGACACCGATCGAGGGCTCCGGACGGACCGAGGGCTCCGACCGGATCGACTCCCCGGAAGGGCGCGAGCCGCGCCGGTGGGGTACCGCACGGTTCGCGACAGCGCTCGCGGTGGCGGCGATGGTGGCGATGTGGGGCTACGTGCTGTACCTCGCCGTGGGCCCAGGTCGCGCCGACCCGCCCGACCGCCTCGATGACCCGGCGTTCGCAGCAGCCGCCGAGCTGCGCTGCCAGGCCGCGCTGGACCAGGTCGCGCAGCTCCCTGCCGCCCCGCGCGCCACCAGCACCGCCGACCGGGCCGAGATCATCGACAGCGCCACGGCCCTGTTCGCCGCGATGGTCGACGACCTCGAGCGGATGCGCCCTGCGGGCGAGGACGGACGCCTGGTCGGGCTCTGGCTCGACGACTGGCGCGCCTACCTGGGCGATCGCCGAGAGCACGCCGACGTGCTGCGCCACGGCGAGGACCGCCGGTTCCAGGTCACCGCGCGCGACTCGGAGCAGATCACGCTCTACCTGGACGGCTTCGCCGCCGACAACGCCATGCCGGCCTGCGGTTCGCCACTCGACCTGTAGAAGAGTCCGGGCCGACCCAACCACTCGAGAGCGCGGGCGCGCTCACCTGGGCCTCGAGACATGCGGGTCCCCCGCGACGTACCAGCGCCACGGCTCGTCGTGGCCCGGCGGCAAGCCGACCCGCGGCCCCACGACGGCCAGGCCCGGCACCTCGCCGTCGTCGCACACGGTCACCCCCCGCTCGGCTCGGACCAGGTCGACGCCGTCGAAGCTGCCGTCGAACGCGAACGCCTCGCACAGCTTCGCCGGCCCGTCGCACAGCGATCGGTCCGTGCCGGCCCCTGGTCGCGACCGGCGCATCTCCTGTTGGCCTTCCAGAGGCCGCACCGCGCGCAGCAGCACGGCGCCGGCCTCACCGGCCGGGCCGCAGACCACGTTGGCGCACCAGTGCATGCCGTAGACGAAGTAGACGTAGAGGTGACCCGGCGGCCCGAACATCGTGGCGTTGCGGCGCGTGCGACCACGGTAGGCGTGGCTCGCAGGATCGCCGGCCCCGCAGTAGGCCTCGACCTCCACCACGCGGGCTCGCCGGCGGCCGTGCACCAGGACCTTGCCCAGCAGCTCGGGCGCGACCTCGCGGGGATCGCGCCGGTAGAAGGCCCGGCCCAGGCGCCGACTCCGGTGCACCGCGACCGCCCGCGCCCCGGCGTCAGCGGCGCTCCCGGTCGGCCGCCAGGCGACCCCGGGCGCGGACCAGCTGGGCCGCCACAGCCGCCGGACCGGCCCCCCCGGGCGTCGTGCGCCTGCGCACCGCCGCGCCCGGCTCGAGCAGTGCCGCCGCGTCGGGCCCGAGCCGCCGGTCAGCCGCGACGAGCTCCGCCAGCGCCGGTCCACCGGCGAGAGCGGCCCGGACCAGGCGACCGACCGTCGCGTGCGCCTCGCGGAACGGCACGCCCCGCTGGACCAGCCACTCGGCCAGATCCACCGCCGCGGCGTGCTCCACGTCGGCGGCGTCCTGCATCCGCGTCGCCCGCACCGTGAGGCTGGCGAGCAACCCGGCCATCGCGCTCAACCCGCCACAGACCTGGTCGACGGCGTCGAAGAACGGTTCCTTGTCCTCCTGCAGGTCCCGGTTGTAGGCGAGGGGCAGGCCCTTCAGCATGGCGAGCAGGCCGGTCAGATCACCGATCAGGCGTCCGGCCTTGCCCCTGGCGAGCTCGGCTATGTCGGCGTTCTGCTTCTGGGGCAGCATCGACGAACCGGTTGACCACGCCTCGTCGAGACCCACGAAGCCGAACTCCTCGCTGGCCCACAGCACGATCTCCTCGCCGAGGCGCGACAGGTGTATCCCGACAAGGGCCAGGTCGAAGAGCGCCTCGGCCACGAAGTCCCGGTCCGAGACGGCGTCGAGGCTGTTCTCGAAGCGGGCGGCGAAGCCCAGGTCGGCGGCGACGCCGTCGGGGTCCAGCGGCAGGGAGGAACCCGCCAGCGCACCGGCCCCCAGGGGCGAGACGTCGAGGCGACGGCGGCAGTCGGCCAGCCGGTCGACGTCTCGCGAGAAGGCCCAGAAGTGGGCCAGGAGGTGATGTGCCAGCCCGACCGGCTGGGCACGCTGCAGGTGCGTGTAGCCGGGGAGGTAGACGTCGCCGACCTCGTCCGCTCGCTCGACCAGGACCGCCTCGAGGGCGACGAGGCGATCCAGGACCTCCCCCAGGGCTCGCTTGGCGTACAGCCGCAGGTCGGTCGCGACCTGGTCGTTGCGGCTACGACCGGTGTGCAGCTTGGCGCCGGGCGCCCCGCACAGCTCGGTCACGCGTCGCTCCACGGCGGTGTGGATGTCCTCGTCGGTGGGAGCGAAGGCGAAGGACCCATCGGCCAGCTCCGCCTCCACCAGGTCGAGCGCACCCAGCACGGCTTCGACCTCCTCGGGGGCGAGCAGTCCCACCCGCCCGAGCATCGACGCGTGCGCCCTGGAGCCCCGCAGGTCGTCGGGAGCCAGGCGCCGGTCGAAGGGCAGGCTCGTCGTGTAGGCCAGCAGCTCCTCGGAAGGGCCGGCAGCGAACCGACCCTGCCACAGGGTGGCCCCCCTGGCCTCGGATGCCGCGCCTTGCCCGGGCGCCTCCGAGCCCGTCATGGTGCCGAGCCAGGTCCCTGCACGCGCGACCAGGTCTGGACCCCCAGCCCCCACAGGCGCACGAAGCCCGCGGAGTCCTGGTGGCGGAAGGAGTCGGCGGCGTCGTAGGTCGCCAGGCCGTAGTCGTACAGGCTGCGGGGACTGCGGCGGCCCGTGACCTCGCACGAACCCGCCGAGAGGTGCAGGCGCACCTCCCCGGTGACATGACGCTGGCTCTCGGCCACGAAGGCATCCAACGCGTCCTTCAAGGGGCTGAACCACAGACCGTCGTAGACCAACTCGGCGTAGCGGGGTTCCAGGCGCGCCTTCTCGCGAGCCAGATCACGCTCGACGGTGATCGACTCCAGGTCGCGGTGGGCCATGATCAGCGCCAGGCTGGCCGGGCACTCGTAGGTCTCCCGGCTCTTGATGCCCACCCGACGGTTCTCGACCATGTCGATCCGACCCCAACCGTAGGAGCCCACCAGCTCGTTGAGCCGAGCTATGACCGACATCGGGTCGAGGCCCTCGCCGTCGATCGACACCGGTACGCCCGACTCGAACCCGATCACCGCGTCGGAGGGGTCACTGCGCGTCGGGCGGGTCAAGAGCCAAACGCCCGGCGGCGGCACGGCCCAGGGATCCTCCATCTCGCCGCACTCGATGGCCCTGCCCATCAGGTTGTCGTCGATGGAGTAGAGCTTCTCCTTCGTCGCCGTGATGGGTATGCCGTGGTCGTACGCGTACAGGATGCACTGCTCGCGGGTCATGCCCCAGCCCCGCACCGGCGCCAGGACCTCCAGGTCGGGCGCGAGCGCTCGGGTGGCGACCTCGAAGCGGACCTGATCGTTGCCCTTGCCGGTGCAGCCGTGCGCAACGGCATCCGCACCGTGGCGGCGCGCCGCGGCGACGAGGTGCTTGACGATGACCGGACGCGACAGCGCCGACACCAACGGGTACCGGCTCTCGTAGAGGGCGTTGGCGGCCAGGGCGGGCACGCAGAAGTCGGCAGCGAACTCCCCGCGGGCGTCGACCACCTCGACCGCGGACGCTCCGGCTCCGAGCGCGCGCTCGCGCACTGCGTCCCAGTCCTCCCCTCGGGCGGCCCCTGGCGTCGAGGCCGCCTGGCCCACGTCCACCGCCAGGCAGATCACCTCGACGCCGAGGTTGTCGATCATCCAGCGCACCGCGACCGAGGTGTCCAAGCCGCCGCTGTAGGCGAGCACGACGCGGGTGGCCATGGGAGCTCCTGTTCCTGGTCTCTTGTCGAATGTCAGAGCCCGGCCAGCTCGGCCAGGCGTTCGGCGACGGAGGCGCCCGAAGACGACTCGGCCACCACCACCAGCACTGTGTCGTCGCCGGCCACGGTGCCGATGACCTCACCCATCGAGGACCGATCCAGCGCCGAGCCCACCACATGGGCCGACCCGGGCGGGGTCCGCAGCACCACCACGTTGCCCGAGTGCGCCACCTCGACCACCCAGTCCCCCAACACCCGGCGCAGGTGGTCCACGGGCGCGCGCTGGTCCGTGGGCAGCTCGGGGATCGCGTACACGGTCTCGCCGCCCGATACCCGGACCTTGATCGCGCCCATGTCCTCGAGGTCGCGTGACACCGTTGCCTGGGTGGCCACCACCCCGGTCGCGGAGAGCAGCTCGACCAGCTGCGCCTGGCTCGTGACCGCCTCGCTCTCGAGTATCCGCGCGATGCGATGCTGGCGCTGCGGCTTGGCCAGGGGCCGCGGTTCGCTCACCCCTGAGACTCCAGCAACAGGCGGATCAGGCCGCGGAAGGCGTGCAGGCGGTTGTGGGCCTGGGCGAAGACCAGGCTGGCCGGCCCGTCGACGACCGACGCCGTGACCTCCTCGCCCCGATGCGCGGGCAGGCAGTGCAAGAAGCTGGCGCCCGGCGCGGCCGCGGCCATCACGCTGTCGTCGACGGTGAACCCGGCGAAGGCGACGGATCGGTCCCGAGCCTCGGCCTCCTGGCCCATCGACGCCCACACGTCGGTGTGGACCGCGTCCGCCCCCTGCACCGCGTCGAGGACGCTGCTGGTGACAACCGGCGGCTCACCCAGGCCCGCGGCGGCCATCCGATCGAGGTCCCCGGGGGTCGGGCCGTAGCCGGGCGGGCAGGCCAGGCTGAGACGCATGCCGGTCCGGGCCGCTCCCAGCGCCAGGCTGCGCGCGACGTTGTTGAAGTCCCCCACCCAGCACACCGTGCGTCCCGCCAGGGAACCCCAGCGCTGACGCATCGTGAGCAGGTCTGCCAGGGCCTGGCAGGGGTGGGCCCGGTCCGAGAGCAGGTTCACCACCGGCACCGAGCTCGCGCCGGCCAGCTCCTGGAGGTCCTCGTGGCGGAACACCCGCCCGCCGAGCATGGCGTGGTAGCCCGACAGCACCCTTCCGATGTCGGTCAGCGGTTCGCGCCCGGCGGCCACCTCCTCCGCACGGAAGGTGAGAGGGTGACCGCCCAGCTCCGCCACGGCCACCTCGCAGGCGTGGCGGGTTCGCAGCGACGGCTTCTCGAAGTAGAGCCCGACGCTGCGCCCCGACAGCAGCGGGGGCCTCTCGGCGTCCTCGGCCAGGTCGAGGACCGCCGCCACCTCGTCGGCGTCGAGGTCGTCGAGGTCGAGCACGTGGAGCACGCTCACCGCAGGGCCCGCTCGATCGCGGCGACGGCCAGCTCGAGCTCGTCGTCGCCGATCAGCAGAGATGGAGCCAGCCGCAACGCGGTGGGCGTCACCGCGTTGGCGATCACGGCATCGGCGAGGAGCCGGGCCACCACGGCGGGCGCGCCGCCGTCGCGCAACTCGACGCCCAGTAGCAGGCCCCTGCCCCTGACCGCGCTGACCGGGTCGAGGGCCTCGAGTCGCTCCCGCAGGAACGCGCCGGCACGCTCGGCGCGCGCGGGTGCGTCCTCGGCCTCCATGACCGCCAGCACGGCGCGCGCCGCCGCGGTCGCCAGTGGCTGTCCTCCGTAGGTGGTGGCGTGGTCACCGGGCTCGAAGGTGGCAGCCACCTCGGCGCGGGCCCAGCAGGCTCCGATCGGAACGCCGTTGCCCAGCGCCTTGGCCATGGTGACCACGTCGGGCCGGACGCCGTCACGGTGGTGCGCGAACCAGGTCCCGCAGCGTCCCAGGCCGGTCTGCACCTCGTCGAGGATCAGGAGCGCGCCCCGCTCGTCGCACAGGCGCCGCACCTCGGCGAGGTAGCCGTCCGGAGCCGGGTTCACGCCACCCTCGCCCTGGACGACCTCCAGCAGCACAGCCGCCACGGTGGGGTCCAGGGCGGCCTCGAGGGCGGCGGCATCGGCCCATGGGACGTGGCGGAACCCCTCGGGCAGGGGTTGGAACGCCTCGTGCTTGGCAGGCTGACCCGTCGCGTGCAGCGTCGCCAGGGTACGACCGTGGAACGAGCCAAGGGCGCTGACCACGACGTGGCGGCCCCGGCCGCCGAAGCGGCGCGCCAACTTGATGGCGCACTCGTTGGCCTCGGCCCCGCTGTTGGCGAAGAAGACCTGACCGCGCTGCACCTCGGGGCCCCAGCCGCCCGGCCCGCTGCCCAGCAGCCGGTCGAGGGTGCGGGCAACCTGCCAGCCGGGCTCGGTGCCGAACAGGTTCGACACGTGCACCAGGGTGGCGGCCTGTAGGGCCACCGCCTCTGTGACCGCCGGGTGGGAGTGCCCCAGGCTCGTGACCGCCAGGCCCGACAGCAGGTCGAGGTACCGCCGACCATCGCGGTCCCACAGCCAGCTCCCCTCGCCGCGGACCAGGGAGAGGCCCGGCGGTGCGTAGGTGGGCATGAGTGGGCAGCGCACCAGTTCATCGGGAGCGCCCATCGCCCCAGCGTGGCCCTCGTTCGGGCTCATGGCGCGGCCTGCAGGGTGACCATGGTCCCCACCCCTTCGTCGGAGAACAGCTCGAGCAGCAACACGTGGGGCACCCTGCCGTCCAGGAGGTGCGCGGATGCCACACCGTGGCGCACAGCGTGCACGCACGCCGCGACCTTGGGGATCATCCCGCCGTCGACGCTGCCGGTGGCGGCGAGCAGGTCCAGCGCGTTGGCCCCGATGTGGCGGATGAGGGTGGCCGGGTCCGAGACGTCTCCGAGCAGGCCCTCCACGTCGCTGAGGAAGATCACCTTCTCGGCTCCCAGCGCCTCGGCCAGCGCTCCGGCAACGGTGTCGGCGTTGATGTTGTACGCCTGACCGTCGCTGCCGGCCCCGATGGTCGACACGACCGGGATCAGCTCCTCGGCCAGCAGTCGCAGCAGTATCCCCGGGTTCACGGAGCGCACGTCGCCCACGAAGCCCAGCTGCGGGTTGCGCGCTCCTGCCACGATGAGCCCCGCATCCTCGCCCGAGATGCCCACGGCCAGCGGCCCGTGCCGGTTGATCGCCCCGACGATCTCGCGTCCCACCTTGCCGACCAGGACCATCCGGGCGATGTCGACGGTCTCCGCGTCTGTGACCCGCTGGCCGTCACGGAACTCGGGCGTCTTGCCCAGCCGGGTCATTAGGTCGCTGATCTGGGGGCCACCGCCGTGAACGAGCACCGGGCGGATGCCGACCGAGCGCATCAGGACCACGTCGTCGGCCACCCGCCGGCACAGCTCGGCGTCGACCATCGCGTTGCCCCCGAACTTCACCACCACCGTGGTCCCTGCGAAGCGCTGGATGTAGGGCAGGGCCTCGATCAGGACCGAGGCTCGCCCTGCTGCGCTGCCAGCCGCCGTGGAGCGAGCATCAGCGGTCACGAGGTCCCCGCGTTCTCTTCGAGGTAGGCGTCGGTCAGGTCGTTGGTGAGCACGTGGGCAGCGCCGGTGCCCAGCCCCAGATCGGCGTGGACCACCAGGTGCTCGCCCGCCATGTAGGTGGCCAACGCGGGCGCGGCGTGGCCGACCGAGACCCCGTCCACGGCGACCAGGTGCTCGCCATAGCGGATCGACAGGCGGTTCGGGTCGAAGGCGATGCCCGCCGAGCCCAGCTCGCTGGCGACCCGGCCCCAGTAGGGGTCCTGGCCGTACCACGAGCACTTCACGAGCTGGCTCTCGGCCACCTTGCGTGCGCCGGCGGCGGCATCCGCATCGCTGGCCGCGCCCGACACGACGACCCGAACCACCTTGGTGTGACCCTCGGCGTCGCCCACCATCGCCTCGGCCAGGTCCTCGCATGCCCGCTCGACCGCGGCTGCCAGGGCGCTCGGGTCGACCTCTCCCGCCTCGCCGCTCGCGAGGAGGATGACGGTGTCGTTGGTGGAGGTGCAGCCGTCCACGCTGATGGCGTTGAAGGTCACGGCGACCCCGGCGGCCAGCACCGCGCGCAGCTCCTCGGGCTCCGCCCGGGCGTCGGTGGTCAGCACCGCGAGCATGGTCGCCATGTCGGGGGCCAGCATCGCCGCCCCCTTGGCCATGCCCCCCACGACGAAGCCGTCCCCGCGCACGACGGTCTCCTTGCGCACCGTGTCGGTCGTGCGGATCGCCTCGGCCGCAGCCGTGGCCGCGGCCGGGCCGGGCGATCGCGCCGCCACCAGGGGCGCGACCCCCGCCTCGAGCGCATCCATCGGCAGGTCGTAGCCGATGAGGCCGGTCGAGCACACCAGGACCTCGGCGGGTTCGCAACCCAGCTCTGCCGCCACCGCGGCGCAGCTCCGCTCGGCGTCGGACACCCCGCGTGCGCCGGTGGCAGCGTTGGCGCAACCGCTGTTGAGCAGGACCGCAGCCGCTCTGCCGTCCGAAGCCGCGAGGTGCGACGCGCTCACCACCACCGGAGCAGCGGTCATCCGGTTGGACGTGAACACGGCCGCCGCGGGCACGGCTCGCCCCGAAGCGGTCGCCACCAGCGCGAGATCCGGCTCGCCGGAGGCCTTGATGCCGCATGCCACGCCGGAGGCGACGAACCCCCGGGCCTCGGTGACGCTCACGGGAACAACCCCGCCAGCGGCAGGCCGGAGGTCTCCGGCAGGCCAAGGAGCAGGTTGGCGCACTGGATCGCCTGGCCCGACGCCCCCTTGGTGAGGTTGTCGATCGCGCACAAGCTCACGATCCACCCTGTGCGGGGGTCGGCGCGCACGGTCAGCTGGGCGGTGTTGCTGCCCAGCGTGGCCTTGGTCGAAGGTGCCTCGTCGCCCACGACGACGAAGGGTTCGCCGGCGTACGCCGCCCGGTAGGCCTCGAGCAGCGTGGCGGTCGAGGTGGGGGCGGTGGGCCGCAGGTAGCAGGTGGCCAGGATCCCACGGTTCATCGGCGCCAGGTGGGGGGTGAAGAGCACCTGGGCACCGCTGGCCTGCTCGATCTCGGGCGTGTGGCGGTGGTCGAGCAGGCCGTAGGCGACGAAGTCCTCGTCGACGGCGCAGAAGCTGGTGTGAGCCTTGGGTGGTCGGCCGGCACCGGAGACGCCGCTAGCCGCGTCGACGATCACCCCGGAGTCCTCGGCGAGCCCGGCCGACACCGCGGGGGCCACCGCAAGGGCCGCGGCAGTCGGGTAGCACCCGGGGTTGGCCACATGGTGGGCACCGGCGATCCGCTCGCGGAACAGCTCGGGCAACCCATACGCGAACTCGCGCAGCAGCTCGGGACAGCTGTGCTCCTCGCCGTACCAGCGCGGATAGGCCGCCTCGTCGCTCAGGCGGAAGTCGGCGCCGAGGTCGACGATGTGCCCGACCCGGCCGATCAGGTCGGGCACGAGGCGCTGGCTGACTCCGTGGGGCAGGGCCACGAACGCCACGTCGACTCCGTCGAGGGCGTCGGCGCTGGTCTCGACCAGCGGCAGGCCGGGGTAGGCGGCGGCCAGGCTCGGATACAGGGCGGCGATGGGCTGGCCGGCCTGGGTGTCCGCGGTGGCCACGGCGACCTCGAGGTTCGGGTGCACGGCCAGCAGTCGCAGCAGCTCGGCGCCGGTGAAACCGGATGCGCCTACGATCCCAACCCGAGGCATCCAGACATCATGCATGCCCTTGCATATACTTGCAAGCCAGCAGGGGCCGTCAGCCTCGCAGCGCGGCGGGCAGTGACGAGGTGACCGCGTCGATCACCCGCGAGCGCACGGCTCCCACCTCCTCGTCGGTCAGGGTCCTGTCGGGGGCCTGGAAGCGCAGGGTGAACGCCAGGCTCCGCCGACCGGGGGAGACGCCTCCACCCCGGTAGACGTCGAAGAGCGACGAGCTCCACAGCAGCTCGCCCGCAGCGGCGACGATGGCGTCGGACACGGCAGCGGCCGGCACCGAGTCGTCCACCTCGAACGCGAGGTCGACGTCGGCGGAGGGGAACATGCTGAACGGGCGCAGCGAGGGCTCGCCATGCCGGTGCTGCCAGGCGACGTCTAGGTCGATCTCGAGCCAGGCCGTGCGCCCCGCCAGCCCCAGGCGATCCGACACCTCGGGGTCGATCTCCCCCAGCCGGCCGACCTCGGCGCCGTCGGGGGCCACGAGCATGCCCGACCGGGTCGGGTGCAGGCCCGGGCTGGCCCCGTTGGCCACGGCCACGCCGGCGAGCCCGAGGACCGGACCGATCACGTGCCACACCTCGACCGCTGCCTTCGCGTCCCGACCCGCCCAGGCCACCCCGAGGTGCTCGCGCTCGTCGGGCAGCTCGGCGGTCGGATCCGCCGGCCTGTTCACGACGTGTCCGATCTCGAACAGCCCCACCTCGGGGTTGCGATGCCTGGCGTTGTGGACCAGGGCTGCGAGCAGGCCCGGCCGAAGCGAGGTACGCAGGATCGACTCGTCCGCGACGAGCGGGTTCGCGATCTCGATCCCCTCGTCCGCCAGCCCGGCCCGCGTGAGGGCGTCGGGAGCGAGGAAGGGCATCGGCATCGCCTCGCACAGCCCGACCCCCGCCAGCGTCGAACGCAGCCGACGGCGCAGGCGCTGGCGGGGGGTCAGCGACCCGCTCCGGGCTGACCCGGGCAGGCTCGCACCGATGACGCCGTAGCCGTGGTGCCGGGCGATCTCCTCGACCACGTCGATCTCGGTGGAGCAGTCGTGACGCCACGACGGCACGGTCACCGCCAGGTCGCCGTCGGGACGCTGGGAGCTGGTGAAGCCGATGGGGTCCAGCAGACCCGCCATCTCCTTGGCCGTCAGGGCGGTCCCCAGCACGGCGTTCACCCGCGCCGGACGCACCCGCACCGCTCGCGCGGGGGAACGAACCCGTGAGCCACGACCCCGTCGGCCGCCAGGGCCGCGCCCGCCGGGGCCAGCAGCTCAGCGAGGCGGGCCATGGCCAGCTCCAGCACCTCGGGATCGCAGCCCTTCTCGAAGCGCGCCGAGGCCTCCGAGCGCAGCCTTGCCCGCCGTGCCGTGGCGGCGATCCCCGCCGGTCGGAACCACGCCATCTCCACGACCACGTCGGTGGTCGCGTCGTCGACCTCGGCCGATGCGCCGCCCATGATCCCCGCCAGACCGACGGGCCCGTCGTCGGCATCGCAGATCAGCAGGTCGCCGGGGCCCAGGGCGCGCTCGACGCCGTCGAGGGTCACGAGGGTCTCGCCCAGCCGGGCGTCTCGGATCCGGAACCCGGGCCCGGCCAGGCGGGCGAGGTCGTAGGCGTGGTTGGGCTGGCCGAAGCTCGAGCATCACCAGGTTCGACGCGTCGACGACGTTGTTGATCGGCCGCATGCCGAGCAGTGCCAGGCGCGCCGCTACCGGCGGCGCTGACGGCGCCACGGTCAAGCCCGTGAGCACCCTCGCCGAGAAGATGCCGCACGCTTCAGGATCCACGATCTCGACCGCAACGGTCGGCGCACCCTGGGCGACGGGCACCGCCTTCGGCTCGGCGATCCCGAACGGCACGCCGAGGCGGGCAGCCAGGTCTCGTGCAACCCCTGCCACGGACATGGCATCCGGGCGGTTGGGGTTGATCTCGAGCTCGTAGCGCACGTCGTCGGCGGCCAGGCCCAGCGCGTCGATCAGCGCCGAGCCCGGCTCGGCCGCGCCACCCAGGAGCCAGATGCCGGCATGGTCGTCGCCGAGCCCCAGCTCGCGCGCCGAGCACAACATCCCCTCCGAGACCACCCCCGCCATGGTCCGACGGCCGATGCGAGTGCCGTCGGGCAGCATCGAGCCGACCGGGGCGAGTGGCACGAGGTCGCCCGCCGCCATGTTGAAGGCCCCGCAGCCCACCGTGACCGGCTCGGAGCCCCCGGCGTCGACGACGACCTGGTGGATCCGCTTCGCCCCGGGGATCGGGCGGGTCTCGAGCACGCGCCCGACCACGATGCCGCCGAGCTGGTCACCCACCCGGTCGAGCCCCTCGACCGCCATTCCCAGATCGCTCATCGTCTCGCCCAGCACGACGGGATCCCCCTCGAAGGGGGCGAACTCACGCAGCCACGACAGCAGGACCTTCATCGGCGCTCAGAACTGGGCCAGGAAGCGCACGTCGTTGGTGAAGAAGAGCCGCAGATCGTCGATCCCGTGCGCGCTCATCGCCAGGCGGTCGAGGCCGAACCCGAAGGCGAAGCCCTGCCAGGCATCGGGGTCCAGCCCGCAGTTCGACAACACGTTGGGGTGCACCATCCCGCAACCACCGAGCTCGAGCCACGAGCCGTCGGGCCGGCGGATGTCGAACTCGGCCGACGGCTCGGTGAAGGGGAAGTACGAGGGACGTAGCCGAGAGGTGAACGCTCCGCCGAAGTAGGCCTTGGTGAACGCGTCCAGCGTGCCCGCCAGATCGGCGAAGGTGACGTCGCGGTCTATGACCAGGCCCTCGATCTGGTGGAAGACCGGCATGTGGGTGGCGTCGGGGGTGTCCTGGCGGAAGACCCGGCCCGGCATCACCGCGTAGATTGGCGGCTCCTGGGTCGTCATCACCCGCACCTGCACGGGCGAGGTGTGCGTGCGCAGCAGCGTGGAGCCGGGCTCGCCGAAGCGGACGTAGAGCGTGTCGTACATGTCACGGGCCGGGTGGTCCGGTGGGAAGTTCAAGGCTCCGAAGTTCCGCCAGTCGGTCTCCACCTCGGGACCCTCGGCCACGGAGAAGCCCATCCCCACGAAGACGTCCTCGAGGCGCTCGATGGTCTGGGTGACGAGGTGCAGGTGGCCCCCCTGCAGACCACCCACGACCTCGGTCAGGTCGAGGCGCTCCGCCTTCATGCGACGGGCCCGCTCCGCCTGCTCCAGCTCTGTCCGCCGAGCCGCGATCGCTGCCTGCGCCCTGTCGCGCGCTGCGTTGATGGCCGCGCCGGCCCGAGCTCGTTCCTCGGGCGGCAGCGATCCCAGCCCAGCCTTGAGCGCGGCGATCGCGCCGCGCTTGCCCAGGACGTCGGTCTCGAGCGACCGCAGATCCTGCAGCGTCGTGGCCTCCGCGGCACGCGCCTCGGCGGCTTCGGCCGCCGCTGCCGGATCGGAGGACGTCGCCGCCATGATCGGGCAAGCCTCGCCGCTGGAGGGCGGGGGGTGCCAATCATCGCCGGCCCGCGGATCAGTCCCCGGGCCCGTGTCCGGCGATGTCGTCGCCGTGGAGACGCTCGAAGCCGTCGGTGGGCAGGGTGAAGCGGAAGGTGCTCCCCTTGCCCACCTCCGAGGTCGCTTCCAGGCGACCCCCGTGGGCCTCGACCAGCCCACGGCTGATCCACAGACCGAGGCCGGTGCCGGTGGGCCGTCCGGCGTCGCGCCGGAAGAACTTGGTGAACACCCGGGGCAGGTCCTCGGCCGGGATCCCCGGGCCGAGGTCGCTCACGGACACGCTCACCTCCGGATCGGCACCGCAGTGGCCCTCGACGACCATGCCCTTGGGGCTTGCGTACTTGACGGCGTTCTCGACGAGGTTGGTGACCACCTGCTCGATCTTGTCCGGGTCTGCGTAGACCTGCGGGAACCCCTGCGGGAAGCGCACCGAGCACTCCAGCTCGGGCATGGTCACCGCCACCTTGACCACGATGTCGTTCACCAGGGCAGGCAGGTCCACCAGTCGCCGGCGAAGCACCAGGCGCCCCGTCTCGAGCCGGCTGATGTCGAGCAACTCGGTCACCAGGCGCGTCACCCGGTCGGCGTCGTGATGGACCTGCTCGAGCATCGAGCGCTTCTGCTCGTCGCGGAGCCGGTCCCAGCGGCTCAGCATGAGCGACGTGTAGCCCTTCACCGAGGTGAGGGGGCTGCGCAGCTCGTGCGAGACGGTGGACACCACGGCGATACCGCTCTTCTCGTCGGCGGGGCGGGCGCACAGCACGCCGCCGAGATCGTCGTGGGCGATCGTGACGGTCGCCGTCACGACGGTGCCATCGGGTCGGGTCAGGGCCAGCTCGGTCTCGGTCGGGGCGTCGAGCCACCCGTCTCGCAGCACGGGAGAGCCGCTCGGGTGGCGCAGGTCGAGCGCCTCGCCCAGCAAGCGCCCGACCAGATCGTCGGCCCCCATCCCGAACAGGTCACGTGCGGCGCGGTTGAGCGCTCGAACGCGACGGTCGGGCTCCAACACGACGACGGCGTCGGGCAGACGTTCGATCTCCAGCACGAGGGGCGGGTCCGGGCTCACCGGGCAGCTCCGCTCGAGCGCCGCTGGCGCAGTGCCTCGTAGCACAGGATCGATCCGGCCATGGCCACGTTGAGCGACTCGCTGCGACCGTCCATGGGGACGCGCACCCAGCTGTCCACACAGGGGTCCAGATCGGGGCGGAGCCCGTGCGCCTCGTTGCCCAGCACCAGGGCCGCCGGGCCACGCAGGTCCACCTCGTCGCAGGCGAGCGAGCTGACGTCGGCCGCAGTGGCGAACCGACGCACGCCACGACTGCCCAGGTCCTCGAGCACGGCCCGCACCTCCCCTCCGACTGCCACCACCACGTGGAACAGAGCGCCCGCCGAGGACCGGACGCACTTGGGGCCCGTCGGGTCGACCGCAGAGCCACAGAACAGTACCGCCCGTGCCCCGCTGGCCTCGGCCGCCCGGAGCAGGGTGCCTGCGTTACCCGGATCGGCCACGCCGTCGAGGACCAGGGCGAGAGGGCCTGCAGCGGCCATCTCCAGCGCCACGTCGAGCTTCGCCACAGGCGACCTGGCCACCGCTGCGATGCCCTGGGGTGTCCTCGGCTCCACTGCGCCGCGGAGCGCGCCGGCGGGGACGGTAACGATCTCGGCTCCCGCGTCAGTTGCGGCGGCGACCACCGAAGGGTCGGCACCGGGTTCGACCACGACGAGCTCGACGATCGCGCCGGCCCGCAGAGCCTCGGAGACGACCAGCGGACCGTCCAGCACCAGGCAGCGCTCGAGGCGCCGGTCGCGGCTCCGGCGCGAGAGGCGCTTCAGCCGGGCGAGGGCGGCGGCCCCGCCCACTCCCTCAGACCGTCGAGGCCGAAGGTCCCGCGCTCGGTGTGCGCGGCCGACGAAACCGCTACCAGTGCCGTGAACGACTGCGGGTCGCGCACTGCCAGGTCGGCGAGCACCTTGCGGTCGACCTCGACCTCGGCGAGACGCAGGCCGGCGATGAAGCGGCTGTAGCTGACGCCGCGCTCGCGACAGGCTGCGTTGATCCGCTGGATCCACAGCGAGCGGAAGTCGCCCTTGCGGGCCCTGCGGTCGCGGAACGCGTACTGCAGGGAGTGCATCACCTGTTCGTTGGCAGCCCGGTAGGACCGGCTCTTGTTGCCGTAGTACCCCTTCGCCCGCTCCAGGGTGGCCCGACGGTGCTTCTTCGATGCGACGGCTCGCTTGACCCGTGCCATTTGCCTCTCCTCGTTCCTCGCCGGCCGCCTAGCGGGCCAGCATCCGCTTGATCCGACCGGCGTCGCCCGGCGCCACCTCGACCTCGGCTCGCAGCCGGCGCATCCGCTTGGAGGGCTTCTTCTCCAGGATGTGGTTGGTGTTGACCTGGCGGCGCAACAGCTTGCCGCTCCCGGTGACCTTGAAGCGCTTCGCGGCGCCACGGTGGGTCTTCATCTTGGGCATGGTCTCGTCGTCCTTTGGACCGCTCGGCGTCAGACCGGCGGGGCGTCGCTAGGGGTGGGGTCGGGCAGCGGTTGGGCCGGTGCGGGGGCTGGGGCCTGGGGCCCGGAGGGCGGGACCGCGTCCGCTGCCGGAACGGCGGGAGTGTCCGTCGCGTCGGTGTCCCGAGGGCCGCGCACGGCTTGCCGCGCCCGACGGTCCGGGGCCAGCACCATGGTCATGTTGCGACCGTCGATGCGAGGCACAATCTCCACCTTGGCCAGGTCCCCGAGGCTCTCGACGACCTGGTCGAGGATCTTCTTGCCCAGCTCGGGGTGGTACACCTCACGGCCCCGGAAGGTGAGCGTCACCTTGACCTTGTGGCCTTCGCCCAGAAAGCGCTCCACCTTGCGGGTCTTGGTCTCGAAGTCGCCCTTGGAGATCTTCGGTCGGTACTTCATCTCCTTGACCGACACGTTGGACGCCTTGCGGCGGGATTCCTTGGCCTTTTGGGCAGACTCGTACTTGTACTTGCCGTAGTCCATGATCCGGCAGACCGGTGGAGTGGCCTGAGCGGCGACCTCGACCAGATCGAGGTCGAGCTCCCGGGCCATCGTGAGGGCCTCGGGAAGGGGTCTTATGCCGATCTGCTGGCCATCGTGGCCCACGAGGCGAACCTCGCGGGCCCGGATCCGGTCGTTGATCCGGGGCTCATTGCTGGGCGGCGTCGCTATCGCCGGTCACTCCTCATGCAGGCGCAGCTCCCTCCTGTGCGCGGACGGACGGGCCCCCGCACGCGAAAGCGGCGGGCACCCGGAAAGCCGACGCCCGCCGACGGCGAGGAGCCCGCAGGATCCTGCCGCTGCCGTTGCCGACCCGGCTCACCCCGCACGAGGGCGTGTGGCCGGGTGGGGACCACGCTGGCGCGGCCCCGCTTTCCCTTCAGTTGTGGGCGCGTAGGGTACCAGCGGGGCCGGCCGCTCCTGCAATCAGCGTCGCGCCCCCGCTTCGAGGAAGGGGCACGGACCATGAGCAGCCTGTGGACGCCGAGCGGCGAGCATCCGGTGGATCGCGCCAGCCAGTCGGGCCAGCCCGGCCGCGAGCCGCACCGCCCGGACCGCGACGCCACCGAGGACGCGGGCGCAGAGGGCACCCGATCGACGCCGACCGGACCGGCAGCCGGGACAGCCGCCGACGATGCGGAGGCCACCGGAGCCGAGGCGGTCGAAGCCGAGATGGCGAGGGTTCGAGGCGAGCTGCTCGCGGTGCCCGCGGCGACCGTGGTCGCCAACCACGCCATGGGACTCTACGAGCTGGCGGCCATCCACCTGACCGCTCCGGAGCCCAAGCTGAGCGAGGCCTCCCTGGCCATCGACGCACTGGCCGTCGTGGTCGAGGGGGTCGGCGACCGCCTCGGCGAGGCGGCCGAGCTGCTCGCGCAGGCGCTGGACCAGATCCGCCAGGCCTACCTCCAGGTACGCGCCCAGCGCCCGTGACCGCCGACCGGGTCCGGCAGTGGCCGTGCCAGGCGCACGCCTGCACCGGCACCGCTAGCCTGCCGGGCCCAGAGCTCGGTCCTCGCCCGCGGGCGCGGGACCTCGCCCACGGGGGACGGACACGATGACCAACGCTGCGGGTCGCCGGCTCACCACGTCGGACCTGCGCCGCGTGGCGGTGGCCACGCCGGCACATCTGAGTGAGCTGCTGGACGACACCACCGACCTGGCAGCGCTGGTCGACGCCGACGGATCACTTCTGTACCTGAACCGCTGGACGCGCCGCGTCGCCGCGGGGCCCCCGCCCGGTGGCCCCGAGCCGGCGCACGTGACCGAGCTGCTGATCCCTGCGGAGGCGGCCCGCATCACCGACGAGATCCTGCCCGAGCTTCGCCCGCCTCGGCCGCTGGGGCGGCACGCTGATGCTCGCCGGGGCGGGCCAGGTCCAGGTTCCCGTGCGCTCGACGATGCGCCTGCTACCCGGGATCGAGGGCGGGGGGCGCATCGTCTGGGTCGGGCGCGACGTGACCACCGAGCGAGCCGTCTACGAGCGGCTCCACAAGCGGATCTTCGAGGATGAGCTGACCGGGCTCCCCCACCGCTCGATCTTCCTGGACCGGCTGGACCTGTCGCTGCGACGCGACCCCAACGGTGACGAGCACGTGGGACTGCTCTTCGTCGGCCTCGACCGCTTCACCGACAAGAACGACCGCTACGGGCGAGACCTCGGCGACGAGCTGCTGCGCCGCATCGCGAACCGCCTCGACGAGCACCGCTCCGACGCCGGCATCGTCGCGCGGTGGGGCGGCGACGAGTTCGTGATCCTGTTCGATGCGGTCGACCCCGCCAGCATCGCCGACAGCGCCGCAGCCGTGCTCGACGCGGTTCGGATGCCCATTCGCTGCCTCGGCTCCGAGGTGTTCCTGACCGCGTCGGTGGGGCTGGTCACCGCGCGGCCCGGTGACAACAGCACCGACGAGGTGCTGCGCTACGCGGAGGCTGCGTGCCGGTTGGCCCGCCAGCGTGGTGGCGACCGCTTCCAGCGCTTCGACGAGACGATGCGCGCCCAGGCGATCCGGCGGGGGGCCATCGAGGACGGCCTGCACGGAGCCGCCGAACGAGGCGAGCTCACCGCCTTGTTCCAGCCCGAGGTCGCCCTCGACTCCGAGCGGATCGTCGGAGTGGAGACCCTGCTGCGCTGGCGCCACCCGCGATGGGGCCCGGTGGGCCCGGCCGACTTCATTCCCGTCGCGGAGGCATCGAACCTGATCCTCGAGCTCGGGCAGTGGGTGATGCACGAGGCGATGCGCCAGTGCGCCCGCTGGCGGGCCGGCCTGGGCGACACCCCGTTCTTCGTGGCGGTGAACATCTCGGCGCGCGAGTGGGGCCACGACGACTTCGTGGAGCGGGTGGCCAGGGCGCTGGCCGCCACGGGCGCGGACCCCGCCGACGTGTGCCTCGAGATCACCGAGAGCGCCCTGCTCGAGGACCTCGAGACGGCTACTGCGACCCTGCGCAGGCTCAAGGCACTGGGCCTGCGCCTGGCCGTCGACGACTTCGGCACGGGCTACTCGTCGCTGTCGTACCTACGCCGGTTCCCGATCGACGTCCTCAAGGTGGACCAGAGCTTCGTCGCCGGCCTCGGCCACGACCCCGAGGACAGCGCCATCGTCGAAGCGGTCGTGTCGATGGGCCGCGCCCTGGGGCTCACCACCGTGGCCGAAGGGGTCGAGACCGCCCACCAGGTCCTCGCCCTGCGCGACCTGGGCTGCGACATCGCCCAGGGCTACCACTACGCCCGCCCGGAGTCCGCCGAGCGCGTCTCGATGCTGCTGGGCGCCGGGCGAGCATGGCGAGCCGTCGACTGAACGGCACCCGGCCCCGGCCGGCTCAGCCGGGCTCGGCGACCAGTCCCACGGCTTCGAACCGCCCCGCGTGCCAGGGCCGCAACCGGTAGCGCACACGGGCTCCGACGGCGATGCTCCGCGACCCGTCGGCGATCTGGGTGCAGTGGAACCCGGCGACGCCGCCGCCGTCGGCGCGCACCTCGCCCAGGCCCCGGTGCTCGTCGAAGGCGGTCACGACCCCGTGGAGCTCCCCGCCGGTCTCGACGCCGGAGAGGGAGGCTTCGGCGTCGCTCAATGGACGATCTTCGCCAATGCCAGCTCGATGATGTCGCTGGCACCGGCATCGCGCAGGGCGGGGATGAGGGTGTTGATCGTCGCCTTGGGCACGACCGTCTCGACCGCGTAGCCACCCTCGCCGAACAGCTCCGACACCGTGGGTGCCTTCATCGCGGGCAACAGGTCGATCACCGTCGCCAGATCTGCGCCTGCCACGTTCAGCTTGACCAGCACCTTTCCCCGTGCCTCCATCACCCCGTCGAGCAGGGTCCTGAGCTGCTCCATGGCGTGGCGCTTGGCGGGGTCCGCAGCCGCCACGGGATTGGCGATCAGCTCGGTGTAGCTGGTGAGGATCTCGCCGATCACCTTGAGCCCCGCAGCGCGGAGTGCCCGGCCGGTCTCGGTGATCTCGACGATTGCGTCGACGATGTCGGGCACCTTGGCCTCTGTGGCGCCGTAGGACAGGCGGATGTCGGCGTCGATGTCGAGCCCTTCGAAGAAGCGCCGGGTCAGGCCCGGGTACTCGGTCGAGACCCGCACCCCCGAGGGCAGGTCCTGCACGGTCTCGGTGGCGCTCTGGGCGGGCACGGCAACGACCATCCGGATGGGGCGGCTGGTCGCCTTGGAGTAGCGCAGCTCCCCCAGGCTCACGACCTCGCTGGCGGTCTCGGCTATCCAGTCCCGACCAGTGATACCGAGGTCGAAGACGCCCTCGGCGACGTAGACGGGTATCTCCTGGGGGCGCAGGATGCGCACCTCGTCGATGCGGGGATCGTCGATCGTGGCCCGGTAGTCGACGGCCGAGGAGCGCTCGACGCGAAGGTCCGCCGCCTCGAACAGCTCCAATGTCGCCTTCTCGAGCGACCCCTTTGGCAGTACCAGCTTCAGCACGCCGGGAGGCTACAAGGCGCCGCAGCGCGTACCGACGGGGCCGGGCCGGGGTCCTCACCCGGGCGCGCGCGGCTCGCGGGCACGCGACGAATGGGCTCGGGCGAGCAGCGCCATCTCGACGGCTGCGTGCACCGCCTGCTCGCCGACGTTGTGACCTCCTCGGTCCTGGGAGCGGGCGAGCGCCTGGTCACGGTCCTCGACCGCCAGCACCCCGAAGCCCACGGGCACCCCGGTTGCCAGCTGCACCGACGAGACGCCCTCGGCCGCGCCGGCGGCGACGAGGTCGTAGTGGCTGGTCTCGCCTCGTACGACGCAGCCCAGGCAGACCAGCGCGTCGACCCGACCGGACCTGGCCAGGATCGAGGCACCCATCGGCAACTCGAACGATCCCGGGACCTCGACCTCGACCACGTCGGCGGGGAGCACCCGCAGGTCTGCCAGGGCCCGGTGCGCCCCCTGGGCGAGGCGCTCGACGATCTCGCCGTTCCAGCGGGCCCTGACGACCCCGATGCGCAACCCGTGGCCGTCTACCCCCGGCGGCGCCGGTGCGGCCTCGGGCTCCCTCACCGGCCAGGCCCGCGGCGGGCGCCCCGCTCAGAGCACATCGTCGAGCCCCTCGAGCAGATGCCCCATCCTCTCGCGCTTGGTGCGCAGGTAGTCGATGTTCTCGGGGTTCGCGGCCACCACCGATGGGACCCGGCCGGTGATCTCCAGGCCGAACCCCTCCAGGCCCCCGTACTTGGAGGGGTTGTTGGTGATCACCCGCATGGTGGTGATCCCGAGGTCGACGAGGATCTGGGCGCCGATCCCGTACTCGCGGCTGTCGATGGGCAACCCCAACGCGAGGTTGGCGTCGACGGTGTCGATCCCCTCCTCCTGGAGGCCGTATGCCCGGATCTTGTGGCCGATGCCGATGCCGCGCCCCTCGTGGCCCCGCAGGTAGACCACGACGCCGTGTCCGGCCTCGGCGACGATCTGCATCGCCGAGTCGAGCTGCACGCCGCAGTCGCAGCGCAACGACCCGAACACATCGCCGGTGAGGCACTCGGAGTGCACCCGCACCATCACGTCGCGCTCGCCGGCCACGGTGCCCCGCACCATCGCCAGGTGCTGCTGGCCGTCGAGGATCGACTCGTACGCGTAGCAGGTGAACTCGCCCCACCTGGTCGGCATGCGGGCCTCGGCGATGCGTCGGACCAGCTTCTCGTTCTGGCGCCGGTAGCGGATGAGGTCGGCGATCGAGATCAGCAGGAGGCCGTGCTGTTCGGCGAAGCGCTCGAAGCTCGGGGACCCTGGCCATGTCGGTCTTGGACTCGTCGACGATCTCGCAGAGCAGTCCCGCCGGGTACAGGCCCGCCAACCGGCACAGATCGACCGCCGCCTCGGTGTGGCCTGCCCGCTTGAGCACGCCTCCCTCGCGGGCCATGAGCGGGTTTATGTGACCCGGTCGCGCCAGGTCGGCGGGTCGGGTGGCCGGGTCGCACAGGGCGGTGACCGTGGCGCAGCGGTCGTGCGCGGAGATCCCGGTGCTGGTGTCGTGCCGGTAGTCGACGGTGACGAGGAAGGCCGTGCGCTGGCTCTCGGTGTTGTCGGCGACCATCAGGGGAAGGTCGAGCTCGCGCGCCCGCTCCGGGGTGATCGGTGCGCAGAGGTAGCCGGAGGTGTGGTGCAGGAAGAAGGCCACCTTCTCGGGGGTGGCGAACTCGGCGGCCATGATCAGGTCGCCCTCGTTCTCCCGATCCTCGTCGTCGACGACGACGAGGATCTCCCCGCGGGCCAGCGCGGCCACGGCATCCTCGATCGGGGCGAATCCCACGTCAGCCATCCTTCCAAACGAGCATGCGCTCGACGTACTTGGCGGTGATGTCGACCTCGAGGTTGACCCGGTCGCCCGCCGTCCGAACCCCCAGGGTCGTGACGGCGGCGGTGTGTGGGATCACCGCCACGGAGAACTCCGACCGGCCAGCGTCCACCACGGTCAGGCTGACCCCGTCGACGGTGACCGAACCCTTCTCGACCACGTAACGGGCCAAGCCGTCGGGGCAGGCCACGACCAGGTCAGGTGCGGCGTTCACCACGGTGCCCACGCCGTCGACGTGGCCCTGCACGACATGGCCGCCGAGGCGATCGGCGGCACGGACGGGCCGTTCGAGGTTGACGACCTCGCCGGGCCGCCTCGCCCCCAGCGTGGTGCGGGCGAGGGTCTCGTCGGTCACGTCGGCATCCCACCAACCCTGATCGGGGTCGAACGCGACCACTGTCAGGCAGCAACCGTCGACCGCTATAGATGCGCCGAGCACAGCGTCGTCGAGCACCAGGCGGGCCCCGATGCGCAGCCGCGCCCCGTCACGGGCGACCAGCGTGCCCAGCTCCTCGACGATCCCGGTGAACATCAGCGCTGCCCCTCCTGCGCCGGGTCCCCTGGCA
>CAVPEW010000049.1:0-51917 GCA_963703565.1 uncultured Microthrixaceae bacterium | reverse complement strand
CACGCCCAACTCGGCGACCGTCGCAGGATCGGCACCCCGCCATTGCGCGGGGTGATCGAGGCTGCCGACGCCGATGATGGCCCCTTGGCCGGGCATCAGACGGGGGACCGACGCCACCGTGCCGATCGTGCCCGGGTTGGTGAGCGTGACCGTCGCCCCGGCGAAGTCGTCCGGGGAGAGCTTGTTGGTCCGGACCTTGCGGATCAGCTCGTCGTACGCAGCCCAGAAGCCGGCGAAGTCCAGGGTGTCCGCTTCGCGGACCACGGGCACCAGCAGCGTGCGAGACCCGTCGGGCTTGGTGTGGTCGACAGCGAGGCCGAGGTTGACGTGCTCGTGGCGGACCAGGCGCCCAGCCCCGTCGGGGCCCTGCACGAAGCTCGTGTTGAGCACCGGCATCGTGTCGGCGATGGCCCGCACGACCGCGTAGCCGATGAGGTGGGTGAAGCTGACCTTGCCGCCTCGGGATCGGCCGAGGTAGCCGTTGACGACCCGACGGTTCACCTCGAGGAGCTTGGCCGGGATGTCGCGAAACGACGTGGCGGTGGGCACCTCCAGCGACGCTGTCATGTTCGCCACCACTCGGGCACCGGCGCCGCGGATCACCTCACCGGGCACGTCGGGGGCCGGCGCGGGCGGCACGGGCGGCGCAGCCGGCGGGGCCGCTGGCACCGGCTCGAGGGACGCCGGCGCGGGCGGAGTCCGAGCCGCGGAGGAGGCGACCGTTGTACCGCGGTAGTCGGCGAAGAACTCCCGCCACCCCGCGCTCACGGAGCCCGGATCCTGTTGGAAGCGCTCGTACATCTCGTCGACGAGCCAGGCGTTGGGGCCGAGCGCGTCAGGGGGGAACAGGTCGTCGACCACTGCCCGAGCGTACCGCCGCCCGGCCCGGGTCCCGGAGGTCCTCACCATCCGCGAACGGGTCCCACGGCACCGCTAGACCTACCTGGACCCCACGCGAACGGGAGGCCTGATGGCTGCTCTGACGAGGGTTGACGAACGCGGTGGACCCGACCTCGCCCTCCTGCGCTCCCTGGTCGGTTCCGAGGTGGTGGTGCAGGCCGCCTGGGGCCGGCTGCGTGGAACGCTGCTGTCGTGCACCGCTCGCTCCGCCTGGCTCGTCAGCGGCGATGTCGACCACCTGGTCGCCCTCGGCGGCGCTGTGGAGGTCCACCGGGCCTGAGGCCTGCGATGCGTCGGTAGCCTCGCCCGCCGTGACCGGCGCGCAGTTCATCTTCACCATGCGCAGGGTCGGGAGGGTCCACCCCCCCGACCGTGAGGTGCTCAAGGACATCTCGCTGTCGTTCTACCCGGGCGCCAAGATCGGCGTGATCGGCCCCAACGGTGCAGGTAAGTCGTCCCTGTTGGCGATCATGGCCGGGGTCGACGACGGCTTCACCGGTGAAGCCCGGCTCACCCCCGGGTTCAGCGTCGGGCTCCTGGAGCAGGAGCCCCGCCTCGATGCCTCCAAGGACGTCAAGGGAAACGTGACCGACGGTGTGGCCGAGGTGGCCGCCCTGTTGACCCGCTACGACGCGGTGCTGGCGCGCTACGCCGAGCCCGGCGCCGACTACGAGCGCATCGGGGAGGAGCAGGCTCGCCTCGAAGCCGAGATCGCCGCCAAGGGCGCCAACGACCTGGACCGCCAGGTCGAGATCGCCATGGACGCACTGCGCCTCCCGCCCGGCACCGCCGGGGTCTCGTCCCTGTCGGGTGGCGAGCGACGGAGGGTGGCCCTGTGCCGGCTCCTGCTGTCCAAGCCCGACCTGCTGCTGCTCGACGAGCCCACCAACCACCTCGACGCCGAGTCGGTGGCCTGGTTGGAGCGCACGCTGCGCGACTACCACGGCACTGTGGTCGCCATCACCCACGACCGCTACTTCCTCGACAACGTCGCCCGCTGGATCCTCGAGCTCGACGCCGGCCGGGGCGTCCCCTTCGAGGGCAACTACTCGGACTGGCTCGAGCAGAAGCAGGCTCGCCTCGACCAGGCCGAACGGCAGGACTCGGCGCGTCGACGGGCCCTCGAGCGCGAGCTGGAGTGGGTTCGCATGGCTCCCAAGGCGCGCCAGGCCAAGGGCAAGGCCCGCCTCGCCGCCTACGACAAGCTGCGGGCCGAAGCCGAGTCGGCCGACCGAGGGCCCGAACGGCTCCAGATCAGGATCCCTTCCGGCGAGCGACTCGGCGACGTGGTCATCCAGGCCGACTCGCTGGCGAAGGGCTACGGCGACCGGCTCCTGTTCGACGACCTCACGTTCTCGCTGCCACCGGCCGGCATCGTCGGTGTGATCGGGCCCAACGGCGCCGGCAAGACAACGCTGTTCCGCCTGATCTCCGGCCAGGAGGAGCCAGACGCCGGGGCGGTGACCCTGGGCGACACCGTTCAGCTCGCCTACGTCGACCAGAGCCGCGACTCGCTCGACGACGCCCGCACTGTCTACGAGGAGATCACCGGCGGCGCGGACGTCCTGCGGCTGGGCAACCAGGAGGTGAACGGGCGCGCCTACGTGGCCGGCTTCAACTTCAGGGGCGCCGACCAGCAGAAGCCGGTCGGGTCGCTCTCGGGCGGTGAGCGCAACCGCGTGCACCTGGCACGGATGCTACGCAGCGGCGCCAACGTCCTGCTGCTCGACGAGCCCACCAACGACCTCGATGTCGACACGCTCCGAGCGCTCGAAGACGCCCTCGAGGCCTTCGCCGGCTGCGCGGTCGTCATCAGCCACGACCGCTGGTTCCTCGACCGCCTAGCCACCCACGTGCTCGCCTTCGAAGGCGACAGCATCGTGCGCTGGTTCGAGGGGAACTTCAGCGAGTACGAGCGCTGGCGACGGACCCAGCTCGGCTCCGAAGCCGACCAGCCCCACCGCATCCGCTACAAGCCGCTAGCCCGCTGAAGCCGCGCCGCACCGTCCCCATGCCCGACCCCCCGCGCACCTCGCCCGCGGCCAGTGCCGCCGACCACCGCCTGGCCCGGGTGGCGGCAGAGAGCGCCGGCGAGATGCTGGTGGCTCTTCGGGCCGAGTTGGCTGGGCGCCTCGACCCGTGGGCGGTGGGAGACGAGGGGGACCGCCGGGCGCACGGGCTCCTGATCGACCTGTTGAGGCGAGAGGCGCCGGAGGACGCCGTGCTGTCCGAGGAGGGTCTCGACGACCGCGCAAGGCTCGGGAGCCGGCGTGTGTGGATCATCGACCCCCTCGACGGCACCCGGGAGTTCCGTGAGCCCGGGCGGGTCGACTGGGCGGTGCACGTCGCCCTCGTGATCGACGAGGTCGTCGCCGCCGGTGCAGTCGCCCTTCCGGCGATGGGCTCGGTGCTGGCGACCGACGACCCCCCGGTCGTGCCCGCCCCGCACGACGGTCCGCTTCGAGTGATCGCATCGCGATCGCGCCCGCCGCGTGAGGCGACCACCCTCGTGGAGGCGCTCGAGGGCCGTCTGCTCGCGCTGGGATCCGCCGGGGCCAAGGCGATGGCGGTCGTGAGCGGAGAGGCCGACTGCTACGTGCACGCGGGCGGCCAGTACGAATGGGACAACGCGGCGCCAGTAGCGGTCGCTCTGGCGGCAGGTCTGCACGCCTCGCGCCTGGACGGTTCCCAGCTGCGCTACAACCGCTCGGACCCCTGGTCGCCCGACCTGTTGATCTGCCGAGCCGAGCTGGCCCCTCGCATACTCGACGCCCTGCGACGCCGAGCCGGCCCCTAGGACGCGGCCGGAGCCATCTGGGAACGGGCCCCGGCCAGGTCGGTGCGGATACGGCGCAGCACCTCGGCCTGCGAGGCCGGCACGGCGCAGGGGTGACCGAAGACGAAGCCCTGCGCGTAGCCACAGCCGAGCTCGCGGATCCGCTCGAGCTGGGCCGACGTCTCGACGCCCTCGGCCACGATGTCGAGCCCGGTGGTCGCGCCGAACTGGGCGAGCGCGGAGACGACCAGGTCCTCTCGTGCCATCGAGGCTCCGGGCTCACCCACTCGGGCCACGAAGCTGCGGTCGATCTTGACGGTGTCGGCCTCGACCCGGTTGAAGTAGCTGAGCGCGGACTGGCCGGTCCCGAAGTCGTCGATTGCGATCCGGACCCCGATCCCGCGCACCGCCCCCAGCCAGTCGCCGAGGTCGTCGGTCACCAGACCGGGCTCGGCTATCTCGAGCTCGAGGCGCGCCGGATCCAGGCCGGCGTCTCGGAGGATCAGACCAAGGCGTTCCACCGCGTCGGGCTGTCTCAGCTGGCTCGGGTGGATGTTCACCATGACCCGGGGACCAGCGGGCTCGAGGCGATCGGGCGGCCCGGCCGGTGGTGGCCAACTCGCCGCCGCCCTGCAGGCCGACTCGACCGCCCACCAGCCGATGTCGACGATGGCCCCGCTCTCCTCGGCGAGGCCCAGGAAGCGATCCGGGGTCAGCAGGCCGCGGGTCGGGTGGTTCCAACGCAGGAGCGCCTCGTGACCGGCCACGGTGAGGTCCCGTGTGCGCAGCACCGGTTGGTACACGAGCTCCAGCTCGCCACGCGCTGCGGCGGCCCGGATGCCTGCACCCAGGTCCAGCCTCTCGTCGACGCGGGCCCGCAACTCGGGGCGGTACAGCGAACACCCGCCCTTGCCCGCCGCCTTGGCGGCGTACATCGCCATGTCGGCCTCGGCGAGCAGCGAGTCCGCCTCGTCGCCGTCACCGATGACGACGAGTCCGATGCTGGCCCGAACCGGCAGCTCACGACCCTCGTGGACGAATGGGAGCGACAGGGCCTGGCGGATCCGCCAGGCCAGGGCCGTGCCCTGTGCGAGGTCTGCCGTCTCGGCCAGGACCCCGAACTCGTCGCCGCCGAAGCGAGCGACGGTGTCGCCGGCCCGAACGCACCCTCGCAGCCGCTGCGCGAACGACACCAGCAGTCGGTCGCCGGCCTCGTGACCGAGGCTGTCGTTGACCGTCTTGAAGTCGTCGAGGTCGATGTAGAGCACGCAGCCCCGCCGCTGCTCGCGCCGGGCCAGCTTGTGTTCGAGGCGGTCGCGGAACAGGGCGCGGTTGGCCAGCGAGGTCAGCGGGTCGTGAAGTGCCTTGAACCGCAGTTCGTCCTCGCGGGCCCGCAGCTCGGCCACCGTGTCAGCCAGCCCCGAGTTCAACTCGCGGTTCTCGAGCACGATCGCGAACTGGCGAACCGACAGGACCCCCACCACTGCGATGCCCAACGAGCCCACGAGGGGCCCGAGATCGCGTCCCACCACCAGCGCATGGCCCAGGGACACCAGGGCGGGCAGCACGGGAGCCGACGGACCGATCCACTCGAAGGTGGAGCGGTTCATCTCACGGGAGCGGCCGATGCCTGACGCGTTCGAGCGGCTCGCGGCCAGGGCGAGCAGGGCGAAGCCGACCGGCCAGCCGATGTCGGTGAGCTGCTCGACGTCGTAGCCACCCAGCGTGTTGGACCAGGCGAACCCGACGTCGGCGATCGACAGCGACGCTGCAGCCATGACGATCAAGGGCACCGGCCCCCGCCGAGGCTCGGCGGCACGGACCAGCAGCGCGATGGCCACCGCCAGGAGCACCAGGTCGGCGGCGGGGTAGGCGAGGCTCAGTGCCTGCTCGAAGCTGGATCCCTCCACTTCGCCCGACAGGTGGTGGACGACGAGGTCGGCGGACAGGTAGAGCACGGCTATGGCCGACAGGGCACCATCGAGGGCAGCTCGCAGGCGACCCACGGCCGGCAGCGAGGGCGACGGGTAGACGAGCACGGCCGCCAACAGCGCTCCTGCCCCGCCCAGGAAACCGACGTCGGCCATCGACGGGAACGGAGCCGAGTCCGACGCGCCGAGGTCGTACCAGCTGTAGACAACCTGACCCAGGCCCCAGCACAGCGCTCCGGCTGCCACCAGCCACCACGTGGCGGCCTGCCGGCCCCAGCTGCCGCGTGCGGCACGCCTCGCCGCGGGCACCGTCACCGCGAGAGGCACGGCAGCCTCGACAGCGTCGTTGACCAGGGCCGTGGCCCACTCACCGAAGGGCGCTGTGACCAGCATCAGCCCGAAGACGAACGACGCGGCCCCCAGGACCACAGTGCGGCGACGCCGGAGCACGAAGGATCCATCGGCACATCCGGGCTCGCACAAGAGGGCCCATCGACCCCGATCCCGCCGTTCACCTCGTCGCTCCGTTCCGCACCCGGTCCGCACCTCTTGCGCTTCGGGCAGCCTCGCGGCGCGACCCGCACCCGAGCGGCATCCGAGGGGACCCCGTACCATCCACGGGTGCGCCTGGTCATCGCCGTGTGCTCGGTCGACTACCGGGGCCGACTCGACACCCACCTGCCCGCCGCCACCAGGCTGATCATGATCAAGCAGGACGGCTGCGTCGCGGTGCACGGCGACGGTGGGGCCTACAAGCCCCTCAGCTGGATGAACGCTCCGAGCCGGCTCGTGGCGGAGCCCGGGAGCTGGGTGGTGACCAACGGGCGAGGCGAGCGGCTCGAGATAACCCTGCACGAGGTCCTGTCCGACACCACCCACGACCTGGGAACCGACCCCGGCCCGGTGCGGGACGGCGTGCGCTACCTCGACTTCTTGAACCGGCACGCCCACACCACGCCCTGTCGTGGGATCCTGGTCGCCACCTCGTTCGCTCCCCGGGCGGTGACGGTCGCGGCGAGCCGCGGGATCAAGTGCGTGTCGGTGGACTACGACGAGCTGCGCGGCGTGACCCCCGACGACCTGAGCCTGTTCTGAGGGGTGGTCACCGAGGCCAGTGCCCCCGACGCGAGGTGGTCCCGGTGCGCCCGTGCCAGCCCGGGACCACCTCGCGCACCCGACGCTCAGCGCGTGGTCAACCGACCCGAGTCCAACACGACCCGGCCGTCGTCACCGAGGGTGCGAAACAGCGACGAGCCGTCGCCTTCGTCCCAGATCTGCACGGTGAGGGTCTCGCCTGGCATCACGGGCGAGGAGAAGCGACCCTCCATGCCGGCGAAGCGCGCCGGGTCGCTGTCGCACCGTGCGTGCAGCAACGCCCGACCCGTGAACCCGTAGGTGCACAGACCGTGCAGGATGGGCCGGTCGAAGCCACCCATCGCCGCGAACGTCGGGTCCGAGTGCAGCGGGTTGCGGTCGCCCGAGAGCCGGTACAGCAGCGCCTGGTCGTGGCGGGTCCGGGTGGCCACCTCGGAGTCGGGAAGCTCGGTCGGGGGCCTGGTTGCGCCCGCCGGACGGGCCCCGGTCGCCGCCCCAGCCCCCCTCCCCGCGGATGAACACCGACATCGTGACATCGAACAACGGTTCGCCGGTGCCGACCAAGGTGCTGCGGGACTCGATGGCCACGACAGCGCCCTTGCCCTTGTCGTAGACACCCACGATCTCCGACACCGCCTCGAGCTCGCCCTCCACGGGGAGCTCACGGTGCAACACGATCCCCTCCTCGCCGTGCACGAGCATCGCCGGGTTGAACGACCCGAGCTGGCTGAAGATCGAGCCGTCGCTCATACCGAGCACGACGGCCATGGTGGGCAGCGCACGCTGGGTGACACCGTTGCTGTTCTCGGTGGTGAACTCCAGCTCGCTGAGCGGGTCCTCGGCGCCCGCACCCACGCCCAGGGCGTAGATGAGGCAGTCCTTCGACGTCCAGGTGTTGCGGGACGGCTCGGACTTGGTTCCCACGGCGTCGGGGTTGATCGGCATCTCGTCTCCTCGTGGACTGGCGGGTTGCGAGCGGTCCGTCCGGCCGCTCAGCTCTCGTTGTCGCCCGACATGTTGGCGTTGGGGCGGGCCTTGGCCACCAACTCGAGCACCTTGGCGCCGAGCTCGGCGGGGTCGTCAGGTGCGGAGGTCAACGGCTCTCCGCGATGCCATCCCTCGGCCACGTCGACGCCGCGGCCGCTCACGTCGAACACCCGACCGCTGACCGAGGCCGAAGCGGGGCTGGCCAACCAGGCGACCAGCGTGGCGACGTGTCGCGGGGACATGGCATCGCGATCCTCCCCCTCCAGCGCTCCCAACCCCAGGTTCTCGGTCATGCGGGTCAGAGCGGCCGGGGCGATGGCATTAACCGTCACCCCATAACGTCCCAGCTCGCGCGATGCGATGATGCTGAAGGCGGCGATGCCTGCCTTGGCGGCGCCGTAGTTCGTCTGGCCGACGTTGCCATACAGCCCGGACCCCGACGATGTGTTGATGATGCGGGCATCGTTCGTCTCGCCGGCCTTGGCCCGTTCACGCCAGTAGGCCGCCGCGTGGCGCGCGGGGCAGAACGTGCCCTTGAGGTGGACCTTGATGACCGCGTCCCACTCCGCCTCGGTCATGTTGGTCAACATCCGGTCGCGCAGGATGCCGGCGTTGTTGACGACCACGTCGAGGCGGCCGAAGGCATCGATGGCGCTTTGCACCATGCGGCCGGCGCCCTCGAAGTCGCTCACGTCGTCGCCGTTGGCGATGGCCTCGCCCCCCATCGCCTCGATCTCGGACACCACCTCACCGGCGGGGCCGAGATCGTTGCCGGTACCGTCGACCGAGCCGCCGAGGTCGTTGACGACCACCTTGGCACCGGTCTCGGCCAGCAACAGAGCATGCTCACGGCCGATCCCGCGCCCGGCTCCCGTGACGATCGCAACTCGCCCCTCGTTCAACCTGGCCATCAGTGTCCTCCCCCTGTCGTGTGCGGGCTTCCTAGCGCGTGGTCGCCGGGGTGGCCAGCGCGACTTCCCCGGCCCGCCGGACCCGTGCGAGGCTGATGCACCCATGTCCCAGCGATCCGTCGCCCCCACGCCGTCTCACCTGAGCGGGACGGGCCGGCCGGGAACCAGCGGTCCTCGGCACCGCCGACCCGGGTGGTGGGCAGCAGCTGTGCCGGCGGCCCTGGCGGCCGTCTTCTCTCTGGTGACGCTCGCGTGGGCGATCGACACGTCGGGATCCGACGTGTCGCGTGGCGTGCAACTCGCTGGGCGCTCCATCGGCGGAACCTCCCTCGGCGAGGTGCCCGACCGCGTCGCCTCGGCAGCCGAGGCCTTCGCCACCACGCCCACCGAGATCGTCACCCCCTCGACCCGCTACCGGACCACCGCTGGGGAGATCGGGATAGCCGTCGACCGGCGGGCGACGGTCGACGCCGTGGCAGCCACCGAGGATCGGGGAGTGCTGCCGCTGCGACCGCTGCGCTGGTTGGCGCGCCTGAGCGACGACCGGGACGTGCCGCTGCGCTTCGCGGTCGACCGCACGACGTTGGCGAGCACCGTGGAGGCGCTCGAGGGAGATGACCGGGTGCCCCCGCGCGAGCCCGGGGTCGAGCTCGTCGACGGGCACTTCCGCGTCGTGCCCGGCCAGGACGGCACCGGCATAGACGAGGCAACCCTCGTGCGGAAGCTGGCGGAAGCGGCCACTGCCGGTGAGCGCCCCCTGCGGGTGGAGGTCTCCCCCACCGCGATACCACCTCGGGGCAGTGACGCGGACGCCGAAGCAGCCGCTGCGCGCGCCGAGGAGCTGCTGGCGTCGCCGCTGGAGGTCCGCACCCCTGGCGGCGCACGCACGATCACCTCGCAGGACCTGCGGGGTTGGGCGACGCTGTCGAGCACCGAAGAGGGCTCGGTCGAGGTCGCGTTCGACCAGGCGCGGGTGGACGCCACCCTGCGGGAGCGCTTCGCCGACATCGAAGGCGCCCCCCGGAACGCCCGGATCACGCTCGACGCCGGTAGGCCCGTCATCGAAGGTGACGCCCCCGGCCGCGTCTGCTGCGGCGCCGGTTCCGGCGCGCAGATCCTCGACGCCCTCCGCGCCGGCCGGGCGAGCATCGATCTCCCACTCGTGGTCGGTCCCGCCAGCTTCACCGCCGCCGACGCAGCCGCTTGGAGGGTGACCCAGCCGGTAGGAGGCAGCAACGCCTGGCGCGGGGGTGCACCCACGACAGCCGGTCCAGGCTTCACGACCTACCACGCATGCTGCGGCGCTCGGGTTGCCAACATCCACCGGATGGCTGACCTTGTGCGCGGCGCCCTGGTGGGCCCCGGCCAGAGCTTCTCCATCAACGACCACGTCGGGAGGCGGACAACCGACAAGGGCTTCGTGGCCGCCGGCGCGATCCGCGACGGCCACCACGTCGACGAGATCGGCGGAGGGGTGTCCCAGTTCGCCACGACGATGTTCAACGCCGCGTACTTCGCTGGGCTCCGGATCGACCGGTACCAGGCCCATTCGGAGTACTTCGACCGCTATCCGCTCGGGCGGGAGGCGACGATGGGGTACCCCGCCCCGGACCTTCGCTTCACCAACGACACGCCCTACGGGATCCTGATCTGGACTTCGTACACCGACACGAGTCTCACGATCACCTTGTACTCATCGCCGTGGGCCACAGCGGAGCAGACCGGGCTGCGTGAGTCCCGCTCGGGCAACTGCCGGGTCGTTGTCACCACCCGAACCCGGACCTTCCCCGACGGCCGCCGCGCCGAGGACACGTTCCGCGCGACGTACCGTCCCGGGGAGGGGCAGTCCTGTTGACTCCGGACGGCCCCACGCCACGCGGGGTCCACCCCGCCGCGACCGAGATGCTCGACGCAGTCGTGGTCGGCGCCGGGCCCGCCGGTTGCGCCGCTGCGATCGAGCTGGCACGTGCAGGGTGCTCGGTCGTCGTCGTCGACAAGGCCCGCTTCCCGCGCGACAAGTGCTGCGGAGACGGGTTGACGACCGGAGCCCTGCGCCACCTCGACCAGCTCGGCCTGGACCCGGGATCGGTGGAGTCCTGGCAGGCTGCGGCCGACGTCGTGGTGCGATCGCCCTCGGGGCGCAGCTTCACCCTGCCGATGCCCCGTGACGGCGCGACGTACGCGGCGGTGGCGCGGCGCCGCGACCTCGACGCCGCGCTGGTCGCTCTGGCCCGGGGATCGGGCGCCCGGGTGCTGGAGGGCGCGGCGCTGGATGCCGTGGAGGTTCACGACGACCACGTCAACGTGCACGCGGGTGACGACGCGCCGTTGCAGGCCCGCTACGTCGTGGGGGCCGACGGGATCTACTCGCCGCTTCGCAAGGCGCTCGGGCTCGCCTCGCCCGGTTACCGGGGGGACGCCCACGCTCTGCGCCAGTACCTCTCGGGCGTCGGGCCGGCTGCCACGCGCGACGTGTTCATCTGGTTCGACTACGACCTCCTGCCGGGTTACCTGTGGTCCTTCCCTCTGCCAGGTGGCCGGGCCAACGTCGGGTTCGGGGTGCATCGCCGCCACGGCCCGCCTGTCGGGGAAGCTGGAGCGCTCTGGCCCGAACTGCTGGCCCGCCCGCACGTGCGCGCAGTGCTCGGCGAAGCGGCCCGACCCGAGGGACCGGTGCGGGCGTGGCCACTTCCGGCTCGCCTGGACCGCGTGCCGCTGACGGGCCCCCGCACGCTGTTCGTGGGCGACGCCGCCGCCGCGACCGACCCGCTCACCGGCGAGGGGATCGGCCAGGCGCTCGAGACGGGCCGCTTGGCGGCGTCCGCTGTGTCGACCGAGGGCCACCGGGGCCCTGAAGCGGTTGCGGCCGCCTACCGCTCCTCGGTGGCGCGTCACCTGCTGGCCGATCACCGTCTGGCCCGGAGCCTGGCCCACGCGCTCGAGCGCCCCCGCACCGCCCGGGGGGCGCTGCGTGCCGCAGGGGCGACCGCGTGGACGCGTCGCCAGGTGGCCCGGTGGCTGTTCGAGGACTATCCCCGAGCGCTGGTGATGACGCCAGGTCGCTGGCACCGGGGAGCGCTGCACGCGGTGGGAGCCTTCTCCCGGCCGAACGGGCCCGAACGGGTTGCCTGAACCGGACGTCGGGGCAGACCCGGAGCGCCGAGCCGGGGCTGTCGCCTGCCGGTCGCGGGCCGTTCACGGCGACGCCATCGACACGAAACGTCCACTGCGTACGGTGAGCCCTGCCAGCGCGATCCAGAGCCGACCTCCACCGGCGAACTGAGGGCGCTGGCCGGGGCAGCACGCGGCGGTGCGGCCACGACGGCGCCGGCGCATCCCACTCCCCCCGGGATGCGCCGGCCAGCCGTCGACGCGGTCGGGCCGCAGGCCGGTGAGCCGACCGTCGGGGCACGACCGGCGACACCTCGGCCCCGGCGTGCGCCCATGGGGTGGCGCTCTTCAGCCCCCCATGGGGTGGCGCTCTTCAGCCCCTCAGGTACCGCCGAGGCGGGCTCTCGCTGCGCGGGAGCGCTCGAGCAGGTGGGCGGGCACGCCAGAGGCGTTGTCGGCCCCGGCCGCCTCGGAGGCCTCGGCCTCACCTCCGGTGCTGTCGGCTGCGCCGGCCTCGCCCGTGTCGACCCGGGCCGTGCGGCGATCGAGCGGCACGAACTCGCGGGGCCGGACGAGGTGGCGGTGATCGAGCGAGCCCCGGTCCACACCGTTGGCGAAAAGCACCCGGTAGCGCTCCCAGCTGAGCCCGTCGACGAGAAGGACCTTTCCCGGCGTCCCGGCGGGCACACCGAGCAGGTTGACGTCGGCCACGACCTTCTCGAAGCGCTTGAAGCCGGTCCCGGGTGCAGGTGCCCTCGCCATGGTCCGCGAAGTCTGCCCGAGCGGGGCGCTTGCCACCCAACCGGGCCAGGCGAGCGGACTTGTGGGATCTCGGGGGCCGCGTGCGAGGCTGCCTGGAGTCGCAGCAGAAGGGAACCAGGATGCCCGGTTGGAACTTCGCCACGGTCTGGGAGACCGTCGCCCAGCAGATCCCCGACGCGACTGCCCAGGTGCAGGGCTCGCGCCGCTACCGCTGGGGCGAGCTCGACCGGCGAGCCAACGGGATCGCCCGGGCGCTGCTCGAGGCGGGCGTTGCCGAGCAGGACAAGGTCGCCCAGTACCTCTACAACTGCCCCGAGTACCTGGAGTCGGTGTTCGCCACCTACAAGGCTGGTCTGGCATCGGTGAACACCAACTACCGCTACCTCGACGACGAGCTGGTGTACCTGTGGGACAACGCCGACTGCGTGGCAGTGGTGTTCCACGGAGCGTTCGCCGAGCGGATCGAAGCGGTCCGGTCCCGGGTACCCAAGGTCCGCATGTGGCTGTGGGTCGACGACGGCACCGCCGGCTGCCCGGCCTGGGCCACCCCGTACGAGCCCGTCGCCGCCGGAGGCGTGACCGAGAGGGTCGAGGGCCCCTGGGGTCGCGACGGCGACCACCTGAAGCTGCTGTACACGGGGGGCACGACCGGGATGCCCAAGGGCGTGATGTGGCGCCAGGACGACCTCTTCCGCAACCTGGTCGGCTCCTTCAACCCGGCCTTTCGAAGCACCGATCCCGACGACGACTGCACCCTGGTGCGAGAGAGCGTGACCGGGCCCGGAATGGTCGGGCTGCCGGCGTGCCCTCTGATGCACGGCACCGGCTGCTTCACCCAGATGCTCACCCTGTCCACCGGCGGGTGCGTGGTCACCCTGCAGGGACGCAAGCTCGACATCGTCGAGCTCCTCGACACCATCGAGCGCGAGCGGGTCAACAGCCTGGCCATCGTGGGTGACGCCTTCGCCAAGCCGATGCTCGCTGCCCTCGACGCTGAGCCCGACCGGTGGGACGTGTCGAGCCTGTTCCTGGTCTCGTCGTCGGGCGTGATGTTCTCGCAGACGTCGAAGTCGGGACTGCTGCGCCACAACCCGAACCTGATGATCGTGGACGCCTTCTCGTCGTCCGAAGCCCTCGGGATGGGGCAGTCGGTCTCCTCGGCGGCCGGGACCAGCACCACCGCCCGCTTCGAGCTGGGTCACGACGCGAAGGTCATCACCGACGACGGCCGCGAGGTGCTGCCCGGATCGGGTGAGATCGGCCGGGTAGCGGTGGGGGGTTTCCAACCTGTCGGCTACTACAAGGACCCGGAGAAGACGGCCAGGACCTTCCTGAGCTTCGAGGGGCGCCGTTACTCGGTGCCCGGCGACTACGCCCAGGTCGAACCCGACGGCACCCTCACCCTGCTGGGACGCGGATCGGTGTGCATCAACACCGGCGGCGAGAAGGTGTTTCCGGAGGAGGTCGAAGAGGTGCTCAAGACCTTCGGCCCGGTGCGCGATGCGGTCGCGGTCGGCGTTCCCGACGACAAGTTCGGCGAGGCGATCGTCGCGGTGGTCGAGCCCGATGCCGGGGAGGTGATCGACGAGGCTCGGCTCATCCAGCACGTCAAGTCCAAGCTCGCCGGATACAAGGCCCCCAGGCGGGTGCTGGCGATCGACACGATCGGCCGGTCGGCCAACGGCAAGGTCGACTACAGGCGCCTCAAGGCCTACGCGGCCGAGCACGTGGGTTCAGGGGGCTGAGCGCCGCCGGCCGAACCCCACGTCGGGCCCCGGGCGAGCGCTTTGGCTAACGTCGCCGGGGCCATGGACAGCCCTCGGCAACTCCGGGTGGAGTATCACCGCCGGCTAGAGGACATCGACGCCAAGGTCATTCGGCTCTTCGCGCTCGTGACCGAGGGCATCGTGGCCGCCACGGACGCCCTCCTGGCCGACGACCGGGCGTCCGCGCGGCTCGTGGACGACGGCGAGGGTGAGATCGACGCCCTGATGATCGAGCTTCGAGGACCGCCTCGAGCAGCTGCTGGCCCTCGAGGCGCCGGTGGCCGGTGAGCCTCCGCTACGCGCTGTGCATCATCCGCATCGTCCCCGAGCTGGAGCGCTCCGGCGACCTTGCCCATCACATCGCCCACCGCGCCGGCACCGGGGTCGCCAACGCGCTCACCCCCGCGGGGCGGGGCATCGTCGCCTCGATGGGCGAGCTCGACGCCCAGCTGTGGCGCGGCGCTGCCGACGCCTTCGCCGATCGCGATCCCGATGCCCACGGGCGACTGGACCTGGCCGACGACGCAGTCGACCACCTCCACGGCGCCCTCACGGCAGAGCTGGCGGCCTCGGGCCAGGGCGGGACCGTCGCCGCCGAGATCGCGCTGCTCGGCCGCTTCTACGAGCGCCTGGGCGATCATGCCGTCCACATCGCCGAACGGGTCCGCTGGTCGGTCCTGGGCCGTCAGGCCGGCTGAGCCCGCCGGGCCGGCCGGGCGTGCTGTGCCGCCTGGCGTGCGTGGTAGCTCGAGCGCACGAGGGGCCCCGCCTCCACGTGTGCGATGCCCAACGCGCGGCCGTGATCGGCCAGCGCGGCGAGCTCGGACGGCTCCCAGTACCGCGCGACGGGCAGATGGCGCGACGAGGGCCGCAGGTACTGGCCGATCGTCACGATGTCGACGCCTACGCCGTGGAGGTCCGCCAGGGCTCCGTGCATCTCCTCGGGGGTCTCGCCGATCCCGACCATGAGGGATGACTTGGTGTTCGCGCCCGCGGCGGCTGCCCGGGCGAGCACCGCCAGGGACCTGGCGTAGCCCGCCGAGGGTCTCACGGCGCGCTGTAGCCGAGCCACTGTCTCGAGGTTGTGGTTCACCACGTCTGGCTCGGCGGCCAGCACCACATCCAGCGCGGCGGGGTCGCCACGCATGTCGGGGATGAGGACCTCGACCTGCGTGGCGGGATTGCGGGCGCGGATGGCTGCGACGGTGGCGGCGAAGGCACCCGCGCCGCCGTCGGGCAGGTCGTCGCGAGCCACCGCGGTCACCACGGCGAACCTCAGGCCAAGGCGCTCCACGGCCAGAGCCACCCGTTCGGGCTCGGAGGGATCCAGCGACTGCGGGTGCCTGGTGTCGACCAGGCAGAAGCCGCAGGCCCGGGTGCAGCGCTCCCCGTTGATCATGAAAGTCGCGGTCCCGTCCGACCAGCACTCCGACAGGTTCGGGCAGCCGGCCTCCTCGCACACCGTCGCAAGCGACAGTTCGCCCAGCGTGCGGCGCAGCTCGAGCACCTCGGGTCCATGGCGGACCCGCGCCCGCAACCAGTCCGGCTTTCGGCGATCTAGCGACACCTCGACCTCGTTGCCGGCACCAACTGGCCCCGGCGCGTCCAGGGCGGCTTGGGCCCTGGCCTGCCGGAGCCGCCTGGTCAGCCGTGCCGAGCTTCCCGGAGTCCTCCGACCGGCGGAGCCCGGTGAGGTCGACGACGGGGTCCCGCCAGGCGACGTCGGAGCGCTCGTGGCCGTGCGCTCCCCAGCGCCGGGCGGCATGGTCGGCGACCGCGTCGACGACGTCGCGCATCGTCGCCTCGACACCCTCGGCGGCCAGCGAGGTGACACCCAGCCCCTCTATGCCGCACGGCACGATCGGGGCGTAGCGCTCGAGGTCGGTCTCGACGTTGCAGGCGAAGCCGTGCATGGAGCGACCCCGGGTCAATCGAACCCCGACGGCAGCGATCTTGCGTGGGCGCTCACCGGCGGGTTCGACCCAGACACCCGGGTAGCGCGCCAGGCGTCCGCTGGCTAGCCCCAGCTCACCGAGAGCGTCGATGAGGACCTGCTCGACGCCGCGCACGTAGGCGACGGTGTCGGCGAGGCCGCCCCCGTGGCGGCCCGGCACGGTCAGCACCGGGTAGCCGACGAGCTGTCCCGGCCCGTGATAGGTGACGTCACCCCCCCGGTCGGTCCGCACCACCTCGGCCCGCAGCTCGTCGGTGGGCACCAGGATGTGGGCGGGATCGGCCCGAACACCCAGCGTGTAGACGTGGTCGTGCTCGAGGAGGAGCAGGTGGTCGCCGGTGCCGGCGTGCAGAGCGCTCTGCAGCGCGTGGGCTTCGTGGTACCCGACCTGGCCGAGCCAGCGGATGCGCAGCGTCACCGGCGGGACCCTCGAACCGGCGAACCGGATCGCACCGGGCCGGTCACAGCTCGGCGGCCCAGTCCCTGGTCTGGATCAGGTCACGCATCGCGGCCAGGAAGCGGGCGGCGTACATGCCGTCGAAGGCCCTGTGGTCCCAGGTGAGCGCCAGGGTGCCCACCGAGTGGATGGCGATGGCCTCGGATCCGTCGGCGCCGGTGACCACCACGGGTCGCCGGCGCACGCCGTCGGTGGACAGGATGGCGACCTGGGGCTGGTTGATGATCGCCAGCGTGAACAGCGTGCCGGCTGGTCCGGGGTTGGTGATCGTGAAGGTGCCGCCGGAGATCTCGTCGGGGCCGAGGCGACGGGAGCGGGCACGTTCGGCGAGGTCGCGCACCTCGCGTGCGATGGCCCGCATCCGCTTGCCGTCGGCTTCCCGCACGACGGGCACCATCAGCCCGGCGTAGTCGAGATCCACCGCGAACCCCAGGTTCACCTGGTGGTGCACGATCAGCTCGTCCTCGGTGAAGCTCGAGTTCACGTGAGGGAACTCGCGCACCGCCTCCACGACCGCCCTGGAGACGAAGGGCAGGTACGTCAGGGCGAAGCCCTCCTCGGCCATCCACTGCGAACCGGCAGAGCGCCTAACCGCCTCGACCGCCTCGAAGTCGACCTCCATGGCCATGGAGACGTGCGCTGAGGTGGCCTTGGAGCGCGACATGTGCTCGGCGGTGCGTCGCCGGATGTTGGTGTGGGGGACGACTTCGTCGTGGGTCCCCGGGCGGATGGCGCTGGACGGGGGTGCGGGTGGAGCCGGCGCAGGACCAGGAGCCGTAGGTGCCGGACCCGCAGCAGGCGCGAGACGCGCAGCAGGCGCCGGCGGCGCTGCAGCCTCGGTCGCAGCCGGGGCGGGAGCAGCCCCGGCCGATCGGGCCCGTCCGGCATCGACCGCAGCCATCACGTCGCCGCGGGTGATGCGCCCCCCGACACCCGTACCGGTCAGGGAGGCGGGGTCCAGACCGTGCTCGGTGATCAGGCGTCGCACGACCGGCGACAGCAGCACGCTCGGGCCGGGCGCAGTACCGCCTCGGCGCGACGGCCCGTCCGAAGCGCCGCGATCCGCGGGCGCCTCCGGAACGCCAGGCGCCGGAGCTGGCCCCGCAGCGGGCGGTTGCGAGGGCGCCGCGGCGGCCTCCGCCGGCGCTTCCTGATCTGCCGGGGGCTGGGCCGGCGGTGCTGCCTGGGCGGGGGGCTGGGCTGCCGGTGCTTCCTGGGCCAGCGGTGCTTCCTCGGCCATCGAGGAGTCCCGGCCGCCCGGCGACGGGGCGTCGGTGGCGTCGCCGACAACGGCCAGCACCACGCCGACGTCGACCGTCTCGCCCTCGGCGACGCGGATCTCTCGCAACACGCCCGAAGTGGGCGACGGCACCTCGGAATCGACCTTGTCGGTGGAGACCTCGAAGAGGGGTTCGTCCTCGGCGACCTCGTCGCCGATCTGCTTGAACCAACGGGTGATGGTCCCCTCGGTGACCGTCTCGCCGAGTTGGGGCATGGTGATGTCGGCCATGGGCGCGATCCTCGTGGTGGCTCAGCCGTGCAGCGGGCGCCCGGCCAGGGCGATCATCGCCTCGCCGAAGACCTCGCTGAGCGACGGGTGGGGTTGGATCAGGTCGGCCACCTCTTCCACGGTCGCCTCCCAGTTGACGGCGAGGTAACCCGAGCCGAGCTGCTCGGTGACCCACGGCCCGGCCATGTGGACACCGAGCACCTGTCCGGCCGTGCCGTCGGGCAGCTTCTCGGCGATGACCTTCACCATGCCCTCGGGTGCGTCCACGATCATGGCCCGACCGTTGTGGTTGAAGCGGCTCTTGCGTGTGATGACGTCCAGGCCGGCCTCGCGGGCCGCCTTCTCCGACAGGCCCGTGAACGCCGCCTCCGGGCGGGTGTAGACGCACCAAGGCACCTTGGCGTAGTCGATCCCGACGGGCTCCTCGCCCAGGATCCCCCGGATCGCGACCATGCCCTCGGCGAAGGCGACGTGCGCCAGTGCGGGCGTGGCGATGGCGTCTCCCACCGCCCACACGCCGGGCTCGGCGGTGCGGCAGACCGCGTCGACTTCCAGGAACCCGCGGCTGGAGATCTGCACCGCGGTGTCCGAGGCGGTCACACCGTCGGTGTTGGGACGTCGACCGACGGCCACCACCACGACGTCCGCGTCCACGTCCTCGCCGCCCGCGACGCGCACCGTGGTGCCCACCGTGCCCCGCTCGTGACCGTTGACCTCGACCCCGGTGCGCACGTCGATGCCACGGGCCTTGAAGGACCTGGTGACGATGCGGCCCAGGTCGTCGTCGAGGCCCGGGAGGATGCCGGGGAGGGCCTCGAGCACGGTCACATCGCTGCCCAGGTCCGACAGCATCGAGGCGAACTCGCAGCCGATCACGCCGCCCCCGATGATCGCAGCTCGCTCGGGCACCTCGGGGATCGAGAGCAGCTCGTCGGAGGTGAGCACCACCTCGCCGTCGACGTCGAAGCCCGGGATCGTGCGCGGAATCGAACCCGGAGCCAGGATGACCGCGTCCGCCGAGACCTCCACCTCGCCCGAGGACCCCCCGCTCACCGCGACGCGCTGCCCCGACAGCAGGCGTCCGTAGCCGTCGAGGAGGCTGACCTTGCGGCTCCCCAACAGGGAGCGCAGACTGCCTATGAGGTCGTCGACGATCGACTGCTTGCGCTCGAGGGATCGGGCCCAGTCGAGACCGGGCCCGTCTGCCAGCACGCCGTAGTGCCCGGCGTCGCGCACCTGGCGGTACACCGCCGCCGTCTCGAGCAGCTCTTTGGCGGGGATGCAACCGACGTTCAAGCAGGTGCCGCCCAAGCGACCCTTCTCCACCAGCGCGATCGACAGCCCGGCCGATGCACCGTAGAGGGCGGCGGCATAGCCGCCCGGCCCACCACCCACGATGACGACGTCGTAGTGCTCGGGCGTCGGGATCACCTCCACGGGGCCGGTCGGGGGTCGCCGGCCCCGGTGATGCTATCGGCAGCACCGTGGGGCCCGACCGGGCCGACGGGTCGCCGCCGGCGCCCGTCGCGGTGGTCAGCACGCTCGCGACCGGTCGCACCAGACTGCTACTGCTACGGCTACTGCTGCTGGGCCTGGGCGTGCAGGGGAAGACGTGATCCTTGCGGCTGATGCGGCTGACCCGGGCCCTGCCCGTGGCGGCGGATCTCCACCACGGCATCGGTGGCCGGGCGACCCTGCCCGGAGAAGACCCCCTTGATGGGCGGCACGTCGTCGTAGTCGCGGCCGTGACCGATGCGTATGTGGCGCGGCCCGACCTGCACAGCGTTGGTCGGGTCCAGGGCCAACCAACCCCAGCCGGGGATCGCTGCCTCGAACCAGGCGTGGGTCTGCACCTCGACCACGTCCACGTCGACATCGGCGCCGTCGCTGTCGTCGAGTGCGAACAGGTAGCCCGACACGTAACGGGCTGGGATGTCGAGCACGCGGCACATGGCCACGGCCAGGTGCGCGTAGTCTTGGCAGACGCCCTGGCCGCGGGACAGCACTTCGTTCACGTCGACGCCGATCGCAGTGGCCCCCGGCGTGTACTGCAGGGTCGTGTGCACGAAACGAAGGACCGACAGCGCCACTCCGACCACGTCGTCGCCGCCCAGCGGGGCCGCCCGGCGGGCAGCTGCGACCACCTCCGCCCCGGCGTCGGTGTGCTCGCTGAGCTCGAGGTACTCGAGGTGCTCGTCCCTGAAGGCATGGTCGGTCAGGGACGCGGCCCGAGGGCTCACTGTGATCAGCGGACGTGCCGAGGTGTCGACGGTGGCGTCGGCGACGACCTCGAGCGCCACGTGTGGCTCCCGTATGCCGAAGGTGTCGACCCTGGTGCCCCAGTAGTCGACGTAGCCCAGTACGCGCGCCCCGGGGACCGTGGTGACCCGGTAGGAGATGAGCTGCTGGTACTCGTCGGTGCACGGGCAGGCACGCAGCTCGTTGTGCGACTCGCGCACCAGGTCGTCATAGGTGACCGTGGTGCGGTAGCGGATGTCGAACCTGGCCACTCAGCGCGCCTCGGCCGATACGCCGTAAGGGTCTATCGAACCCAGGTTGGGTTCGGTGGAGTTGCGGAAGTACTGCAACGCCACGGCCTCGGCCACCTGGCGAACCGAGCCCAGCAGGCCGTCGAGGAACACATGGAGGTCCGCGCCCTGCAGCTCTGCCACGTCGAGGTACTCGAGGTCGGCGCGGGTGCGGCCGAGGAGCCGCTGCGGGCGGGTCATGGCAGGCCAGCCGGCCGAGAGGCGGTCCAGGTCGCGCTCGGCGGCGCGCAGGCAGTACAGGACCGAGCGGGGGAACGTGGGAGACAGCAGCAGGAACTCGACGACCGCTTCGGGGTCGATCGAAGCGCGGTAGCGGCGACGGAACGCCTCGGACCCCGCCGCCGACTTGAGGGTCTGGAGCCAGTGGTGGAACCCACCGGTGGCTCCGGCGGTCACCAGCTGGCTGTAGCGCACATCGAGCAGGCGGCAGGTCATCTCGGCGCGCTCGATCATCCAGCCAGCCATCAGGAAGCGCCACGCCGCATCGCGGGGCAACGTCTCGGATGCCACGCCGGCGAGGGTCTGGCAGCTCCGGCGCACGTAGCCGTACAGCTCGTGGGGGGCGGCGTCGACGTCGGCGCGCAGGTTGCGCGACCGCAGCTCGAGGTGGAACGTGTTCACCGCCTCCCACAACTCCGACGACACGAGCTCGCGCACCGAGCGCAAGTTCTCTCGCGCCCGGCCCACCGCGGAGACGATGGCGCCCGGGTTGCGCGGGTCGAGAACCAGGAACTCCGACACCGTGCTGGCCCTCACGGGACGCTCCTCGGCCAGGAAGGCGCCGTCGGACCGCAGCACCTTGAGCAGATCCATCCAGGCGCGCTCGGCCTCCCAGGGCATCGCCTCGAGCAGGCCGTGGTAGGTGACGTCGAGCATCCGGGCGGTGTCCTCGGCACGCTCGATATAGCGCCCAGTCCAAAAGAGCGACTCGGCGTGACGAGCCAGCAGCAAGTCGCTCACCGGGAGTCGGTGGGCGCAAGGACCCAGGTGTCCTTGCTGCCCCCGCCCTGGCTGGAGTTCACCACCAGGCTCCCCCGGCGGAGCGCCACCCGGGTGAGGCCTCCGGGCACGACCTCGACCCGGTCGCCGCTCAGCACGAACGGGCGGAGGTCCACGTGGCGCCCCTCGAGGTGATCGTCGACCAGCGTCGGGTGGCACGACAGCGGCACCACCTCCTGGGCGATGTAGTTGCGAGGATCGGCCTCGATGCGACGGCGGATGGCCGCCAGCTCGCCGTCGGTGGCCTGGGGACCGATGCACATCCCGTAACCACCGGATTCGGCCACCGGCTTGACGACCAGCTCGTCGAGGCGCTCGAGCACCATGGCCCGCTGGTCTCGATCCCAGAGGAGGTAGGTGTCCACGTTGGACAGGATCGGATCCTCGCCCAGGTAGTAGCGGATCATGTCGGGCACGAAGGCGTACACGGCCTTGTCGTCGGCGACGCCGTTGCCGACCGCGTTGGCGATGGTCACGTTGCCGGCGCGAGCGGCGGCGAGCAGGCCCGGCACCCCCAACGCAGAGTCGGCACGGAACACCACCGGGTCGAGGAAGGCGTCGTCGATGCGGCGGTAGATCACGTCGACCCGTCGCAGGCCGTGCGTGGTGCGCATCGAGACCACGTGGTCGTCCACGACGAGGTCCCGGCCCTCCACCAGCTCGACACCCATCTGGCGGGCCAGGAAGGCGTGCTCGAAGTACGCCGAGTTGTACACGCCCGGGGTGAGCACCACCACAGTGGGCTCTTGGTCGGCGCCGGGGGGGCCGACCCGGCGCAGGGCCTCCAGCAGCGACCGGCCGTAGTGGTCCACCGGGCGGACCCGGTGGTCGGCGAACGCACCGGGCAGGACCCGCGTCATCGCGGCACGGTTCTCCAGCACGTAGGAAACCCCGCTGGGGTTGCGCAGGTTGTCCTCGAGGACCAGGTAGCGACCCGAGCCATCCCGCACGACATCGACTCCGGCGACCAGACAGCGCGCTCCGTGGGGTACGGCGATGCCCTGGGCCGCCCGCTCGAAGCCGGCGCTCGAGACCACCAGCCAGCGGGGCACCACCCCGTCTTTGATCACGGCCGCGTCACCCACGTAGAGGTCGTCGAGGAAGCGGTTGAGCGCTGTCACCCGCTGGACGAGACCGGCCTCGAGCACCTCCCACTCCTCCGCCGGGATGATCCTCGGCAGCAGGTCCATGGGGAAGGTGCGCTCGACGCCTTCACCCTCGCCGTACACCGTGAAGGTGATCCCCGCCGAGCGGAACGCCTGGTCTCGCGCCTCTTCCCTCCGAGCGAGGTCGGCAGGGGTGAAGCGGTCCATCCGCTCCACGAGCGCCCGGTAGTGGCTGCGGACCTGGCCCCCGTCGTCGACGACCTCGTCGAAGAAGCCGTCGTGGCGGTAGCCGTCGAAGAGCCCGGTCGTCACCGTCGGGGAACCTAGCGGCAGGGCGTCACCACAACGATGACGGATCCCTTTCCGACTTCTTTCTCACGCACGGGCGAACCGCTCAGGGCGCCAGGAGCAGCTGGAGGGCGAAGGCGACCACGATCGCCAGCCCACAGCCCAGCGCGGCCAGGATGAGCAAGCGCGTGCTCATCGCTCCGTGAGGATCCGCTGGACCTCCGCCTCGCTGTCCGGGGTGACCAGGACCAGCACCTCGTCGCCGCCCCGTAGCTGCGTGTCACCGCGGGGGAACAGCACGCGGTTCTGGCGCAGCACCGCGACCACGGTGGAGTCTCGGGGGAAGTCGAGGTCGACGATGTCGCGATCGACAGCCTTGGCGTCCTCGGCCAGGGTGACCTCCACGATCGAGGCCCGTCCCCCCTCCAAGTGCAGCAGCCTCACGAACGTCCCCACCGACACAGCCTCTTCGACCAGAGCGGTCAGCAAGTGCGGTGTGGAGACAGCCGTGTCCACCCCCCAGTTCTCGTTGAACATCCAGTGGTTCTTCGGGTTGTTGACCCGGGCGATGACGCGGGGGACCGCGAACTCCTGCTTGGCGAGAAGGGAGATGACCAAGTTGTCCTCGTCGTCGCCGGTGACCGCTGCCAACACGTCCACCTCGGCCAACCCCACCGCACGCAGGCTCGCCACCTCACAGGCATCGGCGTGCGACCACTGCACCCCCGGCGGTTCCTCGTCACGCCGGGCCCGTTCGAAGCGATCGGCGTCGGCCTCGAGGATCGAGACCTCGTGACCTGCACGGGCCAGCTCGTCCGCGATGAAGGTTCCGACGTTGCCTCCACCAGCGATCACGACCTTCATCCGGGCCCACCGCCCGGACCGGCCATCGCTCCCTCGCTGAGGTGCGCGTCGAAGGTTGCCACCTCGCCCACGGCGACCGCGACGTAGACCACATCGCCCTCCTGCGTCACGAGGTCGGGGCTGGGGATCCGGCCCACTCCCAACCTCGACAGGGCAGCCACCCGGGCGACGCCGCCCAGATCGAGATCGGCGAGGCGACGCCCGACCCACGACGGACCCACCACCCGCTCCACGAGCGCCACCCTGGCGGAGGGATCGGCCCATTCGGTGTCGGGCGCGTCGGGCAGGATCCGGCGCAGCACCCGATCGGTGGTCCACTGCACGGTCGCGATCGTGGGGATGCCCAGCCGCTCGTAGATGGCGGCCCGCCGCGGGTCGTAGATGCGTGCCACGACGCGCTCGAGGCCGAAGGTCTCGCGCGCCACCCGGGCCACGAGGATGTTCGAGTTGTCGCCGTTGGTCACCGCCGCCAGGGCCCCGGCCTCCTCGACGCCGGCCTCACGCAAGCGCTCGCGGTCGAAGCCGATCCCGACCAGGGCCCTGCCGGCAAAGCCCTCGGGCAACCGGCGGAAGGCTGCGGGCTGCTTGTCGATCACCGCCACGCTGTGGCCTCGCTCCTCGAGGATGCGTGCCAGGCCCGATCCGACCCGGCCGCACCCCACCACGACGACGTGCATCCGACCTCCGGCCCGTCCGTTCGCAAACGGGCGCCGATCCTAGACCGGCACGCCCGGGCACCGACCAACCGGCCGGCCAGCCCGCCTCAGGGGACCGGACGCTGGCGCAGCAGGTCGCGGATCTCGGCCAGCAACACGGCTTCGTCGCTGGCCACCGGGCTCTCGGGCTCGGCGGGTTCGGCGGCGCGGCGGCGCTGGGCCAGCAGGGCGAGAGGCTTCACGATGCCGAAGAACACCACCGCCGAGTAGGCGAGGAACTTGATGGCTGCATCCACCACCAGCCCGTACTGGAAGACGCTGTCGTTGATCGTGAAGGTCATCTCGGTGAAGTCCCTCGAGATGATCATTCCGATGAGGGGCGTGAGCAGGCCCGTCACGACCCCGTTCACTACCGCGGTGAACGCGGCCCCGATGACCACGGCGACGGCGAGGTCGATCACGTTGCCCCGCATCAGGAACGCCTTGAACTCGTCGAGCATCGCTCGCCTCCTGTTCGGGGTCGGCCCGCGCGCGGCGCCAACCGTGCCGGATCCCCCAGCGAGAGGGGCGGCGGTACGGTAACGCCCTCGCGGACGTAGCCGCTGGGGAGGATTCGTGCGCATCGCCATCACCGGCTCGAGCGGGCTCATCGGCACGGCACTGCTGCGGTCTCTGCGCGCCGACGGTCACGAGCCCGTGCCGGTCGTGCGCCATCGACCCGCCGAAGGCGAGGTCGGGTGGGACCCCGACGGGGGCGAGATGGATGCCAGCGGTCTCGAGGGCCTCGACGGCGCCGTCCACCTCGCCGGGGCGGGCATCGCGGACCGACGCTGGAGCGAGCAACGCAAGCGGATCATCCTCGAAAGTCGCACCCGCGGCACGGCTCTGCTCGCCGGGACCCTCGCAGGGCTGCAGAACCCGCCCCCGGTCCTGGTGTCGGGCTCGGCGATGGGCTTCTACGGAGAGCGGGGCGACGAGGTGCTCGAGGAGGGCTCCGACCCCGGCGATGGCTTCCTGGCGGGTGTCGTGCAGGCCTGGGAGAAGGCTGCCGCGCCAGCTGAGGAGGTCGGGATCACGGTGGCCTACATCCGCACAGGGCTGGTCCTGGACGCCGCCGGCGGTGCTCTGGCCAAGATGCTCCCGCTGTTCCGGCTCGGGCTGGGCGGGCGCCTGGGCTCCGGTCGCCAGTGGTGGTCGTGGATCACTCTGGCCGACGAGGTACGCGCCATCCGCTTGCTGCTGGAGGCGCCACTTGGCGGGCCGGTCAACCTGACGGCCCCGGGGGCGACCACCAACGCCGAGTTCACCCGCGTCCTCGCAGGCGTCCTGCACCGCCCGGCCGTCGTCGCGGTCCCGAGGGCGGGACCCCGGCTGCTCCTCGGACGCGAGCTAGCGGACGAGCTGCTCTTCACCAGCTCCCGGGTCCGTCCCCGCGCCCTCGAGGGCGCCGGGTTCGCCTTCACCCATGCCGACCTCGCCACGGCGTTGCCGGCCGTCCTCGATCGACCGGCACCGACCAGGGAGAACCGATGAGCAAGACGTCCGCTTCCACCGCCGCCGTCGCGGCGACCCGAGTCATCCGAGCACCGGCCTCGAGGATCTTCGCCCTGCTCACCGACCCGGCACGCCACAGTGACCTCGACGGTTCCGGAACTGTCCGGACCCCTACCAGCGGTCCGGCACGCCTTGAGCCTCGGCTCGCGCTTCGGGATGAAGATGAAGATGGGGCTGCCCTACCGGGTGTCCAACGAGGTGGTGGAGTACGAGCCCGACCGCCTGATCGCCTGGCGGCACTTGGGCCGCCACCGTTGGCGCTACGAGCTGGAGCCGGTCGAGGGCGGCACGCGGGTGACCGAGACCTTCGACTGGTCGACGGTGCCGGCGGGCATGTCCCTGCTGGCACGCGTCCGCTCCACCGCCAATCAGCGCGCCATGGAGGCAACGCTGGAGCGCCTCGCCGGGCTGGTCGAGAGCCCATGAGCGGTCCCCGCCGGCCCCCGCCTCTCGACGGGGGCCGGCGACACACTCAGATCCGGCCCTCGCCCTTGACAGAGGCTCCCGTCCTGGCGGCTGCCTCGTAGTCGTCGGACACGTCGGGAGCTCGCTCGGCAGCCCGCTCGGCCGCCTCTTCCTCCTGCGCGTCCGGAGCCTCGTCGGGCTGGTGTGCGACCTGCGCGTCCCGCGTCTCTTCGGCACGGGTGGCGTCGCTCACTCGAGGTTCGTCCTTGGATGCCATCGGTTCCTCCTGTCGACAGGTGGACCTTCCCGGCTACCCCAGCCCGCCGATGGCCAACCGCGCCGGTGGGGTCACTTGGGTTGCATGCGTACACCGCCGTCTAGGCGGATCACGCCGGCGTTCATGTAGTCGTTGGTGAGCAGCTCGACCGCCATAGTGGCGAACTCGTCGGCCCGTCCGAGACGCTTCGGGAACAGCACATCACGCTTGAGCTTGTCCTTGAAGGCATCCGAGGCCTCGCCCGTGCCGTAGATCGGTGTGTCGATCAGGCCCGGGGCGATGCAGTTAAGCCGCACACCCACCGCCGCCAGGTCGCGGGCGACCGGCAGGGTCAGGCCCACGACTCCCCCCTTGGATCCGGAGTAGGAGGCCTGGCCGATCTGGCCATCGAACGCCGCGACCGAGGCGACGGTGACCACCGCCCCGCGCTGGCCCGACTCGTCCACCGGCTGGGTCCGGCCCATCGCCGTCGCGGCGAGGCGGATGCAGTTGAAGGTTCCGGTCAGGTTGACCTCCACCACCTTGCGGAACGCCTCGAGATCGTGCGCAGACTCATAGCTGCCATCGCGGCCGATGGTTCGGCTGGCGAAGCCGATGCCGGCCGCCGTGACCAGCGCCCGCACCGGTCCCAGCTCATCGGCGGCGTCGACCGCGGCCATGACCTGACCAGGATCGGCGACGTCGGCGGCCACGAAGACGCCCCCGATCTCGGCCGCGACCCTGGAGCCGAGGTCAGGGTTGAGGTCCGCGACCACCACCCGGGCCCCACGAGTCGCCAGCAGGCGGGCGGTCGCCTCCCCGAGGCCCGACGCCCCTCCGGTGACGATCGCCGAGCACGAGTGCAGATCCATGCGAAGACCCTAGGTCTGCAGCCCTGCCCACCCGGGCGGCCCGCTACGTTGCTGCACCCGTGCGCCCACCGATCCCGGAACCCGCCGCCCGCTACCTCGACCTCCTGGCAGGCTGCCTCACCCGGGAGCTGTTCCTCGACGAGGAGGTCCGCAACGTGGACCTGCGCCAGTGGCCACTGGCTCAGCCCGGACACGACGAGCTGCGGGCCCTGCTGCGCGAGCGGCGCTGGCGGCTCGTGGCCCACAGTGGCGAGCCTGACCGTCGAGCAGTGGGCCACGACTGGCCGCCCCACGCCGAGACGATGATCGGACGGGCCCGCCTCGACAACGTGACCGACTGCGTGGCACGGGCCCTGCACGACGGGGTGGCCGGCGACCTGGTCGAGACCGGGGTATGGCGTGGCGGCACGGCGATCTACCTCCGGGCGATCTTGGCGGCCCTCGGCGACCCGGACCGGCGCGTATGGGCGTGCGACAGCTTCGCCGGGCTGCCCGAGCCCGACGCGCAGCGCTATCCGATGGATGTGCCCATGCGCTTCCACGAATACCGCGAGCTGGCCGTGGGCGTCGACGACGTGCGGGCCGCCTTCGCCCGCTACGGGCTGCTCGACGAGCGGGTCGAGTTCGTGGTCGGTTGGTTCCGCGACACGCTGCCCGATCTGGCGGTGGAACGGATCGCAGTGCTGCGCCTCGACGGCGACCTGTACGAGTCGACGATGGACGCTCTGACCAACCTCGAGCCCAAGGTGAGCCCCGGGGGCTTCGTCATCGTCGACGACTACGGCGGCATCGAAGCCTGTCGCCAGGCAGTCCACGACTATCGGCGCCACAGCGGCATCGACGCGCCCATCCACGAGGTCGACTGGACCGGCGCCTGGTGGCGCAAGCCCCTCGGGACCGGTGGCTGAGCGGGTACCCGCGCCTCCTGCGCGCTAGGGGCCCGCGAAGAACCTCTGGCTGCGGGCCGCCTCGACAGCAAGGCGGTCGACGAGGTCGTTGAAGGGATCGTCGCCGTGCCCCTTGACCCACGTGAAGCGGACATCGTCCCGGTCGAGCACCACTTCGAGCAGTGGCTCCCACAGGTCGCGGTTGGCCACCGGCTGCCGCTTGGCGTTCACCCATCCCCGGCGCCGCCATCCCTGCCACCACCGGTCACGGAAGCAGTGCACGACGTAGGTGGAATCGCTGCGCACCTCCAGCGGGCCATCCAGGGCACGAACCGCCTCGAGCGCCGCGGTCAGCTCCATCCGCTGGTTCGTCGTCACCGGGTCGGCCCCCGCCGCGAAAGAGCCCTCGGGTACGGCCCAGGCCCAGCCCCCGGGTCCAGGGTTCCCGGAGCACGCGCCGTCGGTGTACACGACCACCTCCTCGGCGCGAGGCGGGTCGGCTCGGAGGGCTTCGACCGACGGCGGTGGGGTCATCCGGGGATCGTCGCGGGCGCCCGGCTCCGATGCCAGGCCAGTTGGCGCGCGACCCCTTCCTCCAGCGTCGTCAGCGGTGCCCAACCCAACAGTCGGTGGGCCCGGGCGGAGTCTCCCCGGGTGACCGACACGTCGCCCGGTGCGGCTCGCTCGACCACGACGGGTACCGGTCGGCCGCCGACGAGCTCGACCATCTCGATCAGCTCGGCCACCGACACGGCTCGGCCACCGGCGATGTTGAGGACCGTCGCCGGTTCCAACGGGTTGAGCCCAGCGGTAACGATGGCTGCGACGACGTCGTCGACATAGGTGAGGTCCCGACGGCACAGGCCGGTGCCGAGCAGGGTGAACGCCGGCCCGCCCAGCGCTGCCTCGCAGATCCGGTGCAGGGCCATGTCGGACCGTTGGCCGGGGCCATACACACTGAAGAGCCGCAGCACCGTGCTGGGCACGGCCCACTCGATCGCGTACGCGCGGCAAAGGTGCTCCACTGCGAGCTTGGTGACGCCGTAGGGGCTGCGCGGCACGGTCGGCGCGTCCTCGCCCACCGGACGGCTCGCACCCTGGGGGGATGAGGCCAGCTCGCCGTACACCGACGAGCTCGACGCCACCACCAGGCGCGCCTTGTGCCCGGTGCGACGCAGCGCTTCGAGCACGCGCTGGGTGGCAGCGAGGTTGTCCTCGAGGTACCGGCCGAAGTCCGGACCCCACGAGGGGCGCACACCGGGACGCCCGGCGAGGTGGAACACCACGTCGGCGCCATCGAGGACCTCCTCCAGGTCCATCTCGGCCAGGGGTGACACCAGGGTGCGCTCTGGCGCACTGCACGAGGCGGGCGGTCGGCGCGGCGCGACGGAGTCGATGGCGGTGACCTCGTGGCCGGCGGCAACGAGGGTCGCGCACAGGTGCGACCCGATGAAGCCGCTGGAGCCGGTCACGACCGCACGCATGTCAAGCAACCCTACGTGATGACAGTGGGAGGGCCGAATTCTCAGAGGTGGCGGCCGTCTGCTGCACGCGCTGACAGACCGTCACGCGTTTTGCCCCGGTGGCCGGCGCATTTGTGTCCGCTGGCTGCGACGATGCAGGGATGATCCTCGACGGGTTCGTTCACCAGCTGCCCGACATCGACCCGGGCGAGACCGCCGAGTGGCTCGACTCGCTCGACTCGGTCGTAGACGCCCACGGCAAGACCCGGGCGCGGTTCTTGATCTCCCGACTTCTCGAACGGGCCCGCGAGCTCCAGGTCGGTCACCCCGCCACTGTGTCGACGCCCTACGTGAACACCATCCCACCCGAGCAGGAGCCGTTCTTCCCGGGCGACGAGCTGCTCGAACGGCGCATCCGAGCCTACGTCCGCTGGAACGCGGCGGTAATGGTGGTCAAGGCCAACAAGGCAGCGGAGGGCATCGGTGGGCACCTGGCCACGTTCGCCAGTTCGGCGTCGCTCTACGAGGTCGGCTTCAACCACTTCTTCCGGGGCAAGGACGACGGTCTCGCCGGGGACCACGTCTACATCCAGGGCCACGCCGCACCGGGGATCTACGCCCGGGCCTTCCTCGAGGGGCGCCTCGACGCCACGCAACTCGACAACTTCCGCCAGGAGGTCGGTGGCAACGGGTTGTCCAGCTATCCCCATCCGCGGCTCATGCCCGACTTCTGGGAGTACCCGACCGTGTCGATGGGCCTCGGCCCGCTCTGCTCGATCTACCAGGCCCGGTTCAACCGCTACCTGCTCGACAGGCGCATCGAGGACACGAGTGGATCGCGGGTCTGGTGCTTCCTCGGCGACGGAGAGTGCGACGAACCCGAGACCCTCGGATCCATATCGCTCGCCGCCCGCGAGGGCCTCGACAACCTCATCTGGGTCGTGAACTGCAACCTGCAGCGCCTCGACGGGCCCGTTCGCGGCAACGGGAAGGTGATCCAGGAGCTCGAGGCCATGTTCCGGGGCGCGGGCTGGAACGTGATCAAGGTGGTATGGGGCTCGAAGTGGGACGACCTGCTCGCCCGCGACAAGGACGGCGTGCTCCTGCACAAGATGAACACAACCGTGGACGGTGAGTTCCAGCGCTACGCGGTCGAGTCGGGTGCGTACGCCCGCGAGCACTTCTTCGGTCCCGACCCCCGCCTCCGGGCCATGGTCGAGCACCTCGACGACGACGAGATCCGCAACCTGCCCCGCGGAGGCCACGACTACCGCAAGCTCTACGCGGCCTACAAGGCCGCCACCGAGCAGACCGGCGCACCGACGGTCATCCTGGCCAAGACGATCAAGGGCTGGACACTTGGACCCGACGTGGAGGGCCGCAACGCCACGCATCAGATCAAGAAGATGACCACGGCCCAGCTGCGCACGATGCGTGACCGGCTGTTCCTGACCGAGCTCGTTCCCGACGAGGCGCTCGCCGACGACCGCGAGCCGCCCTACATCTCGCTGGAGCCCGACAACCCCGAGCGCGCCTACATGCTCGAGCGGCGCCGCGCGCTCGACGGCGCGCTGCCGAGGCGCACCACGCGCGCCAAGCGAGCCCTGTCGCTGCCCGCCGAAGGTGCCTTCGACGAGGTGTTCGCCGGCTCGGGCAACCAGGCCGCCTCGACGACGACGGCGTTCACCCGCCTGCTGCGCAACCTCCTGCGGGACCCCAACTTCGGTCCTCGGGTGGTGCCGATCATCCCCGACGAGGCACGCACCTTCGGCATGGACGCCCTGTTCCGCGAGTTCGGGATCTACGCGTTCGGCGGTCAGCGCTACGAGTCCGTCGATGCGCAGCTGCTGCTGGCGTACCGAGAATCCAAGCAGGGCCAGATCCTCGAGGAGGGCATCACCGAGGCGGGTTCGATGGCTAGCTTCATAGCGGCCGGTACCGCGTACGCCACCCAGGGGGTACCCATGGTGCCCTTCTTCACCTTCTACTCGATGTTCGGCTTCCAACGAGTCGGCGACCTCATCTGGCAGGCCACCGATGCTCGCAGCCGGGGCTTCCTGCTGGGAGCGACGGCGGGACGAACGACGTTGCTGGGCGAGGGACTCCAGCACCAGGACGGGCACTCGCTGGTCCTGGCGAGCGTGAACCCGGCGGTCGAGGCCTACGATCCCGCATTCGCCTACGAGATGGCGGTGATCGTGCGGGCGGGACTGCACCGCATGTACGGGGGAAACCCTGCCGTGGGCGATCCGGACACCATCTACTACCTGACCCTGTACAACGAGAACTACCCCATGCCCCCCATGCCCGACGGCGCTCAGGCGGGCGCTGTCGAGGGGCTGTACCGCTGGCAGCAGGCGCCCTTGGACACTGTGCACCGGGCGTCGATCCTGTTCTCGGGCTCCGCCCAGGGCGCCGCTCGCGAAGCCGCCAACGAGCTCGCCGAGCACTACGGTGTCGGGGCAGAGCTGTGGTCGGCCACCAGCTACAAGCGCCTGCGCGAGGAGGCGCTGTCGACCGAGCGCTGGAACCGCCTGCACCCCGGGGCAGCCCCGCGCGTACCACGGGTGACCCAACTGCTCGACGGCGACGGGCCGGTGGTCGCCGTCACCGACTTCATGAAGGCGGTCCCCGACCAGGTCGCGCGCTGGATCCCCGCCCACCGGCGGTACACCCCGCTGGGCACCGACGGGTTTGGTCGCAGCGACACGCGCTCCGCCCTGCGCCGGCACTTCGAGACCGACGCAGGCAACGTCGTGGTGGCCACCCTCGCCGCCCTCGCAGCCGACTCCAGCATCGCGTGGAGCACCGTGAGCGAGGCCATAGCCCGCTACGGGATCGACCCGGAGCGGGCCGACCCTCGCTCGGCCTGAAGGGCGGGAACGAACATTCCCGTCGACCCGGCCTTGACGATCTCGAATCGGGCCGAGCCATCGAACGCCTCACCCTCGCAGGCGAGACGCATAGGGCGCGCGGCGACGTCGAGCCGGGTGGTCGTCCAGGACCGGTAGACCTTCGATCTACCGAGCCGTCCCGCGAGCACGGCCAGGACCAGCCGCGTGCGCACCAGGGCTGGTGGGCATCGACCACCCGTACATCGAGCAGGCCGTCGTCGAGCACCACCGCGCAGGGCTCGGCACGGCGCAGCACACGCGCCAGCGCGACGACCATCGCGGGCCACTTACCCATCCGCTCCTCGAGCTCGACCCTGGCGTCGACCAGCTCGAGCAGCGACGGCCGCGGGCGTGCGCGGGGCGAGCGGCCAGACGCCCACGGGTGGCCACGCCTATCCCGGCCCCGACCATGACCGCCCGGCGCAGGCCTGGTCGATGCTGGCGGACTCGGGCCGGGGCGGCCAGCGAGGATCCGAACAGCGTCAGCCCGGCTGCGCCCACAGCGGGCACCTCGAGCGCGGCGCCAGTCACCGCCGCAGCAGCCGAGACCGGGGCGATCAGGTCTCTGCGTCCCATGGCTCGCGCACCCACCCCCGCCGCCGAAGCCGCCAGAGCGGCTCGCAGTGCGGCGCGGCGGTAGAAGCGCGCCTCGAGCAAGATCGGCACGCTAGCCCGCAGCCGCAACGGTAAGGCCGCCGAGGCCCTCCCAGGCCGACCGCCGGCCCCTGCAGGGACGGTTCGTGCTGCCGCCAGATCGGAGCAGGACGCCCGCGACGCCTGGGCAGAGAGACCTGCGTTAGCAGGCGGTCTTGTCGGGCCGGGGCTGCTTGTACCTGTAGTCGACGCTCTGCATCGCTTCGCCGACCCAGTAGGTCACAGCTTCGGGCGCGAGGGGGTGAAGCCGACGTCGTTGAGCGCCTGGTACGGCTCGGCGGACGTCGGGCCACTCGTCGCCGTCGCCCTGGTCGGAGGTGACGCGGGGCCGGATGTTGCGGTCGATGCAGGTGAGCACGGCCCGCCATGTTGGCGGGAGCGCCCATCAACCGTTGTCCGGGAGCACTCCAGAGGGCCTCGACGAGGTCGTCGGTCCCGGTATTGGGCGAGGTCCGACGGTCGCACTGCTTGTCGTGCTTGACGTTGGCGGACTCCGACGGCATCGCGACTACTGCTCCTAGCTCGAGTTGCGTGGTCAGTGGTGGCCCAGCGCCCGAGCGAGCTCCTCGCGACCCATCTTCGAGCGACCCGGGAGGTCCCGGCGCTTGGCCTCCTCGTAGAGCCCGCCCGCGTCTTCGGGCTTGTGCCGTCTCGCCGCTTGCGGGCCGCTACGGCAGCACCTTGCTTGCCCAGGGCGGTGCGGGTCTTGGCGGGCAGGTGGGCGATCGACCTCTTCGCCTCGGCGTCGGCACGAGCCTTCTTGATGTTGCACCTGGCGGCTCGAACTCGTTCATCGGTGGCCATCGCTTCTCTCCTCTGAGGAGGTCGCACCCTCAGTGATGTGGGCGAGGGCGGGCTGCAGCGCCTCGGTCCAGAACTGGAAGAAGCCGTCCTGGTCGGGGCCGATCTGGTGGAGGTAGAGGTGGTCGTAACCGGCGTCGAGGAACTTCGGGACCGATTCGAGGACGGGTTCGACGTCGGGTCCACAGGGGACCGACGAGGTGGCGTCGTCCTCCGTGACGAGCGGCCCAGCACAGGTTCAGCTGCGCGTACCTCGGGCCCGAGCCGCCGTTGGACTCGTATGTCGCGATGGCGTCGGGCTCGGGCGCGTGGCACCAGTAGCCGTCGCCGATCTCGGCAGCGAGGGCGATCGCCGTGTCGCCGAACCCCGACACGATGATCGGGGGCGCTTCGGTGGGCAGGTCGAAGAGCTTGGCGTTCTCGACCTCGTAGAAGTCGCCGTGGTGGGCGACCGTGTCGCCGGCCCAAAGGGCTCGGATGATCTCGACGGCCTCGCCGAGCATCGCCCGTCGGACCTCGGGCCGGGGCCAACGGTGCCCGAGGACGTGCTCTTTGAGGGCCTCACCGGTGCCGACGCCGAAGAAGAACCGGTTCGGTAGCAGCAACGACGTCGTCGCTGTCGCCTGGGCGATGATCGCCGGGTGGATCCGGATGATCGGACAGGTCACGCCGACGCCCGCCTCGATGCGTTCTGTGGTCGCCGCGACCGCGCCCAGGACGCTCCACACGAACGGGCTGTGCCCCTGTGCGCTCACCCACGGATGGAGGTGATCGGATATCGAGACGAAGTCGAAGCCCGCCTCCTCGGCGCGCAGGGCGTTGCCCACCAGCCTGCGCGGGGGGTGTTCCTCACTCGAGAGCGCGTAACCGAACACGCTCATCGCAGGGCCGTCGAATCGAAGCTGGCGAGGACCGGGGCAAATGACGCGGGCGCGGACTTCATGGCGCTCCTGTGCTGACGGGGGGCGACACGGCTGCGTACTCAACCGCCTCCCGCACTTGCCCAGACCGCTGCGATCTGGAACCTCGCCGTTTGGGGGATCGGAGCTGCGCGAGGCGCGCTGTCGAGCCCATGCGGCCGCGGGGTTGATCCCCCGAGGTCCTCGAGCCGGTACGCGACGGACGCTGGCCCGTGCGCGAGCGAGTGACGCGTCGCAGCAGCGGGAATAGTGGCCGAGCTGATGGAGAGGAGCGGTATGCAGCGAGCAAGGCCACTGGTTGTGCTGGAGCCCTGGCAGGATGACCGGTGGGCTCGCCAGACGTACGGGAGCCAGCGCCCCGCGTTGCTCCAGGCGATACAGGCCGTCCGCCGCCCCGCCCCAGACTTGCCAGGAGCGCACGGAACTGGTCGTCCGGACTCTTCATCGTGGGATCCCGAACCGTGACGTCCTCCGGAGCGACCCCAGCAACCGCCGCGGTTGGTTCACAGGGGTGCACGCCCGAGGCGGACCCGCCCGCAGGTCCGGCGGCGAGTTCCACGCGCGTCCCCGGATTCGTACGTCGAAACGGCCTGTCCATCGTGGTGATCGGGCTGTTCCTGGTGGTGTGGGTCGGCGGCCAGTCCGTGACCGGCTGGCACGTCTACAACGAGGACCAGCAAGCGCACGGTGGCTCCACGATCGGTTACGGCACGTATCTGACGTCCGCCCACTTTGGCGAGGCGACCTTCGAGAACTGGGAGTCCGAGTTCCTCCAGATGGGCTCCTACGTCCTCCTCACGGTCTGGCTGCGCCAGCGCGGGTCCGCCGAGTCGAAGTCGCTCAACGGCTCCGAGGACGTCGATGAGGATCCGGTGGCGCACCGGGATGACCCGGCGGCTCCGTGGCCGGTGCGCCGAGGTGGCCTGGCGTTGGCGATCTACAAGCGGTCGCTGAGCATCGGGTTCTTCGGGCTGTTCACCGCGACGTTGGCGTTGCATGCGCTCACAGGAGCCCGCGCTTTCAGCGCGGACCAGTCCGAGCACGGCCACCCGGGTGTGACGGTTTGGCAGTACGTGCATCAGTCGCATTTCTGGTTCGAATCTCTGCAGAACTGGCAGTCGGAGTTCCTGGCCGTGGCGGCGATCGTGGTCCTGACGATCTTCCTGCGCCAGCAGGGGTCGCCGGAGTCCAAGCCCGTCCACGCGCCCCACGCCGCGACTGGAGGCTGATCGGCCGCTTGGGCCGTCGAGGCAACGGCTCGTGGCCAAGTTCCGAGCCAATCGCGGGTTCAAGCCAAGTGGCGACGGCGGCGCCGGATGCTGCCCGGGGTGGTGGACCCGGTGCGGGTCAGGAGACCGCGGTCATGGTGGTCGCGAGAGCCTCGGCGAGCTCGTCCTTGGTCATGGACGAGACCCCGTGGACGCCAGCCGTGCGGGCTGCCTCGAGGAGCTCATCCTTGGTCGAAGCCGCAGCAAGCGTCGCCGCCTCCATCGGGAGACCGAGTTCGAGGCGGGTCCGCAGGAACGGCGTGGCGATCTGGTCGAGGATGGTGCCGTCGGCACGAAGCTTGGGGAAGATATCGCCCTCCTCCTCCCCGACATGGTGCTCGATGCCAGCCTTGGTGGCTTCCATCGCTGCGCCCAACCCAGCCTCGTCCGGGGAGAGGTCAATCATGTCTTGGAGGGCCTTGCGGGCAAGCTCGTGCTCCTTGTTCCCCTCCTCCACCGCCTCGTCGCCCGTGGCTGGGCTCATTGCGGGATAGACGATCTGCTCTTCGAGCTGCATGTGCGCCCGCAGGGCGGAAGGCGAGCGCGTCGATGAGCGGCCCGCGATCGTGTCCTTCTGCCTTGTCGATCGCGTCGAACAGCGCTTCGACCTGGCGGTGGTCGGCTTCGAGCAGCTTGGTGGGGTCCATCGGGCCTCCCTGTTCATCCACCCGCGTCAGTCGCGCGGCTAGCCGGGACGTACCCGGCTCCTGATACCGCCAGACGCCGACGACCCGCGTGGGAATGGGTCCCTCCCACCGGGTTGGTCAGCTGCGGTCGAGCTTGTCCTTGACCGCAGCGACGGCGCCGGAGGCCTTGTCCTCGACGTCGTCGAGGAACCGCTTGACCTTGCCGGCTGCCCGGATCCTGCCCTCGTTCTGCAGGTCATGGTCGCCCATCGGGTCACTGGCGGCTTGCTCGAACCGGCCCTTCAGATCGTCGGAGTTCGACATGTCCACCTCCTGATCTCCGGGAAGAGACGTGGGGACATGGCAGGACATGGGAGGCCTTCCCCAGCCGAGGAGATGCAATCCCTCTCGGCCAGGGTCCTCGGTGACTCAGCTACTCGGCTGCTTGCCCAAAGCGTGGGCGAACCGAGGATTCCGGTCACCACCAAGCAGGGGTGGTGACCGGTGCGAGAAGCGAGCTGTGGCCATCGGCTCGTCCCCGAGCAGACCGCCGGCCATCTCCTCGAGGGCGACGAACTGGTGGTGCTCGTCCGCATGCACGTGCTCGTCGTAGAACCGCACGGCGCGATCGCCCAAGCCGAGGCGACGAAGCGCCGTGGCGTAACGGCGCGTCGGCACGACGCTGCACATCTCGAAGAGCGCCAGGTGCCCGACCAGGGCGCCGCGCCAGCGGCGGTGCAGGCACAAGAGCGTGACCAGGTTGCCCGTCGTCAGCGTGATGCCGGGGATGAGCCAGGGCGCGTTGTGGCCCGCGGTTGGTGATCCAGGTGTCGAGCAGCGCGAGCGGTTCGGGGTCGAGCGGGACCATCCGTTTGGTGCCGAGCTTGCCGAGCGGGACGCCGCAGCCAGGTGCCGTGAGCGCCGCAGTCGACGATGCAGTCGAGATCGAGGTCCAAAGTTCCCCGTCGCGCATGCCCGTGGCGCGCAGCACCGCAAGTCCGCCACCGTTCAGGAATCGGGGTGGGTGACCTCCACGAGGTCCAGGTCCTCGATGCCTGCGTAGTCGCGGGGGTTGCATGTGTACAGCGGCAGCTGGCTGGCGATGGCCGTCGCCGCGTTGAGCGCATCGAATGCGCGCGCGGATGGCTTGCGGCCGGAACGTCGAAGCCCGGCCGCGACCGCGCCGAACGCCCTCGCCGCGCTCGCGTCGAACGGCAGGGGTTCGAACACGGACTCGACCTCTTGCAGACGCGCTTGGCGAGCGGCGCGCTCATGGTCGTCGTCGGTCACAAGGGGGCCGACCGAGAGCTCCGCGAGGGTGATGGCGGTGATGACCGGTTCGCTCGGGAGGTCGTCGGGCACCAGGCGCTCCACGAGGATCAGCGTGTTCGTATCGAGGATGCCGACAACCATGGTCAGATCGCCTGGTCGACCACGCCGTCGACGTCGTCGCGGAATCGGGTGGGATCGATCCGCGGGAGATGCCGGAAGCGCTCGACGAGCGAGTGCGCACTGAGGCGTGTACCCGGCAGCGGCCGCAGCTCTGCGACCGGCTTGCCGTCGCGGGTGACGGTGACGCGCTCGCCGGCGAGCACGCGCTCGAGGACCTCGCCGCCCTTGTTCCGCAGATCTCGCACTGTAGCTTCAGCCATGTCCCCACTGTATCACCGGTGAGACCACCGCTCGGAGACGCCGACATGCAGGGAGACATCGGCCCGAGCTGTCAGCAGATGCCGATGGAGTGACGGCGCTCACCTCTTCGTCTTCGCATCTTCGGCCGAGGCGCCACAGAGTCGACGGAGCACCACGTGCGATCGACTGGCTCGGTGCCGGTCGATCGGGTGCCGTGCGATCATTGCCCCATGCAGGAAGATCTCGCCGTCACGGGCGACGCCGAGGCCGACGAACTCCTCAACACCGACTCCCTCGCGCTCCTTCTCGGCATGCTGCTGGACCAGCACATGCAATCACGAAGAGGTCCCGGGTGCAGCGCGAGTGCCCGCTGGACCTCCTCACGTCACCGTGCGTCTCGTGGCGGGCCCGGCTCGGCCGGTCCCCATCCGAGCCACGATCACGACTCGGGGAGATCACGGGGATACGCGACTTCGATCTCGGCGATGGCCTTTGAGAAGTCGGAGGAGTTGTTCGTGATGAACCGGTCGGCGCCCACGGCGACCGCCGTCGCGAGATGCACTGCATCGGCTGCACGAAGCCCATGGGCGGCTCCGAGCGAGGCGGCGAGCTCGGCGATGGCCTCGTCAGCCGGTCGCAGATCCAGCCGAGCGAGCAGGACGGCGAGGGCCTCGATCTCGGACTCCGCACCGTCACGCATCGGCTTGATGAACAGCTCTGGGATCAGCAGCACCGACCCGGTTCCGGCAACCGCGCCGGTCTCTGCGGTCGACTCGGCAGGGAAGAGGGCCCGGACACGCTCGCCCAGTGGGTGACCCCTTACCGCCGCGTAGATCAAGACGTCTGCGTCGAAGGCATCCATGGAGATCCGATCAGCGCGCCGACCGGGCCGCCGCCACCTCGGCGACGAGCTGCTCGGCCCGCTCGACGGTCATGTCCGGGGCATCGGCGAGTCGGGAGGCGCGCCCGCGGTCGAGGAGGTCGCGGAGTCGCTCCGCATCAGCGAGGGCCCGGTCAGCCCGACGAACCCGAATGGTGTCGGGGCGAACGACCACCGCCACTGCTTCGCCGTGGCGGGTGATGGTCACCTCCTCCCCCTCGAGCACACGGTCGAGGATCTCGGGCAAGGCGGCCCGGGCTTCAGTGGCAGACATCGTGGACATGGCTCCTGATTGTACTGCGACGTACAGCTACGTACACTCCCGTCGACCGTCGTGTGCCGCTCGTCGAGAGAAAGCGGATACTTGGTGTGCGCGCATTGCCCACCAAATAGGCTCTCGTCATGACCGGTGTGCAGGAGTACGTCGTTTCCTCGTCGGGCCAGATGTCGCTGCCGGCGACCGCACGGCACCGGTGGAGCCTGGACAGCGGCGGACCCGTCGACGTGATCGACCTCGGATTCGGTGTTCTTGCGATGCCAAGAGGCACGGGCCGACGACTGCTCGACGATCTCCTCAGCCGCGATGAGCACGAGGCCTTCGTAAAGTCCCTCGCCGGCGATCCAGACCTCGCCACCAAGTGACCAAGGCGGTTCTCGACGACCACCTCCTCCGAGACCTGCTCTCCGACGACATGAGCGATGGGCTGGCTCGAGTGATGGCGGACCATGAGCCAGCGACAACGAATCTCTTCCTGTATCGACTGTGCAAGAGCGTGGTCTCGGCTCGTGGCGGTGCTCTCACCAGTGCGTGGCCGCGAGAGCAGCGGCGGGCGCTGGGAGGGCGACTTCTCATGCTGCCGGAGACTGTCGAGGTCGTACCGATGGGTGGGCTCGCCTACCGGATGGCGGAGATCTCCGACGCCCACCGGGTCTCGACCCTCGGTGCCGAGGCGGTCGCAGCGGCCGAGCACCTCGACGCGCCGCTGTGCGTGTGGGACGGCGACGACGGTCAGGGCATCCGCTCGTGCGGTGCCGTACTCGGCGTCACCTACGACACGGTGGCCCGATGACACTCCTGATCGGCATGCTGCTCAACCAGCATGTGCGGTAGCGAAGAGTCGCACGCTCGGCCCGGTGGGCACGCGGCACGGCACATCGGGTTCGCGCCGGTCGGCTCGAGGTGGCGTGTCATGGGTCGCGTGTTGGTGGGACGTGCTCGCTCCCGTCAATGCGATCCCGAGCAGTCGTTCTGTAGCGGATCGGCCCACCCTTGTGATGAGGGCTGGTGCGCCGGCACCGCGCGACGCGGCCGCTCGCATCGGGCGTGTCGCGCGGTCACTGGCGCTGGCGCGGAGCCGGTCGCCTCTCTGTCTCCAACGGGAGCTGCGGCTCAGCTGAGCCGCGCTTGTCCGAGTAGGGCTTCGGCGCCTTCAGCGAGCGAACGAACAAGCTGACCCGCGGGCACGATGTCGTTGACGAGGACGACGGACTCGCCTGCATACATCGCCATGGCGTCAACGTGTCCGCTGACATCGTCCGTCGGCGGCACCCAGGAGCGACGGGGCACGGGTAGCTCACCATCGATGCCCTGCAGCGTCCCGACCACGTCGACGTCGATCGCTTCCACAGCGTCGATCGCCGAGACGAGGACACGCGCCCGCGGCGCCGACGCGCACAACGGACAGTTGCTGAAGGCGTCGGTTCTCCGCGCGCTGCTGGCGCCCGCTGCGACGACCGCGGCCTTGTAGTCCGCATGCGCCGCCGATTCGTCCGTGGCGATGAATCGAGTGCCCATCCGCACACCCGATGCCCCCGCAGCGATCGCGGCAGCGACGCCGCGAGCATCGGCGATGCCGCCGGCGGCAGGGACAGGCACGTCCACGGCATCGAGCACTTCGCAGAGCAGCGGCAGCAGCGGGCTATCGCCGCGGCAGTGCCCGCCGGCCTCGACACCCTGAGCGCGGACGATGTCAACGCCGGCTCGAACCGCCGCGAGCGCCTCCTGCATCGATCCAACCTGCCAGTTGACCAGCGCTCCACCCCGGTGGGCGATCTCGACGAGATCAGGCCGAGGATCGCTCCAGAAGAAGTCGATGACCCGCGCGCGCGGCGCCATCCGCGACGGCATCGACATCGATGTCGTTGGTGAGGAAGCTGACCGCGAGCACCCCGTCGGTCTGCTCGCGCATCTCGTCAAGGCGTCGCCGAAGGGTCTCCCGCGTCATCGCGAGAGTGTTGATCGAGCCGATGCCGCCCGCCTTCGCGACAGCGACCGCGAGCCGCGGCGAGGAGACCGTGCCCATCGGAGCCTGCTGGATGGGTGGCGTGCATCCGACGAGCTCCGTGAGGCGCGTCCGAATCATCTGTCCTTGCCCCCTCGCACCCCAGTGCCACGCGGTCCACCGCAGCGTAGGCGGCGAGCGGCCTGGGTGTACGAGTGGCAGGACATCGGGTCCTCGAAGTACCGAAGGTGCGCAAGATGAGCAGTGAAGAGGCCGTTCCCGAGACGAGAGGCGTTACGGCGGAGCTGATCGCAACTGTTGACCTCGGCCCCGAGATCGAGGGCATGGTGGGGCGCCAGCTTCGAATGCACATGTTCACCTTCGAGTCTGGCGCCGTCTTCGGCCGGCTGCATGACCATGAGGACCGACCGGGCATCGTCTACGTCCTGGAGGGCAGCGATCACTGATCACCGAGACGGCGCTGCCAACGACTATGGGCCGGGGATGGACTGGCCGGAGGATCGGAATACCAGACACTGGCTCGAGAACAGAGGAACTGTTCCGGCGGTCGAGATCTCGATCGACATCGTGCGGTCCGAGTAGGGCCCCTCTCCGCGCTCGGCGAGAAGCTCGCCGAGCAGTTCCTCGGCGCGCCCGATTCGGCGATCCCGCGCACCCCCCGCGAGCGACGGCGTCGCCGTCCCGAATGGAGGGTAACCGCGGCCGAATCACAGGTCACGGGCTGGCGAATTCGGTCGCGTCGGACTCGCACGCCGCACCGCCGATCGGTGCAGCGCCCCGAGCCGCTCGCACCAGGTAGGAGGTCCACCCTCAGGCGGTGGTGAGACCGGAGCCCGCGGTCGCGTCACGTGTCGCGAGGGCCGGGTACCGCGTCGCGCTCGTCCGATGAACCTCGAGCGTCGTCGATCGGCCCGAGGTTCCGCGTGCTGGTCGATCCGATATCACGGGGTGCTCACATCCCTCTCGCCCCGCCGTCATGACGACCTGGCAGGGTGGGGCCATGATTCGTCCGGCAGGGGTGCTCGTCGTGCTGGCGCTGGCGGTCGCGGCGTGCTCTGGCGACGACGGCCCCGCTGCCATATCCCCGACCTCAACCACCTCGACCACCGCCGCTGAGCCGGTCGACGTCACCTCCGGTGTCCCCGACGAGTGGCGCGCGCTGGCCGCCGAGCTGGCGGCGTCGCTGGCCGCCTACGACCGGTCGCTGCCCGAGGGCGGCGGCACCCCGGTGCGGATGGGCGTCGAGTTGCTCACCGCCAACGGCAACCAGGGCGAGGTTCTTCTCGCCCCCAACGCTTCTGCCAGGGACACCCTCATGCTCGACGCCCTCGCAGACCTCGGCGTCGACACGGTCACAGTCGACATCCCGTTCCCGCTCCTCGACCCCGCCTACCCGCGCGCCGACGAGTACCTCGCCTACTACCGCTCGCTGGCCGAGGAGATCCGGCGCCGCGGGCTCGGGCTCATGATCGAGACGCAGGTCGTGTTCGCCGGCACCGAGTTCTCGCCGCTCGACATCGACTACGTCGCCATGCCCGTCGAGGACTTCCTCGCCGGTCGGACCGCGCAGACGGCGTTGATCGCCCGGGAGCTGCGGCCGGACCAGCTTGCCTTCCTCACTGAGGCCAGCACCCAGGAGATGCTCATCGGCCACCCCATCAGCGAGGACCGGCTCGTGCGCTTCGTCCAGGACACAGTCTCCGCCGCAGCCGAGCCGGACGTCTCTCTCGGTGCCGGGCAGGGCTCGTGGGAGGACCCGGCCCTCACGGAGCGGCTCGCGGCCGACACCGACCTCGACTTCATCGACATCCACGTCTACCCGCTGGCCACGCCCGGCCGCGACCTGCTGCAAGCCGCCGCCGGCATGGCCGACGTCGCACACGCACACGGCAAGGGCGCGGTCATCGGGGAGGCGTGGCTTTACAAGGTGAGCAAGTCGGAGGCGGGCACTACCACCACCTTCACCACCGCGTTCGACCGAGACCTCGACGCGTACTGGTCCCCGCTGGACGCAGAGTTCCTCCGCGTCACGAACCGGCTCGCCGCCCACCACGGCATCGACCTGGTCTCGTACTTCTGGGCCCAGCTCCTCTTCGCCTACCTGCCCGACGACTCCCCCGCCGACCTGCCCACCGCCGACGCTCGCCGCCTCGCCAACCAGAGGGCCACCGCCGCCATGGACGGCGGCGAGCGCAGCGACACCGGCGAGGCCTTCGCGGCCCTCGCGAACGGTTGAGGCGAACGGCCGCGCTCCACCTCGCGGCTGTGGCACTGGCGGCGGCGGCGCCTCGGAGCCCCGAGCCGGCGATGGATGCCACCGCGACGAAGACCCCTGACATGACCACAGCCCGTGCACCGCCGGTCGGCGGGAAGAGACCTCTCGTACGTGCCCGACGGTCCCGTCCTGGCGCCGTAGCATCCGGGCTCCATGCACGGAGATCTCGCCGTCACGGGTGATCCAGATGCCGATCGCCTCGTCAACACGAACCCGCTCGCGTTGCGGTTGGCGATGATGCTTGACCAACAAGTGCAAGAACGAAGAGGTCCCGGTTTCAGCGTGAGCTACCGCCGGGACTGCGCATGTCACCGTGCGCCCCATGGGGCTTCTCACTCCCGAGCGGCTGCAACGGTCCGGGGGACGGCTGCTTTGGGCCTTGTCGAGGACGCCGTCAACTCCACGGACCCCCGCGTCGTCGCACGACGCCGCCAGACCATCACTTCGGCGACCGAGGTCCTTACCTGTCCGGACTGACCAGCTTCCGTGCCGAGACCACCACCCGAAGCCGCGCGAGCGCCTATCTGTTGCCGAGGTTCATGCCCTATGAGTTGAGGTGAGTGGTTGTGACCAGGCGCGCCGCGACGTCGACCTCGGCCCTCTGAAGCGAGCTCGAGGCGACCCGCTGAGCATCGAGAGAGCCTGGCCTGGGCGACCGGCTGTACAGCGCGGCAGCGAGCCGAGGGAGCAGATGCCGATGTAGCGAAGGCGCCCACCTCTTCGTTATCGCATCTTCGGTCGAGGCACCGGACCCTCGACCGACCCCCAGCATGCGATCCGCCCGAGGTCGATCCGGGCGCTCGGGTCCCGTGCGATCATGGCTGCATGCAGGGAGATCTCGCCGTCACGGGCGACGCCGAGGCCGACGAACTCCTCAACACCGACTCCCTCGCGCTCCTTCTCGGCATGCTGCTGGACCAGCAGGTGCCCATGGAGTGGGCCTTTGCCTCACCGGCCAAGCTTCGTGATCGACTCGGAGGCCGGCTCGACGTCCACGACATCGCCGAACTCGCTCCCGAGCCCCTCGAGGCTGCCTTCAAGGGCCCGCCCGCGCTGCACCGCTTCCCCGCCTCGATGGCGCGACGCGCCCAGCAACTCTGCGCCCACCTGGTCGAGCACTACGGCGGCGACGCCGAGGCTGTCTGGCGCGACGCGATCGACGCTCACGACTGCCTGGCGCGGATCGCCGCGCTGCCCGGCTACGGCACCGAGAAGTCCCGCATCCTGCTCGCCGTGCTGGGCAAGCGCTTCCGCGCCGCGCCCGCCGGCTGGGAGGACGTCGCCGGCCCCTTCGCCGACGCCACCCCCCGGTCGGTGGCCGACATCGCCTCCGCTGACGACCTCGCCCGAGTTCGCGCATGGAAGAAGGCTCAGAAGGCCAAGGGGCGCTCGAAGGCCGAGTGACGCCGGACGGGCCGTGCCGTCCCGTACCGTCCTGGTGATGGAGGCGCGGCTGAGCCTTGTCACCCTCGGTGTGGTCGACCTCGACCGTGCGCGACGCTTCTACGAAGCCCTCGGATGGCGGGGCCAGGTCGTCCAGGACACGGCATTCTTCCAGGCGGGCCCGATCGCGGTCGTGCTCTGGAGCCGAGCCTCGCTCGCAGCAGACTCCGGCGTGGTCGACCCCGGGCCGGTCCCGTTCGGGGGCATCGTGCTGGCCCACAACGTTCGCAGCGACGTCGACGTCGACAGGACCGTCGAACTTGCTGGCCTCCACGGCGCGGTAGTCACCCGCGCCCCCGCGCCCACCTTCTACGGGGGGTACGCCGGGTGCTTCGCCGATCCCGACGGTCACCTGTGGGAGATCGCCCACAATCCGGGGTTCGGGCTCGCCGACGACGGTGCGCTGCTCCTCCCGGACTTCGACCCCGACGGGCCCGCCGCCTGATCTGCGGGTCGCCCTCGCGAGTCGGGACCGCCGGCCGTTCAGGCTCCGCTGGTGCGGCCCCGGTGGCGTTGGCGATCCAGCCACCCCAGCAGGGTGGCCACGGCCCTCGGGTCGTGCCGCAGGCGGTGGCCAGCGCCGTGGATGATGCGCAGTTCACCGGCCATGTGGGCGTCGGCGATCACGCGAGCATCGAATGCCGGGACGAGCTCATCGTCACTGCCGTGGGCGACCAGCAGGGGTCGGGGCGCCAGGTCGGCTGCGGCTTCCACAGCACTGATCGTGCGCAGCTCGTCGACCCAGGCCTCGTAGGAGGGCGGAAAGTGCCGATCGCGGACCAGCCCAACCGCCCGGGAGTGCTCCAGGAGCCGGCGAGGATGCGAAGCCCAGTCAGTGAAGTCGGCCGGCGCCCCCATGGCCGCGACCCCACGCACGCGGGGGTCGCGCGCCCCGGCGACGATGCCGAGCGCCCCACCGGCGCCGAACCCGGCAACCCACACCCCGCTCACGTCGACCCGGGCCTCGAGGTCGGCGACCGCGGCGAGCACGTCGTCCAGCCAGCCGCCGAGCGAGAAGCAGCCCTCGGAGTCGCCGCACCCGCGCAGCTCGGGAGTCATCGCTACCCAGCCCATCTCCGAGGCGATCCGATCGGCCAGCTCGGGCATCGTCTGGGCCGCCGCGCCGGCCGACCCCACGCTGGAGGGGTAGCCGTGGGCCACCACCACCGCCGGGGAAGCAGTCACGTCGGCCCGCGCCCGTGGCAGGGCGAGGTGCGCGGCGAGCATGTCGCCGTCGGACCGGAAGCGGTGTCGCACCGCAGGGTTCAGTCGACCGAGGCGGTCGCGCAACACCGCCGGCACCGGCGGTAGCCACGGTTGCGGGCTTCGGGTAGCGAGTCGGGCCCGAAGGACGACGCCGCGCCCGAGGCCACGAGCTCGTCGACGACGGCCGGCGCGTCACATGCGTCGAGATCGTGGACGACCTGGCTGCGCTTGTCTCCCAGCCACCGGACGTGTTCGAAGCGCACGGGACGATCGACCATCGGCCGAACCCTAAGCGTTGTGGGCGGCCAGCTCACCATCGTCGGCCCCCGGTCCCGCCGCCGGGGCAGAGGTCTCCGAACGCGTCGTGGGCCCGGCCTGCCGGCCGGGACGCCCGCACCCCAACGCGTCGTGGGCCCGGCCTGCCGGCCGGGCCCACGCCCACAGTGCTGGAGAACTCGGCGGGGCTGTGAGCGAGCGGGACCAGCTCTCGCACCCCGACCGAGGGACCCTGGCTGGAACTCGCCAGGCGGTCCAGTCGCCGCCTAGCGGCCAGTGACCTCCGAGGTCCCAGATCTACCGTCGTTCATGTTCTGGACCACCTCCTTTCCTCGGTGCGCCCAGTCAACCACGCGTGCATGGCTCGGACGCGTCGGCTTCACGCTCGCGGGCCCAGCGCTCCGATCCGGTCCAGGTAGTCCAGCAGGAGCGTGATCACCAGGTAGACGTCCTCGTCGTCGACCGAGATGCCCTCAGCCTCAGCGGTCCCCATGACCACTGCCACGGCGTCGTCGTCGGCCACCACGACGAGATGGTCGCGGTCAGCGCTGGGCTCGCCGCCAGGCCACGCGGATACCCCCTTGTTGGCGAGGTGGTCGAGAGTGGCCCGTAGAAGCGCCCGCACCTCGTCGTAGGTCAGGCGGGCCTGGGATGCCTGGGGCAACCCGTCGGCCACGAGGTCGACGGCTTCATCGAGATCGAAGATCGCCGCCTGGGGGGTGTGGCCCAAGCGGAACGTCTCGGTACCCACGAAGGCGGCGGCCACGGCGAACACGACCACGGCGCCCAGCGGGATGAACAGCCACGCCACCGTCGCACCTTAGGCCCGGGCGCGGCACGGCCCGCCCCGAGAGGCGGGCCGTGCCGTCGAACCGGGTCGGGCGCCGAAGCCCGAGCCGACGCTCAGATACCGATGCGCTGCGCGAGGAGCTCGCGGTGGTAGGTCGGGTCGCCGAACAGCAGCTCGGACGACTTCGCCCGCTTGAAGTACAGGTGTGCCGGGTGCTCCCAGGTGAAGCCGATGCCACCGTGGATCTGGATGTTCTCGGCGGCACTGTGGAAGTACGCCTCGGAGCAGTAAGCCTTGGCCAACGAGGCCACCGACGGCAGCTCCTCGTTCAGCTCGGCCGCGCACCAAGCGGCGTAGTAGGCGGCCGACTTGGCGGACTCGACCTCGAGCAGCATGTCGGCGCACTTGTGCTTGATGGCCTGGAAGGAGCCGATGGGCCGACCGAACTGCACGCGGTCCTTGGCGTACTGCACGGCCATCTCGAGCACGAACTGGGCACCGCCGACCTGCTCAGCGGCGAGCGCGACCGCGGCTAGGTCCAAGACGCGCGACAGCACGGCCCAGCCGCTTCCGTCGGTGCCGATGAGCTTTCCTTCGACACCGTCGAAGGAGAGCTTGGCCTGCTTGCGGGTCTGATCCATCGTGGACAGCGCCGTGCGGGTGAGGCCGGAGGCGTTGCCGTCCACCGCGAACAGCGACACACCGGCGGAGGTGCGGGCAGCGACGATCACGAGCCCAGCGGTGTGGCCGTCGAGCACGAACATCTTCTCCCCGGTGAGCTTCCAGGTCCCGCCCGACTGGGAGGCGGTGGCCTCGATACCCGACTCGTCCCACCGGCCGTTGGCCTCGGTGAAGGCCAACGTGGCGATCGTCTCGCCGGAGGCGATCCCCGGCAGGTACTCCTTCTTGGCCGCGTCGTCGCCGCTGTGGATCAACGTGGTGGCGGCCAGCACGACGGTGGAGAAGTACGGCGCGCACAGCAGCGAGCGGCCCATCTCCTCGAGCACGACCGTGAGCTCGACGAAGGAGAACCCCTGGCCGCCGAACTCCTCGGGAACGATCAGGGATTGCAGTCCGAGCTCGCCGGCCATCTGGGACCACACGGCGGGGTCGTAACCCTCGCTGGTGTCCATGAGGCGGCGGACCTCGGATTCGGGTGACTTGCTGGTGAGGAACTGACGGGTGATGCGCCGCAGCTCCTCCTGCTCATCGGAGAAGGCGAAGTTCATGCCCGCCATCGTGGCCGAGGTGGCGCCGGCGTGCCACTCGCAGGGTGTACGCGTGTGTGCACACAATCACGGATTGGCGTAGGATAACCGGATGGACGAGATCGGTGTGCGCGCCCTACGGGCGCAGCTGGCCGGCGCGCTGCGCCGCGCCGAGGCCGGGGAGCGCCTGGTGGTGACCGTTGGGGGTCGTGCCGTCGCTCAGCTCGCTCCGCTGGGCGACGTGGGCGGCGGCACGACCTTGGCCGACCTGGCCGACCGGGGCCTGCTCGTTCGCCCCCGAAGCGCCCAGCGCTGCGATCCGCCCCGGGTGGCGGTCTCCACCGGCACCCGGTTGGACCGGGTGCTGGCCGAGATCCGCTGAACGGCGCCGTGGTGCCAGCATCGACCGATGACCACCTACCTGGACACATCGGCGCTGCTGGCTCGCTACCTGCGCATGCCAGCGGGTGACGTCGTGGCCCAGGCCCTTGGCGACGACGACGCCTGGTGCGCCAGCGAGCTGGCTCGCACCGAGACGCTGATGGCCATCGACCGCGTCGTGACCGACCCGGTCGAGCGAGTCGCGCTTCGCCAGGCGCTGCTCGACGACTGGCGATCGCTGTGGGTGGTACCGCTCGATTCCGACCTGCTCGAGCGTGCCGCGGAGCTCGGTCGGCAGCATCCGCTGCGCACCGGCGACGCCATCCACCTCGCCAGCGCCGACCGTCTCGGGCGCCCGACGCGCCTGGTCACCTTCGACTCGCGCCAGATCCCCGTCGCGCTGGCCATGGGCCTCGACGTCGTGTCGACCTAGTGGCGGGAGGCCCCGTTAGCGTGGCGGGCATGGCCCAGGACCGTCACCGCCCCTCCTCCGACGACACCCTGCGCTGGGTCGGAGAAGGTGCCGAGATCCACCAGGTCGTGGTCGGGCCGATGGACAACAACGTCTACGTCCTGCGTTGCACCGAGACCGGTGACGCCGTGCTGATAGACGCCGCCAACGAGCACGAACGGCTCCTGGGGCTGTGCCGCGCGCTCGGGGTTCGGCGGGTGCTCGAGACCCACGGCCACTGGGACCACATCCAGGCGGTGCCGCAGCTGCGAGACGCCGGCTACGACGTGGCGGTCACGGGCGCCGACGCAGCGATGCTGCCCTCGTACGACTCCCTGCTCGACGACGACGACGTCGTCGAGGTCGGAAGGTTGCGCCTGCGCACCATCGCCACCCCCGGCCACACCCCGGGCTCGATGTGCTTCCGACTCGAGGGACATCCGCTGCTGTTCTCCGGTGACACGCTGTTCCCCGGCGGACCGGGCAACACGACCTTCGAAGGTGGCGACTTCCCCACCATCATCGAGTCGATAGACCGGCGCCTGTTCACCCTCGAACCCGAAGTGTTGGTCCTGCCCGGCCACGGCGAGCGGACGACGGTCGGAGCCGAGAGACCCCACCTGCAGGCCTGGATCGACCGCGGCTGGTGAGCGCCCCGCCGCCCGGCGCCCAGCGCCCGGTCGACCCGACACCGCGGCACACCGAAGACCTGCCCGACACCCCACAGCGGGACCGCACGATCCTCGTCGACGCCTGGCTCGGGGCGCCCGGAGCTCTGCGTCGGCTGGGTCACGACCTGCCCGGTTCGCCGCCCGCCGAGTACAAGCGGCGCATCGGGGACTGGCTGCTGTGGAGAGCCGGCCCGGCTCGCGGCGGTCACGCGCGGTACTGGGCCGGCTCCCGCACCACGCCGGGGACCGAGCACACGTTCCATCTCGACCCCGACGGCACCGGCGAGGGCACGGGACCCAGCGGCATCGTGCACCATCGGTTCCGCGCCTGGAAGGAGGACCTGCGGGACCACCCGTCGTCCTCGTCGCCCTCGGGCGACGAGGACCGGTCATGAACCTCGGTGGACCCGGGCTCCTGATCGTCCTCGCCGCCGTGCTGGCGATCTTCGGTGGCCGCAAGGTGCCCGCACCGGCCCGGTCGCTCGGGCAGGCCCAGCGCGAGTTTCGCGACGGTGCGGGTCCGGAGCGCGGCACGGATCAACACCCGTAACTCCGGGCGAGGCTCGAACACTCAGCCCGGAGGGGCCGAAGGTTTCTCCTACGGCGATAGTGCTAATACACTCGGTGCGTGGACCAGCAGGTACCCCTGTTCGAGATCGACGGACTGCGCGCCCGTCCGGTCATGCCCGACAACAACGGACCCGAGCTCCTCAGAGGGGTGGACCTGGTCCTCCGCCCCGGCGAGGTGCACGCGCTGATGGGGCCCAACGGGCCGGCGACCGCCATGCGCGCGGCCTCGGCGTGCTCGTCGCTTTCGATGGCGACATATTCCCGGCCCGTGACGCTACCAAGCGACACACGTCGAGACGGCAGGCCTTCGGCGCGACGATGGGTCCGGTCGGCACGGTCGACAGCGGCATCGTCCGGATCGTCCGTCGTCCAGCGCGGTTTCCGCGCTTTGGTACGGCAAGGCTCGCCGAGCCCGTCGATCTCATCACGCTGACGCTCGGCGGCGGTGAAAGATTGCTGCAGCTTGCCGCCGAAGCAGGCGCGCGCGGCATTGTGCTCGCCGCGACCGGGCGCGGCAATGCAACGCCGCCCATCGTCTCGCTCGTCGGGGAACTGACGCGCCACGGCGTTCCGGTGCTCGTCACGTCCCGCTCACCCGAAGGGCGCGTCGAGCCGATCTACGGCCAGGGCGGCGGCGCCGATCTCGAAAAGGCGGGTGCGAATGCGGCG
>CAVPEW010000048.1:0-13662 GCA_963703565.1 uncultured Microthrixaceae bacterium | reverse complement strand
ACCGCTCACCTGGGCGTAGGTGAGGCGTCGGTCGCGCCACACGATGCACTCGCGTTCGGCACGGCCGCGCTGACCGCCTCGTGGACCGCCGCCAGGTTCGCCTCCAGGTTCGAAGCCATGTCGCTCACCGGGCCCCCCTCCGCCGGGCCCCGGCGCGACGGGCAGCTCGTGGACTCGAATCCCCCCACATCGGCGCCGTTGCTAGCAGGATCACGCCGATGGACACCATGTGCGCCGTCGTGCTCGCGGCGGGGGCCGGCGTCCGGCTGCGCCCGCTGACCGACCGCCGGCCCAAGGCGCTGTGCCCGGTGGGCGACAGGCCCCTGGTGGACCTTGCGCTGGAGAGGGTCGCATCGGTGGTCCCGCAGGGCCCGGCCTCGGTCGCGGTCAACATCCACCACGGCCGGGCCGCCCTCGAGGCGCACCTGGGCGACTCCGTGCACCGCTCGGTCGAGGAGCCCGCGGTGTTGGGGACTGGCGGGGCACTGGGCGCGCTGCGCGACTGGATCGCCGGGCGAGACGCGTTGGTGCTCAACGCCGACGCATGGTGCCCAGGTCCGTTGGCGGGCGTCGTAGGGGGATGGGACCACCAGAGGGTCCGGGTCGCGGTGGCAGGCCCCGAGGGGTTCGGCCCGGCGAGCCCAGTCGTGGCGTCGCTGGTGCCCTGGTCCGTCGTGGCGCAGCTCGAACCGGTGCCCAGCGGGTTGTACGAGCGGTGCTGGGCGCCGGCCGCGGCGGCCGGACGGCTCGATGTCGTGCACCACGACGGCCCGTTCCTCGACTGCGGCACCCCGGCTCGCTACCTGGCCGCCAACCTCGCCGCGGCCGGTGGGGCGAGCGTCGTGGGCCATGGCGCGACGGTCCTGGGCCGCCTCACCCGATCGGTGGTGTGGCCGGGTGCGACGGTCGCCGCGGGCGAGCACCTGGTCGACGCAGTGCGGGCCGACCACCGCTGCACCGTTCTCGTGCGCTGACCGGATGGACGCCGGCCCACCGCGCCGCCGCACACAGCCGCACGGCCGGCTGCGCGCAGCTCAGCGCGGCTCATGGTCGAGCGCGCCGGGGAGCGGCGACGGTCGTGCCGGCTCGGAGCTGCCCGCAGGCAGCGTCGAGGCGTCGTCCTCGCGTGCGGCGCACCGTCGCGGACACCCCCAGGGAGCGCAACTCGTCGCGCACGGCGAGCACCCGGGCTCGGCGCGAGCCTCGGACCTGGTATCCCGGCGTTGGGTTTAGCGGTATCAGGTTGACGTGAGCCGCCAGGGGGAGCGAGCGGGCCAGCTCGGCGAGCCGGGCCACGTCGCGGGGCCGGTCGTTCACCCCGTCGATCAGCGCCCACTCGAACGAGAGGCGGCGCCCGGTCCGGGTGAGGTAGTCGGCGCATGCGGCCTGCAACTCGGCCAGGGGGTAGCGCCGGTTGACCGGCACGAGCTCGTCGCGCAGCTCGTCGTCGGCGGCGTGCAGCGACACGGCGAGGTTCACCGGCAGGTCCTCACCGGCGAGGCGCCGGATGCCGGGGACGATGCCCACCGTGGAGACGGTGAGGTGTCTGGCCCCGATCCCCATGGCGTCGTGCAGGCGTCGGACCGATGCCCAGGTGGGTCCGTAGTTGGCCAGGGGTTCGCCCATGCCCATGTAGACCACGTTGGACAGGCGCCGCCCGTCGTCGCGGGCACGGCGGGCGGCGCGGACCACCTGCTCGACGATCTCGCCGACCCGCAGGTGCCGCTCGAAGCCGCCCTGTCCGGTGGCGCAGAACCCGCAGGCCATCGCGCAACCCGCCTGGGTGGACACGCACACCGTGGACCAGTCCCGGTGGTGCATGAGCACCGTCTCGATCGCGGCGCCCCCGGACAGGCCCCAGAGCCACTTGACCGTCCCGTCGGTGTCGTCGACGCGTTCGTCGACCAGGGTGAGCGCGGGAGGTAGGGCCTCGGTGAGGCGGGAGCGCAGGGCCGTCGGCAGGGTGGTGATCTCGTCGAACGCGGCGAGGTGGGTGTGCAGGCCATCGAACACCTGCCGGGCCCGGTAGGGCGGCTCGCCCTCGAGCAGCTCCTCGATCCCGGCCAGGTCGGGCTCGTAGGTGGTGGGAGGCACCGCGTCGCCTCGTCGTTGGCTCATCGCTCGCGCTCCACGGTGCCTTCGAAGGACCGTTCGACGTGGTCGAGGGTGAACCCGAGCGCGGCGTACAGAGCGCGTGCGGGTGCGTTGCCGGCGTCGGTGTAGAGCATCGCCTGGTGGAGCCCGCGGCGCCGGTGCAGGTCGTCGAGCCCGGCGAGCACCAGTGCCCGCCCGAGGCCTCGGCGGTGCGCAGCGGGGTCGACGGCGATGACGTATATCTCACCGACCGAGTGGGCGTCCGCGGTGGCGGGGTGGACCTTCGTCCACACGAACCCGTCGAGGTTGCCTCCCTCGTCGTGGTGGACCAGGAAGCCGGCGGGGTCGTACCAACGCTCGCTCCGACGGGCCGCGAGGTCGGCGGCGCGCCAGCCGCCCTGCTCGGGGTGCCCGGCGAAGGCACGGTTGTTCACTGCCAGCCAGGCGTCGGTGTCGGTGTCGGGCTCGAAGGCCCGCAGCCGCACGGGCGGCGGGGGATCGGCGGGCAGCGGCCGGACCAGGCGACACAGGTCGCGCCCGGGGGTCAGGCCCAGCGTGGTGGCCGCTTCGGCATGCTCGGGGCCCGGTTCGACGACCCAGACCTGGACGGGTTCGGGCCCGCCACGCCCGCGGATCGACGCCAGCGCGCCGGCCATCTCCGAGGCCGCCACTCCCCGGCCCAGGCGCACCGTCCAACGGTGGTCGTCGTGGCCCACCTCCACCTCGGTGCCCGAACCGGTCATCCGGCGACGCTACCGCCGCTGTTACCCTCGCCCCGTGGGTCGACCGCGCACGCCCGCCGGCCGGGCCCGCGTCACCCACCATCGGCTGGCCGACGAGTTCCCGGGCACCGCGCGCGAGCTGTGCGCGCTGGACCATCACGGTCCGTTCGAGCTGCTGGTGGCCACGATCCTGTCGGCGCAGTGCACCGATGAGCGGGTGAACCAGGTCACGCCGGCACTGTTCGCCCGCTATCCCGACGCCGGTGCGCTCGCCGCCGCCGACCCGGGCGAGGTGGAGGCCCTGGTGCGTCCCACCGGCTTCTTCCGGGCCAAGACCCGCAGCCTGATCGGTATGGCCAGCACCGTCGAGGACCGATTCGACGGGGTGGTGCCATCGAGCATGGCCGATCTGGTGAGCCTGCCGGGTGTGGGACGCAAGACCGCCAATGTGGTGCGCAGCGTCGCCATGGGGCTGCCCGGGCTGCCGGTGGACACCCACGTGCTGCGCTGCGCTGCGCGGCTGGGCCTGACGGAGCACCGCGACCCGGTGCAGGTCGAGCACGATCTGAACCCGATGGTCCCCGCGGCGCAGCGAGGTGCGTTCAGCATCCGCCTGATCCTGCACGGGCGCCGGACGTGCCGGGCCCGTCGACCGGCGTGCGGGGAGTGCGTCCTGGCCGACTTCTGCCCGTCCGCGGGCTCCGTCGAGGCCCTGCGGCGGGGGTCGGCGCGCTCGGCCGTAACCGGCGCGGCGAGTTGAGCGATGACCAGCCTGCAACCAGGTTCCCGCCACCTGGTTCCCGCGACGTCGGGATCCGCCGCCTGACGTCGCCGGAGCGAGGGCGCCCCATCGGGGCGCCCCGCTCTGGCCTGCTCGTGTGGCTGGCTCGCCCGCTGACGGTGGGGGACCCCGTCAGATCGAGACCGGGGCGGTGGGGAGTGCCGCCAGCTCGAGGAGCCTGCCGACGGCCGGGCCGATCTCGCCGGGGCGTCGCACCAGGGTCAGCGAGCGGGTCATCGGTGGATCCGTCGCCAACGTGGTTGCCGCCCCGCGGGTGGCAAGGGCAAGCGAGGCGCCGCCGAGCGCCGCGGGCACGAAGGTGACCCCGGCTCCGCCCAGCGCCAAGGGCACCAGGGCGTCGCGCTGGGCCGTCTCGACGGCGACGTGGGGCACCACGCCGGCCTGCTCGAACGCCCTGTCGACCACGGCACGCAAGCTGGTGCCCGGAGGCGTGAGCACCAGGGGCACTCCCGCCAGCGTGGAGAGCGCCAGGGGGGAGCCCCGGCGCGCGCCCGGCACGCCCAGCGCGACCAGCGCCTGCTTGCCGCCGGCGAGGGGTTCTTCCACCAGGCCGTGGTTGGCGGGCGAGGATTCGGTCACGCCGAGGTCGGCCTCGCCGGTTCGTACGGATTCGGCCAGCTCGACGGGGTTGGCGGGGGAGCGCATCCGCACCTTCACCCGCGGATGAGCCCGGAGCAACCGGCCCACCAGTTGGGCGACGGGGTCGGCGGCGACGCTGGCCAGGGTGGCCAGCTCGACCGTGCCGCCGACCACGCCGGTGACGGCGGCAACCGCCGCCGCAGCGTCGTCGAGGTCGCGCATGGCTCTGCGAGCCGGGCCCAGCAGGGCCCGCCCCGCGGCGGTGGGGCGAGCGCCGTCGCGGGCCCGTACGACCAGCTCGGCTCCCAGCTCGGTCTCGAGCTGGCGCACCGCCAGCGACACCGCCGGCTGGGCGACGTGCTCCCGGCGGGCGGCGGCGGTGAAGCCTCCGGCATCCACCACAGCGAGGAACAGGCGTAGACGTCTCAGGTCCATAGTTAGATCTTATGGATACGAGAGTGAATAGGTCTTTGACCATCTGAGTGGGCTGGGATTGGCTTGGACCGTGAGCTCGTTCGACGTCTTGCTGAGCGGCATCGGCATCGGGGTGGTCTTCGGGCTGTTCGGAGCCGGCGGCTCGGCCTTCGCCACCCCGGTCCTGGCCCTGCTCGGCGTTCCCGGCGTGGTGGCCGTGGCCTCGCCCCTGCCGGCGATGCTCCCCGCCGCTCTTGCCGGCGCGAGGCCCTACCTGAGGTCGGGGAACTTCGATCGGCGACTGGCGGCGCTGACGGTGGCGGGAGGGTTCCCCGGGACCCTCCTGGGTGCCGCTGCGTCCTCGCTGGTACCCGAGGGGGTGCTGCTGGCGCTGTCGGGCCTGGTGCTGGGCCTGGTCGGGGTCCGGCTCCTGAGCGGGGCGGGGGCGACGGCCGCCGGGGCCGAGCGCTGCAAGCAGGTCCCTGTGGTGCTCGCGGGCACCTTCGCGGTGGGGTTGCTCACCGGGCTGCTGGCGAACGGCGGCGGGTTCCTGCTCGTGCCGCTCTTCGTGCTCGTGCTCGGCGTGTCCACCAGCGTCGCCTCGGGCACGAGCCTGGTGGCCGTCGGCGTGCTCACCGTGCCCACCGTCGTGGCCCACGCCGCTCTAGGCCACATCGACTGGGCGGTGGCGATCCCCTTCGCCCTGGGTGCGGTGCCCGGTAGCGTCCTGGGCGGCACCGTCGCCCAGCGGGTCGACGCCGAGCGGATGCGGCGCCTGTTCGGAGCTCTGCTGGTCGGGTTCTCGGTGTGGTTCATGGCTGACCGCGTCCTGGCGGCGGTGCTGTCGTGAACCGGAGCGCCCACCCGCCCGTCCCGCCCGCTTCGATCCTCCCGGAGGAGACCATGCTGTTCCGCCAGTACGACCTGGGCTGCCTGTCGCTGTACAGCTACCTCATCGGTGACACCGCCAGCGGGCGCGCCGTGGTGGTAGACCCCCAGCGCGACGTGACCGCCTACCTCGACGATGCCGCCGCCGCCGGTGTGCGGATCGAACGGGTCATCGAGACCCACTTCCACGCCGACTTCGTCTCCGGGCACCTCGAGCTCGCCGCCGCGACCGGCGCCGTCATCTCCTACGGCTCGCTGGCCCGTGCCGACTTCGCCATCGACCCGCTCGAGCACGGCCGGATCCTGTCGCTCGGGCAGGTCACGATCGAGGTGCGCCACACTCCCGGGCACACGCCCGAGGGCATCTCGTTGATCGTCCACCGGCATCCCGACGAGGCGCCCTGGGCGGTGCTGACCGGCGACACGCTCTTCATCGGCGACGTCGGGCGCCCCGACCTGCTCACCTCCGTCGGGCGCACGGCCGACGAGCTGGCCCGCGACCTGTACCGGTCGCTGCAGACCCAGCTGCTGACCCTGCCCGACGAGACGCTGGTGTACCCCGCCCACGGCGCCGGTTCGGCGTGCGGCAAGCGCCTCGAGGCGGCGGCGTCGTCGACCATCGGAGCGCAGCGGGCCACCAACTACGCCCTGGCCGCTCCCGACGAGGCCACCTTCGTGGAGCTGGTCACCCAGGGCCAGGGCGTCGCCCCGCTGTACTTCGCCTACGCGGCCGATGCGAACCGCCGCATCCACGACCTGCTCGACGACGCCAGCGCCCCCGCGGACCTGGGCGTCGACGAGGCGCTGGCGCTGGCCGCCGACGGCGCGGTGCTGCTCGACACCAGAGCACCGGAGGTCTACGCGTCGGGTCACCTGTTCGGGTCGGTCAACGTCGGGTTGGACGGCCGCTTCGCCGAGTACGCCGGCGACGTCGTGCGCGCAGGCCAGCAGGTGGTCCTCGTCGGCGACCGCGGCCGTGGCACCGAAGCCAGGATCCGCCTGGCCCGGATCGGCTTCGACCGGGTCGCGGGCCAGCTGTGCGACGTCGAGGCGGTCCTGGCGCGGCGACCGGAGCCGCGTCCACCGCCTCTCGCCTGGCCGCACCCGAGGTGCTGGCGTGGCGCGGCGAGGACCCGGAGTTGGTGCTGCTCGACGTACGCAACCCCGGCGAGGTGGCCGACGGCACGCTCGATGGCGCCCGTGCGCTGCCGCTCGCCCGCCTGCTCGACGAGCTGGACCAGCTGGACCCCGCCCGGCCGACCGTCGTGTACTGCGCCGGCGGCTACCGGTCCTCGATCGCGGCGTCGGTGCTGCGCTCCCACGGGTTCGCGACGGTCGCAGACGTCCAGGGTGGTTGGTCGGCCCTCGACGCCGCCCGGGCGGCCGCCGACTCCACCGCCTGAGCGGCCCCGGCCCGCCGGGGTGCTCAGCGCAGCGACGCCAGGCGGCGGGTGGCCGAGCGCAGGTGCCGCTCCACCTCGTAGAGGGTGGCTGCCGCGGCGTCCTCTCGGGCGCTCGCCGAGAACCGATCTGCGAGGGCCGTGATCCGCCGGGTCAGGTCCTCGAGGCTCGTCGCCAGCGAGGACACCTCGGCGGGATCCAGGCGTGGAGGGGGCTGGGCGGGGGACGGCATCCGACGAGCCTGCCAGAGAGAGTTGCGGTCTCCACGGGTGCCCGGTGCCCGCCGTGCCGGTAAAGCCATTGGGGCCACAGGTGCCATCGCCCGTATCCTCGGCGGTCGTGCTGCGCCGCCTCGATCTGCGTGGCGTCGCCGGCGACGCGGAGCTCTCCGCCCGCCTGCCGCGCCCGGCCGCACGCGCAGAGCCGCCCGTCGCGGAGGTGCGTGCCGTGCTCGAGGCCGTGCGCACAGGCGGTGACGCCGCGTTGCGCGAACTGGCCGAACGCTTCGACGGCGCCCGGCTCGACAGCGTCCTGGTGGCTCCCTCGGCGATGACCGAGGCGCTGTCGTCGATCCCTGCGCGGCTGCGCCGCGCCCTCGAGGTCGCCCGCGACAACATCGAGGCCTACCACCGGGCCCAACGCCACCCCGACGTCGTTCACCGCAACGGCGCTGTGACGGTGCGCGAGCTCCAGCGCGCCGTGGATCGAGCCGGCTGCTACGTGCCGTCCGCGCTGGCGCCGCTGGCGTCCACGGTGCTGATGACGGTGGTGCCGGCCAGGGTGGCCGGGGTCGGCCAGGTCGTGTTGGCGACCTCGCCCCGTCGCGACGGGACCGTCGACCCGGGGATCCTCGCCGCCGCCGCCCTGGCCGGCGTCGACGAGGTGGTGCGCGTCGGGGGTCCGGCGGTGATCGCCGCGCTGGCTCACGGCACCGAGTCCGTGCGCCCGGTCGATGTCATCGTGGGGCCGGGTTCGGCTCGGGTCGCCCAGGCGAAGCGGGAGGTCGCCTCGGCCGGGCTGGTCGGGGTGCCCTCGGCGTTCGCGGGCCCCTCGGAGGTCGTCGTGGTGGCCGACGCGTCGGCCCCGGCGCGTTGGGCGGCGGTCGACGTCGTCCTGCAGGCCGAGCACGGGCCCGACGGGCTGGCCTGGCTGGTCACCTGGGATCCGGCTGTGGCCGACGCCGTCGAGAGCGCTGTGGTGGAGCTGGTCGAGGCGTCCCCTCGGCGCGCCCACCTCGAGGCCACGCTGGCGACGGGGGGCTACTCGGCGCTCGTCGACGGCCCCGAGGCTGCCCTCGCGGTCTCCAACGCCATCGCCCCCGAGCACCTGGAGCTGGCGGTCGCCGATCCGGAAGCGATGCTGAGCGGTGTGCGCCACGCAGGCGCGGTCTTCTGTGGGCCCTGGACGCCCGCGTCGCTGGGCGACTACGTGGCCGGGCCCAACCACGTGTTGCCGACCTTCGGTTCCGCTCGCTTCGCCGGAGCTCTGCGGGTGGACGACTTCCTGACCCACATCCACGTGGTCTCCACCGACGAGGCGGGGCTGGCCGAGATCGGTGACCACGTCATCACCCTCGCCGACTACGAGGGGCTGCCGGCGCACGCCGACAGCATCCGGCTCCGGCGAGCGGGGCGCTGAGTGATCGCTCCGCGCGCCGACCTAGCCCTGCACGAGGGCTACCACTCGCCCCAGCTCGACGTGGCCGTTCGCCTCAACACCAACGAGGCGCCGGTCCCGCCTCCCGCGGCCTTCGTGGAGCGCCTCCGGGCGGCGGTGGGCGACATCAGATGGAACCGCTACCCCGACCGCCGCTACGGGGCGCTGCGCGAGGCGATCGGCGAGTTGCACGGCGTGCGAGGCGACCAGGTCTTCGTGGCCAACGGCTCCAACGAGGTCCTCCAGACGTTGTGCCTGGCCTACGGGGGGCCCGGACGCGCGCTGGCCGCGTTCGAGCCCACCTACGCGCTGCACCGCCACATCGCCACGGTGACCGCCACGGCGACGGTGGTGGGGGAGCGGGCCGAGGACCTCTCCCTCGACCTCGACGAGGTCCTGCGGGTCGTCGAGGAGTCCCGACCGGAGCTGACCGTGCTGTGCTCGCCCAACAACCCGACCGGGCTGGTCGACCCGCCCACTGCGGTGGAGCAGGTCCTGCACGCGACGGAGGGGCTGGTGGTGGTCGACGAGGCCTACGGCCAGTTCTCCTCGTGGTCCGCGATGGGCCTGGTCGACGACGACGTCGACCTGGTCGTGACCCGAACGTTCTCCAAGACGTGGTCGATGGCCGCGGCCCGCCTCGGCTACCTGGTCGGCCCGGCTCCGCTGGTGGCACAACTCGACGAGGTGGTCCTGCCCTACCACCTCGACGCCGTGAGCCAGCTGGCCGGGTGCCTGGCGCTCGAGTTCGAGACCGAGATGCACGAACGGGTGGCTGCCCTGGTCGGCGAGAGGAGCCGGCTCGCCGCCGCGCTCTCCACCCTGCCGGTGCGGGTCTGGCCCTCCGAAGCGAACTTCGTGCTGTTCCGGCCGACCGCGGCGGCTGGGCGCGAGGTTTGGGAGGCGCTGGTGGCCCGCGGTGTCCTAGTGCGCGACTGCTCGAGCTGGCCTCGCCTGTCGGGCTGCCTGCGTGTCACCATCGGCACCCCCGACGAGGACGAAGCGTTCCTCGCCGCGCTCAGGGAGGTGCTGGGGTGACCCGGTCCGCACGACGCATCCGCCGCACGGCCGAGACCGAGGTCCAAGTCGAGCTCGACCTCGACGGCACCAGGGGGCTGGTGGAGGCAACGACCGGCCTGCCGTTCTTCGACCACATGCTCGACCAGTTGGGCCGCCACGGCGGCTTCGACCTGGTCGTGCGTGCCACGGGAGACCTCGAGGTCGACGGGCACCACACCGTCGAGGACGTGGCGATCACCGTCGGCGAGTGCCTGCGCGAGGCACTGGGGGACAAGGTCGGCGTGCGCCGCTTCGCCAGCGGCTCGTTCCCCCTCGACGAGGCCCTCGTCGAGGTGGCGCTCGACCTCTCGGGCCGGTCCTTCCTGGCCTACGACGTGCCCTTCGGCGAGGTCCTGGCCCTCGGTGAGCCCCCGTTCAACCCCGAGATGGTCGAGCACTTCTTCGCCTCGCTGGTCAGCGCGGCCGGCATAACCTTGCACCTCACCCGCCGAGCCGGGCGCAACACCCACCACGTGGTCGAGGCGACTTTCAAAGGTGTCGCCCGCTGCCTGCGCGATGCGGTGCGGGTCGAGGGGTCCGCAGTGCCCTCGACGAAGGGGACGTTGTCGGCGTGACGCGCCTGGCGGTCGTCGACTACGGCATCGGCAACCTCGCGTCGGCCCACAAGGCGCTGGTGCACGTGGGCGCCGACGCCGTGCTCACCGCTGACCCCGACGAGATCCGGGCCGCGGCAGGGGTGGTCCTGCCCGGGGTGGGTGCCTTCGGCCGCTGCATGGAGGCGCTGCGCTCGGCCGGCCTCGACGACGTGGCGCTGGATGTCATCGACGCCGGCCGACCGTTCCTGGGCATCTGCGTCGGGATGCAGATGCTCTTCGAGGGTTCCGACGAGTCCCCCGGCGTCGACGGCCTGGGTGTGCTGCCCGGACGGTCCCGGTTGTTGCCCCTCACTGTGAAGCGCCCCCAGATGCAGTGGAACGTGCTCGAGCGTCGCGGCGAGCCCGCTCTGCTGGGCGGGGTAGCCGACCCGGCGTGGGCCTACTTCGTGCACTCGTTCTCGGTGCACACCGATCCAGGGCTGGTCAGCGCCACCTGCGACTACGGCGGGCCGGTCGTGGCCGCCGTTGCCCGGGGGACCCTGTGGGCCACCCAGTTCCATCCCGAGAAGTCCTCGGTCACCGGCCTGGCCGTCCTGTCCAACTTCGTGGCCGAGGCTTCCCGGGCCTCGGGCGCGGCCGAAGCCACCCGTGGGCGGGGCTGAAGGTTGGACCTGCTCCCGGCCATCGACCTCCGCGGCGGCCGCTGCGTGAGGCTCCACCAGGGTGACTACGACGCCGAGACGGTCTACGGCGACGATCCGGTCGAGCAGGCCCTCGCCTTCGTGGCCGCCGGCGCCCGCTGGGTACACACCGTAGACCTCGACGCGGCCCGCACCGGCGAGCCCGTCAACCGTGGGGTCATCCGGGCGATGGCCGCGGCGGTCGCTGCGGTGGCACCCGGCGCGCGCTTGCAGTGCGGTGGGGGTGTTCGCGGCGAGGTCGACGCCGCCCAGCTGCTCGACGCCGGCGTGGCGCGCGTCGTCCTCGGCAGCGCCGCGGTGGCCGAGCCGGCGCTCGCGGTGCGCCTGGCACGGCGCCACCCGGGGATGGTCGCGGTGGGCCTCGACCACCGCGGCGGCGACGTGAGAACCCACGGGTGGACGGCGTCGTCGGGGCGCTCCCTGCTCGCCCTGGTCGACGAGCTCACCGCGCTCGCTGGGGGCGAGCTGGGCGCGTTCGTGGTGACCGACATCGCCCGCGACGGCGTGCTCGGCGGGCCCGACCTGCAGGGCTACCGGGAGCTGCTGGGCCGGACCACCGTGCCGCTGGTGGCCAGTGGCGGCATAGGCGGCGTCGACGACGTGGTGGCCCTGGCTGCCCTCGACGTCGATGGGCGCCGCTTGGCCGGTGCCATCGCCGGCAAGGCGCTCTACGAGGGCCGCCTCGACTTGGCCCGGGCCCTGCGCGCGCTGGCCGAACCTCCCGGCGGTGCCCGGTGAGGACGGCCCGGGTGATCCCCTGCCTCGACGTAGACGTCGGGCGCGTCGTCAAGGGCGTGAACTTCATGGGGCTCCGCGACGCCGGCGATCCGGTCGAGCTGGCGGCTCGCTACGACGCCGAGGGGGCCGACGAACTGGTCTTCCTCGACATCACCGCCTCCTCCGACGCCCGCGACACCACCGTGGAGATGGCGGCTCGGGTGGCCGAGGCGGTGTTCATACCGTTCACCATCGGTGGGGGGATCCGCACGGTCGAGGACGCTCGCAGGCTGTTGCGGGCGGGAGCGGACAAGGTCTCGGTCAACACCTCGGCGGTGCTGCGACCCGAGCTGCTGGCCGAGCTGGCTGGCGAGTTCGGTGCGCAGTGCGTCGTGGTGGCCATCGACGCTCGGCGCCGCCCTGACGGGGGAGCCGAGGTGCTCACCCACGGCGGGCGCACCCCCAGCGGCCTGGACGCGCTCGACTGGGCCCGCCGCGCCGTCGCGCTGGGTGCGGGGGAGATCCTGCTCACGTCGATGGATCGGGACGGCACCCGAGCGGGCTTCGACTGCGAGCTGACCGCGGCCGTTGCCGCCGCGGTGGACGTGCCGGTCATCGCCTCGGGTGGCGTGGGCACCCTCCAGCACCTCGTGGATGGCATCCTGCAGGGGCGCGCCGACGCCGTGCTGGCGGCGTCGATCTTCCACTTCGGCGAGCGCACGATCGGCGAGGCCAAGGCGGCTCTGGCGGCGGCGGGGATCGACGTGCGCCCGGGACCGGTCCCGGGCTGCTAGGGCGTCGCTGCCTCCTCGGACCCTAGGGTGGGGCCGATGCCACCCTCCGACGGAGGCGAGAAGCTCGCCATCGAGATGCTGAACGACCGGGTCCTGGTGCGGCTCACCGCCGAGGGCGACCGCAAGACCAGCAGCGGCATCCTGATCCCCGCCACGGCGGAGATGAAGAAGCGCCTGGTGTGGGCCGAGGTCTGTGCGATCGGGCCCAACGTGCGTGCCATGGAGGTCGGCGACCACGTGCTGTTCAGCCCCGAGGACCGCTACGAGGTCGAGGTCCGCGGCGACGACTACATCATCCTGCGCGAGCGCGACGTCCACGCCGTCGCCGCCAAGCGCCTCGAGGAGTCCAGCACCGGTTTGTACCTGTGAGGGCCCCGGGGTCGGCATCGCGCCCCGGCGCGGTCGGGCGGGCAACGGGTTTCGGGCCCCCGCCCACAGGGCCGTAGCCTGGGCAGGTGCCCGCTGTTACACCGATCGCCGCCACCGACGAGCAGCTGGCGAACGTGCGTTTCGACGCCGACGGGCTGGTGCCCGCGGTAGTGCAGGAGCGTGGGACGGGGGCGGTCCTGATGATGGCGTGGATGAACGCAGACACCTTGCGCCAGAGCCTCGAGCAGGGCCGCACCGTGTTCTGGTCGCGCAGCCGCCGCGAGGTCTGGCGCAAAGGCGACACCTCCGGCGACCGCCAGTTCGTGCGGGAGGCCTACTACGACTGCGACGGCGACACGCTGCTGTTCGTGGTCGACCAAGAAGGCCGCGGCGCCTGCCACACCGGCGAGCGGAGCTGCTTCTACCGCCGGTTCGGCTGAGCACGTGCCCGTCAGCCCGTCGCGCGACGACTTCCGTGCCCTGGCCCGTCACCACACGGTCCTGCCGGTGTGGCGCGAGCTGCTCGCGGATCTGACCACCCCCGTAGCGGCCTTCGCCCGGCTGGTGGGAGACGGGCCCGGCTTCCTGCTCGAGTCGGTGGAGCATGCCGAGCGCTGGAGCCGGTGGTCCTTCGTGGGTCGCAACCCGCTGGGCACCCTGACCGCGCGCGGCGGGCGCGTCGACTGCTCCGGGGAGCTGCCGCCTGGCGTGCCCGGCGACCGGGGGATCCTGGCGGCGCTCGAGGCCGTCCTCGACGCTTGGCACGCGCCCAGCCTGCCGGACCTGCCCCCCCTGCACGGAGGGGTCATGGGTTACCTAGGCTACGACGTGGTGCGCGAGGTCGAGCACCTGCCCGACCCGCCCCCCGACGACCAGGGCCTGCCCGACGCCATGATGTCGGTGATCGGC
>CAVPEW010000047.1:0-73153 GCA_963703565.1 uncultured Microthrixaceae bacterium | reverse complement strand
TGGTCGAGCGCTACAACTCGGACCTCGCCAACAACTACGGGAACCTGGTGTCGCGGGTCGTGACGGTGGTCGAGCGCAAGTGCGGCGGGATCGGGCCAGCCCCGCGCCCCGACAGTGCCCTGGCCGCTGTGGCCGCCGAGGTCGTGGCAGACACGTCGCGGGCTTGGGCCGAGGTCGCCCCCAGCCAGGCGCTCGACGCCACCTGGCGGCTCATCCGCGAGACCAACAGCATGCTCGAGGCCCACGAGCCGTGGCGGATGGAGCCTGGCGACGCGCTCGAGGCCGTCATGGGCGACGCCCTCGAGGCGATCCGTCTGGTGTCGATCCTGGCCAGCCCCGCCATCCCCGAGGCCGCCGCGCAGGCCTGGAGTCGGATCGGTCTCGACGGCCGCCCGGACCAGGAGCGCCTTCCGGGCGCTGCTGCGTGGGGCCGCTATCCCGGGGGCCTCGCCGTGCGTCCCGGCGCGCCGCTGTTCCCGCGCCGGTCGGGCTGACCGTGGACCCGATCCGCTGGATCGACGACCACTGCCACCCGGACCCGGACCCTGCGGTCGCAGCCGGGCAGGTGGCGGCAGCCGCAGCTGCGGGCGTGACCCGTCTGGTCGCTGTGGGGTGCGACGTTGCCCAGTCCGCCGCCTACGTCGAGCTCGCTCGCACCCATCCCGGCGTGGTGTTCGCGGCCGCCGGCGTCCACCCCCACGAGTCCTCCCGCGGCCTCGACGGGCTCGAGGAGATCCTGACCGAGGGCGGCGTGGTGGCTGTGGGCGAGTGCGGACTCGATTACCACTACGACCACTCGCCCCGTGCCGTCCAGCGCGAGGCCTTCGGCGCCCAGGTCGAGTTGGCCCATCGCCACGGCCTGGCGCTGGTGATCCACACCCGCTCCGCCTGGGACGACACGTTCGCGGTGCTCGGCGATCACGGCGTACCTCCACGCACGGTGTTCCACTGCTTCAGCGGCGGGCCGGCAAGGCTCGACCGCTGCCTGGAGGTCGGCGCCTTCGTGTCCTTCAGTGGGATCGTGACCTTCGCCTCCGCCGGGGACGTGCGTGAGGCCGCCGCGAGGTGCCCGCTGGACCGTGTGCTGGTGGAGACCGACAGCCCTTACCTGGCTCCGGTGCCGCACCGGGGACGGCTCAACGAGCCGGCGCTGGTCCCACTGGTCGGTGAAGCGGTGGCGTCAGCGTCCGGCTTGCCCGTCGGTGAGGTCGCGGCCGCCGTGTGGAGCAACGCCGAACGGGTGTACGGGATCGAGGCCACATAGGTTGCGGTCTCGTTACGGACTCTCGTAACGTCGCCGGAATGTCCATCGGGCCCCGACGGTCGAACGCCCGGCACCTCATGTGCCCAGATGGTCGACGGGGCACCGTCGAGGTCGATGTCGCCCCGGGTGCACCCGGACAGCACTCGTGGGGTCCTGCACACCTGGTCGCGGGGCACGGGGTCGCTCCGACCGGACCCGCTGGCGACGCTGTCGCCCGAGAGGCTGTGGGCGCTCCCGGTGGGGCGCGGGTACCTCGGCACCGCCTGGCCTTCGCGGTGTCAGCCACCTTCGCGGCCCTGCCGGTGCTGATCGCCGACAACCTGCCAGCTCCGCCCGGCTCGAGCGAGCGCGTGGCCGCCGCAGCGCTGCCCGAGCGGGCACCGTTCGTCGAACGGCCCTCGATCGGGTCGCCGGCCCCGCAGGCAACCGCCGCGCTGGCCGACCCCGTGGTCGTCGCTGTCGATGCCGCGCCCGCGGTCGAGCCGGGTCCCGACACGGCTCGGGAACCCGCGGACGCTCCCGACCCCGCGCCCTCTCCGCCACCCGCCCCTGCACCGACGCCGCCTTCCGCACCCCCGCCGCCGCCGGCCAACCTGGAGCGCGGCCAGGCGACGTGGTACTCGCAGCCGTCCGGCTACGGCGCCGGCGGCTGTGCCCACCGCACGCTTCCCATGGGGACCGTCGTCACCATCGTCAACCTTGCCGATGGGGCGTCGACCACCTGCGTGGTCAACGACCGGGGGCCCTTCGGCGAAGGACGCATCATCGACCTGGACGATGATGTGTTCGCTCGACTGGCCCCGACCTCGGCCGGGGTGATCGACGTCGAGATCCGCTGGTAGGCGGGAGCGACCGTTCGCGGGGCGGTCGACGGAGAGCACCGATCCCGGCCTCCGGCACCTCCGGTGCATGGGCGGCTGGCACAGTGGTGGGCCGTGACCATGGGTGCAGCCGAGGTGCGCTCGCTGCTGTCCCGCCACGGCCTGGCGCCTAGACGGGCTCTGGGCCAGAACTTCGTGGCCGATCCGAACACGGTCCGGCGGATCGCCCGGCTGGCCCGTGTCGGTCCTGGCAGCCGGGTCGTGGAGATCGGCCCCGGGCTCGGGGCGCTCACCCTGGCCCTGCTCGAGACCGGCGCCGAGGTGGTCGCTGTGGAGGCCGACGCCGCCCTGCTCGGGGTTCTCCACGAGGTGGTCGGCGGCCGGGCCCACATCGTGCACGCCGACGCCACCACCTTGGACTGGCCCGAGCTGCTGGGCGCTGCCGACCCCCGGCCCTGGACCCTTGTCGCCAACCTGCCCTACAACTTGGCCGCCTCGCTGGTGCTGCGCGTGCTGGCAGAGGCGCCGTCGGTGACCGAGATGCTGGTCATGGTCCAGGCCGAGGTCGGCGAGCGCCTGGCCGCCGAAGCGGGCACCGCCGCGTACGGCATCCCCTCGGTCAAGCGGGCGTGGTGGGCGACCGCCGAGGTCGTGGCCCGGGTGCCCCCCACCGTGTTCGTCCCGCGCCCGCGCGTCGAGTCCGTCCTGGTCCGCCTGACGCGCAGGCCGGAGCCGACCGGGTCCGGCCGTGGCCGGGTGTTCGCTCTGGTCGAGGCCGGGTTCGGGCAGCGTCGCAAGATGCTGCGACGGTCGCTGAGCGCGCTGGTCAGCGCCGATGCCTTCGCTCGGGCGGGAGTGGCCCCCGATGCCCGGGCCGAGCGGCTGGAGCTGTCGGACTGGGTTCGCCTCGCCGCGGCGGTCGACGAGGCGGCGGTGCGGTCTCCGGCGCCGGCCCCCGAACGGGCCCCTGGGCCCGGAGGCGCCGGGTAGGGTCGCCGACCGTGCCCGAGCGACCCCAGCCGGCCGTGAGGTTCCGATGAACTTGGCCGGGAGCCGGGCCGGCGTCACGGTGTTGGCGCCGGCGAAGCTGACGTTGTCGTTGCGGATAACCGGGGTACGCGACGACGGCTACCACCTCCTCGACGCCGAGATGGTCACCGTCGATCTGTGCGATCGGCTCGAGATCGGCCCCGGCGACGCCTTGTCCGTTGAGGTCGACCCCGACGTGGTGCTCGGGTCCGATTGGCTCGGCGAGGTGCCCGTCGATGGATCGAACCTGGTGCGGCAGGCGCTCGCCGCCGTGGGTCGGCGTGCCGCGGTGCGCCTGGTCAAGCGGATCCCGCCCGGCGCCGGTCTCGGGGGCGGCTCGGCCGACGCCGCCGCCGTGCTTCGGTGGGCGGGTTGTGCGGACCTCGACCTGGCCGCTCGCCTGGGCGCCGACGTGGCCTTCTGCGTGCTAGGCGGGCGGGCGCGGGTCCGCGGTGTCGGTGAGCTGGTCGAGCCGCTGCCGACCCTCGGTCGGAGCTTCACCCTGGGCCTGGTCCCGGTCGCGTGCTCCACGCCGGCGGTGTACCGAGCCTGGGACGAGCTCGGCGGACCGCAGGGGCCGGGGAGCAACGACCTCGAGACGGCCGCGCTGGCCGTGGAACCGGGCCTGGCCCGCTGGCGCGACCGGCTGGGTGAGGCGACCGGGGAGACCCCCGCCTTGGCCGGCAGTGGATCGACGTGGTTCGTGCCCGGCGCCCACCCGGGCGAGGGCCGGGTGGTGGTACGGGAGGTGGCCGCCGGGGCCTGAGGCCTACTTGCCGGCGGCTCTGCGCTGCCAGCGGGTGCGCTTGAGCATCTTCTTGTGCTTCTTCTTGCGCATCCGCTTGCGGCGCTTCTTGATCAACGATCCCATGAGACCGGCCACGGTACCGGCGCCGCGGGGCCCGACGCCAAGCCGGTCGGACTCCGAGCGGCGGCGCCCCTAACCTGGCCATCCCGGTCGGGGGTAGTTCAATTGGCAGAACGCCGGCCTTTGGAGCCGGTTGTTGCAGGTTCGAGTCCTGCCCCCCGAGCGACATGGACCCAACAGGTGACCCGAGCCAGCCGGCGCCGCCCGGTCCACCAGCCCGATCGCCGGCGGGGACCGCGGCCGGCGCCCCGGCCCCGGTCGCTCCCCGGCGCCGGGGTGGCTGCCTGTTCTGGGCGATCGGCCTGCCGTTGGTGGCGCTGGTCGGCATCGTCGGGGGCGCCGCGCTCTCGGGCGACGACGAGCCCGACGAGGACCGGGTCACGCTCGCCGAGGGCGACGAGGGAGGCGGCTGGCAGGTCGACGCGGTGCACGACGTGGACGGGCAGACCTGCACCTTCATCTACCTGGGACAGCGTCAGTCGACCGGGAGCTGCGACCAGAGCGCTCAGGACGACACCTTGGAAGCGGGGCGGGTGACGATCGTGTTCGGCCGTGCCCCGGCCAGCGCCGAGCGGGTCCGGGTGCGGCTCGAGCGCGCCGAACCGGTCGAGGTTGACACGGTCACGGCCCAGGGGTTGGCCGGCCGGTTCTACGTCACCCGGGTTCCCGGCGACGTCGACGCCGCCGGAGTGCCCGAGGTCGTCGTGCCCTGATGCGGTAGACAGGGCTGCGTGGCCCTCCGTGCCGCTCCCCCCAGCTTGTCCGCCATCGTGCTCGCCGCGGGCGAGGGCACCCGGATGCGCTCGTCGCGACCCAAGCCGCTGCACCGCCTCTGCGGCCGTCCGATGGTGCTCTACGTGCTCGACGCCCTGCCCGACGAGCCGCTGGGCGCGCTGGTCGTCGTGGTGGGCCACGGCGCGGACCGGGTGGCCAAGGCGCTCGGCGAGGCGGCGGGCGCCCGCCGGCTGGACTTCGTCGAGCAGGAGGTCCCCCGGGGCACGGGCGACGCTCTCGCGGTCGGACTGACGGGCCTGGCCGACGACGACGCCGACGGGCGCGACGTCCTGGTCGTGCCGGGGGACACCCCGCTGCTACGGCGCAACACCGTCGAGGCCCTCGTCGCCCACCACCGTGCCACCGGCGCCGCGGCCACGGTGCTGACCGCCCGCCTGCCCGACCCCACGGGCTACGGGCGCATCGTGCGCGGTGGGCGCGATCAGCGCGTGGTGCGCGTCGTGGAGCAACGCGACGCGACCGACGACGAGCTCGCGATCGACGAGATCAACACCTCCATCTACTGCTTTCGCCAGGGCCTGCTGGCTCCGGCGTTGCGCAGGGTGCTGCCCGACAACGCCCAGGGCGAGCTGTACCTCACCGACGTGGTGGGCGTGCTCGCCGAGGCGGGCCACCTGGTGGCGACGCTGGTAGCTCCCGACCCCGACGAGACCCGCGGCGTGAACGACCGCGCCCAGCTCGCCAACGCCGAGGCCGAGCTGCGGAGGCGCACGGCGCAGCGCTGGCTGCGTTCGGGGGTCACCCTGGTCGATCCCGCCACCACCTACCTCGACACCACCGTCGAGCTCGGCGCCGACGTGACCGTGTTCCCCGGGGTGATCCTGCAGGGTCGCACCGTGGTCGGGCCCGGAACCGAGATCGGGCCCGGGTGCCACCTCGTGGACTGCGAGGTGGGGGCGCGGGTCGTGCTGGCCCAGACCAGCGCCACCCGGGCCCGCATAGGTGACGACGCGCACGTCGGGCCCTTCGCCGTGCTGGGACCGGGCGCCGACCTGGCTTCGGGGACCAGCACCGGGCCGTTCTATGCTGAGGGTTCCGTCGACGCGCCCGCGGACCGGGTCGGGCCACCGGGGTGACCGCCCGAGCGAGCGACCCTCGGGTTCGAACGCGAAGCGAGGCACGTCCATGGAGCTGGTGACGCGCAAGACCCTGCACCTGCTGTCCGGGCGCGCCAACCTGCCGCTGGCCCAGCGGATCGCGGAGGAGCTCGACGTCGCCCTGGGCGAGGCCAACCTGGCCGAGTTCGCCAACGGTGAGATCCACTGCCGCTTCGGTGAGTCGGTGCGCGGTGCCGACGTGTTCATCATCCAGAGCCACGGGTCCAACGCCGAGATGTCGGTCAACGACGCGGTGATGGAGCAGCTGATCATGGTCGACGCCGCTCGCAGGGCGTCCGCCAAGCGGATCACCGCGGTGATGCCCTCGTATGGCTACGCCCGCCAGGATCGCAAGGCCGAGGGTCGCGAGCCCATCACCGCCAAGCTGGTGGCGAACATGTTCGCGGCCGCGGGGGCGTCCCGGCTCGTGTCGGTCGATCTGCACTCCGGCCAGATCCAGGGCTTCTTCGACGGCCCTGTCGACCACCTCACCGCGATGCCGGTGCTGGTCGACTACCTGGGCGAGCACCTCCCACAGGATCTGGTCGTGGTCTCACCCGACGCCGGGCGGGTCAAGGTGGCCGAGCGCTACGCCAACGCCCTCCACGCCGATCTCGCCATCGTGCACAAGCGTCGGGTCAAGGGCCAGCGCAACAGCGTCGAGGCCAAGGAGGTGGTGGGCGACGTGGAGGGGCGCGCCTGCGTGCTCATCGACGACATGATCGACACCGGTGGCACGTTGTGCGCTGCCGCCGAGCAACTCGTCGAGAGGGGCGCTGCCCAGGTCCATGCCGCCGCCACCCATGGCGTGCTCTCGGGACCGGCCGTCGACCGGCTCGAGAGCTCGGTGATCGAGCGATGCGTGATCACCGACACGCTGCCGCTGCCGCCCGAGAAGCAGATCGACAAGATCGTGGTCCTCTCGGTGGCTCGGATCGTCGCCGACGCCATCGACGCGGTGTTCTCCGACTCCAGCGTGAGCGAGATCTTCGGCGGGGCCAACCTATCCTGAACCTCCCCCGTCTCGCCGGGCCGGGTGGGGGGCCATAGTCTGGTGCACCCCATCCCCACAGCGCTCCGGCGCGATCACAGACGTAGGAGCCCTCCGATGGCTGAGATCACCCTCGCGGCCACGCCGCGTCCCGTCCACGGCACCCGCCCCTCACGCCGGCTGCGCGCGAAGGGCCTCGTCCCGGGGGTGGTCTACGGCCACGGCGGAGATCCGGTGCCGGTGACCGTGCCCTGGCGCGAGCTGCGCAGCGCGCTCACGACCGGGCAGGGCCTGAACGCGGTGATCCACCTCGCGCTCGAGGGCACGTCCACGCCGACGCTGGTCAAGGACCTCCAGCGTCACCCCGTGCGTCGCGACGTGCTCCACGTCGACTTCCTGCGGGTCGACCTGGACGTGGCGGTCGAGGTCGAGGTGCCCGTGGTGCTCGAGGGCGAGGCCCGAGCGGTGCTGTCGGCCACGGGCGGGGTGGTGGACCAGGTCCTGACCAGCCTGACCGTGTCTGCCAAGCCGGGCGCCATCCCCGCGCAGCTGGTCGTCGACGTCACCGATCTGGGGGTCGGCGACACTGTGCGCGTCGGCGACCTGGCGCTGCCGGCCGGCGTGCAGACCGCGGTCGACCCCGAGCAAGCGATCGTCATCGCCCAGGTGGTGCTCGCCGACATGGGCGACCAGGAGGCCACCGACGAGGCCGAGGGTGGGCCCAGCGACGCCGCGAGGGGCTCGCACGCCGAGGGCTCCGACAGCGGTGGCGCGGACGCGGATGCGGCCGACGGCGGCGCCGGCGGCGGCTGAGCTGCCGACCGGTACCGTTCGCAGCGACGGGCGCATCCTTGCCTCGCGGTGAGCGCCGGGGCACTGCCTCGGATCTGCTGGTCGTGGGCCTGGGCAACCCGGGCGGGCAGTACGCTCGGACCCGTCACAACGTGGGTGCCGAGGTGGTCGCCTGCCTCGCCGAGCGCGCCGGCGTCTCGCTGCGCCGCGGGCGCGAGCGTGCCCTGGTGGCCGAGGTGGGCATCGGCGGGTCGCGGGTGGCGCTGGCGTTCCCGCAGACCTTCATGAACGATTCCGGGCTGGCCGTGGCGGCGCTGGTGCGCCGGCACGGCATCCACGACCTGGCCCACCTCGTCGTGGTGCACGACGAGCTCGATCTGCCACTGGGGCGGATCAAGCTCAAGCTGGGCGGCGGCCTGGCCGGCCACAACGGGCTGCGGTCGGTGGCCGCTCACCTTCGCTCCCGGGACTTCGCCCGGGTGCGCATCGGCATCGGCAAGCCGCCGGGTGGGGCCCGTCGCGGAGCCGACCACGTGCTGGGTTCCGTGCGCGGGGCGCAGCGCAGCGAGCTCGACGTGGCCGTCGCCGAGGCGGCCGACGCCGTACAGCTCATCGTCACCGACGGGATGGCCGCGGCGATGAACGCCGTGAACACCCGCGGGGGCTGAGGTCTCGCCGCGATCGGGACGCTGGCGCAAACGGCCGCGCCAGTAGCCTGACGGCCCCCATGGCCATCCATCCCCCCCCGTCCCCGACGCTGCGCGACCTGCCGGCGCTGCTGCGCGACGAGCCGGCGCTGGCGTCGGTGCGAGGTCGGGCACAGGCCGTGCTGGCGGTGCCGGATCCGGCGCGCGCCCTCGTCGTGGCCGGGCTGTCGGCCACCTCGCGTCGGGCCCCGATCGTGGTCGCGGTGCCCACCACCGGCGAGGCCGACCGGTTGGCCGGCGACCTGGCGACCTTCCTCGGTGACGATGCGGTCGAGCGCTTCGGTGCCTGGGAGACGCTGCCCTTCGAGCGCGTGTCGCCCTCGGTCGAGACGATGGGCCGCCGCTTGCGCACCATCTGGCGCCTCCGCGGCGATCCGGCGCGACGACCGGCGGTGGTCGTGGCGCCGGTGCGGGCCCTGATCCAGCGCCTGGGGCCCGACGTGACCCGGGCCGAGCCGGTGGTCGTGCGGCGAGGCCAGCGCCTCGAACGCGACGACCTGGTCGCCCGCCTGGTCGAGGCAGGGTACCGGCGCGAGGCCCTCGTCGAGCACCGGGGTCACCTCGCCGTTCGGGGCTCGATCGTCGACGTGTTCGGGCCGACCTCCGAGCGGCCGGTGCGCATCGACCTGTGGGGTGACGAGGTCGACCGCCTCAGCGAGTTCGCCGTCGCCGACCAGCGCTCGGCGGCCCCGGTCGAGGAGGTGGAGCTGTTCGGGTGCCGCGAGCTGCTGCCCAGCGCGGAGGTTCGGGCCCGTGCCGAGGCGCTCGTGGCCAGCCAGCCGTGGGGTCGCGAGCAGTGGGAGCGGCTCGCCGAGGGGGCCACCTTCGATGGCATGGAGTCCTGGCTGCCGTGGCTGAGCGACGACGAATCGGTGCTCGTCGACCTGGTGGGGCCCGAAGCGCTGGTGGTCGTCGTCGAGCCTCGCCGCATGCGTGACCGCGCCGCCGACCTGCGTGCCGAGGAGGCGGACCTCGCCTCCACCCTGGCGCGCACCTGGGGCGTGGGAGACGATGCGACGTTCCCCACGTTGCACGTGGCGTTCGACTCGCTGCTGGCGCGCACGGAGGCGCCCGTGTGGACGATGACGACAGCCCCCGAGGGTCCGGGCGTGGCCACCGTGGTCGCGCACGCGCCCGACCCTGTGATCGGTGAGCCCGATCGCGTCGTGCGCCAGCTCGCCGGGCTGGCCGCGAGCGGCTATCGGATCTGTGTGGCGGCGGCGACCGACGCGTCCGCGGCCCGCCTGGGCGAAGCGCTGGCCGCCCAGGGGGTGAAGGCCAACGTGGAGGTCGCCTCCCTCGAGCGGGGTTGCGTGCTGCCATCGGTTCGCCTGGCCACCGTGGCCGAGCACGAGCTGACCGGGCGCCGCCGCGCCCACCGCCGGGCCCGCCCGGCTCGGCGCGGCGCCCAGCGCGCGGTCGACGACCTCGAGCCCGGCGACTACGTGGTGCACCACCAGCACGGCGTGGCGCGCTACGGGGGCATGGTGCGTCGTGCCATCGGCGGCGCCGAGCGGGACTACCTGCTGCTCGAGTATCGGGGGGAGGACCGCCTCTACGTCCCCTCCGACCAGATCGACGCGGTGCGGCGCTACAGCGTCGGCGAGACGCCCACGCTGTCGCGCCTGGGCGGCGACGGCTGGGCGCGCACCCGGGCCCGCGTCCACGCGGCGGTGGCCGAGGTGGCCCAGGAGCTGGTCGTGCTCTACCAGGCCCGCCTGGCCGCCGAAGGGCACGCCTTCGCTCCCGACACCCCCTGGCAGCGAGAGGTCGAGGACGCGTTCGGCTACCAGGAGACGCCTGATCAGCTGACCGCGATCGCCGAGGTGAAGGCGGACATGGAGTCCGAGCACCCGATGGACCGCCTCGTGTGCGGCGACGTCGGCTTCGGCAAGACCGAGATCGCGCTGCGAGCCGCGTTCAAGGCGGTCCAGGACGGCAAGCAGGTCTGCGTCCTGGTGCCGACCACCCTGCTGGCCCAGCAGCATCACGCCACCTTCTCCGACCGCTTCTCGGGCTATCCGGTGCGCGTGGAGGTGCTGTCGAGGTTCCTCACCCCCGGCCAGTCCCGCGCGGTGGTGGCCGGTCTGGCCGACGGATCGGTCGACGTGGTCATCGGCACCCACCGACTGCTCAGCGACGACATCACCTTCAAGGACCTGGGGCTGCTGGTGGTCGACGAGGAGCAGCGCTTCGGCGTGTCCCACAAGGAGCAGGTCAAGGCCCTGAGCACCGGAGTGGACGTGCTCACCCTGACGGCCACGCCGATCCCGCGCACGCTCGAGATGAGCCTCACCGGCATCCGTGACCTCACCCTGCTCCACACCGCCCCCGCCGACCGCCGCCCGATCCTGACCTACGTCGGTGACTACGACGACCGGGCCGTCGCGGAGGCCATCCGGCGCGAGCTGCTGCGCGAGGGCCAGGCCTTCTACGTCCACAATCGGGTGCAGGACATAGAGCAGGTGGCGGCCCACGTCCGCGAGCTGGTGCCCGAGGCACGGGTCGCGGTGGCCCACGGGCAGCTCGACGAGGGCTCCCTCGAACAGGTCGTGCTGGCGTTCTGGCAGGGCGAGTTCGACGTGTTGGTGTGCACCACCATCATCGAGTCCGGCATCGACATGCCCACCGTGAACACCCTCGTCGCCGATCGCGCCGATCTGTTGGGCCTGGGGCAGCTGCACCAGCTGCGCGGCCGGGTCGGGCGGTCCGGCCAGCGGGCCTACGCGTACCTGCTGGTCCCGCCCGACCGGTCGTTGAGCGACGAGGCCTACGAGCGGCTGAAGACCATCGGCGAGGCCACCGAACTGGGCTCGGGGTTTCGCATCGCGATGCGCGACCTCGAGATCCGGGGTGCTGGCAACCTGCTCGGCACCGGCCAGTCCGGTCACATCGCCGCGGTCGGCTACGACCTGTACTGCCAGATGGTCACCGAGGCGATCAGCCAGCTCAAGGGCGAGCCGGTCGGGGCGCCAGCCGAGATCAAGCTCGACCTGCCCGTCGACGCCCACCTACCCGCCGACTACGTAGCGGCCGGCGACCTGCGCCTGGAGGCCTACCGGCGCCTGGCCGCGGTGACCACCCCCGGCGAGGTGGCCGACATCCGCGCCGAGTGGGAGGACCGGTACGGACCTGTCCCACCCCCCGCGCAGGCGCTGCTCGAGGTGGGCCTGCTCCGAGCGGAGTGCTCGCGGTTGGGCATACGGGAGGTGTCGGTCGTGGCAGGCGACCGGCCCGGCACCTACACCGCACGGTGCTCGCCGCTCGACCTGCGCGCCAGCCAGCGGCTCCGCCTGAGTCGCCTCGCGCCCAAGGCGGTCCACAAGGAGCCCGACCGCCTGTTGGTGGTGACCCTGGTGCGCCCGGCGGGGGGTCCGGCACCGGCGCTCGTCGAGTTGCTCGCTGCCCTCGTGCCCCCGGAGCCCGACGCCCTCCCGCAGGCGAGCCGCCCCGAGGTGGCCGGGGGCTCCGACGGTGACCAGGGCGCGGGCGGATCGGGCACCGAGGTCGGCGGCGCCAGCCGCCCCCCGCTTTCGTCGGGGCCGGTTCCCGCCTTCTAGCCTTCGAGATCGTGCGTCGCCGGCTGCTCCCGATCACCCTGCTCGCCCTGGGGGCCCTCGTGGCAACAGGCTGCGGCGACTCCACGACTGCGGCAGTTCGGGTGGGGGACGACACCGTCGACGAGGCCGAGTTCCTCGACTCCCTCGACGAGTTCGCCGGTAACGAGGCCTTCGTGGGCATGCAGGCCCGTTCGACCCGGGTGCCCGACGGCTACGAAGCCAGCTTCGTCACCGTGGCGGTCAACGACTGGGTCTACCGGGCCCTGAACAACGCCGCCTTCGACGAGCGCGACCTCGAGTTGACCGACGAGGATCGCCGGGCGGCGCGATCCGTGCTGGGCGATGCCGGCTCGAACGGCACCAGCGTGCTCGACGAGTTCTCCGACGAGTTCGCGGCCCGCTACCTCGACGACGTCGCCCGACAGGTGAAGCTGGGCGAGACCCTCGGCGAGGACGCCTACGGGGCATGGCTCCAGGACGCGTTCGCCCGGGCCGACATCGAGGTCAACCCCCGGTTCGGCTCGTGGGACCGCACCAGCGCCCAGGCCGTCCCGCCCCGGGGGCCCGTCGACGCGCCGACGTGACCACCTCCGGTCCGGCGCTGCCGGTCGTGGTCGTGGCCGGCCTCGGCCCGGCCGGGCCCGACCTGGTGCCACCCGCGACCCTCGCCGCGGTCGCGCAGATCCCTCACCGCTACTTGCGCACGGCCCGTCATCCAGCGGCGATCGTGGCCGGTGACTGCGCCTCGTTCGACGACCGCTACGACGCCGCGGCGACCTTCGACGAGGTCTACGACGGCATCGTCTCCGACCTGGTGACGGCGGCCCGGCTCCACGGACGCGTCTGCTACCTGGTGCCCGGGTCGCCCTGGGTGCTCGAGTCGACCGTGGGGAGCCTCGTCGACAGCGGGTCGGTCCGGGTCGATGTCATCCCGGGGACCTCCTTCGTGGAGTTGGCCTGGGACCGCCTGGGCGTCGATCCCTTCGAGAAGGGCGTGCGCCTCGTCGACGGCCACCGCTTCGTCACCCACGCCGCGGCCGAGCGCGGCCCGCTGCTGGTAGCGGACTGCCACAACCGGCGGGTGCTGTCGGACGTGAAGCTCGCCTACGCCGTCCACGAGCCGGATCGGGCCGTGATCCTGCACCACCTGGGGTTGCCCGACGAGGTGGTGGCCGAGGTCGCGTGGGCGGACCTCGACCGATCCGTCGAAGCCGACCACCTCACCTCGGTGTGGATCCCGGCCACCGGCTCCGAGCTGGGGCGCCGGGCCGTAGAGCTCGTCGAGCTGGTCAAGGTCCTGCGCGAGCGGTGCCCCTGGGACCGGGCCCAGACCCACCGATCCCTGACCCGGCACCTGATAGAGGAGACCTACGAGGTGCTCGAGGCCATCGACGCGCTCGATGCCGCGCCGCTCGACCCGGTCTCCGCCGGGTCGAGCGCGGGTGAGGCCGAGCTGTGCGAGGAGCTCGGTGACCTGGCCTTCCAGGTGGCCATCCACTCCGTCATCGCCGCCGAGCGTGGCGCTTTCGACCTCGACGACGTCCTGGCCGGCATCCACGACAAGTTGGTGTCTCGTCACCCGCACGTATTCGCGCCGACGGTGGACTCCGCCCCTGCCCAGGACCTCGCTGCCCGCTGGGAGGCCGGCAAGGTGGCAGAGAAGGGTCGGACCAGCGTGATGGAGGGGATCCCGGCGAGCCTGCCGGCTCTGCTGTTCGCCGACAAGGTCCGTCGCAAGGCCGCCTCGCAGGGCGTCGCGTGGGGTGACCTGCTCGACCGGGCCGGGATCGCGGCGGGATCGCTCGAGCGGCGGTTGCTCGACGCCGTGGAGGCGGCGGCGGCCGGCGGTGCCGATGCGGAGGACCTGGTGCGCAGGGCCGCCCACCAGGCCCGCGAGGCCTTCGACTCGACGCCGGGCCCCTGACGCCGCGTCGCCCCTGACGCGGCGCCGGGCGGCTCAGTCCGCCAGCATCGAGTCGAGCTGGGAGACGGCGCGCCGACCCAGGCTCGCGGCGGTGGACGACAGGGCGGCAATGGCGGCGCGCCGGCAGGCCTGGGCGTCTCCCCCCTCGGCGGCCGCGGTCGCCGCGGCTCTCAGCGCTACGGCACGAGCGGCCCCCACGCAGGCCTCCCGGGCGAGCGACACCGCCACGGTGCGCCCGACGGCTTCGCCGGCGCCGCTCAGTGCGACGTCGACCGCTGCCCGTGCCGCCGCCGATCCCGCCTCCCAGGGGCCCACCTCGACCACGTCGATCGCGAGATCGAGGGTGCGGCCCCACAGCCGCCCGGCCGAGTCTCCACCCGGCCCAACCCGCGCCGCGTCGAGCGCCCGGTCCCAGGCGGAGACCGTCGATCCGGCTGCACCGCCGAGCGCGGCGCGCGTGAGCGACTCGCGCCCGGCTTCGGCGCCGCGGTCCAGCATCGACTCGGCCAGCGCGGGGTCGACGGCGGCCCACTCCGCGGCGGCTCGCTCGGCTCGTCGCCATGCCTCGCGCCAGGGGAGTCGGGCTTCGCCGTCTACCGTCGCCTCGAGGGCCCGCCAGCCCTGGTCCCAGGCCTGCTCGGCCATGGCGTGCAAGGCGGTGACCCAGGCCGCGTGGCCGATCGTGGTCCGGGACGCGTCGAGGTTGTCGCGGGCACGGGCGTCGCGGCTGCACTCGATGACGCGCAGGTCCGTCGCATAGGCCAGCTCGGACGGCAGATCGACCGAGGATGCCTCCGCGGCGGCCACGCAGCCCGAGGCCTCGGCGGCCTGCTCCCAGGCAGACCACGCGGCGCCGTCGATGTCCACCGAGCTACCGGCACGCTCGCTGCTCCCGGCCGAGGAGATGGCGAGCGTCAGGTCGATCCGCCTGCTGGCGATCATCAGAGCCGAGCCGGTGGTCTCGACCGCCCGAACGAGGTCCAGCTCGGATCTGAGGTGCCCGAGGCTCTCCAGCCGGTCGGCCGCCTCGGCCATGCCGGCCAGACGCAGCCACGCGGGCGCCTGGACCCGCGCCAGCCAGTCCGCCACCGCCCAGGCCCGGTCGTGCTCGTCGTTCTGCAGGTCGCCCCCGGTAGCTCGGGCGGCGCGACCCGAGCCGCCTCCGGGGCCTGTGCCGACCAGGCCGACTGCCCGCGTCTTGCAGCTCCTGGCGCTCGTCGTGGCCCAGGCCGGCGGCGAGCCAGCGGCCGAAGGTGGCCAGCACGGGCGAGACGCTGGCGGGGGCGTCGCTGTGGGGCTCGTGGCCGAGCCAGGCGGCCAGCTCGAGCAGCGTCAGCCTGCGACCCCTGCGCGGGTGTGGAGACGCCTCCAGCACGATCTCGTCCAGGTCGAGCGCGACCGCGGCGCCGGGCTCTTCGAGGCCGGCGCCGTGGTCGACGGGAGGTCGTAGCGCCACCAGGGCGTCGGCACCCGCCTCGTCCAGGAGGGCGGGGGCCAGCACTGCGATGGCCTCGGCCTGGGCGGCGGCTCGGGCATCGCCCCCGGCCAGCCAGTCCGCCGGATCGCCGAGCGCTACCTCCACCCGCCCCTCGGCCAGCGGGACTCCGATCGGCGGATCACCCGGATCGCCGAAGCGGGCCAGGTGGCCCTTGCCCAGCACCTGGAAGGCGAAGCCGTCCGGCACCGCAACGTCGCCCAGCGCTCCGGCCACCAGGTTGGGGTTGGCGCCACCCCGACTCCGCCAGCCGTCGTTGGCCAGCCCGAGCCCGATGGCTGCGAACGTGTCCTCGAAATCCATGCAGGCGTAGGCGATGCCGGATGCCAGGTCCCGCGCCACGTCGGCCAGCAGGTCGAAGCGGGCCAGCAAGGCGTGGTCGTCGCAGCCCGGTCCCCCTGCCGCGAGCGCCAGGTGCGGGGCGCGCCCGAAGGTGAGCGATGCCGTGCGGAGCCGATCGTCTGGACGCCCCGCCGCCAGATCGCACCAGGCGCGGGCCCGGTTGGCCTCGTGCAGGTGCGCCCCCGCGTCGGCAACCGCCACCGAGTAGCTCACCCCCAGGAGCCGGAGCCGCACCGTGTCGGTCGGTCGGTGGTCGCCGAGGACCCAGTCGGAGGCGAGGTCCAGCCACTCACCGGGTACAGGGGTGCCGGGAGCCGGGAAGACCCTCAGCACCACCGCGGACGGGGTGGCGTCGATCTGGTCCAGCGGATCTTCGGTGGGCACGTCGACCAACGCGTCGAGGACGCCCGCCGCTTCGAGGTGCCGGACCACCCGGTCGGGGATCGACTCGATCAGCTCGTCGCCCAGTCGCAGGTTGGTGCCCCGCAGCAGCGGTCCGCGGGGTCCGATCACCACCCTGGTCACCAGGGGGTCGGGCGGTTCTCCGCCCAGGCCGCCCGGGCCGCCGGCCCTGGTGGAGCTGTCGGCTTCGCGCGCACTGCCGGCGAGGGCCACGAGCTCACTGCGGGTGGCGACCAGGGCGGCGGTGGCCCCGTCCATGTCGGCGGTGCGCACCTCGATCGTGAAGGCCTCGGCGTGTTCGAAGAGCGCGTCGAGCGCCGCGTTCGCCACCCGCACCGGCACGGGTTCCACGGTACTCGCCGCTCCGATCGGCCCTGTTTGCCCCTGGTGTGGCCGAACCACCTGACTAACATCTTCCCCACCCACCACATCAGCCACAGGGGCAGCGAGCCCGGAGGACCGCGTCCGCATGAGCGCCATCGAGCAGGTGAGAGGTCGCGAGGTCCTCGACTCCCGTGGTCACCCCACCGTGGAGGTGGAGGTCCTGCTCGACTCGGGCGCCGCAGGACGGGCCATCGTCCCGTCGGGAGCCTCGACGGGACGCTTCGAGGCGGTCGAGCTGCGCGACGGTGGCGACCGCTACCTCGGCAAGGGCGTCACGGTGGCCGTGGGCCACGTCGACGACGAGATCGACGAGGCTCTCGCGGGGGTGGAGGGCCTGGACCAGCGTCTCGTGGACCGGATGCTGATCGACCTAGACGGCACCGATGACAAGGGCCGCCTGGGGGCGAACGCTCTGCTCGGCGCGAGCCTCGCCGTGGCGCGCGCCGCGGCCGACGAGCTGGGCCTGCCCTTGTGGCGCTACATCGGCGGGCCCAACGCCCACGTCCTTCCCGTGCCGATGATGAACGTTCTCAACGGCGGAGCTCACGCCGACAACAGCGTGGACTTCCAGGAGTTCATGATCGTGCCGCTCGGCGCAGCGAGCTTCAGCGAGGCGCTGCGGTGGGGGGCCGAGACCTACCACCGCCTGCGGTCCCTGCTGGTCGGTCGCGGCCTGCCCACCGCTCTCGGCGACGAGGGTGGCTTCGCCCCCGACCTGGCCACCAACGAGGACGCGGTGAAGCTGCTCGTGGAGGCCATCGCCGCGGCCGGGCTCACCCCCGGTGCCGACGTGGCCATAGCCCTCGACGTGGCCTCCACCGAGCTGTGGTCCCCCGAGGAGGGCACCTACCACCTGCCCGGGGAGGGACGGACCCTGACCTCGGCCGAGCTGGCCGACGAGCTGGTGGGGCTGTGCGACACCTATCCGATCGTGTCGGTCGAGGACGGCATGGCCGAGGAGGACTGGGACGGCTGGGTGCGCCTCACGCAACGGCTGGGCGATCGGGTGCAGCTGGTGGGCGACGACCTGTTCGTCACCAACGAGGCCCGCCTGGCGCGCGGCATCGACGAGGGCGCTGCCAACGCCATCCTGGTCAAGGTCAACCAGATCGGCACCCTCACCGAGACCCTGGAGACCGTCGAGCTGGCGACCCGCAGCGGCTACCGCTCGGTCATGTCCCACCGCTCGGGCGAGACCGAGGACACCACCATCGCCGACCTGGCGGTGGCCACAGGGTGCGGGCAGATCAAGACGGGGGCGCCGGCGCGATCGGACCGGGTGGCCAAGTACAACCGGCTGCTGCGCATCGAGTCCGCCATCGGCGAGGTCGCGACGTTCCCGGGTGCCGCGGCTCTCGCCCGACCCGCCGCCAGGTGAGCCCTCCCGTGGCACGACCGGGTTCATCGAGGTCGACGCCGCGGCCCGAACCGGGCCGCCGGGCGCGCCTGGCCCGCCGGGCCGGGGTCTTCGTCGGTGGCGGCGCTGTGGTAGCGGCCTCGCTGGTGGCGCTGCTGCCCACCAGGACCTGGCTGGACCAGCGGTCCTCGACCGCCGAGGCGAGCGAGCGCCTGGCGGTCCTGCGCGAGCAGAACGAGGTGCTGCGAGGCCGGATCGACGAGCTGGGTAGCGACACCGAGATCGAACGCCTCGCCCGTGAGGAGTACAACCTGGTTCGTCCCGGCGAGGAGGCCTACGCCGTCCTTCCGCCGCCGCTGCCCTCGATCGACCTGCCTGCCTTCTTCCCCTTCGGAGAGCTGCTCCCCGCCGACAACGGGGCTGCCGCCGCCCCGGGCACGGCCGGGCGACCGGGCGCCTAACGCTGACGTCGCGGATAGGGTCCCCGCGATGAGCATGATGGGGAACCGGGTGGTGCGGACGGAGGATCCGCGGCTGCTCACCGTCGGGGGGACCTACGTCGCCGACCTGCGGGTGCCAGAGCTCGCCGGAGCGCTGCACGTCGCGTTCGCCCGGTCCACCGCCGCCCACGCCCGCCTCGGCGACGTCGAGGTCGAAGATGCCCGCGCGATGCCCGGCGTCGTCGCCGTGGTCACCGCCGCCGACATCGACCTCGAGCCGATCGCTCCGGTGGTGCCGATGATCGACGCGTCGATGTCGCGCCCGGTGCTGGCCCGTGACGTGGTGCGCTTCGTGGGTGAGCCGATCGCCGCCGTGGTGGCGGAGTCGGCCGCCGAGGCTGCCGACGCGGTCGACGCGATCTGGGCCGACTACGACCCGCTCGATGCCGTGGTGGCACCCGAGGCGGCGCTGGACGACTCGGCGCCTCGCCTCTACGAGGTGGGCAACGTGGCTCTGGGCTGGGTCGAGCCACTGCCCGAGGACTTCTTCGCGGATTGCGAGGTGATCGTGCGCCAGCGGGTCGTCAACCCGCGGGTGGCCGCAGTGCCCCTCGAGGGCCGTTCCGGCGCGGCGGCATGGGTGGAGGGCCGGCTCTGGCACTGGGCGGCGTCCCAGCACGCCCACGGCGTGCGAGACGCGCTGGCAGGCGCGTACGGGTTGGACCGGGCCCAGGTCAGGGTGATCACGCCCGACGTGGGCGGTGGGTTCGGCGCCAAGATCAGCGCCTCGCCCGAGGAGCTGATCTTGGGCTGGCTCGCCCGGCACGTGCAGCGCCCTGTCCGTTGGACCGAGACGCGCAGCGAGAACCTCCTGGCCATGGGCCACGGTCGTGGGCAGGTCCAGCAGGTGGCGATCGGCGGCCGGCGCGACGGGCGCGTCTTGGCCTACCACCTGTCGATCATCCAGGAGGCGGGCGCGTACCCGATGGTGGGGGCCCTGCTGCCCTTCATGACCCGTCAGATGGCTCCGGGCACCTACGACATCGCCAAGGTCCACGTCGACTTCCAGTCGGTTGTCACCAACACGGCACCGACGCTGGCCTACCGCGGTGCCGGGCGCCCGGAGGCGACCGCGGCCATCGAGCGGGCGATGGACCTCTTCGCGCTGGAGTGCGGTCTGGACCCCACCGAGGTCCGGCGCACCAACCTGATCGCGCCCGAGGCCTTCCCCGTGACCACCGCCACCGGGGCGGTCTACGACGTCGGCGACTACGAGCGGGCCCTCGACCTGGCCCTGTCGGCGGCCGGTTACGACGCGTTGCGCGAAGAGCAGCGTCGCCGGCGCGAGGCGGGCGAGACACGCCTGCTGGGCATCGGGGTCAGCTGCTACGTGGAGGTGACCGCCGGGCCGAGCGCCGGCTCGGAGTTCGCCCGGGTGGCGGTGGCTCCCGACGGCACTGCGGTCGTCTACACCGGCTCCTCGCCCCACGGGCAGGGCCTGCACACCGCCTTCGCACAGCTGGCAGCGGACCGCCTCGGCATCCCGATGGCTGACATCACCGTCGTGCACGGCGACACCGACGCGGTAGCGAGGGGCAACGGGACAATGGGTTCGCGCTCGCTCCAGCTGGGTGGTTCTGCGGTCCTCGGCGCTGCCCAGGCCGTGGTCGACCGGGCCAGGGCCCTGGCCGCCGAGCTGCTCGAGGCGGGCGTCGACGACGTGGTCCTCGACACGGCGCAGGGGCGTTTCCACGTCGCGGGCACCCCCGCGGTGTCGAAGTCGTGGCCAGAGGTGGCCGCCGCGGCCGAGGCGGCGGGCCAGCCGCTCGTCGACGAGCACGACTTCACTGCCTCCCAGCCGACCTACCCGTTCGGGGCGCACGTGGCCGTGGTCGAGGTCGACGTAGACACCGGCGCCGTGATGCTGGCGCGCCTGGTCGCGGTCGACGACGCGGGCCGCATCCTCAACCCGTTGCTCGCCGACGGGCAGCGCCACGGCGGGCTGGCCCAGGGCGCGGCGCAGGCGTTGCTCGAAGAGATCGTCTACGACGAGGCCGGCAACCCGAACACGGCCAACCTGGCCGACTACACCGCGGTGACCGCCGGTTCGGTGCCCTCCTTCGAGCTGGTGCCGATGGAGACCCCGACGCCAGTGAACCCGCTGGGGGCCAAGGGGATCGGCGAGTCCGGGACCATCGGGTCGACCCCGGCGGTGCAGTCGGCGGTCGTGGACGCCGTCGCCCACCTCGGGGTGCGCCACATCGACATGCCTGCCACGCCCGAACGGGTGTGGCAGGCCATCCGCGGATGAGCTGCGCTCGGGCCGGCACGGCCCGAGCGGCGTCCGACGCCGACCATCAGGGGGAGTGAGGCATGGAGATCGCCGTCACGGTCAACGGCACCACCTGCTCGGGTGAGGTGGAGCCGCGGCTGCTGTTGGTGCAGTGGCTGCGCGAAGCGCTCGATCTGACCGGTACCAACATCGGCTGCGACACGACGTCGTGCGGCGCGTGCACCGTGCTGCTCGACGGCGAGTCGGTCAAGTCGTGCACGGTCCTCGCCGTGCAGGCCGATGGCCGATCGGTCACCACGATCGAAGGTCTCGCGCCGGCGGACGGGTCGGTGATGCACCCCGTGCAGGAGGCGTTCCGTGAGCAGCACGGCCTGCAGTGCGGCTACTGCACGCCGGGCATGGTGATGGCTGCGGTGTCGCTGCTGGAGGAGAACCCCCACCCGAGCGAGGCCGAGGTCCGCGACGGGCTCGAGGGCAACCTGTGCCGCTGCACCGGCTACCACAACATCGTGGCCGCGGTCATGGCCGCGGCGGGGTCCGGCTCGTGATCCCCCTCGCCTTCGACTACGTGAGGGTCGGCTCGGTGGACGAGGCGCTGGCCTCTCTGGCCGAGCACGGCGAGGAGGCCAAGGTGCTCGCGGGGGGCCATTCGCTGCTCCCGCTGATGAAGCTGCGTCTGGCCACCCCGGCGGTGCTGGTCGACCTCGGGCCGGTCGCCGAGCTGTCGTTCGTGCGCGACGGTGGCGACCACGTCGCGGTGGGTGCCATGACCCGGCACCGGGACCTGCAGACCGATCCGCTGCTGGCCGCGCACGCCCCCCTGGTGGGCGTCGCCGCCGGTCACATCGGCGACCCGCAGGTCCGCCATCGGGGCACCATCGGCGGATCGATCGCCCACGGCGACCCGGCGTCGGACCTGCCCGCGGTGCTGCTCGCCCTGCGTGCCTCGCTGGTTGTGCGCGGCCCGGCCGGGGAGCGCACCGTCGCAGTCGACGACTTCTTCACCGGGTTCCTCGAGACCGCCGTGGGTCCCGAAGAGCTGCTCACCGAGATCCGGATCCCCAAGGCGACCGGCGCCGGGTTCTCGTTCCAGAAGTTCGCCCGCCGGGCTCACGATTGGGCGATCGTCGGCGTCTCGCTGGTCACCGGCGACCGCCCGGGGGTGGGCCTGGTCAACATGGGCTCGGTGCCCCTGCGGGCCGCGGCGGTCGAGGCCGCCGTCGCGTCGGGTGCCTCCGCGGCCGAGGCGGCCGAGGCCGCCATCGAGGGCACCGAGCCGACTGCGGACCTCAACGCCAGCGTCGAGTACCGCCGGCACTTGGTCCGGGTCCTGACCCGTCGGGCGCTCGAGGAGGCTGCTGCCTGAACGAGTCGGCTCCGGCCCGGCCGATCCCGCCGGGTCGGCGGTGGTCCTGCGCCGGGTCGGGCCCGCGGGCCGTAGCCTGCCCGGGTGCGAGTGTCCGACGTCTCCGAGGTCCGCGCGGGGCTCGAGGCCAACGGCTACCTGGCCGACGAGGGCCTGGCCACGTCGGTGTTCCTGGCGATGCGGATGGGCCGGCCCTTGCTGCTCGAGGGCGAAGCCGGTGTCGGCAAGACCGAGGTCGCCAAGGTCCTGGCCCGTTGGACCGGTGGTGAGCTGATCCGCCTGCAGTGCTACGAGGGCCTCGACGTGCACCAGGCCGTCTACGAGTGGGACCACGCCCGCCAGCTGCTGCACCTTCGGGCGGCCGAAGCGGCGGGACTCGTCTCCGCCGAGGGCCTCGGTGAGATCGAAGCCGAGCTGTTCACCGAGCGGTTCCTGCTGCGCCGGCCCGTGCTGGCCGCGCTGTCGGCCCCGGCGGAGGTGCCGGCACCTGTGCTGCTCGTCGACGAGATCGACCGGGCCGACGACGAGTTCGAGGCGTTCCTGCTCGAGGTGCTGGCCGAGGACTCCGTGACCGTGCCCGAGCTGGGCACCGTTCGCTCCGTCAACCCGCCGCTGGTGGTGATCACCTCGAACCGCACCCGCGACGTCCACGATGCCCTCAAGCGTCGCTGCCTTTACCACTGGGTGGAGCATCCCGACTACGAGCGCGAGGTGGCCATAGTGCGTCTGCGTGCCCCCGAGGTCGGGCCCCGCCTGTCCGCCCAGGTGGCCGCGGCGGTGGCGGCCATGCGCGACCAGGGCCTCTACAAGCCTCCCGGGGTCGCGGAGACGATCGACTGGGCCCGGGCGCTGTCGGTGCTGGGCTGTGAGGGTCTCGACGCGGCCGCGGCGTCGTCCACGCTGGGCACGGTGCTCAAGTACCGCGAGGACCAGGACCGCGTCCGCGAGAAGGGCCTCACCGATCTAGTGGCCGCCACCGCTCTGCGGGCTCGGTGAGCGTGGCGGCGCGGAGCCCGGCCGTGGTGACGAAGACCGCGCCCCCGCCCGAGGCCGACCTGAGCGGGCTGGTCGTGTCCTTCGCCGACTCGGTGCGTGCCGAGGGGTTGACGGTCCCCCCCGATGCGACCTTGGCGCTCGCCGCCGCGATCGACGCGGTGGGGGTGGCCTCCCGGCTCGGGCTCTACTGGGCCGGCCGAGCCACCCTCGTACGTCGCCCCGAGGACGTCGACGCGTACGACCGGGCCTTCGACGCCGTGTTCGGCGATGGCGCTCCGCCGGGCGAGGTGCCCACAGCGCTGGTCGAGCCCGAGCCGGTGCGCCTCGTGGTCGACGACGACGACGCAGAGCCGGCAACCCCCGGCGCGAACGCCCAGGAGGCGGAGGGTCCGGTGGTCGCGCTGCGTTGGAGCGACCGCGAGGTGCTGGCCCGCAAGGACCTCGCGGTGTGCAGCCCAGCCGAGCTCCGCCAGCTCGATCGCATGATCGACGCCCTGCGCTTCTCGGGGTCGCGCCAGCCGTCCCGACGGTTCCTGCCCTCCGAGGGCCATCGGGGCCCGATCGACCTGGGTCGCACCGCACGGGCCTCGATGGCCACCGACGGCGAGGCTGTTCGGCTCGCCCGCCGCGAGCGTGGCACCAGGTTGCGCCGGGTGGTGCTGCTGGTGGACGTGTCGGGCTCGATGGAGCCCTACGCGAGGGCGCTGGTCCGCTTCGCCCACGCTGCGGTCGTGGGCCGCGGCCGAGTCGAGGTCTTCACCCTCGGGACGCGCCTGACCCGCCTGACCCGCCAACTCGCCAGCCGCGATCCCGACGTGGCGCTGGCGTCGGCGGCAGCCGAGGTGCAGGACTGGTCGGGAGGGACGCGGCTGGGCGAGTCCGTGGCCCGCTTCGTGCAGGAGTGGGGCGTGCGTGGCCTGGCCCGGGGAGCGACGGTCGTGGTCCTCTCCGACGGGTGGGACCGCGGCGACCCTCAGGTCCTGGCCGGGGCTCTCGGGCGGCTGGGGCGCGTGGCCCACCGCCTGGTGTGGGTGAACCCGCTCAAGGCCACTCCCGGCTACGCCCCACTGGCGCGGGGCATGGCGGCGGCGCTGCCGTTGTTGGACGACTTCGTGGAGGGACATTCCCTGCACGCCCTCGAGGACCTTGCGGAGGTGCTGGCGCGGTGAAGGAGATCCTGTCGGAGCTGACCCGGTGGCGAGCCCAGGGCAAGAGGGTGGCGTTGGCACGCGTCGTCGACATCGAGGGCTCCGGTCCGCGCCTGCCCGGCGCGGCGATGGCCGTCAGCTCTGACGGCGAGGTGGCCGGCTCGGTGTCGGGAGGCTGCGTCGAGGGCGCGGTGGTGACCGAGGCGCTGCGCATCATCGACAGTGGGGAGCGCCAGTTGCTGACCTTCGGGTACAGCGACGACGACGCGTTCGCGGTGGGTCTCACCTGCGGTGGCACCGTTCACCTCTTCGTCGAGCCGCTGGACTGGTAGCGGCCGTGCCCGGGCTGTTCGAGGTGTTGGCCGAGGCGATCGCCGGCGAGCGCCCAGTCGTGCTGGCCACCGTCGTGGAGGGTCCGGGGGTGGGCGACAAGCTGCTGGTCACCGACGACGCGTCGGTGCACGGTTCGTTGGCGGACCCCGATCTGGAGCGGGTCGTCCGACGCGACGCGTCCGCCGCGCTCGCCGACGGCACGACAGCGGTGCGGCGCTACGGAGCCCACGGCGAGGCGATCGAGGACACCGTCACCGTGTTCATCGAGGCCTTCGCGCCGCCACCGCGCATGGTCATCTTCGGGGCGGTCGACTTCACCGCGGCGCTGGTGCGGGTGGCCAAGGTCCTCGGCTACCGCACCACGGTGTGCGACGCTCGTGAGGTCTTCGCCACCCGGGCTCGCTTCCCCCTCGCCGACGAGGTGGTGGTCGACTGGCCCAACCGCTGGCTGGACGCCCATGGGGCGGATCTGGGGCCCCGAGACGCCTGCTGCGTGCTCACCCACGACGCCAAGTTCGACGTGCCCGCGATCGTGGCCGCACTGCGCACCAGGGTCGGTTACCTGGGCGCCATGGGCTCGCGGCGCACCACCGAGGCTCGCAACGAGCGCCTCCGAGCCGAGGGGGTCACCGAGGGCGAGCTGGCCCGGATCCACGGCCCGATCGGGCTCGACCTGGGTGCCCGGACCCCCGAGGAGACAGCGGTGTCGATCTGCGCTGAGATCATCGCCGCTCGCACCGGCAAGGCCGCGCCGAGCCTGCGCGCCGCCCGCGGCCCCATCCACTGAGATCGGCCATGGGGCGTTGCGCCCCGGCGTCGGTGGGTACGGCTCGACGATGCCCTTGGTGTCACGAGTGCTGGATCCGTCGCCCACGGCCGACCTCGAGGAATATCGCCGCGATGGGGGCGGCGGGGCCTTGGCCGCCGCCCGCGCCGTGGAGCCCGAGGCTCTCGTGGCGACCGTGGAGGCAGCAGGGCTGAGAGGCCGAGGCGGCGCCGGCTTTCCGACCGGCACGAAGTGGCGGACCGTGGCCGCGATGGGGCGAAGGTCGGCGGCCACGGTGGTGGTCAACGGAGCAGAGGGGGAGCCGGGCACGTTCAAGGATCGAGCGATCCTGCGAGCCAACCCCTACCGGGTGCTGGAGGGAGCCCTGATCGCCGCGCTCGCGGTGGGGGCCGACCGGGGCGCCGAGCTGGTCGATGGAGCCGGCGAGACAGCGGCACGGCCCACCCTGGTCGACAACGTCGAGACCCTGGCCAACGTGCCGTTCGTCGTCGGGTTGGGGCCCGACGCCTACCGGGAGGTCGGCACGGCGGAGTCGCCGGGCACGATCGTGTGCACGGTCAGCGGGCGCACCGAGCGCGCCGGGGTGGTCGAGGTGGCGATGGGCACCACGCTGGGCGAGGTGCTCGCGCTCGGGGGAGGTGCGCCGCTCGGGCACCGGATCGTGGCCGTGCTGTCGGGTACGGCCCAGCCGCTGCTGCCCGGGTCGGCCTTGGACGCTCCCGTCAGCTGGGAGGGCCTGGCCGCCGCTGGAGGGGGCCTGGGATCGGCGGGTTTCATAGTGATCGACGACGAGGTGGACGTGGTGGCCGTCGCGGCGGGGGTGTCGCTGTTCTTGTCGGTGGAGTCCTGCGGGCAGTGCACCCCTTGCAAGCAGGACGGCATGGCCTTGACCGACACGCTGGTGCGCATCGCGGCGGGCGCCGGGCGTAGCGACGACCTGGACCGCCTGGCGACGCTCACCTCGACCGTCGCCACCGGGGCCCGTTGCTACCTGGCCACCCAGCACGAACAGGTCGTGGCCAGCCTGCTGGCGCAGTTCCCCGACGCCGTGGCAGAGCACCTGTCGGGAAGGGCAGCGCCGCCCGAGCCCTATCCCATCGCTCCGATCGCCGACCTGGTCGACGGCGTCGTCGTGCTCGACGCCTCGGTGCTCGAGCTTGCCCCTGACTGGGGCACCGGGACGGGGGCGGCACCCGCTGACGCGATCGACACGCGTCGCGCGAGCTGACCGGATCCGGCCTACGGTCGCACCGGTGGCGGGCCAGCGCGGTGATGACAGCGCAGCGCAGCCTGCTACCGAGCAGCCGACCGCACCGGCGTCCGGGTCGTGACAACCATCGCCGCCCTGCTGGCAGCCGGCGCGGGGTCGCGCTTTCGTGCCAGCGGTGGCTCCACCCACAAGCTTCTGGCCCCGCTGCGGGGGCGACCCCTGGCGGCCTGGGCGCTCGACGCGGTGGAGGCAGCGTTGGGCGACGGCCTCGACGAGGTGGTCGTGGTGACCGGGGAGGAGTCCCTCCACGCCCTGCTCGCCGGCCGCCGGGTGAGGGTGGCCGTGAACCCCTGGTGGGAGCATGGCATCGCAACCTCGCTGGCGGAGGCGGTGGCGCAGGCCCACGCGGGCGGCCACGACGCGCTGGTGGTCGGCCTGGCCGACCAGCCGGGAGTGACCACCGCCGCCTGGCGGGCGGTCGCCGCCGCCGACGCCCCCATCGCCGTGGCGACCTACGGCGGGCGGCGCGCCAACCCCGTGCGCCTGGCCGCATCGGTGTGGGATCGCCTGCCCGACTCGGGTGACGAGGGCGCGAGGGCGCTCATGCGGGCGACGCCCTCGCTGGTGCGGGAGGTACCGTGCCCGGGCGATCCCTTCGATGTCGACGTGGTGGAGGATCTGGACCGATGGAGCTGAGCAACGACTTCCGGGTGGGCGTGCCCGTGGAGCAGGCGTGGGCCCTGCTGACCGACGTGGAGAGGATCGCCCCCTGCCTGCCGGGCGCCCAGCTCAAGGAGATCGAGGGAGACGTCTACCGGGGCCTGGTCAAGGTCAAGGTCGGCCCGATCACCGCCCAGTACAAGGGCCAGGCCACCTTCGTCGAGCGCGACGACGCCGCGCATCGCGCCGTTCTGCGGGCCGAGGGTCGCGAGACACGGGGCCAGGGCAACGCCAGCGCCACCGTCACCGTCTCCCTACGCCCCGACGGCGACGGCACCGCGGCGTCGGTGGTGACCGACCTGACCGTGACAGGCCGCGTCGCCCAGTTCGGTCGGGGAGTGCTCGCCGACGTGAGCTCCAAGCTGATCGCCCAGTTCGTGGAGTCCCTCGAGCGCGAGGTGATCGGCTCCGACGCCGCGCCGGGTGGCAGCGGAGGCGGCGAGGCGCCGGGCCCGCTGGCCGACGAGGCCGCGGTGGTCGCCGCAGGGCCGGAGTCGCCACCGGCGGTGGTCGGGTCCACGGTCCCCGAGGGTGCCCCCGCCACGTCGGGCGCCACCGAGCCGGCTGCGGCCGGGCCGGCGCCGGCCACGGCGACCTCGTCGCCGGCGCGCCCCGCGGTGCGCCGGATCGATTCGCCCGAGCCCGAGCCTGTCGACCTTCTGGGCGCTGCCGGCAACCCCGTGGCTCGGCGGTTGGGGCCGATCCTGGCCGCTGTGGGGGTGCTGTGGCTGCTTCGGCGCCTGCTGCGCCGCCGACGCTGACCGGCTCGGCCGACGAGGCAGCGGTCGCCGCCCTGTTGGGGCGGCCACCGCGAGGTGGTTTCGAAGTGGTGCTGCACCATGCCGACGGCTCCCCGCTGGTGCTGCGCAACGATCCGTGGCTCGACGACGGCACCCCGATGCCGACGCGCTGGTGGCTCGTCGGCGAGCCGGAGCGGACCTGGGTGTCACGCCTGGAGTCGGCGGGCGGCGTGGACCGCGCCGAGGCGGAGGTCGACCCGTCCGAGTTGGCGGCCGCCCACGACCGGTACCGGCTCGAGCGGGAGGCAGCTGAGCGTGCCTTGATGCGGGAGGCAGCTGAGCCCGCCTTGATGGACGCGCCGCGGCGCTCGGCAGCCGGCACCGGTCCGCGTCGGCGGGCAGCGGGAGGCGTCGGTGGCACGCGCGTCGGGGTGAAGTGCCTCCACGCCCACTACGCCTGGTACCTCGTCGGAGGTGATGACCCGGTGGGCAGCTGGGTGCACCGGCACCTCCACGAGGATCGCCGCCCCGCTGGCGGCGCCCCGGCCGCTGGGTAGCCTGCGCCTCCATGGAGCGGCTGGCCGCGGTCGACTGCGGCACCAACTCGACGCGCCTGCTGGTGGCCGAGCGCGACGGCGGTCCCCCCCGCACGGTCGAGCGGCGTGCCGTGATAACCCGGCTGGGCAAGGGCGTCGACGCCAGCGGGCGCCTCGACCCCGAGGCCATCGAGCGAACGGTCGCTGTGCTGGGCGACTACCGCTCCGTGGCGGACGCGCACGGGGTCTCGCGCCTGCGGATCACGGCCACCTCGGCGGCACGCGACGCGGCGAACCGCGACGAGTTCTTCGACGCCGCCGAGGTGGCCATCGGCGCCCGTCCCGAGCTGCTCAGTGGTGCCGAGGAGGGCGAGCTGTCCTTCCGGGGGGCCACCGCAGAAGCTCGACCAGGCACGGGGTCCGTTCCTGGTGGTCGACATCGGCGGCGGGTCGACGGAGATCATCGTGGGGTCGGCTTCGGTGGAGGCCGTGCGGTCCCTCGACGTGGGCTGCGTGCGGCTGACCGAGAAGTACCTGCACCACGACCCGCCGCGCCCCGAGGAGCTGACCGACGCCATCGGCTGGGCCGTCGAGCACGTAGCCGACGTGCAGCGCGAGGTGCCCGGGGTGTCCGATGCTCGCACGATCGTGGGCCTGGCGGGCACCATCACCACGGTCGCGGCCGTCGAGCTGGGCCTGGCCGACTACGACCGCTCGGCCATCCACCACTTCACCCTGACGCGTGACGCGGCAGAGGACGTGTTCCGCACGCTGGCCACCGAGGATCTCGCCACCCGCGTGCACAACCCGGGCCTCGAGCCGGCCAGGGCGGACGTGATCGTGGGTGGGTGTTGCGTGCTGGTGGCTCTGCTGCGCACCCTCGGCGCCGACTCGATGCTCGTGTCCGAGGCCGACATCCTCGACGGTCTCGTGGCCAGCCTCTGACCGGTAACTTCCGGGCGTGCCCACCACCGACCGCGTCCTGATGGGCCCCGGGCCCTGCAACCCGTACCCCGAGGCCGTCGAGGCGCTCGGGCGACCGATGCTGGGCCACCTCGACCCCGAGTTCCTGGCCCTCATCGACCAGACCTGCGAGCGCCTGCGCGTCGCGTTCGGCACGACCAACGCGTTGACGGTGCCGATCAGCGGCACCGGCTCAGCGGGGATGGAGGCCGCCTTCGTCAACGTCGTGTCGCCTGGCGACGTCGTGGTCGTGGCCGTGAACGGGCTGTTCGGCCAGCGCATGGTCGACGTGGCTGGTCGCTGCGGCGCCGAGGTGGTCGCCGTCGAGCACGACTGGGGCGCACCCGTGGACGCAGGGCGCGTGCTGGGCGCGCACCCATCGCCGTCGGTGATCGCCATGGTGCATGCCGAGACCTCGACGGGGGTTCGTTCCGACGTCGCCGAGCTGGGCGCCTCGAAGGGCGACGCGCTGCTGCTGGTCGACTGCGTCACCAGCCTGGGTGGCATCGACGTCGACGTCGACGCCTGGGGTGTCGACCTGGCCTACTCGGGCACCCAGAAGTGCCTCGGGGTGCCGCCGGGGCTGGCACCGTTGACCGTGTCGGACCGGGCCCGCGAGCGCCTGGTGCAACGTTGCCCCAGCTGGTACCTAGACCTGCGGATGATCGGTGGGTACGTGGGCACCGCCACAGGAACCCGCCGGTACCATCACACGGCGCCCGTGTCGATGGTCGCATCGCTGCATGCAGGGCTCGGCGCCCTGCTCGAGGAGGGACTCGAGGGTGCGCGGGAGCGCCACCTGCGCTGCGGCACGCTCCTGCAGGACGGCCTGGAGTCGATGGGCATGGAGCTCTTCGCGGCCGAGGGCCATCGGCTGCCCGAGCTCACCACCGTGTGGGTGCCCGACGGCGTCGACGACGCCGCGGTGCGCTCCGAGCTGCTGGCCCGCTACGGGCTCGAGATCGGGGGCGGGGTGGGCGAGTTCGCGGGCCGGCTGTGGCGGATCGGCTCGATGGGCCACACGGCGCGCGAGCGCAACGTGACCTTGGCCCTGGCAGCTCTGGGAGAGGTGCTCGGCAGGTGAGCACCCTGATCGGCCGCCGCGTGCTGTTGCGCCCGCTGCTGCAGGCCGACTTCGGCGCGTGGCGGGAGGTGCGGCGCCGCAACCACGACTGGCTGGAGCGCTGGGAACCCCAGCGGCTCCCGCACACGCCCGACCCCGTCGAGGACCGCGACGCGTTCGCCCTGCGCTGCAGCGCCCGGGCTCGGGAGCGCCAGTTGGGCACCGGCTATGGCTACGGGATCTTCGTCGAGGGCCACTTCGCGGGTGAGATCAACCTCAACATCGTCCAGCGCGGCCCGTTCCAGAACGCCTACGTGGGCTACTGGATAGACGAGGCCCGTGCCGGGCAGTCGTTGGTGCCCGAGTCGCTGGTGGTCCTGTGCCAGCACGCCTTCGAGCAGCTCTCCCTGCATCGCTTGCAGATCTCGATAATCCCTCGCAACCGGGCCAGCCGTCGCGTCGTGGAGAAGCTCGCCCTGCGCGACGAGGGTGTGGCCCTGCGCTACCTCGAGATAAACGGGGTGTGGGAGGACCACGTCCGTTACGCCATCACCGTCGAGGAGTGGGACGAGCGCCGCGAGGAGCTGCTCTCGGCGTGGGTGACGTGAGGAGGGTCGGACGGCCGCGCGCTCGCTGCGCGCCCGTGCGGGTGATCCCCGTCGCGGCCCTCGTCATCGCCCTGGTCTTGGCTGGGTGCAGCGACGATGGCAGCGACGGGGATGGCGCAGTAGCAGCTGCCTCGTCGAGCACGACGACCCCCGCCCCCGGCCCGCACGGGGCGACGTCGTCGACGACGCTGGCCACGGGCGGCCTCGACGTGGTGGTGCCCGAAGGGTGGAGCCCGATCCCGCTGCCCTCGCTGGGCATAGGGCTGGGCGTGCCCAGCGGCTGGCAGGCGACGGTGCTCACAGCGGAGGCGCTCGACCGCCTGGGTGGGCTCGCCGGCGCCTCCAGGGGCTTCGTGGAGGCGGCGCGCAACGCGGCAGGGTCCGGAGCATCGTTGTACGCGGCCGGCGTGGATGGGGCCGGACGGGTGTCGGACCTCAAGCTGTTGCGCCTACCCCGGCCCGACGCCGAGCGCAGTGACGATGCCGCGGCGCTCGAGCGCGCTGACGATGCCGCGGCGCTCGAGCGCGCTGACGATGCCGCGGCGCTCGAGCGCGCTGACGATGCCGCGGCGCTCGAGCGCGCCGCTGCGCAGGCCCTCGCGGCGGCACCTCCCGGTGCCGCCGCCGGCACCGCAGCGCCGGGCGGTCCCCGCAACCTGGTTCGACTGGCCATCCGGTTCACCGTGTCCGCCAACGGAGTCGAGGCCCACGGCACCCAGTGGCTCGTGGCCGGTCCCGACGCCGTGTGGTCGCTGGTGGTCACCAGCGAGGACGCTGCCGGCCACGATGCCCTGGCGACAGCCGTGGCTGACTCCGTCACCTTCGGGGCTTGACGTGGGCGTCGTTCCGGCGCCGGTGGCACCGTGGCAGGGACGCGACACGGACCATGCCGGCCCCGCCGACCACACCGCGGGGACCTGGGGGTTACAGATTCGGCCGATCCGGGCCGATGACGTGACAGTCGACACCAAGATTGTTACGGTTCGGTGTCGCTGGCCGGGGCCGATCGCCCTTCGTCACTGCCGACGAACCCTTCCCCCTCCCAGCGTCGTCGATCCGTCCGGCCTCACGACCGGGTCCTGAACGCCCGAGGCTCCAAGCCAACCCACGTCGAGCCAGTCCCGTCCCCGCTCCCGTCCGCAGGGCCCGCCCGCCCCTGAAGCTCCGAGGTCGTACCTGATCGTGCGTTCCACCAAGCCAGCTCTCCGCTCCCGGTGGCTCATCGTCGCCTCGCTGAGCGCCGCTGCCCTGCTCGCGCTTCCCGGCCTCGCTGGGGCCGGGCGTGGTGGAGATCCGTCCGCGGAGCGGGCCAAGGTCCGAGCCGAGCGGGCCCAGGTCGCCGGCAGGATCGACGTGCTGCGCGCTTCCGATGCCGAGATCGAGGCTGCACTGGCCAACCTGGAGGCCAACGTGGTCGGCCAGCAGGCCCGGGTCGACGAGGCCCGCCGCGCGGCCCGCCAAGCCGAGGAGTCGCTGGCTGCGGCCACAGCGGCGGTGGAGGCCAAGCAGGCCGAGATCGCCCGGCTACAGAGCCAGATCCGCGAGTTCGCGATCGACGCCTTCATCCACCCGCCGGCCGACGAGGCCATGCAGTCCCTCGACGCCGACGACCCCTCCGACGCGGCTCGCAAGCGGGCGCTGCTCGACCTGCAGAACCAGTCCGACGCCGATCTGCTCGACCGCCTCGATGCCGCCCAGGAGGATCTGGCCGCCGAGCGCGCGCGGGCCGCTCAGGCCAAGGAGGCGGCCGACGCCAAGGCGTCCGAGGTGGAGTCCCGCCTGGCCGAGCTGACCTCGGCTCGCGACCAGCAGGCCGCGTTCGGTGCCGACGTGGAGGCTCGCCTGGCCCGGGCGCTCGGCGAGGCCGCCGGCCTAGAGCAGCTCGATGCCTCCCTCTCGGCCAAGATCGCCGCCCAGCAGGCGGCCCTGGCTACCCGGGTGAGGGTCGGCGGCGGCTCGCGTGGTGGCAGCTCGGTGGCCTACAACGGCACGCTGGCCACGGTGTCGTGCCCCACGGGCGGTTCGATCACCGTGGACGACTCGATCGCGTCGAGCGTGCAGGGCCTGCTCAACGCTGCACCCGACGGGATCGGGCTGTGCGGCTGGGGTTGGCGCAGCTCGCAGCGCCAACAGGAGCTGTGGGACGAGCACAACTGTGACGTGCGCTGCACCGTGCCCACGGCGCGACCCGGCTCGTCGATGCACGAGCGGGGCCTGGCCATCGACTTCACCTCCGGGGGCAGCTCGATCGGATCGCGCAGCTCGCCCGCCTTCCAGTGGCTGAACCAGAACGCGGGCAGGTTCGGACTGAGCAACCTGCCAAGCGAGCCCTGGCACTGGAGCGTCAACGGAAACTAGGGGGTTAGCCGGAGGTGCTCGGCCCCGCAGGCTGGGCACCTCCGGGTCCCCGTGGCTCACCCCCCGTAGTTCATGCCGGTGTCGCGTAGCAGCAGGGGCACGACAGCGTCGTCGCGCACGCCGGCGCCGACCACCTCAGCCACGAACACGCTGTGGTCGCCGCGCTCGACGGTGTCGGTCACCCGGCACTCGAACCAGTAGGCCAGCTCGACCAGCAGCGGGCAGCCCGTTTCGGGTCCGGGCTCGAACCGGTGGCCGTTGATGGTGTCGCCTTCCACGGTCGAGGTGCGGAAGAACGCCTTGCCGATGTCGAGCTGGTCGGCGCCCAGCACGTTCACCGCGAACGCCCCCGTGGATCCGATGAGGCGGTGGGAGTCGTTGTCGGTCTTGATGGCAGCCGCTACCAGCGGTGGATCGAAGCTGGCCTGGGTCAGCCAGTTGACTCCGGCAGCCGCGAGGTCGTCACCCGAACGGGCCGTGACCACGTGCAGGCCGTAGTTGATCGCTCGCAGTGCAGTCTTCTTGGCTTGGGGATCCAGGGTCATGTGAGCTCCCTTGTCTCGGGCCCGGTGGGCCGGTTCGTCTCGGGCCCGGTGGGGCCCCCGGGTGGGTCCGTTCACGACGGTGTTGCTACCCGGTCCCGCGCGAAGGCAGCCGCCGCGCCCGCTGTCGTGCGCGTGTAGCTGAACCCTGCCCGGCGGAGCCGACCGTTGTCGACGCCGCGTCCGTGGCGCAAGAGGTCGAGCAGCTCGGGGGGCAGCTCCAAGCCCAGCCTGGCGAGCGGGCGCGCAGCCAGGCTGGTTGCGAGCGGAGGGAGCGAGACGGTGCGGCGCCCGCAGATCGCCGCCAGCTCGCGCCACGGGACCAGCCCGTCGGCTGCCACGTTGTAGGTGCCGCGCACCTCACGCTCGACGACGAAGCAGATCGCGCGCACCACGTCTGCCTCGTCGACGAGCTGCAACCGCGGGTCGAACCCGCCGACGGCGGGCACCAGCGGAGACAGCAGCGCCCGGGTCAGCGCAGTGTCGATGGTGGGTCCGACCACGTTGGCGAAGCGCAGCACGGCCACGGCCACCGACGGGTTGTCGAGCGCGAAGTCCCGCACGTAGGCCTCGACCTCCACCAGGCTGCGCGCCACCGCGCCCCGTGGGGCCGTGCGGGGTGCCGTGTCCTCCTCGAAGTAGGTGGGATCGCCGGGCCTCGAGCCGTACACGAGGGTGGACGACTTGACCACGACCTGGCGTACGGAGGTTCCCGTCGCCGCCGCGCACAGGTTCATGGTGCCGATGACGTTGGTCTCGTGCAGGTCGCGAGCCGAGGCTCGGGTCGAGTCGACGACCAGGAAGGAGTGCACCAGCGTGTCGATTCCCTCGTCTGCCACGATGCGGGTCAGGTTCGAGTAGCGCTCGTCGGTCGCCACGAAGCGCGTGCGGCCCGGCACCTTCGCGGGAGGGTCTCGATCGAGGCCGATCACCGCGTCGACCGACGGGTCCGACGTCAGCGCGGCGGCCGTGCGGGTTCCCCAGAACGATGCCAAGCCGGTCACCAGCACGCGTCGACCCAACGTGTCAGCCCCTCCAGGCCGAGCGGCGCCGGGAGCGCATCTCGTCCACGGCACCCTGGATGCGGTCGCGCACGTCCTCCGCGGCGGTGAGAACAGCCGGGCGCGAGTAGCGCGGCTGGTGGGGCTCGACCGCGAAGTGGATCGGTTCGAGGACCTGGAAGCTCAGCTTGGCCGGGAACCACACCAGCGCGCCCAGCGGACCGAAGGCGACCATGTTGGCCGTCAGGGGCAGGTAGGGCAGCCCGAGCCGGCGGGCCAGCGAAGGGCTCTGCGCCAGGATGGGCATTGCCTCCTCGGAGCCGACCACTGCGATGGGCACGAGCGGCACCCCGGCGCGCATGGCGATCCGCACGAATCCGCCGCGCCCGAAGCGCGCGAGCTGGTAGCGCTGCGACCAGGGCTTGCCCGTTCCCTTGGTGCCCTCCGGGAACGCCAGTACCAGTTGTCGCGACACCAGCAGCCGATAGGCGTTGTCGGGGTTGGCCAGCACGCCCCCGGCCCGCGACCACCAGGTTCCCAGGACCGGCAGGTCGGTGAACAGCTCGTCGGCCAGGCCGTAGACGGGTCGGGCGAGCTCGGTCTCGATCCCGTGCATGATCGCGGGGGCGTCGGCGGGGAGCGCTCCGGCGTGGTTGGCGACCAGCAGTGCCCCACCCTCGCGGGGGATGCGCTCCAACCCCTCCCACTCGACGCGGAACCAGTGGTCGTACAGCGGTTGGTAGGCGCGTCTCACCAGTGACCGGAAGCGCTCGGATCGACCCCACTCGTCGACGTCGGTGAGCCGGTCGGGGTCACGGGCCCCGTTCACCAGCCGTCCTGCCCGGTGCGCTCTGCGAGCCACTCCAGACCCTGCGCGCAGTCGTCGCGACATCGGCACCACCGACAGCCCGGGCCTGGGCGAAGTGTCGGCTGGCGCTGGCCGGATCGGAGCTCGACCAGCGCCTCGGCGCCGCGCACGGTGCGTTCGACGGCGGCGCCGAGCACCGCTTCGTCGACGTCTTCGGTCACGATCCGACCCGAGTCCAGGTAGACCGAGGCCAGCAGTCGGGGCGGCACACCGAGGCGAAGGGTCTCGATCAGCGCGTAGAAGCGCAGGTCGTCGCGATGCGCGGGCACGAAGCCGCCGGACTTCAGGTCGATCACCACCTTGCCGGCCACCTGCCCCTGGGCGCGGCCGACGGTGAGGTCGGTCTTGCCGGAGAGCACCACCCGGTCGGCGCACAGCTCGGCGCGCATGCGGCTCTCGGTCACCGGTACCCAACGCGGGGCCAGCGGCGGGAACACCTCGGCGAACTTGGCCACGCGCGCGACGGCCTCGCCGCGCAGCTCGGCCCGTTCGCCCTCGCCTAGCGCGCCGAGCCAACTCCCGAGCGTGTCCTCGCCGACGCTGCGCGCGATCGCCTCGTCCACGAGGTCGCCGGGCGTCGCCTCGCCCCGCCAGTTCACGGACAGCTCGATCGCCTTGTGGGCGACGACTCCGCGCGCCGCGGCCGCCGACCAGGCGAACGGCTCGTCGCCGTCGGCCACGAAAGCTGTCTCGCAGCCGTGCACCCCCGCCAGGTCTCGCTTGGACAGCCACAGCGGTCGCTCGGTCGGGATCTGCGCGGCCACCGGAGCGAGCCGGGCCTCGAGCTCGTCGCGCAGGTCGCCGGCCAGGTCGGACGCGAAGCTGGGCCTGGCGTCGTAGGGGGCGCCCAGCGCCTCGAGCACGGCACGCTGGACCGGGTTGAGCTGGGACCCGGCCTCGCTCATGTGGCCACGCTAGGCGCCGCACCGCGCGGCCGGGACTGTCACACCGCAGCGGGATCATGTCCGGCATGGCCGACCCCGAGCTTCCCCCGTCCCTTCGCCTGGCGGAGGCGGTGCGGGCCATCGGGCGCGGGGCTCGCCGGCTCGGCCTGGAGGTCCCGGGCTTCCGCGCACCGCCGCGGCTGCCCGGAGCGGCGCGCACGATCCGGCGGGGGCGCAGGGGAGCGGTGGTCGCGGTGGCGCTGGTGGGCCGCCCGTGGCCCGCCGTGCTGGCTGACCTCGTCGAGGGGGTGGTGGTGGCCAACCGGCTGCAGGGCAGGCGGGCCCACCAGGTCCGCCAGGCCCTTTGGGGTCAGCTCGCGGCCGCCGAGGCGGGCCCCGTGCCCGGAGGGGCGCCTCGGCCCCGTCCGGAAGGGGCGCCGGCGCGCGCCGCGTGAGCGGCGGCGGCCCCCCCCGGCTCCGACCACTACCTTCCACGCGGCGCCCGGGTGGCGGAGTTGGCAGACGCGGAGGGCTTAAACCCCTCTGCTCCCACGGGAGCGCGTGGGTTCGAATCCCACCCCGGGCACTGCAGACATGGACCTGGTCCTGGTTGGCCGCCTCGGAGGTTGAGCGTGCGTTGGTCGTCCGGAAGGTCCGCGGCAGCGGGGAGGTTCACGACGAGGGACGCGCCTTCACTCGGGCGAGGGCAGCCGCCGAATGGAACGTCACAGGGGCGGGCCGGCAGGTCGGCGCGGGTGGCCGGGGCGGGCTGCGACCACTACCATCCCCAGCGAACCCACGGGTTCAGTTTCGATGCGGGGGGCATCGCGCCGACTCGCTCCCTGCCACGCCCGCGAACCGCAGGAGTGCCTGGTGGACTTCGACGACGACCCCCAAGACGCCCGTTTCAGGGTCGAGGTCCGCTCCTGGCTCGAGGCCAACGCCACCCCTCGTCGGCGAGCGGATGCCCCGTCGGCGATGTTCACGAGCCAGGGCCACGACGACCTGCCCCGAGCCAAGGAGTTCCAGGCCGGCCTCGCCGACGCGGGCTACGCCGCCATCACCTGGCCCCGTGAGTTCGGTGGCCGGGGCGGCACGGTCATGGAGCAGGTGATCTTCGGCGAGGAGGCCGAGGCGTTCGACGTGCCCAACGGGATATTCATGGTCGGCATGGGCCTCGCCGGGCCGACGATCATCGCCCACGGCACCGATGCCCAGAAGCAGCGCTTCCTGGCCCCGATGCTGCGCGGCGAGGAGGTCTGGTGCCAGCTGTTCTCCGAGCCGGGCGCCGGATCCGACCTCGCGGGCATGCGCACCCGGGCCGAGCGGGACGGCGATGTGTTCGTGGTCAACGGCCAGAAGGTGTGGAACTCGGGAGCCCACTACTCCGACTGGGGGATCCTGCCGGTGCGCACCGACCCCGACCAGCCCAAGCACCGGGGCATCTCCTACTTCCTGGTCGACATGACCACGCCCGGCATCACCGTTCGCCCGCTGCGCCAGATCACCGGAGACGCCCACTTCTCCGAGGTGTTCCTCGACGACGTGCGCATCCCCGCCGAGAACCTGCTGGGCGAGTACAACGGCGGCTGGGCGGTCACCCAGACCACGCTGATGAACGAGCGGATGATGATCGGCGGCGGCGACATGGGTGTCGATCCCCGCCTGGTCATCCAGCTGGCTCGGAACCACCAGCGTGACGGCGTGCCGGCCGCCAGTCGGGGCGTGGTGCGCCAACGCCTGGCCGACGTCTACATCCGCGCCGAGATAATCCGCTTCGTGCGGTACCGGCTGCTCACCGCCCTTCGCCGCGGGGACGTGCCCGGCCCGGAGGGTTCCATCACCAAGCTGGCCATGGGCCAGCTCCTCAAGCAGGTCGGCGACCTGGCCCTGGCCATCGAGGGGCCGGCAGGGGGCCTGCTGGACGGCTCCGCCCCCACCGAGGGAGCCTGGCAGCTCAGCTTCCTGGCCGCTCCCTCGCTACGCATCGCCGGCGGCAGCGACGAGATCCAACGCAACATCATCAGCGAGCGGGTGCTGGGGATGCCGCGGGAGCCGGACCCACACCGGCAGGCCCCGTTCGCCAGCTACGCGTCGCGCTGCAGCTCGGCCAGTCGAACATCGACGGGCGGCGCACGGGCGCCGCTCCAGCCGGCCCGGCCGGGGCCGCCTACCAGGGGGAACACGTGACACTCGAGCAACCGCTCGCCGGGATCCGGATCATCGAGCTGGCCGAGGGCATCGCGGCGCCCTACGCCACCAAGCTCCTGGCCGCCTTTGGCGCCGAGGTGATCAAGGTCGAGCCGCCCGGGGGAGACGTGGCCCGACGGCTCGGTCCGTTCCCCGACGACCGGTACGACCCCGAGCAGAGCGCCCTGTTCTTGCACCTCGGGGCCAACAAGCGATCGGTGGTGGCCGATCTGTCCACCGCCGCCGGGCAGGACCGGGTCCGTCGCCTCGTCGCAGGCGCCGACGCGGTGGTGGAGTCCTACGCCCCCGGAGCGCTCGAGGCCTGGGGCCTCGGCTTCGACGACCTGCGCCGGGTGCAGCCGCGGTTGGTGATGACCAGCGTCACCCCCTTCGGCCAGACCGGGCCCTACGCCGCCTACCGCAGCAGCGACCTGGTCGACTACGCCATGGGCGGCGCGATGAGCCTCGACAGGCGTCGAGGAGCGCGAACCGATCAAGCTCGGTGCCAACCTGACCACCTACCAGAGCGGCAACGTGGCTGCCACGGCGACCCTGTCCGCTCTGGCCACGGTCGCGCTGCCGGCCAACGGAGGCCGGGCGATCCACGTCGACGTCTCGCACTTCGAAGCCCAGGCGGCCTCGATCGATCGGCGCCTCGCCTTCCTCGTCGGCTACGCCTACCACGGCGGCCTCGTGCACCGTGAGGGCACCCAGCGCCTCTCGCCGGCGCCGATGGGCATCTATCCCGTCGCCGACGGCTACGTGCAGGTCATCACCATCCCGGCGTGGGTGCCCCGCATGCTCGCGACCCTCGCCGACCCGACGCTCGACGAGCTCTACGCCGACCCCGCCTGGATGATCAACCCGGAGGTCTCCGACGCCACCGACGCGGTGCTGTACCCCTGGCTGCTCTCACGCACCCGGGAGGAGGCGATGGCCGAGGCCCAGGCGCACGCCTGGCCCATCACCGCCGTGCACGACACCACCGACGTGGTCGAGGACCCCCAGTTCATCGAGCGTGGGTTCTTCGTGGAGCAGAGCCACCCCGTCGCCGGCACGTTCCGCGCGCCGGGGGCGCCGTTCCGCATGGAGGGAGCCTGGGCCCAGCGCAGCGCAGCACCCCTTCTCGGCGAGGCCGACGACGACGCCTCCCTCGGTGCCAGTCCCCTCGGGCCCGGGCTGCCAGTGCTGAGCCCTGTGGCGGGCGCCCGCCTACCGCTCGAGGGGATCCGGGTCCTGGACTTCACGGTGGTGTGGGCGGGGCCCTACCTCACGATGCTGCTGGCGGACCTGGGGGCCGAGGTCATTCGCCTGGACAACCCCTACCTGTTCCCCTCCAGCACCAAGGGCTTCGCGCCTCGGCTCACTGCCGAGATGGCCAAGGCGCTCGGGCCACTGCCCGGAGCATTCCCCGACTTCGACCCCGGCGAGCGCCCGTTCAACCGCCACGCCATGTTCAACTGCCACGCGCGAGGCCGGAAGCTGGCCACCCTGGACATGCGCACGGACCTAGGGCGCGAGACGTTCCTCTCGCTCGTCGAGCGCTCCGACCTGATCGTGGAGAACAACGCGGTCAAGCTCTTCGAGCAATTGCGCATCGACTGGCCGATGATCTCGGCCCGCAACCCGCGCGTATCGCTCATGCGCCTGCCCCCGATGGGAACCTCGGGCCCCTACCACCGCCACGTCGGCTTCGGCGCCCACTTCGAGGCGCTCGCCGGGCTCACATCGTTGCGCGGTTACCTCGGAGCCGACCTGACCAGCACGACGTCGGTGTTCCACATGGATCCGGCCTCCGGTGTGGTCGGCGTGCTCGCCGCGCTCTCGGCGCTTGCGCGCCGCGACCGTACGGGAGAGGGCTCCTACATCGAGCTCGACCAGTCCGAGAACATGCTGCAACACATCGGCGAGCTGCTCGTCGACTCCGCCCGCACCGGGCGGGCCCACGCTCCGAACGGGAACCGCCACCGGACCCATGCTCCCCAGGGGTGCTACCGGTGCCAGGGAGAGGACCGCTGGGTGGTGCTCACCGTGGCCGACGACGACCAGTGGACGGGGCTGCGCCGAGCCATGGGGGATCCCGATTGGGCGACCGACGCGCGCTTCGCCACCGAGGACGGCCGTCGCGAGCACCACGACGAGATCGACGAGCGCATCGGCGCCTGGGCGGCGACGCTCGACGCCCACGACGCCTTCCACCGACTCCAGCGCGAAGGCGTCCCCGCCGGCCCGGTGATGGACGAGGCGGTCGCCTTCACCGACCCCCACCTGCGAGAGCGGGGCTTCTTCCGCCCCAACGTGGGAGCCGAGACCGGCACCCACGACTACCCGGCGCACCTGTGGCACTGGGACGGGCCACCGATGCGTTGGGACCCCATCTCGGCCATGGGCGCCGACAACGAGTACGTGTACCGCCACGTCCTGGGCCTGGACGATGCCGGATGGCGAACTCTCGACGAGGCCGGGCACCTGTCGCTCGATTACCTCGACCCCAACGGCAACCCGATCTGAGCCGCCCTGCCGGACCGTGGTCCTCGCGGTCGACTCGGGGGTCGAACGGGACGATCCGACGTCTATGGTGCACGGTGTGACATTGCGACGGGATCGTCCCGCCGTGGCCTGGCTCGACGCCGACCACGGCCTGCGCGCCGCGCTCGCCGAGCCTCGACGGCAGCCTCGGCGGCGAGGGGGGCGTCGAGCGTCGCCTCGACGAGCGCGCCCGGCGCCTCGTCCACCCGAGCCGCCCGCCGGTGGGTCGGTCGCTGTACCGGCTCGCCGCTCTCGGAGCCGCACAGGCCCGTTGGGCAACCGTGGCGCTGGGTGGCGGCGCGGCCAGGTCCGCCCACCAACGCCGGGTGGTGGTCCCCGAAGGGGGCGCCGCCGGCCTCGCCAAGTCGGCGGTAGCCCAGTGGACAAGGGACCAGCTGCTACTGGCGGGGGCGCCCGGTGCCGAGGTCGCCCGCATCGTCGGCCACAGCGAGGGCATCGCTCCCGGTGCTGTCGTCGCCGAGTTGGCCCGCCGGCCGGTCCCGGTCTCCCCGATGGACCGGGCCGGCGCGGCGTGGGCCCTGCGGCGGGCGCTCGGCCAACAGGCTCGAATCGACGGGCCGGAACTGGCCGCCACCGCCCTGTCGCAGCTGCACCCGGGGATGCTCGAAGGCGAACCCGTGCTGTGGCGCGTCCGACGGCCCGGAACGGCGCGCGCGGTGCGCGCCGACACCCGGGTGACCGCGGCGCTGGTGGGCACCCTCGAGTCGCTCGTCCCCGCGGTGGCTGCGGCACACCCGTTGGGCTTCGTCGAGCTGCTCGCCCGCCAGCTGCTCGAAGAGCTCGACCTGCGCTACGACGCTCTCAACACCGAGGGGGCCGCAGCCGCCCTGGGCCCGACCGACACGGCTCCGGCGACGGTGCTGGCCCCGGTGCCAGGGGCTATCACCGCCGGAGCCGTCGCCTACCGGCATCCCGGCGGTGCGCTGTGGTCGCTGGCCGAGGTCCTCGAAGGCGCCGCTGCGGACGGGGTTCGCCCCACCCCGCCGCCGCTCGACGCCGAGGCTGCCGCCGACGCACTGGTGGCGCTGACCGTGGCCGGCGCCCTGGAGCACGGCTGGTTCCACGCCGACCTGTCGGTCGAGCACCTGCTCGTCGACGAGTCCGGGCGGCTGGTGCTGCCCGGATGCCCCTCGGCGGGACGCTTCGACCGCCAGCTGCGCCGCTCGGCGATCGACTTCCTCGCCGCCGTGCTCGGCGGCGACTATGCAGCGCAGGTCGCGGCGATGGACGCGGCCGGTGCCGTTCCCGCGGCGGTCGACCGCGACTCGCTTCGCCGCGACCTCGCGGCCACTGCTGCGTTGGCGCCGATGGCACTGCTCGGGTCGGGGGAACAGGGCCTGGTGAGTGGGCTCACGGAGTCGATGGCGGTGCTGGTGCGTCACGGGCTGCGCCCACCACTGCCGGTCGTCGCCTTCTTGCGCGCCACCCTCGGTTTGCGCGGACTGCTCGCCCGGGTGGCTCCGCAGCGCAGCCTGGCCAGCGAGCTCATGCCCCTAGTGCTGCGCCTGCCGGCTCTGCGTGCAGCGCTCGACGAAGACCCGGGCGCGGCCCACTGAGGCTGCGAGCTCGCTGGGCGGGTCAGTCGGGAACGACCACCGCCCGCCCAGTGAGGGTGCCGTCGGTCATGGCCTGGTAGGCGAGGGCCCCGTCCTCGAGCGAGAAGCGCTGGACCTCGGGACGGATCCGGCCCTGTGCCGCCAGCGCGATCACCTCCCGCAGCTCTGGCAGGGTGCCCCAGTAGGTGGTGGCCACGGACATCTCGTAGGGCACGGTGAAGAAGCCCACCCCTAGGGAGCCGCCGCCGATGCCGACCACGGTGAGGTGACCGAGCGTCGAGGCCAAGGTCACCCCCAGCGCCATGGTCGCGTCGACTCCCACGAAGTCGAGCACCAGCTCGGCGCCACGGCCCTGGGTGAGGTCGCGAACCAACGCGGTGGCCTCGTCGGGCGAAGCGGTGTGGGCGGCGCCGGCCGCACCAGCCCGGGCGAGGGCAGCGGGCCGCTGGTCGACCGCCACGACCGTGGTCGGGCTCAGCGCGCCGAGCAGCTGGACGGCCATGTGGCCGAGACCTCCGGTGCCGACGACGACAGCTGTCGAGCCCGGGACCAGCAGTCCGAGGGAGCGCCTGATGGCGTGGTAGGGAGTGAGGCCGGCGTCGGTCAGCGGCGCGGCCAGCACTGGGTCGAGGTCGCCGAGGGGCACCAGCCAACGGGCTTCGGGCACGAGCATCAGCGGCGCCATGCCGCCGTCGCTGCCCAGCCCTCCGGGCGGCACCACGGCGCCGGGGCGCAGGCAGTAGTTCTCCGCCCCGGTCAGGCAACGGGTGCACCGACCGCAGCCCCAGGACCCGTAGACGGCCACCGCGTCCCCCTCGGCGAGCCCCTCGACGCCCTCACCCAGCGCCGCGACCCACCCGGCGTTCTCGTGGCCGAGGGTGAACGGCGGCGACCACGGCATGAGGCCCTCGTCGAAGTCGTGGAGCAGGTGCAGGTCCGAGTGGCATGCTCCGGCGCCGGCGATGCGGATCACGACCTGACCGGGCCCAGGAGTGGGGTCCGGGACCACCTGCAGCGAGGGGTCGGACTTCCACGCCGTCAGCTGCAGGGCCTTCATAGTCTCCCCCGGGGTCGCACCGGGCGAACCCGGCGAAGCGGACGTCCGGACGCTAGTCGGCCGGTCGGGCTCGAGCCGCTCCACTCTGCCTCGACCCGCCCCGACTCGCCCCGGCCCTCCCCGACGGTAGGGTCCGTCACCGGTGGGGTTCGGCCATGCAGGGGGAGGGGAGCCGATGCGCAGCCACGACAGGTCCCGACCGGTACCCGAGGTGGATCCGTGAGCCCGACGAGGATGCCCGCACTGTCGGTGATCGCCATGCCAACCAAGCGTGCACGCGCCCTGGAGCTGGCCGTGGAGGCCGAGCGCCGTGGGTTCCCGGGCGTCTACACCCCCAGCGTGGCCGACGCCATGAGCCTGTGCCACGCCCTGGCTCAGGAGACCTCGACCTTGCGGTTCGGTACCGCGATCCAGCCCATCTACCTGCGTCGCGCTGCCGAGCTGGCCTCGGCGGCCGCCGCCATCGCCGAGCTGAGCGACGGCCGCTTCGTCCTCGGCTTGGGCGTCAGCCACGGACCGATGCACCAGATGATCGGTGTCGAGCCCGGGCCCCCCCTGGCCGACACCCGCGACTACGTGGCGGCTCTCCACGACGCCGAGGCCGCAGTCGGGCCCATGCCCCCGATCGTGCTGGCCGCGTTGCGCGACCGCATGACGGCTCTGGCCGCGGAGGTCGCCCAGGGGGCCGTGTGGGCCAACGGGGCCCGTTCGGCCATGCCCCACTCTGTCGAGGTCCTCGGTGCCGTCGACGAGGACTTCTTCATCGGCGACATGGTCCCCACCGTGATCGACGACGACCGCGAAGCCGCGGCGGCCGTGTGCCGGCGCACGTTGAGGGGCTACGTCGGGCTGCCCAACTACCGCAACTACTGGAAGGCCGCCGGCTACGTGGAGGAGATGGAGGCCGTCGAGGCGCTGCTCGCCGAGGGCCGACGCGAGGAGGTGGTCACGGCCATGTCGGACCGGTGGCTGTCCGACGTGACCCTGTTCGGGTCGGTGGCCGAGGTCCGCGACGGGGTCGAGGCCTGGTTCGACGCCGGAGTGCGAACACCGATCCTGGTCCCCAGTTCCACCTCCGGCGGCCAGTTCAAGGCGATCGAGGAGGTCTTCGCAGCGTTCGCCTGATGCCCTGGGCGAAGACGCGCAGCGGCGACGTCCCGGCACGGTCCGCCACCGCCCGGCGCGATCCGCCACGAGCAGCGCCGAGCGTTCCAGCAGCCTCGCGCTGCGAGCGTCGTCGCGCTCCCCCATGACGCGCCAGTCCGGCAGGTCGGAGCTGCGGTCGGGCCGCGCAGTGATCGTCGGCATCGTCGTGCGCACCCCCCTGATCCGGTGCCGAGCGTTCCAGACGTCGGGCGCTGCCGGCGCCAACCGGTTCGCCCGCTCACGGTAGGGACTGCCACGCTGGCCGGCATGCTGACAGTGCAGGGCCTCGCCGTAGAGGCGGGCGGGACGTTGGTGCTCGCTGACGCCACCTTCACGGTACGGGCGCGCGACAAGGTCGGGCTGGTGGGGCGCAACGGGGCCGGCAAGACCAGCGTGCTGGGCGTGCTCGGCGGGGGCCACCCGCCGGTGGCGGGCACAGTGCGCCGCGACGGAGGGGTGGGCTACCTGCCCCAGGATCCGCGCTTCGAGGGGCTGTCACAGCAGCGCACGGCGATGAGCCACGTGCTGTCCGGGCGCGGCCTCGACCGCGCGGCTGCGCGCCTCGAGGAGCTCCGGGCCGCCATGGAGGACAGCGCTGACACGGCCTCGGTCGCTCGGTTCAGCGCCGCCGAGGAGCGTTACCGACTCGACGGCGGCTATGCCGCCGCAGCCGAGGTCCGTCGACTCGCCGACGGACTCGGCCTGGGCGCCGACCGTCTCGACGCTCCCGTGTCCACGCTGTCGGGCGGCCAGCGGCGAAGGGTGGAGATCGCCCGGATCCTCTTCGCGGGCAGCGACCTGCTCCTGCTCGACGAGCCGACCAACCACCTCGACACCGACGCCAAGGCCTGGCTCCTCGAGTTCCTGCGCCGGTACAAGGGCGCGCTGGTCGTGGTCAGCCACGATCTGGACCTGCTCGACGAGGCCATCACGAGCGTCTTGCACCTCGACCGCCCGGGCGAGGAGGACGTCGCCACACTCGTCGCCTACACGGGCACCTACAGCGCCTACCTGGCCCAGCGCGCCAAGGACGAGGCGCGTGCTGCCAAGGTCGCCGAACGCCAGGCCGGCGAGATCCGGCGACTCTCCACGCTGGCCGACCGGCTGCGCCATTCCACTGCGACGATGGCCCGCAAGGCCCAGACCCTTGACAGCCGGGTCGCCCGCCTCGAGCGCGACAAGGTCGACGCTCCCGTAGCGACGCGCTCGGTGCAGCTCCGCCTGCCCGACCCGCCCCGAGCCGGTCGAACCGTGCTGCAGGTGGAGGGGCTCTCACAGCGCTTCGGGAGCCTGGAGGTCTTCGACGACGTCTCCTTCGACGTCGGCAGGGGCGAGCGCATGCTGGTGATGGGCCTCAACGGTGCCGGCAAGACGAGCCTGCTGCGGGTCCTGGCCGGGGTGACCCCGCCGGCGGGGGGCAACGCCGAGTGGGGCCACCAGGTCGTGGCCGGCTACTACGCGCAGGAGCACGAGGGGATCAGCGCCGGGCGCAGCGTGCTCGACCACCTGCGCGAGCAGGCGCCGGGCGCCAGCGATCCGGTGCTGCGAGCGGTGGTGGGCGGACTCGGGCTCAGCGGCGACAAGGTCCACCAGGACGCCGGCACGCTCTCGGGCGGTGAGAAGACCAAGCTGGCCCTCGCGATCCTGGTCGCCGGTCGCCACAACGTCCTGCTCCTCGACGAACCGACCAACAACCTCGACCCACCCTCGCGCGAGGCGGTCGCGACGGCGCTGGGCGGTTGGGGAGGGACCATCGTGCTGGTGAGCCACGACAGCGAGTTCGTCCGGGCCATTGCGCCAGGCCGGGTCCTCATGCTGCCCGAGGGCAAGGTCGACCACTTCGACGACGGCTACCTCGACCTCGTCGAGCTGGCCTGAGGCGCCGGCGGTCCGGTCGCTGCCGTTCAGCCCAGCACGACCACCGAGCGCAGCACCTCGCCCCGGCGCATCTTGGCGAAGGCCTCCTCGACGGCTCCGAGCTCGATGGTCTCGCTCACGAAGCGCTCCAGCGGGAGGCGCCCCGCCAGGTGGAGGTCGACCAGGGCCGGAAAGTCCCTCGATGGCAGGCAGTCGCCGTACCAACTCGGCTTGATGCTCCCGCCCCGACCGAAGACCTCGGAGAAGGGCAGCTCGATGGTCATCTCCGGGGTCGGTACGCCCACCTGCACCACGGTGCCGGCGAGATCCCGGGCGTCGAAGCACTGGCGGAACACGTCTGGATGACCGACTGCCTCGATGCACACGTCGGCTCCGAAGCCCCCGGTGGCAGCCCGTACGGCAGCGACGGGGTCGGCGCTCGAAGCGTCGACCACGTGGGTGGCGCCGAGGCCCCGGACCGCTTCGAGCTTGGCGGGGTCGCGGTCGACCGCGATCACGGTGCCCGCACGGGCGAGGCGCGCCCCCATGACGGCAGCGGCGCCGACCCCGCCACAGCCGAAGACCGCTACGGAGTCGCCGATGCCGACCCCGCCGGTGTTCACGGCGGCGCCGATCCCGGCCATGACGCCGCACCCGAGCAGGCCGGCCACCTCCGGCCGCACCCGTGGGTCGACCGGCGTGCACTGGCCCGCGGCGACCAGCGTCTTGTCGGCGAAGGCGCCGATGCCGAGCGCCGGCACCAGAGGTCGTCCCTCGAGGGTCATGGGCTGGGAGGCGTTGGCAGTCGAGAAGCAGTACCAGGGTCGCCCGCGCCGACAGGCGCGGCACTCACCGCACACGGCGCGCCAGTTGAGGATCACGAACTGGCCCGGTGAGACCGATGTGACGCCCTCCCCGACCGCTTCCACCACGCCGGCGGCCTCGTGGCCGAGCAGGAAGGGGAAGTCCTCGGAGATCCCGCCCTCCCGGTAGTGCAGGTCGGTGTGGCACACCCCACAGGCCTGCACGGCGACGAGCGCCTCGCCGGGACCCGGGTCCGGCACCTCGATCTGCACGACCTCGACGGGCGCGTGCGCGCTGCGGGCCACGACCGCTCTTACCTCGTGGGGCACGACTGCTCCTACGTTCCGCTCCGCCGACATGTCGTCGGGCGGCACGACTCTGGCACAGTCCGGCACCGCTCGGAGCCGTCGCCGTCGCCGTCGCCGGCGCTCAGCGCACGGCGACGGGTGTGGCGACCTGGTCGAAGAAGTCGTTGCCCTTGTCGTCGACCACGACGAAGGCGGGGAAGTCCTCGACCTCGATGCGCCAGACCGCCTCCATGCCCAGCTCGGGGTACTCGAGGACCTCGACCTTGCGGATGCAGTCCTGGGCCAAGCGGGCGGCCGGTCCGCCGATCGAGCCCAAGTAGAAGCCCCCGTGGGCGCGGCAGGCGTCGGTCACCTGCCGGCTTCGGTTGCCCTTGGCAAGCATGACCAGCGATGCGCCCTCGGCCTGGAAGCGCTCGACGTATGAGTCCATCCGGCCCGCTGTGGTCGGGCCGAACGATCCCGACGCCATGCCATCGGGCGTCTTGGCCGGCCCCGCGTAGTAGACGCAGTGGTCGCGCAGGTAGGCGGGCATCGGCTCTCCCGCGTCCAGTCGCTCGGCGATCTTGGCGTGGGCGATGTCGCGAGCGACCACCATCGGGCCGCTCAGCGACAGGCGGGTCTTGACCGGGTAGCGGCTCAGCTCGGCTCGGATCTCGGCCATCGGTCGGTCGAGGTCCACGTGGACCGCGTCACCACCCAGGTGCTCGGGCAGCACGTCGGGCAGGTAGCGCGCCGGGTCGGCCTCGAGCTGCTCCACGAAGACACCCTCGTGAGTGATCTTGGCCAGGGCCTGGCGGTCGGCCGAGCAGGACACGGCGACGGCCACCGGGCAAGAGGCGCCGTGACGGGGCAACCGCACGACGCGCACGTCGTGGCAGAAGTACTTTCCGCCGAACTGGGCCCCGATCCCGAAGCTGCGGGTGAGCTCGAGTACCTGGGCCTCGAGCTCGATGTCTCGGAAACCGTGGCCGGTCGGCGAGCCCGACAGCGGCAGGGTGTCGAGGTAGCGCGCTGACGCGTACTTGGCTGTCTTGAGGGCGAACTCGGCCGACGTGCCGCCGATCACGATGGCAAGGTGGTAGGGAGGGCAGGCGGCGGTGCCCAGGGTGCGCAGCTTGGTGTCGAGCCATGCCAGCAGGGCCTGGGGGCGCAGCAGCGCCTTTGTCTCCTGGAACAGGTAGCTCTTGTTCGCCGATCCGCCGCCTTTGGCCATGAACAAGAACTTGTAGGAGTCGCCGCCGGTGGCGTACAGCTCGATCTGGGCCGGCAGGTTGTTGCCTGTGTTGACCTCGTCCCAGGTCGTGAGCGGCGCCATCTGCGAGAAGCGCAGGTTGGACGTGCGGTAGGTGTCGAACACCCCCGCTGCGATCGCCTCCTCGTCGCTCACGGCGTTGTCGGGACCGCCGGTCAGCACCCGCTCCCCGCGCTTGCCCATGACGATCGCGGTCCCGGTGTCCTGGCACATCGGTAGGACGCCCCCGGCGGCGATGTTGGCGTTGCGCAGCAGGTCGAGGGCCACGAACCGGTCGTTGTCGGAGGCTTCGGCGTCGTCGAGGATCGCGCGCAGCTGGGCCAGGTGCCCGGGTCTGAGCAGGTGGGCGATGTCATGGAAGGCCGTGGCGCTGAGCAGGCGCAGCGCCTCGGGCTCGACCTGCAAGAAGCGCCGCCCGGCGGCCTGCACGGTGGACACCCCGTCGGTCGTCACCAAGCGGTACGGGGTGTCGTCGAGACCGGTCGGGAGCAACTCGGTGAAGGCGAAATCCACGCTCGAACCGTAGGTTGGCCCGATGAGCGACGGCGAGTTCCGCACCGAGCACGACACGATGGGCGAGGTCCAGGTCCCGACCTCGGCTCGCTGGGGCGCCCAGACCCAGCGAGCGGTCGAGAACTTCCCCGTCTCGGGTCGACCCGTCGAGCCGGGCCTCGTCCACTCCCTGGGGGCGATCAAGGCGGCGGCGGCGCGGACCAACGCCGCGCTCGGCGGGCTCGAGGCCGACCTGGCCGAAGCCGTCGCGTCCGCCGCCGACGAGGTGGCCGCGGGGCGCTGGGACGCGGAGTTCCCGGTAGACGTGTTCCAGACCGGGTCGGGCACCTCGACCAACATGAACGCCAACGAGGTGATCGCCTCCCTGGCCACCGAGCGGCTCGGGCGTCCGGTGCATCCCAACGACCACGTCAACGCCTCTCAGTCGTCCAACGACGTGTTCCCCTCCGCCGTGCACGTGGCCGCGGCCGCCGCCGTGCGCCATCGCCTGCTCGGCTCGCTCGACGGCCTCGCAGCGGTCCTGTCCGCCAAGGCGTCCTTGAACGCCGACGTGGTCAAGGCCGGGCGCACACATCTCATGGACGCCACCCCGGTCACGCTGGGCCAGGAGCTCGCCGGTTACGCAGCCCAGGTGACCGACGCCCGCCACAGGCTCACGGCCCGGCTCGCGGGGGTTGGTCGGCTCCCGCTGGGGGGAACTGCCACGGGCACGGGGCTCAACGCGCCGACGGGCTTCGCCCGGCAGGCCATCGCCCGGCTAGCCGAGGTGCTGGACCTGGAGCTGACCGAGGCACCCGACCACTTCGCAGCCCAGGGTGCCCGCGACGAGCTGGTCTCCCTCTCGGGCGAGCTGCGGGCGCTGGGCGCGGCGTTGCTCAAGATCGCCAACGACGTGCGCTGGATGGCGTCGGGCCCGAACACCGGCCTGGCCGAGATCCGCCTGCCCGACCTGCAGCCGGGCAGTTCGATCATGCCCGGGAAGGTGAACCCGGTGATCCCCGAGGCCGTGAGCCAGGTCGTGGTGCAGGTGTACGGCAACGACGCTGCCGTGGCCTTCGCCGCCAGCCAGGGAAACTTCGAGGCTCAACGTGTTCCTGCCCGTGCTGGCACGCAACGTGCTGGAGTCGATCCGCCTGCTCGCCAACGTGAGCGACCTGTTCGCGCAGCGCTGCCTGTCGGGCATGGAGGTCGACCGCGACCGCTGCCGCGCCTACGCCGAGGCGACCCCGCAGGCGGCCGCAGCGCTGAACCCGGTGCTGGGCTACGAGCGGGTGGCCGACCTGGTCAAGCGCGCGGCTCGCGACGGTCGGCCGGTGCGTGATCTGATCCTGGCCGAGGGCCTGCTCACAGCCGACGAGCTGGACGAGCGCCTGGATCTGCTGGCCCTGACCCGGGGCGGTACGCGCTGACCGCCCGCACGGGCAGGGGCGTCGGGGGCTCAGGCCCCGATCGCAGCCGACCCGGCGAACGGCGACGGGTCACCGGCGACCGGGATGCTCGGCACGGTCCACGAGTTGGCGCGCGCCACCCCCTGTGCGACGGTCCGCCACTGCACAGGGTCCCATCCCTCGGCCACACCGACCACGGCCCGGTCCTGGCGCACGTGCACCAGCGCCGGCAGCTCGACCAGCCCCAGGGCGCGAACCGCGTCACGGTCGGGGTCGGCGAAGGTGAGCAGCCGCTGCGCCCAGGGTCCCAGGAAGGTCCGGGTGGCCTCGGGCGAGGCGGTCACCACGAAGGCGTTGCGGCAGTCGGCGCCGCTGAAGTGGGTCAGGATGCGACCGGCGGTCTCGAGGATCCAAGCGCTCTCGTTGGTGAACGGGTCCAGGACCACGGCCAGGAACTGGAACGTGGTGAGCTGCTGGTCGATCGTCCGGGGTTCGCCCTGCAGGGGCGTGAGCACCAGATCGGCCGGGGGGTCGGTCGCCACGGCGCGAGAAGGTAGCGCGGTAGGTTCGGGCCCAGCAGATCCCGCCCAGCACCGAGGACTAGCGCATGCCCGGCTTCTCGAACGCCTACAACATCTTCCTGATCCTGCACGTGGCCGCGGTGGTGGTCGGGCTCGGCCCGTCGGCGCTCACGTTGCTGCCCGGCGGTGGCGACGTACGCCAGGCCGTGGCCGCCGCGGGGCGCACCGTGTATGCGCCGTCGCTGATCGCAGCGGGGCTTTTCGGGATCCTGCTGATCTTCACCAGCCCCGAGATCGGCGACGATCGGGTGTGGGAGTTCTCCCAGGCCTGGATCTCGCTCGCGTTCTTGGTGTGGATCGCCATGATCGGCGTGCAGCACGCCATGGTGCTCGCGGGTAGGCGCAAGGGCGACGCCACCCTCGAGGAGAACGGCCACAAGGTGCTCACGGTGCTGTTCGTGGTCATGCTCTACCTGATGGTCTTCAAGCCCGGCTACTAGGGGGGCGAGGCGCCGCGATGCACCCGATCGAGCGGCTCCGCTACGTGGCGCGGTCCTCCGGCGGGGACCAGGCCGCGCTGGTCTCCCAGAGTGCCGGCGCGCTGGCGAGCCTGGGCCTCGGTGGCCCGGACCTGGTAGCGGCCGCTCGACGACTGCTGGACCGCAACCCCACCGCCGGCCCGCTGTGGTGGCTCTGCGGCCGGATCCTCACAGCGCCTGACGCTTGGCAGGCGGCCCGCGAGGCCGTGGCGGCGGTCGAGGACGACCCCACGGTGGACCACCTGGTCGATGTGGTGCCCGACTCCGCGACCGTGAGCGTGGTGGGCTGGCCCGAGCTGGTGGCGCAGGCGCTGGCGCGTCGCGGCGATCTGGAGGTGCTCGCTGTCGACGCCCTGGGTGAGGCCGCCGGCCTGGTTCGGCGCCTGGCGCACGCCGGTGTCGACGCCTTGGACGTGCCCGCAGCCGGCCTCGCCGCAGCAGTGGAGGCCAGCGACCTGGTCCTGCTCGAGACTGTGGCGGCCGGGACGCGGGCGGCGGTGGTCGTATCGGGATCGGTCGCCGCCGCGGCGGTGGCGGCGCACCATGAGGTGCCGGTCTGGCTGGTGGCCGGTGCGGGGCGGTCCCTGCCCGGGCCCGTGTTCGACGAGATCGTGTCGCGCCTGCGGTCCAGGCCGACGGACCCTTGGGACCTCGACGAGGAGGTCGTGGCCATGTCGCTGGTGACCTCGGTGGTCTGCCCTGAAGGACCGGCAGCTCCGGGAGAGCCACGAGCGGGGCAGGACGAGCCCGTAGCCGGCGAGCTGCTGCGGGGCGGCAGCGCTCCGGGGACCTTCGACCGACCACGACGCGTGCGCTGAGCGTTCCGAACGCGGCGGCGTTACCGTCGGGGTCCATGGGACAGATGGTGGAGTTCCCCAGCAACGGCGGCTCGGCACCGGGGTATCTGGCGACGCCCGAAAGTGGCACTGGGCCCGCAGTGGTGGTGATCCAGGAGTGGTGGGGCCTGGTGCCCCACATCCGCGAGGTGTGCGACCGTTTCGCCGGTGAGGGGTTCGTGGCCCTGGCCGCCGACCTCTACCGGGGGGAGGCCACGACCGAGCCAGACGAGGCGGGCAAGAAGATGATGTCGCTGAACCTCGCCCAGGCGGCCCGGGACCTCTCGGGTGCGGTGGACGAGGTGGCTCTGCGGGCCGGGCAGGATCGGGTGGGTGTGGTCGGGTTCTGCATGGGGGGAGGGCTTGCCCTGGTGCTGGCCACGCAGCGACCCGACAAGGTGGCGGCGTGCGTTCCGTTCTACGGGATCGTGCCCTGGCCCGACGCCGAGCCCGACTGGTCCGCGCTCGCGGCCGCGGTGCAGGGGCACTTCGCCGAGCTCGACGGGTTCTTCTCGCCGGACAAGGTCCGAGCGCTCGAGGCGGACCTGCGGGCGCGCGGCAAGCGGGCCGACCTCGAGATCCATCCCGGGGTGGACCACGCCTTCTTCAACGACGACCGCCCCGAGGTCTACGACCCGGCGGCCGCGGCGGCGGCCTGGTCGTCCACCCTCGAGTTCCTGCGGGCCGAGCTGGGCTGAGCCCGTCAGCCCAGCTCGAGCTCGGCGATCCTGGCTGCTCGGGCCAGGGTGCGCTCGGCAGTCGCGACGTGGAGGTTCTCCACCATCCGTCCGTCCACGGTCACGACCCCACGCCCTTCGCGCCGCGCCAGGTCGAAGGCCTCGATGACCCTCTGCGCGTGCAGCACCTCCTCGTCGCCGGGGGCGAAGGCGCGGTTGGCCGGCTCGATCTGGCTGGGGTGGATGAGGGTCTTGCCGTCGAAGCCCATCCGGGCCCCCTGCCCGCACTCGCTGGCGAAGCCATCTGTGTCGGCCAGGTCGTTGTACACGCCGTCGAGGATCACCTTCGACTCGGCCCGAGCCGCCAGCAGGCACAGGGACAGACCGGTGAGCAGGGGCTCACGGCCCACCACGTGCTGGGCGCCGAGCTCTTTGGCCAGGTCGTTGGTGCCCATGACCAGCACCGCCAGGCGGGGCGAGGCAGCACAGATGGCTCGGGCGTCGAGCACCGCAGCCGGCGTCTCGAGCATCGCCCAGATGCGGGTACGGGCCGGGGCGGACCCGACTTCCAGCGCATCTTCGATCGCAGCCACGTCACCGGGGGAGGAGACCTTGGGGACCACCACCCCGTCGGGGCCCGCGGCGGCGACGGCGGCCATGTCGTCGGCGAACCACTCCGTGTCGAGGCCGTTCACCCGGACGGTGACCTCCCGAGCGCCGTATCCGCCGCCGCGCACCGCGGCGCAGACCCTCTCCCGTGCGTCGAGCTTGGCGTCGGGGGCGACGGCGTCCTCGAGGTCCAAGATGAGCGCGTCGGCGGGCAGGGTCGCCGCCTTGGCCAGCGCCCGCTCGTTGGCGCCAGGCATGTACAGCACGGAACGGCGGGGTCGCAGCGCCGGGTCGTCGGTGGGGGTCGGCTCGGCACCCATCACGCCACCTCCTCGTAGCGTCGGGCCAGGTCGGGATCGCGCGAGGCGAGCTCCTCGGCCAGCTCGACCATCACCCTGCACTGCTTGACGGATGCGTCGTCCTCCATCTTCCCGTCGAGCATGAGGGCCCCGGTGCCGTCACCCATCGCCGCGATGACCCGCCGTGCGTGGGCGACGTCGGCTGGATCGGGCGTGAAGACCTTCTTGGCGATCTCTATCTGGCTGGGGTGCAGGCTCCAGGCCCCGACGCAGCCGAGCAGGTACGCGTTGCGGAACTGGTCCTCGCAGGCGACCGGGTCGCTGATGTCGCCGAAGGGCCCGTAGTAGGCGAAGAGGCCGTTGGCCACGCAGGCGTCGACCATCCTGGCGATCGTGTAGTGCCACAGGTCCTGCTGGAAGGTCGCCCTCTCGCCTCCGGCACCGTCGGGGTCCTGGCGGACCAGGTAGCCGGGGTGGCCCCCTCCGACCCGAGTGGTCTTCATGCGGCGGTTGGCGGCCAGGTCCGCGGGGCCCAGTGAGAGGCCCTGCAGGCGTGGGCTCGCCGCGCAGATCTCCTCGACGTTGGCGACCCCCCGGGCCGTCTCGAGGATGGCGTGGACCAGTACGGGAGCGCCACGGCCGACGCGCGCTTCGAGCTGGGCCAGCAGCCGGTCCACGTAGTGGATGTCCTCGGGGCCCTCGACCTTGGGGATCATCACCACCTCCAGCGCGTCGCCGGCTCGGGTGACCGCCGCGGTCAGGTCGTCGAGGCCCCAGGGCGAGTCGAGCGAGTTGACCCTGGTCCACAGCGAGGTAGATGTCGCGGACCAGTCCTTGGCGATGGAGACCATCCCCGCTCGGGCCGCCTCCTTGTCGCTGGCGGGGACCCCGTCCTCGAGGTTGGCGAGCAGCACGTCCACGGTGGGGGCCAGGTCCGGCACCTTGGCCACCATCTTGGGGTTCGACGCCGGCAGGAAGTGGATCATCCGCGAGGGCCGCGATGGGATCTCCCGCAGCGGCTCGGGGGCCCCGACGGCGAGGGGCCGGAAGAAGTCCTTCGGGTTCCGCATGGTGCGCACACTAGGGATCGCCCGCAGGGCGACCCAACGAGGGCGGCCGGGGCGGCATCGGCGCTCAGCGTGTGGCGACCAGGCGCCGAGCGATCACCTTGAGGCACAAGGTCTCGTCGGCGCCCTCGAAGATCGACAGCACCCGGGCGTCGACGAAGTAGCGGCTGACCGGGTACTCCTCCGCATAGCCCATCCCGCCGTGGATCTGCATGGCTTCGCGGGTGACCCACTCGGCCGCCTTGCACACGTAGGCCTTCACCATCGCCGCCTCGAGCGTCCCCTCGCCCCTGGCCATGAGGCGCGCCACCTCGTAGGAGAACTGCCGAGCGGCCTGGATGGTGAAGGCCATGCGGGCGAGCTTGACCTGGGTGAGCTGGTAGTCGCCGATCGGCGCGCCGAAGACCTTGCGGTCCGCCGCGTAGGCGACCGCTGCCTCGTAGGCGGCCTGCATGACGCCCACCGCGCGCGCGGCGGTCTGAAGACGACCGTTCTCGAAGCCGGCCATCTGCAGGTAGAAGCCCTGACCGATGCCGTCCTCGCCGCCGATGAGGTTCTCGGCCGGCACGAACCAGTCCTCGAAGGCCAGCTCGTAGGAGTGCATTCCGCGGTAGCCGATGGTGTCGATGGGCCGCCCCTCGAGTCGGCCTCCGCCCGCCTGGTGCTCGACGAAGCCGTCACCGTCACCGCGCGCCTTGTCCACGACGAACAGCGACAGGCCCCGGTGTGCGGCGGAGCGTTCGGGGTCGGTGCGGGCCAGGAGCATTAGCAGGTCGGCGCGTGCAGCGAAGGTGCACCATGTCTTGACGCCGTTCACCTTCCAGCCCGCCCGGCCGTCCGCGTCCGTGGAGCGGGTCGCGGTCACCTTGATGCCGGCCACGTCCGAGCCGTAGTCGGGCTCGGTCACCGCCACGGCGTTCAGAAGCTCACCGCCCGCCATCCGGGGCAGCCACCGCTGCTTCTGCTCCTCGGTGCCGCCCTTGAGCAGTGCCCGGGTGAGGATCTCGGGCCGTGTGATGAGGGAGCCACCTGCTCCGAGGCTGCCCCTCGACAGCTCCTCGGTCGCCACCACCATGCCGAGGTACTCCGATTCGCCGCCCTCGCCGAAGCCGCCGTAGGCCTCGGGGATCGACAGGCCGAAGGCGCCGAGCTCTGCGAGGCCGGCGATGACGTCCTCGCCGATGTCGGCGTTGCGGCGGTGGATGTGCTCTGCGACCGGCACCAGCTTGTCCTGGGCGAAGCGGCCGAAGGTGTCCGCTACCAGCTCGAAGTCGGCGTCGAGGTGTCGTGGCCCGGAGGAGCCCGCGAGGCCGGCGAGGAAGACGGGATCGCGGAAGGTGGCCGTGAAGGCCCGGGTGGCGTCGAGCGCGCCGGGCTGGCATCCCCACAGCGCCTCGCGCCCGTAGGTGCGCGCGGCCAGCTCCGACACCGCATCGGCGACGAAAGCGCACGCGAGGGCGGCCTCGACGTCGCCGAGGGCGCCGTAGTCGAGCATCACCCGGGCTGCGGCGACGGCGGAAGCGGCGTGGGCCAGGTCGTAGGCGAGGACCTGGTCGGTGTCCACGGAGCCCGCGGCCAGCGCGGCGGTGGCGGACTCCACCACTTCGGCGGCGATGGCGACGGCCTCGGTCGCGGCGGCGAGATCGGGGTGGATCATGGCGACGAACGGTACAAGCCGCACCCGGGGCGCCCGGGCGCCGCGACCGAGCTTGCCGGCTCGGTCGACCAAAGACGACGATGCGGGCCGTGACCACCCACGACCGACCGTTCGGCCGACATCTCGAGGACTTCGTGGTCGGCGACGTCTACCGGCATTGGCCCGGCAAGACGATCACGGAGTACGACGACCACCTCTTCTGCATGATCACCATGAACCACCACCCGTTGCACACCAACGACTGGTACGCGGCGAACGAGACCGTGCAGGGACGCAACGTCGTGGTCGGAAACCTCGTGTACTCGTTGGTGCTGGGCATGAGCGTGCCCGACGTGAGCGGGTCGGCGATCGCGAACCTGGAGGTCGAGTCGCTGCGACACCCCAGGCCCACCTTCCACGGCGACACGATCTACGCCGTGACCAGGGTCGCCGACGTGCGGGAGACCTCCAAGGGAGATCGGGGCATCGTCACGGTCGAGACCCTGGGCATCAACCAGCGCGGCGAGCAGGTGTGCAGCTTCCGACGCAAGCTGATGGTGTTCAAGCGGGACGCGGCCCCGGACCGGGCCTTCCCCTACGACGACGGCGTCTTCGACGAGGCCTGAGGTGACGGGGCCCGCCGGCGGTCGCATCCACGATGTGGCCTGGCGCGGGTTCTCCGCCGGCGCCGAGGCCTACGAGGCGGCCCGGCCCGGTTATCCGGCTGCAGCGCTGGAGGCCCTGGCCGGTCCCGTGGGGATCGCGGCGGGTCAGGTCGTGTGCGACCTGGGGGCGGGTACCGGCAAGCTCACCCGAGAGCTGGTGGCGCTCGGGGCCACTGTGGTGGCGGTGGAGCCGGTAGCCGAGATGCGCCGCGTGCTGGGCGCGGCCGCGCCCGGTGCCGAGGTGAGGGACGGCACCGCCGAGTCGATACCCCTGGCGACTGAGTCGGTCGACGTGGTCACCGTCGCCCAGGCCTTCCACTGGTTCGACGCTCCGGCGGCGTTGGCCGAGGTGGCCAGGGTTCTGCGCCCCGGCGGCCGGCTGGCGCTTCTGTGGAACGAGCGCGACGAGCGCTCGGCATGGGTGGCCGAGATGAGCCGGCTCATCGGGTGGCACGACCGGACGGTGTCTCGCTACCAGCACGTGGACTGGCCCGGGGTGGTGGAGGGTTCGGGGGCGTTCACGCCGCTGGTCGAGCGCGTGTTCGCATGGGAGCAGTTCCTGGACCGCAGACGGCTCGCCGAGCGGGTTCGCTCGATCTCCTACGTCGCCGCCATGCCGGCACCCGAGCGGGAGCGCCTGGTGCGTTCGGTGGTGGCGCTGGTGGCGAGGCGCAGCGAGCCCTTCCCGATGCCCTACACGTGTCGGGTGCAGTGGGCGGTGGTCGCCAGCACCTGAGGCGCTCAGGTCCGGGTGAGGAAGTCCACCACGAGCGCGTTGACGACCTCGGGCAGCTCGAGGTGCAGGAAGTGGCCGGCTCCCTCGACGATCTCGAGGCGGGACCCGGGCGCGGACAGGGCCGGCTCGGCACGGCGGGCGACCTCGACGCCGATGCAGCCGTCGGAGGCGCCGTGCAGGTACAAGCTCGGCTGCTCGGTGGGCCGGCTGCCGGCGGCCTGCACGTCGTCGAGCGCGGGATCCACCCCGACGTTGGACAGCGCGGCTCGGTAGTAGCCGAGCGCGGCGGCCAGGTTGGCCGGGTCGCGCAGGCAGTCCTTCACGTGGGGGAGATCGAGCGAGGCGTCGTAGCCCGGGGACCAGTCCGCCCACAGGCGGTCGATGAAGGCCAGGTCGTCGAGGGGGACCACCACGTCGGCCAGCGGAGTCTGGAAGAAGAACATGTACCAGGACCTCCTGAGCTGGTCGTAGGAGGCGAAGGTCTCACCCAGCGCGGCCGCGGGTGGCACTGCCATGGTCACGACTCGACACCAACGCTCGGGCTCGTGGTTGGCGGCCACGTAGGTGGCCGCGGCGCCCCAGTCATGGCCGATCACGACGGCGTCGCCGTCGCCGCCCAGGGCCTCGTGGACGCCGCAGGCGTCGAGGCCGAGCCTGGCGGTCTGGTAGCACCCGTCGGGGGGGACCGCCGAGGGTGCGTAGCCGCGCTGGAAAGGTGCCACCGCTCTGAAGCCGGCTTCGGCCAGGGCGGGGAGCAGCATCCGCCAGCCCCACGCCGAGTCGGGGAAGCCGTGGAGGCACACGGCGAGGGGCCCGGAGCCGGCCTCCAGGTAGGCGAGCTCGAGCCCGCCGACGGTCACTGAGCCTTCGGAGATGGTCATGGGACCTGAACCTATGACGCGAACCGGGCACCTCGGTGAGACAAGGGTCACCTGGGCTGGAACCCTGGCGCGGGAGGGGTAGGGTTCCGAACTCGATCCGGGACCACCGTCATCGTCGTCTGTCACCCGGAGGGGGGTCGCTCTGCTCGACGTCGGCTTCTTCGGGGTTCGCGGCTCGACGCCCTGCCCCAGCGACGGCAACCGTCGCTTCGGGGCCAATACCTCCTGCGTGGCGCTGGAGTCTCCGGCACACGAGCCCATCGTCCTCGACCTCGGCACCGGGCTGAGGTTCTGGGGCGAGGAGCTGATGGCGCGTGGCGAGCCGTTCCGGGGGTCGGCGCTGGTGACGCACTGCCACTGGGATCACGTGCAGGGACTGCCGTTCTTCGTGCCCGTGCTGATGCCGGGGTCCCGCTTGGCGGTGTACGGGCCGCCGAACGAGCGCGGCTCGCTGGCCGATTCGTTCGACACGTTCCTGCGGCCGCCGTTCTTCCCGGTCGGTGTCAGCGACCTGGCCGGCGACATCCGCATCGAGGACATCTGGTGCGAGGACCGCGTGCTCGACGGCGCCAAGGTCCGGGCCCGCCCCGTGCCCCACATCGGTCCGACCAACGGCTATCGGGTGGAGATGGGTGGAGCGTCGGTGGCTTACCTGCCCGATCACCAGATGCCCTCGGACGGGCACCACTCCGTGACCGACGACGTGCTCGAGCTTTGCGACGGCGTCGATCTGCTGATCCACGATGCGCAGTTCTCCGCCGACGAGTTCGCGGCCAAGTCCGACTGGGGCCACTGCACGGTCGACTTCGCCGTGTTCGTGGCCGCTCGGGCGGGGGTGGGCCGTCTGGCGCTGTTCCACCACGATCCAGGCCACGACGACGCCACCGTGGAGGCGCTCACCGATCGGGCGCGCGAGCTTCCCGACGCGGCCCACATCGGTGAGATCCTCGCTGCCCAGGAGGGGACCCACCTCTCGCTCGGAGGCTGAGGCCAGCCCGGTCGGGGCGTGACCCCTGTGCCGTTGCTACGGTGCCCGGCCGTGCCGCAGGAATCCTCGTTCGACTCCGCCACGTTCCGGCAGGTCCTTGGCCACTTCCCGACCGGGGTCACGGTGGTCACGGCCCACTGCGACCAGGGCCCGGTCGGCATGGCCGTCGGATCGTTCGCCTCGGTGAGCCTGGACCCGCCGCTGGTGGGGTTCTTCGCCGGGAAGGCCTCGTCGACGTGGCCGAACATTCGCGCCGCCGGGGCGTTCTGCGTGAACGTGTTGGCCCAGGACCAGGAGGACGTCAGCCGCGTGTTCGCCAGCCCAGGCGTCGACAAGTTCGCCGGGGTGGGGTGGCGCCACGGCGGCACCGGCGCCCCACTGCTCGAGGGCGTCGTGGCCTGGATCGACTGCGACCTCGATTCGGTGGTCGACGCCGGCGACCACGAGCTGGCCCTGGGGCGGGTGCGCGAGCTCCAGGTGGCAGCGGAGACGGACCCGCTCGTGTTCTACCGGGGCGGCTACGCCCGGCTGGCCTAGCGACGATGCCGATCTACGCCCTCGGGGACCACGAACCCCGCATAGATCCCACCGCCTATGTGCACCCCGACGCGGTGGTGATCGGTGACGTGACCCTCGGACCCGAGGCTTCCGTGTGGCCCTGCGCCGTGCTGCGTGGCGACGACGGTGGCATCGTGGTCGGGGCGCGAACCTCGGTCCAGGACGGAACGGTGGTCCACACGACGCCGTTCGCCCCCACTCGGGTCGGCTCGGACTGCGTCGTCGGCCACAACGCCCACCTCGAGGGGTGCACCATCCACGACGGCGCCCTGGTCGGATCGGGCTCGGTGGTCCTGCACCTGGCCGTGGTCGAGACGGGAGCGCTCGTGGGTGCCAACGCCCTCGTGCCCGGGGGCATGGTGGTTCCCTCGGGCGCCATGGCGCTGGGTTGCCCGGCGCGGCTGCGTCCCGACTCTGTCGACCCTGAGCTGCACATCCGCACCGGCGTGGACGCCTACCTCGAACGGGGCCGGACCTACCGCGACAAGCTGCGCCGGATCTCCTGACCGGTTCCGGGCCCGTGCGCCACCGCAGGCGGCGGCGGAGGTCTCAGGCCGGTTCGGGCTCGAAGAGGGCCAGGCTCGCCGGATCGACACGGCTGCGTGCCCAGGCCGCCACGAACGCGTCGTCGCAGAGGTACACGACCTGCTGGTCACCGGCGTGGCGGGCCAGGTGGTCGAGCAGGTCCCACTTGCGCTCAGCGGGCACGTCGGCGAGCGGGTCGTCGAGCACGAGCGGCACGGGACCGCCGTCGGACCCGGCGTGCTGGGCGGCGGCGAGCAGCTCGTTGAGGTGGGCGGCGACCTCGCCGGCGCGGTCGACGCGGTCGGCTCCCCGGTCGAGGCGGGCCTCGAGAGCGGCGACCCTGCGCTCGACTGCCGATCGCCGGTCTGTGAGCCGCGCCAGGGAGTGGTCCGAGCTGCTGGTGGCCCGAAGCGCCGCGGCCAGCTCGCTTCGCCGCGCCTCGAGCTGATCGATGTCCGGTTCGGGACCGTCGTTGGGGACCACGTCGGCCCACTCGGAGCGGTGCAGGCGAGCTGCCTGCTCCTCCAGGCGGGTCAGTTCGGCCACCACGACCTCAGGGTCGCGTGCCCGTCGCCGGGCCTGGTGGCGCTCACCTGCGCGTCCCACCTCGTCCCTCCAGCGCGACAGGCGGTCGGCTCGGGCCCCGCCGGAGATCCCGCATTCGTCCAGCAGCCGGTCGAGCTCGGCTCCTGTGGTCGCTTCGGCTCGTTCGACCTCCTCCAGAGCGACCTGGGCCCGGGCCTGGCGGCCCAGCGCAACCTGGTGGTCGAACAGGCGCCGCAACAGTACGGGGTCGGCATCGGCAAGCGCAGCCTGGTCCACGCCGTAGCGACCGCACAGCTCGGCCAGCCGGTCTCGGGCTGCTCCGAGAGCGGGAGCGGCGCCGCCTGACAGTTCTGCCCGCAGGCGTTGGAGCTGGCCGGCCGCGTCGCCGAGCTGGTCGAGTGCCTGCCGGTAGGCGCGAACCTCGGCCTCGAGGGTGCGTGCCTTGTCGAGCTCCACGCCGTCGCCCACCAGGTCTACCCAGGCTTGCCGGGCCAGCCGTGCCTGCCCGGCGGCCAGGTCCAGGCGGGACCGGCGAGCTGGCTCGAGCGTGGCCTCGACACGCCGGAGGTGGAACCCCAGATAGCTCGTGACGCCTGTCTCCTCGAGCACGGCTGTCTCTTCCGCACGGGCTCGGCGCACGGCCAGCGCAGGACGGGCGAGGCCCGCGGTGGCCGCCGCAAGCGCCACGGCCAGCGCAACCAGTGCCAGCACGGGGGCGAGGAGCAATCCGGCGGCGGCCACCGCGATCGCCGCCAGCAGCACCCGCAGCACCCGGGGCCGGATCGCCTCGGCGGCGGCCTCGGCCCGGTCCACTGCGCCGTGTGCTGCTTCGAGGTCGGCCACGGCGCTTCCGGTGGCACGCTCGAGGTCGCTCGCTCCGATCCCTCCCAGCTCGAGACGTGCCGCTTCGAGCTCGGAGGCTGCGGTCGCGCAGCGATCGAGCGCGCTCCACAGCCGTTCCTGCTCGAGGTGGGCTAGGTCGACGACGAGCGGATGGGACGGTTCGGGCAGTCGGGCCACTGCGAGGTCCTGCAGCCGCGCTTCGAGCATCTCGTGGCGGGTGCTGGCGTCGATGAGCGCGCCGAGCACCTCGTCGAGCTCGGCTGGCGGGCCAGGTGGGGTGGTGGCGACTCGTCGGGCGGCATCGGCGTCGAGGTGCTCGGCGCTGCCCAGGTCCCGACGCAGCTGGTCGAGGCGGGTGGCCTGCTCTCCCCATGCCCTCTCCGCGATCAGCACCGCCTCGGCTCCGGCGAGCAGGGCCTCGTCCGCGCGTGCTCCTTCGGCCCCAGAGGCCTGCGAAGCCGCCTCGGCGCGAGCGGCCTCGAGCTTGGCGAGGGTCCGCGCGTAGGCCCGGCGCTCCCGGTCGCTGACGGCCCGCCGGATCAGGTCCGCGACCTTGGCCAGCTCGGCTTGGAGTTGTTCGCGCTCGGCTTCGTTGGCTCGCGCCGCTTGCAGCTCGACCTCGAGCTCGGCGAGAGCGGCGCGAGCCTCGGTCAGCTCGGGGGGATCGTCGGCACGGGCCTCGCGTGTCTTGGCCCGCGGGCTGCCCGTGTTGATGCTGGCGCGAAGGGCTGCCAGGGGGGCGAGCGGGAGGGCTGGTCCGCCTGGCGAGTCGGCGCGCAGCACAGCGTCGGCTCCGTCGGGGCGCACCATGCCGAGCGTCCCGGTCGCCTCGGCCCGTAGCTCGCAGCCGGGCCGGGCCTCGAGCGCGCCGAGGATCCCCTCGACGAGTTCCCTCCGCTCGGCCGGCGCGAAGCCCGACAGCACGGTGAGCCGGGGGTTGAACCGCAGTCGCAGCTCCCCGTCCGGCGACTTGAGGACGAGCTCGTCGAATCGCACCTGGGCCTCCTGGCCCACTGCATCGGCAGCCCGAGTCGATCCCTGAAGCGCTGCAGCGCACCCGATCGCGGTGTCAGACGCGTTGGCACACTGTGAGCCCGTCGGCGACGGCGAGCATGACCGTGTCGACGCGGGGGTCGCGGCGGGCGAGGTCGTTGAAGGCGCGAACGGCTCTCACGGCATCGCTGTCGTCGGAGAGGTCGGCCACCCTGCCCCCCTGCAGCGTGTTGTCGGCCACCAGCAGGCCGCCAGGGCGCATGCGATCCACGATGAGCTCGAAGTAGGCCGGGTAGCCGACCTTGTCGGCGTCGAGGAAGGCGAAGTCGAAGGCCTCGTCGGGATGGAGGGCGACGAGGGTCTCGGCGGCGGGCGCGAGCCGCAGATCGATGAGGTCGGCGACGCCGGCAGCGCTCCAGGCTTCGCGGGCCATGGATGTCCAGGCCTCGTCGACATCGCAGCACAGGAGTCGTCCACCGGGCCGCAGGCCGCGGGCGATGGCCAACGCCGACATCCCCGTGAAGGTGCCGACTTCGAGCGCGCGGTGCACGTCGCCGAAGCGAACGAGGGTCGTCAGCAGGCGGGCCTGGTCGACCCCGATGCGCATCTCGGCCGGTTCGCCCAGCTCGTCGGTGCGCTCCATCAGGGCGCGCACGACCCGGTCAGGCGGTTCGCAGTGGGCGTCGAGGTAGTCGGCGATCGCCTCTGGGACAAGGAAGGAGCGGGGGGCCATGGACGTCAGTCTCGCCCGCGACGTGTGGGATCGCCCCGTCGGGATTGTTACCATCACCGTAGGAGAAATCCCCCTCTCGCCAGGAGCGCTGTATGGCCGTCACCGATCTCGACCTGTCCCGCTACAAGCTCGGCTGGAGCGATGCCGAGGACTACGTCTTCAAGCCGAAGAGGGGACTCTCGCCCGAGATCGTGCGAGAGATGTCCTGGATGAAGGGCGAGCCCGAGTGGATGCTCGACTTCCGGCTCAAGTCGCTTCGCCACTTCGAGCGGCGGCCCATGCCCACCTGGGGCGGCGACATGTCGGAGATCTACCTCGACGACATCTACTACTACATAAAGCCCACGAGCTCGCAGGTCGACGAGTGGGACGACCTGCCCGATGCCATCAAGGCCACCTACGAGAAGTTGGGCATACCCGAGGCGGAGCGCAAGTACCTCGCCGGGGTGACCGCCCAGTACGAGTCCGAGGTCGTGTTCCACCGCAACCGCGAGGACCTCGAGCGCCAGGGCGTGATCTTCTGCGACATGGACACCGCCTTGCGCGAGTACCCGGAGCTGGTCCGGCAGCACTGGGCCAAGGTCATCCCGCCCAACGACAACAAGTTCTCGGCGCTCAACTCGTCGGTCTGGTCAGGTGGTTCGTTCATCTACGTCCCCCCGGGCGTCGAGGTGGAGATGCCGCTGCAGGCGTACTTCCGCATCAACGCCGAGAACATGGGCCAGTTCGAGCGGACGCTGATCATCGCCGACGAGGGCTCCAAGGTGCACTACATCGAGGGCTGCTCGGCACCGGTGTACACCACCGACTCGCTGCACTCGGCCGTGGTCGAGATCGTCGTCAAGCCCTCGGCACGTGTCACCTACACGACGATCCAGAACTGGTCGAACAACGTGTTCAACCTGGTCACCAAGCGGGCGCGGGTCGAGGCCGAGGGCCACATGGAGTGGATCGACGGCAACATCGGCAGCAGGCTGACGATGAAGTACCCGGCGGTCTACATGGTCGGACCGAAGGCCTCGGGCGAGGTGCTCTCGGTCGCCTACGCCGGGCCCGGCCAGCACCAGGACGCGGGTGCCAAGATGGTGCACGCTGCACCCGAGACCACCTCCAAGATCGTCTCCAAGTCCATCTCCAAGGACGGCGGACGAACTTCCTATCGGGGCCTGGTGCGGATCGAGGACGATGCCTACGGCTGCCGCAGCCACGTCCAGTGCGACGCGCTGATCCTCGACGAGCACTCCACCAGCGACACGTTCCCCTACATGGAGGTCGGGGAGCGCGACGCGGTGGTCGGCCACGAGGCGACGGTGTCGAAGGTCGCCGACGAGCAGCTCTTCTACCTGATGAGCCGTGGGCTGTCCGAGGAGCAGGCGATGGGGATGGTGGTCAACGGCTTCATCGAGCCCGTGACCCGCACCCTGCCGATGGAGTACGCCGTCGAGTGGAGCCGGCTCATCGAGTTGCAGATGGAGGGCAGCGTCGGCTGAGCGCCGGTGCCTGCGCGGCTGGGCCGGCGTGGGCCAGACTGGCGCCGTGCCGATGCGTCAGGACTGCAAGCACTTCGAGAGCCGCACCTACCGCAACGGCGAGACGGTGCGGAAGTGCGACCTCGACCTGGCGCCCGAGGCACCTTGGCGTTGCCCCGCCGAGTGCGCCAGCTTCGCTCGTCGGCTGGCTGACGTGAACTGGAGCCACGGGAGCCTGGTGACGCCCGCCACCCCCGAAGAGCCCGACGCCCTCGACCGTGGCGACGGGTCGGTCGCCGCGGTGCTCGACGAGGCCGAGGACCACCTGAACGCGATCGGCGCTCAGGTGCTCGCGGAGGTCGCCGCCGAGCAGGCACGGTCCGAGCGGGGCCGGTTCCGCCGGATCTTCCGTCGGCGACGCTGAAACGACCTCCCCCGCCTTTGGGGACCTGGCGCCCTCGCCGGTAGCCTTGACCCTCCGGGGCAGTCGGCCCCCGCTTCCGCGACCGCCCCCGGAGACCGATCTGCGCCAGCTGACCCCTGCCTCCGCCGCCGCGCTGGACGGCCCTGCCTGGTTGCGAGCGTGGCGCGTCGCGGCGGCCGAGCGCGCAGAGGGGGCGGTGCTTCCCTCGACCGATGAGGAGGTGTGGCGCTACAGCCGGATCGCCGAGGCTCGATCTCGACCGCGTTGGCCCCGGTCGCAGCGACGTCGCCATCACCGGTGCAGATTCCGTCGGAGTGACCGTGCGGCGTGCCGCGCAGTTGGATCCGGGCGAGGCCGTTCTCGGGGCGGTGGCCGGAACCGCGGTCGAAGGCAGCGACGTGGACGTGTTCGGCAAGCTCGCCGATGCCTTCTGCGACGACCCCGTGGTGGTCGACGTCGCGCCGGGCGTGGTGGTGGCCGACCCGGTCGTGGTACGGGTGCGCGGGCCGGCCGAGGCATCGGCCACGTTCCCGCGTCTGGTCGTGCGCGTCGGCGAGGGCGCCCGGGTGACCGTCGTCGAGCACCACGAAGGCGGCGCCGACGGCCTCACCGTGCCGGTGACCGAGCTCGCCGTCGGTGCCGGGGCGCTTCTCGACCACCTGGTCGTCCAGGACCTCGCTCCGGTGGCGTGGTCGCTGGCGCGCCTGGTGGCCCAGGTCGAGCGCGACGCCACGGTGGTGGTGGGAACGGCCGCCTTCGGAGGCGACTACGCCCGGGTCCGCACGGAGTGCCGTCTCGTCGGGCGCGGGGCCACGGGGCGGCTGCTGGCGGCCTACTTCGGAGACGGCCACCAGATGCTCGACTTCCGCACCGTGCAGGAGCACCTGGCGCCCGACACCACCAGCGAACTGCTGTTCAAGGGCGCCCTGGCCGAGTCGAGCCGTTCCGTCTACACGGGCCTGATCCGGGTCGACAAGGTGGCTCGAGGTACCGACGCGGTGCAGACCAACCGGAACCTGAAGCTCTCGGACCATGCCTGGGCCGAGTCCGTGCCCAACCTGGCCATCGAGAACAACGACGTGCGCTGCGCGCACGCTTCCACGGTGGGGCCGATCGATCCCGAGCAGCGCTTCTACCTGGAGAGCCGGGGGGTGCCGCCCCGGGTGGCCGAGCGCCTGATCGTGACCGGGTTCTTCGACGAGGTGCTCGAGCGCCTTCCGGCCCAGCAGTGGCGAGCCGGCCTGCGGCGCCGGGTCGCCACCAAGCTGGACGGAGGTCTCTCATGAGCCGGGTGTGCGCGCTCGACGACCTGACCCCCGGCACGGCCCGAAAGGTCGTGGTCGACGGGCGGGCACTGGCCCTGGTTCGCGTCGATGACGACGTGTACGCCCTCGACGACCGCTGCTCGCACCAGGACGTGTCGCTGTCGGAGGGAGAGGTCGACGTCGCCGAGCGAACCCTGGAGTGCTACAAGCACGGCAGCGCCTTCTCGCTGGAGTCCGGGGCGCCCTGCTCGTTGCCGGCGACGCGGCCCGTTCGGGTCCACGAGGTCAAGGTCGTCGACGGGCAGGTGGAGGTGCAGGTGGTGGGCCCGTGAGCGCTGCCGGGCCGAACCACGTCCTTGCCATCGAGGGCCTCGAGGCGTCGGTCGCCGGTGGGAGCCAGATCCTGTTCGGGATCGACCTCGAGGTCCGCTCGGGCGAGGTGCACGCCGTGATGGGCCCCAACGGGTCGGGCAAGTCGACGCTGGCCCACGTGCTCATGGGCCGCCCCGGTTACGAGGTGCTCGCAGGGCGGGTGAGCCTGGACGGAGCCGACCTGTTTGCCCTGGCGCCTTGGGAGCGGGCCCGAGCCGGCCTCTTCCTGGCGCTGCAGTACCCGACCGAGGTGCCCGGGGTTGCCCTGCGCGACGTCATCGCGGCCGCGTTCGAGGCCACGGGGCGCGACCCGGGCGAAGCCGATCGTCGTTTGAGCGAAGAGGCGGGACGCATCGGGTTCGACGACAGGGTCTGGCACCGTGCGCTCAACGTTGATCTGTCCGGCGGCGAGGCCAAGCGGAACGAGACTCTCCAGTTGGCCGTTCTGGGTCCGCTCTTCGCTGTTCTCGACGAGCTCGACTCGGGCCTCGACGTCGATGCGTTGCGAGCCTGCGCCCGCCGCATCGAGGCGGCCACCGAGGAGTCGGGGTTGGGCGTCCTGGCCATCACCCACTACAACCGGCTCCTGCACGAGCTGCGCCCCGACCGCGTCCACGTCCTTGCCCGTGGCCGCATCGTCGCCTCCGGAGGTCCCGAGCTCGCAGTGGACCTGGAACGCAGCGGCTATGCGGAGCTGGCCGGCGAACCCGCGCCGGAGCCGGCGGTCGACATGGCCGATCCGTTCGCCGACCCCTTCGCCTGACGCCGCCCTGCCTCGCCCGGTACCCCGGGCACGGCGGCGCCGGTGAGGCGTGAACCGCGACCGGCGGTCCGCCCGGCGGTACCGTGGCTCCGATGCCCCCGTCGCTGCTGCGCGGTTCCCACTCGGACCGGGAACTGGTCGAGCGGGCTATCGAGCAGGAAGCGATAGAGGCGGTCGTCCAGCCGGTGGTCGACCTTCGTGACGGGCGCACGATCGGGTTCGAGGCCCTTGCCCGCATAGGCGACCGCGCCGAGGGGCCGGCCCAGTGGCTCGACCGGGCTGCGGACGTGGGGCTGCGAATCGAGCTCGAGCTGGCCTGCCTGCGCGCGGCCGCCCGGCTGGGACGACCCCCGGGGCGCAGCCGGCTGTTCGTCAACGTGAGCCCACTCACTCTCGGCGACCCCCGCGCTGACGAGATCTGTGCCCTCCTCGCCGGCCAGCTCGTCGTCGAGATCACCGAGCGCGACCGGGTGGAGGACTACGGGGCCCTGCGTCGCTGGCGTGAGCTGTGGCGCCCCGACGGCGTCGCTTTGGCGATCGACGATGCCGGCGCTGGCCACTCCAGCCTACGCCACGTCGTCGAGCTCGAACCCGACTACGTCAAGCTGGATCAGGCCGTGGTGCAGGGCCTCGACGCCCACCGTTCCCGTTGGGCGTTGATCGCCGCTCTGGCGGTGTTCAGCGAGGAGATCGGGGCTGTGCTCGTCGCCGAAGGCGTCGAGCGCCCTGAGGAGGTGCGCAGCCTGCGGCGCGCCGGCGTGCACCTCGCTCAGGGGTACGTGCTGGGCCGCCCAGGCCGGGGCTGGGTCTCGGGCCGCTGGCCGGTGGCCAGCTGAGCGACGCTGGCGACTGCGCGATCGTGGCCGACTCCTTGCTCGACGAACGAGCGGTCGCTCGGGCTCTCGAGGCCCGACCGGACTGGACGTTGCAGGGTGGTCGGCTGCACCGCGAAGTCGTGTTCCTCGACTTCGCGCAGGCCTTCGCCTTCATGACCCGTGTGGCGCTGGCCGCTGAGCGCCTCGATCACCACCCGGACTGGTCCAACAGCTGGAATCGGGTGACGATCGACATCGCGTCGCATGCCGCGGGTGGTATCACCGAGCGCTGCTTCGCCCTCGCCGACGCCGTCGAAGCAGCCCTGGCCTGAGCTCGTCTGACCGGCTCTCCACGGCGGGCCGTGCCCTGCGGGCCGGATCAGTCGGCCTGCTCGACGCCCTCGAGCAGCGTGTTCCACGACAGGGTGGCGCACTTGATCCGGACCGGGAACTTCACGACGCCACGCAAAGCCTCGAGGTCGCCGAGGACCACCTCGCCGCCGCCGTCGTCGCCCTCGGCCGAAGCGGACGCCTCGTCGCCGTCGAGGCTGGCCTCGTGGATCGACATCATCGCCTTGAACGCCCGGGTGAGCGTGTGCACCTCGGTGAGCGTCTTGCCCTTGACCGCCGATGACATCATCGAAGCAGAGGACTGGCTGATCGAGCAGCCTTGCCCGCCGATGCGGATGTCACGCACCACGCCGTCGGCAACGTCGAGGTACAGAACGATCTCGTCCCCGCACAGCGGGTTGAAGCCCTCCACCCGGATGGCCGGCGGGACCTCCAGCTCGCCCCGGTTGCGAGGCGAGCGGTAATGGTCGAGGATGATCTCCCGATAGAGGTCTTCGAGGCCGGGCATGCGAACGTCGATCCTACCGCTGCGCTATCCGGGAGCGAAGAAGGACGAGGTGGCCTCCAGGGCTGTGGCGAGCGCGTCGACATCTGCCTCGTCGTTGTAGAGGTAGAAGGATGCCCGGGCGGTCGAGCCGACCCCGAGACGGCGCATCAAGGGCTTCGCGCAGTGGTGCCCGGCCCTGACGCACACGCCGTGCTCGTTGAGGATCTGGGACACGTCGTGGGGGTGGACCCCGGCGAGCTCGAAGGACAGGACGCCGCTGCGCCGCTCGGGATCGGGCGGGCCGTGGATGCTGATGCGGTCGCCGAGCCGCTCGTTCAGAGTCGCCAGCGCGTAGGCGCTGAGCCGGAGCTCGTGGTCGCGCACCGCATCCATCCCCAACCCGTCCAGGTAGTCCAGCGCCGCCGCCAACCCCACGGCCTCGGCGATGGGCGGGGTGCCGGCCTCGAAGCGGTGGGGGATGACGTTGGGGGTCCAGCCGTCGAGGCGGACATCGAGGATCATCTCGCCTCCGCCGAGGAATGCCGGCATCGCATCGAGCACCTCCTCGCGGGCCCACAGCACCCCGATCCCGGTGGGGCCGAGGAGCTTGTGGCCGGTGAAGCCGACCAGGTCGGCGCCGAGCCGCTCGACGTCGGTGGGCAGATGGGGCACGTACTGGGCCGCGTCCACGCAGACCACCGCGCCAGCGGCGTGCGCCGCGTCGGCCAAGGCACGTACGGGGTTGATCGTGCCCAACACGTTCGACACGGCGGTGACCGACAGGAGCTTTGCTCCCGCGAGGGTGCGTTCGAGGTCGGCGAGATCGAGCGTGTGGTCCTCGGCCACTGGAATGAACCGCAGCTCGATACCGCGCTCTTCGGCGAGCATCAACCAGGGGACGAGGTTGGCGTGATGCTCCATCTCGGTCAGGACCACCACATCGCCAGGGGACAGGTTCGACCTGCCCCACGAGTGGGCGACCAGGTTGAGCGCCTCGGTGACGTTCTTGGTGAACACGACGCTGCGCTCCGAGGGAGCGCCGATGAAGCGGGCGACGCGTCGACGTGCGCCCTCGTAGAGCTCGGTGGCCTCGGCGGCGAGGTCGTACACGCTGCGGTGGACGTTGGCGTGGTGGTGCTCGTAGTAGTCGCTCATGGCGTCGATCACCTGGCGGGGACGCTGCGCCGAGGCGGCCGAGTCCAGGTACACGATCCGCCTGCCGGACTGCTCGCGTTGCAGGATCGGGAAGTCCTTGCGCAGCCGCTCGACGTCGAGGTTCACGACGGGGTCCGCCAGGCCTCGTAGCCCTCGACCTCGAGGGTGCGGGCCAGCTCGGGGCCCCCTGACGCGACGATGCGACCGTCGACGAGGATGTGCACGACGTCGGGCTCGAGGTGGTCGAGCAGGCGCTGGTAGTGGGTGATCGCCAGAACACCCAGCTCGGGACGGGCCCGGCGGACCTCCTGGACGCCCCTGGCGACGACCGTCAAGGCGTCGATGTCGAGGCCGGAGTCGGTCTCGTCGAGGATCGCCAGCTCCGGTTCGAGGATGGCCATCTGCAGGATCTCGTTGCGCTTCTTCTCCCCGCCCGAGAATCCCTCGTTGAGGTAGCGGTCGGCGAAGGAGGGATCCATGCCCAGCCGGTCCATCCACTCCATGATTGCCAGGCGCAGCTCGAGCACGGAGAGCTCCATCCCCTTGCGGGCCGACAGGGCCTGGCGCAGGAAGTTGATGACCGAGACGCCCTGGATGGTCTGGGGGTACTGGAAGGCCAGGAACATCCCCGCCTTGCCGCGCACTTCGGTGCTCCAGTCGGTGATGTCGTCGCCGTGGAGGCGTAGCGACCCCCCGGTCACCTCGTACTCGGGCGATCCGAGCAAGGTGTTGGCCAAGGTCGACTTCCCCGCGCCGTTGGGCCCCATCAGCGCGTGCACCTCGCCGGGGCGGAGGACCAGGTCCACCCCTCTGAGGAGCTCGGGTCCGTTGTTGTCGGGCATGACCGGACGGGCGCGCAGTCCGTCGATCTCGAACAGGGGTACCTGCTGGTCCACGCACCGAGTGTATTAGCACTATCGCCGTAGGAGAAACCTTCGGCCCCTCCGGGCTGAGTGTTCGAGCCTCGCCCGGAGTTACGGGTGTTGATCCGTGCCGCGCTCCGGACCCGCACCGTCGCGAAACTCGCGCTGGGCCTGCCCGAGCGACCGGGCCGGTGCGGGCACCTTGCGGCCACCGAAGATCGCCAGCACGGCG
>CAVPEW010000046.1:0-7053 GCA_963703565.1 uncultured Microthrixaceae bacterium | reverse complement strand
CGGACCGAGCCGAACGCCAGGGTCAGCGCCGGCGCTCGCTGTCCATCGCCACGATGCCGGCGAACCTCCACGGGCCGAGCGAGTGGCGCACCCGGGCGGGGCCGCTCTCGAAGATGGCAAGGGCACGAAGGACACGGCGGGACGACCAACACGGGCCGGACAGGGTCATCGGCGTGGCTGGTCGGGCCTGCTGGTCATGGTGGGACGCTACGGCACGACGGTGGCGATCAGCGTCGCGTCGCCTCGACTTGGCCAGCACGATGGCGATCCGGCTGAACTCCGTCTGACCGCCGACCGCCGAAACCGGCCTGCTCGTCGCTGCGACCCGTGGCGTCACCCGCGACCTCCACGAAGCGTCGCTCGCGGAGCCCCTGCGAGGGCCGCCACCAAGCCCTCGCGCCACCCGTCGAGCACCGCCTGGTCGAAGAACGCCTCGGAGCGCAACGAGAGCACCACCAGCGATCCGATGTGACGCCCACCGGGCTCGAACACCCGTCGGGACAGGCCGCTGGCAACCTCCGGCTGCGCGGTCAACTCGGACAGGCCCGCGGCCTCGCTCGGCAGCACCTCGCCGAAGAGCAGGCCGTCGCCCACCAGCAAGGCAGCGGGCTCGACCGCGGGCAGGGCCAGGCCGCCCCGGGAGGCTCGGGCGCAGCGCCTCGGTGCTGGAGGTGGCGGCAGGTACCCGGTCGCGCCCCGGCGAGGCCTCGCCGTCGCCGCTGCCGCGACAGGCGGTGGCGAGCAGGGCGATCGTCGCTGCGGCGGCGGGCAAGGGCCACCGGCGCGGAGGCGGTCGACCTCGAGCATCGTCGGGATCGGCGGGCCACGTTGCGGGCACCATACGGGCGATAGCCTCCCGCCGATGCGCGAACCCCTCGAGGATCTGCTGGGTCGGCTACGAGGCGAGATCGACCGGGCCCGTAACGGCCAGGTCGACCGGGCCGCTCGCTCGCCTCGTCGCCGAGGTGGACCGCCGCCTGAGCGAGGGCGAAGAGGTGGAGGCGGAGGAGGGCTTGGTGGACGAGCTGCGCGACTCGGTACGTCACTTCGAGGCGTCCCACCCCGAGCTGGCCGCGGCGGTGGGCCGCGTCGCCGACGCCTTCGGGTCGATCGGTCTGTAGCGGGTCAGGAGCCCGTGGGGTTCTCCTGCACCAGCTCGATGAGGGTCCCGAAGCTGCCCTTGGGGTGCACGAAGGCAACCGTGGTGCCGCGGCTGCCCGGTCGGGGCTCCTGGTCGATGGCAGTGGCGCCGGCGGCCTTCATGGCCTCCAGAGCCACCGCGCAGTCGTCGACCCGGTAGCCGACGTGGTGCAGGCCCTCGCCCCGCTTGTCGATCGAGCGGGCGATCGGCGAGTCGTCGCGCGTCGCCGCGGTGAGCTGGATGTAGGAGTCGGCCACCTTGATCAGCGCCTCGTCCACGCCGTCGCGCTCCACCACCTCGCGGTGGGTCACCTCCGCGCCGAAGGCATCGCGGTAGTAGGCGATGGCAGCCTCGAGGTCGCGGACTGCGATGGCGATGTGGTCGATCTCGGTCAGCAACACGGTCGTCTCGCTTTCTCCGACGCAGGGCGCCGGCCGGCTCGTGGGCTCTACAGCTCGCCCTTCGCGAAGCGCTCGAAGAGGCGGATGCGGTCGTCGCCGACCCGTTCGCGCTTGTCAGGGTCGGTCACGCCGAGGCCCTCGGCCGGCGCCAGGCACAGCACGCCGAGCTTGCCCTCGGCCTCGTTGCGGTGCACGGCGCGAGCCGCCTCCCCGGTCGCCTCGAGCGGGTAGACCGCCGACATCACCGGGTGGATGCGACCCTGGTCGATCAGGCGATTCATCGCCCACGCCTCCTGGTAGTTGGCGAAGTGGCTCGACAGGATGTTCTTCAGCTTCATCCACAGGTGGCGGTTGTCGTACTCGATCATGAAGCCGGATGTGGCCGCGCACGTGATCACCGTGCCGCCCCGCTTGGCGATGAACACCGAGGCGCCCATGGTCGAGCGCCCCGGGTGTTCGAACACGATGTCGGGGTCGTCGCCGACCAGGGAGCGCACCTTCTTGCCGAGACGGCGCCACTCGCGCTCGTCCTGGGTGTGCTCGTCGGACCAGAAGCGGTAGGCCTCGGCGCGGCGGTCGATGACGTGCTCGCAACCCATCGCCTCGAGCAGGCGGGCCCGCTCCGGGCTGGACACCACGCCCACAGGGGTGCCGCCCCCGTTGAGGATCAGTTGGGTGGCGTAGGAGCCGATGCCGCCGGTGGCGCCCCAGACGAACACGTTGTCGCCCTGCTTCATCCGGGCGCCGTGGCGGCCCACGAGCATCCGGTAGCTGGTGGAGGCGCACAGGCCGTTGACCGCCGACTCCTCCCAGGTGAGGTGAGAGGGTTTGGGCATCAGCTGGTTGGCCTTGACCAGCGCCAGGTCGGCCAGGCCCCCGAAGTTGGACTCGAAGCCCCAGATCCTCTGGTTGGCGGCCAGCATCGAGTCGTCGTGGGCGCTGGGGTCCTGGTCGTCGACGAAGTTGCAGTGGACCACCACGCGGTCGCCCGGCTTCCAGTTGCGCACCGCCGATCCGACGCGGATCACCACCCCCGACGCGTCGGAGCCGACCACGTGGAAGTCCTGTGCGTGGCGGGCGCCCCAGACCGACTCCCGCCCGAGGCGGTCGAGGAAGCCGAAGGTGGACAGCGGCTCGAAGATGGACGTCCACACGGTGTTGAAGTTGATGGAGCTGGCCATCACAGCGATGAACACCTCGTCGGGCGCCATCTCAGGGGTGGGCACCTCTCCGATGTGCAGCGAGCGTCGCGGGTCCTTCTCCTCGGACTCGAACCCCTCCCACATGGACTGCTCGGCGCGCAGCACATGGGCCGCCCGGTACGACTCGGGCAGGGGCAGGGCGACCAGCTCGTCGCCGGACGCTCCGTTTCCGATGGCGTCGAGGAACTGCTGCATGGGCGTGAAGCTACCGACCGCCCCTGGAGCGGGCGAACCACCGGGGCCCACAGGGCCCGGATCGCTGACGGGTGCGCGCCGGGCGCGTCGTGGGACACTCGGGCGCCCGGTTCGCACCGTTGGGGAGACGATGCGCGTTCCCTCACCCGTGCGCCGAGCGGCACTGGCGGCCCTCGCCGCCCTCGCCGCCCTCGGCGCCGCCCAGCCACGTCCCGCGCCGCGTCCGATCCCGGCGACGGCGGTCGGTTCGATCCCGCTCCAGGCCGCCGCCGTCCGGTCGGCGCCCACCGGCCGGCTCGATCCCGTCCAGGCCCTTGGCCGGTCGGGCCAGTCGCTCGACGGAGTCTCGACCACCACGGCCGCCCGCTTCGAGGTCGATCCACGGGCCGGGGAGATCCGCGGCTCGATCCGCATGGAGGTCACCAACCGCACGCCCGACCAGGCCGACCTCTTCGGGCGCCGGCAGTTCCTCGTCGACGAGCTGACCGTCCCGGTGGCGGCCGAGGCGGCCGACGTCGTGGCCCGCGCCCCGGGGAGGACCCTCGCGCTACGCGATCTGCGGGGCGCGACCCCGGTGGTGCGGTCGGTGGCGGTCGACCTCGAGCCGGACGTCGCCTACGGCGTCACCTCCACCGTGGAGGTGGACTTCGTGATCCGGGCCGGAGCCCCTCGGGGTGAGGGAGCGTCGCGGGTGAACCCTGCCTTCGCCACCTTCCCGGTCTTCGCGCTGGGCGACCCGGGAGCGACCGACATCACCGTCACCGTCGCTCCCGGCTTCGACGTGGAGGTGGTCGGCGACCGCATGGAGCGGGCCGCGACCTCCGACGGGGGCGTGGAGCTGAGGGCCGAAGCGATCGCCGACCCGGGCGGCTTCCTGGCGACGGTGGTGGCCCGCGACGACGACGCCCTGCTCTCACGGCGCCTGAGCGTGGAGGGAACCGAGGTGACCGTGCGGGCCTGGCCCGGCGACGACGCCTGGGCCGACTTCACCGCCGACCTGACCGGGCGCGGCGCCCGAGCGCTCGCAGAGGCGACGGGGCAGAGCTGGCCCGGCGACGACGTCCTCTCGATCGTGGAGACCGCGAGCCCCTACGCGTACGGCGCAGCCGGCTGGTACCTGCCTCTGAAGGCGACCATCGAGGTGGGCGACGAGCTGGACCCGGTGGTGCTGCTCCACGAGCTCGGACACCTGTGGTTCAACGACGGGCGCCTCGAGGGTCGCTGGATCGCCGAAGGCTTCGCCGAGCACTACGCGAACGAGGCAGCCGTGGAGCTGGGCCTACCCACCTCACGACGCCCGGAGCCGCCCCTGGACGATCCGGGGCGAGTCGCGCTGGTCGAGTGGTCCACGCCCGCCCCGCTGGTGCCGTTCACCGGGGACAGGGAGCGCTACGGCTACGCGGCGTCGGCGATGGTCATCGACCGCATCGCGGCCGAGATCGGACCGGAGTCGATGCGTCGCGTCCTGGCCGCGGCCAGCGAGCGCCGGCTCGCCTACCCCGGTAGGAGCCCCCTGATCGGCGACCGAGCGCCGGGCTGGAGGGAGATGCTCGACCTGTTCAGCGACGTCGGCGGTTCGGCCGGGGCCGCCACCGTGTTCGAGGAGCGGGTGGTCCCCGACGGCGAACGTCCCCGGCTGGACGCGAGGAGAACGGCGCGCGACGAGCTGTTCGCGCTCGCCTTGGCCGGGCGGGGCTGGATCCCACCGCTCGGCGTCCGGCGCGCCATGGCCGAGTGGCGCTTCGAGGAGGCCCGGGCAGCGATCAGCGCCTCGACCGGCCTGCTCCGCCAGGCACGGGCGGTCTCGGCCACCTTGACCGACGCCGGGCTCGGCCCCTCGGACGCCTTGCGTGCCGATTACGAGGCGACCTCGGACCCGGAGGCGCTCGCCGGCGCGTTCACCGTGGCCGGTGAGGCCGCCGAAGCGCTCGTCTCCACGGCTGGCGCCGATCGGGACGCCAGCGGACCCTTCGCCGCCCTGGGCGCGCTCGTGCTCGGCGCGGACCGGGACCGCCGCGGCGCGCGCGAGGACTTCGACGACGGGCGCTACCTGGTGGCGCTGCGCCGCGCCGACGCCGCTCGGCGTGACTACGAGCGTGCGGTGAGCACCGGTGCCGGGGTCGCCGCGGCAGCCGCCGTAGCCGCAGTAGCCGTCTGTGGGACAGCGTTCGGCCTGGCCCGTCGCCGGGGCCGCGACGGTGGCCCGACGACGCTCACGCCATCGGGCGGGTCGACGGGCTGATCGGGGCCGGCAGCGCGCTCGACCCCGTCAGCCAGGCGTCCACCGCCGCCGCGCAGGAGCGACCCTCGGCGATGGCCCACACGATCAGGCTCTGGCCCCGGCCCATGTCACCAGCCACGAAGACGCCCGGCTCCGAGCTAATCCACGCCTCATCGCGCGCCACGTTGCCGCGCTCGTCGAGCTCTACGCCCAGCCCACCCACCACACCATCCCGCTCGGCACCCACGAAGCCCATGGCCAGCAGCACCAGGTCGGCCGGCAATTCGTGCTCGGTTCCGGCCACCGGCGTCGGGCGTCCGTCGAGCATCTCCACCTCGACAAGGCGCAGGGCGCGGACTCGTCCCGTGTCGTCGCCGAGCAGCTCCTGGGTCGACACGGCGTAGACGCGCTCGCCGCCCTCCTCGTGGGCCGAGGAGACCCGGTGGATCACCGGCCACGTCGGCCACGGGTTGGCCTCGGGGCGGGCGTCGGGCGGCCTCGGCATGATCTCGAGCTGGTGGACGCTGGCCGCGCCCTGCCGGTGGGCCGTGCCCAGGCAGTCGGCGCCGGTGTCTCCACCACCGATGATCACCACGTGGCGGCCAGCGGCCGAGATCGGGACCTCGTCCGCGGCCAGGTCTCCCTGCTGGGCCCGGTTGGCCCAGGGGAGGTAGGCCATGGCCTGGTGCACGCCTTCGAGCTCACGGCCCGGAACTGGCAGGTCTCGAGGGAGGGTCGCGCCACCGGCCAGCACCACGGCGTCGAAGGCCTCCCTCAGCTCGTCGACGGCAACGTCGGCGCCGACCGAGACTCCGCATCGGAACTCGACGCCCTCGGCGGCCAGTTGGTCGAGGCGGCGGTCCAGCACGCGCTTCTCCATCTTGAACTCGGGGATCCCGTAGCGCAGCAGCCCGCCGGGCCGGTCGGCTCGCTCGTAGACGACCACGTCATGGCCGGCCCGTGCCAGCTGCTGGGCGGCGGCGAGGCCCGCCGGGCCCGAGCCGACCACGGCGACTCGGCGACCGGTGCGGATCGACGCCGGCACCGGCTGCACCCAGCCCTGCTCGAACGCGTGCTCGATGATGGAGACCTCGACCTGCTTGATGGTCACGGGGTCCTGGTTGATCCCCAGCACGCAGGCCGCCTCGCAGGGCGCGGGGCAGAGCCGACCGGTGAACTCGGGGAAGTTGTTGGTCGCGTGCAGGCGCTCGATAGCGTCCCGCCAGCGGTCCCGGTAGGTGAGGTCGTTCCAGTCCGGGATCAAGTTGCCCAACGGACAGCCGTCGTTGCAGAACGGGATGCCGCAGTCCATGCATCGCGAGGCCTGCGCCTGGAGGTCCTGGGCCGGGAAGGGCTCGTAGACCTCGCGCCAGTCGCGCAGGCGCACCGAGACCGGCCGGCGGGTGGGCAGCGAACGGGGGTGCTTGAGGAAGCCCTTGGCGTCTCCCACGGCGATCCTCCTAGTGGGCGGCGGCCATGACGGCCGTCAATCCGCTGACCTGATAGGCGATGGCGCTGGGCAAGCCGGCGACCGCCAATTCGAGCGCCACCGTGCCCGAGGCGGCGAGCGCCGCATCGGCCGCGGCAAACGCACCGAATTTTTCGGCATCGCCCATGACAACCGTCGTCGGCACGGGCCACGACGCCACAGCGCCCTTGACCTGCTCCGCCACGGTGGAGACCGTCGGCACCACGGCGCGGAGGCCGGGAAAGCGCTCAGCGAGCAACCCGAGGGTCGCCCCGAAGATCGGCAGCAGTTTGGTGGTTTCGCTGCGCCGGCTGCCCGGCAGCACGCACAGCAGTTTGGTATCCGCCGCGATGCCGTGCCGCGCGCGGAAGGCGGCGCCGTCCACCTGTCTGGTCTCGGAGCCGATCCCGGTCTCGACGATGGGA
>CAVPEW010000045.1:0-29259 GCA_963703565.1 uncultured Microthrixaceae bacterium | reverse complement strand
GTTGATGGCGGCGGTGGACGAGTTCGTGCCTGAACCGGTGCCGCGAGTTGGACAAGCCGTTCTTGATGCCGATCGAGGATGTGTTTTCGATCACGGGTCGGGGGACGGTGGTGACGGGCAAGGTGGAGCAGGGTGTGATCCACACGGGCGACGAGGTGGAGATCGTCGGGATCCGCGCGACGCAGAAGACGACGTGCACGGGTGTGGAGATGTTCCGCAAGTTGTTGGATCAGGGTCAGGCGGGCGACAACATCGGGGCGTTGTTGCGGGGCACGAAGAAGGAGGAGGTGGAGCGGGGTCAGGTGTTGTGCAAGCCGGGCAGCATCACGCCGCACACGAACTTCGAGGCTCAGGTGTATGTGTTGACCCAGGCTGAGGGTGGGCGGCACAAGCCGTTCTTTTCGAACTACCGGCCGCAGTTCTACTTCCGTACGACGGATGTGACGGGGTCGATCGTGTTGCCTGACGGGACCGAGATGTGCATGCCGGGTGACAACACGACGATGACGGTGGAGTTGATCCATCCGATCGCGATGGACGAGGGGTTGCGGTTCGCGATCCGTGAGGGTGGTCGTACCGTCGGCGCCGGCCGCGTCACCAAGATCATCAAGTAGGGAGCGAGCATGGCCAAGGCCAACGAGAAGCGGATCGCGGTGACCCTCGAGTGCACTCAGTGCAAGCGCCGCAACTACATCACCACCAAGAACAAGATCAACGATCGCGAACGCATCGAGATGCAGAAGTACTGCCGGTGGGAGCGAACGCACACGTTGCACAAGGAGACCCGGTAGCCGCGAGACCAGGTCGCGCTTGCGCCGGTGGTCACCGGATCGTCACGTAACGTGGGTTCCGATGAGCAGGTCTGACGCGCCGCTGCCAGCCGATGTGGCAGCGCTGGTCGTGCTCGCGCGCGAGGGCGATCGGCAAGCGTTCGACGAGTTGGTGCGTGTGACCTACGCCGATTCCTACACCCTGGCGCTGCGGCTGACCGGCAACGAGGACGACGCGCGTGACGTCGTCCAGGAGGCCTACCTGCGGGCCTTCAAGGGGTTGCGGCGTTTTCGGGGCGACGCACAGTTCTCCACCTGGATGTATCGGATCACCGCCAACTGCGCCGCCACGTACCTGGGCCGGCGGGCGCGGCATCGCCACGAGGTGCTCGAGGAGTCCGAGCCCGTGATCGACGACTCGGCCCAGCGCGACCCCCAGGCCCGCGTCGATGCTGCCGACCTCCGCAACCGCCTCACCGAGGCGTTGTCCCAGCTGCCTCCCAAGCTGCGCCAGGTGGTCGTGCTGCGCGACATCTACGACCTCCCTCACGAGGCGATCGCGGCCGAGCTCGGGATCTCCGAGACCGCGGCCAAGGTCCGCTTGCACCGTGCTCGCAAACGTCTGCGCGACGACGTGTTCCCCCGGGGGATCGAGGAGGAGCGCCGTGCGGTGTGACGAGGTGCCCGGGCCCCTCTCGGGTGTGGCCGACGGCTCCGTGCGCCTGGGCATAGACGCCCAGCGTCACGTCGAGCGGTGCCTGCGCTGCCAGGCGGAGCTGGTCCAGTACCGCCGGTTGCTGCGCAGCCTGAGAGCGATGCGCACCGAGGTCCTGGAGCCGGCTCCGGGCCTGCTGGCCGATCTGCTGGCCGGGCTCGAGGAGGCCGGCGAGCGCCATGCCGTGCGCTCGATCCTGACCGGTCGGCGCGTCGCCTACCTGGGGGGGATCGCCGCGGCGACCGCGGCGGCCAGCGCCGGTGCGCTCGTGTTCGCCAGTCGGTCCCGCCGAGTGCGCGCCGCGTCCTGAGCGACGTCGCCGAGTGGGCTGGGGAGGGATCGGCGGGGCTGCTGCTAGTGTCGCCACCCGGCCCCGGAGGGCAGTAGCTCAACTGGCAGAGCAGCGGTCTCCAAAACCGCAGGTTGGGGGTTCGAGTCCCTCCTGCCCTGCTCCTCCGACCCCACGACACCCTCCGACCTCGAGGACCGAGGATTCCCGCCGATGGCGATGAACCGGCAGCAGAAGCGGATGCTCCAGCGGCAAGGTCAGATGACCGCGGACGGCGTGCCCGCAGCCAGGAAGCGGCAGGCCCCCGCGGCCCCCAGGCCGAAGGACGCCCGCACGACGCCCCTGCAGTTCGTGCGCGAGGTGCGCGGCGAGCTGTCCAAGGTGGCGTGGCCCACCCGTGCGGAGGTCGTGAACTACTCGATCATCGTGCTGGTCACCCTGATCGTGCTCACTGCCCTCGTCGCCGGGTTGGACTGGGCCTTCGGCGACCTCGTACTGGACCTATTCGAACGATGAGCACCTACGACACCTCCTCCGAGCTTGCCAGCGATCCAGCCACCGACAGCACCCCGGGCCTCGCTCCCGAAGCCTCGCAGCAGCCGGCCTCGCCCGTGACGGCTCCCGACGCCGCGACGGAAACGACCGACACGCAGGTCGTGGACGTCGACGACCTGCTCGACGAGCAAGTGGCCCCGCCCGTCGAGTCCCCCTACGACCGCCCGGGCCGGTGGTACGTGGTGCACACCCAGTCGGGCTACGAGAAGAAGGTCAAGCAGAACCTCGAGGCGCGCACTTCGTCGATGAACATGGAGGAGCGGATCTACGAGGTCGTCATCCCGATGGAGGACGTGGTCGACTTCAAGGGCGGCCGTAAGGTCGTGGTCCAGAAGAAGATGTTCCCTGGCTACCTGCTCGTGCGCTGCAACCTCGACGACGACAGCTGGTACGTGATCCGCAACACGCCCGGGGTCACCGGGTTCGTGGGCCAGGGGGCGAAGCCCTCGCCACTGGCCAAGTCCGACGTCAACCGCTTCCTGCAGGTCCGCACCGAGGGCTCCGAGGAGCTGGCCGCTCGCGCCCGTCCGCGCCTGGAGTACGAGATGGGCGAGACGGTTCGGGTCAGGGAGGGCCCTTTCGCCGACTTCTCCGGCGAGATAGTCGAGATCAACGAGGACCAGCTCAAGCTGAAGGTGCTGGTGAACATCTTCGGCCGGGAGACCCCGGTCGAGCTGGAGTTCTCCAAGGTCGCCAAGCTCTGACCCGGCTGGCGCACGCCCCGCGCTGGCGACAAGACTTCCCCGCTCCCCGGGCGCTCACGTGTGTCCCGGAACCGGCGGCTCTGCCGCCATGTTCGAACCCCGAGAGGAAATCCCATGGCCAAGAAGAAGGTCCTGGCCCTCGTCAAGATCCAGATCCCGGCCGGCCAGGCGACTCCCGCCCCGCCGGTCGGCACGGCGCTGGGCCCCCACGGCGTGGCCATCATGGACTTCTGCAAGGCCTACAACGCGGCTACCGAGGCTCAGCGGGGCACGATCGTGCCCGTCGAGATCACCGTGTTCGAGGACCGCTCGTTCACCTTCGTGCTCAAGACGCCGCCCACCCCGGTGCTGCTGCGCCAGGCCGCCGGCCTGGACAAGGCGTCGCCCACCCCGGGCAAGCAGCGGGCGGGTACCGTGACCAACGCCCAGGTGGCGGAGATCGCGCGGGTGAAGATGCCCGACCTGAACGCCAACGACCTGGACTCGGCCAAGCTCCAGGTGGCGGGCACGGCCCGCTCGATGGGCATCGAAGTCGTCGGCTGACGGCCGAACCGAGCGCACGACCGGGACGACCTCGCCCGGCGGCGCACCGACAACCGGGAGGGAGCCAGCGATGGCGACGGGCAAGCGCTACAACGACGCACTGAAGCGATACGACCGCGACCGGCTCTTCACCGCCGCCGAGGCGGTGGACGTGGTCCTCTCTCTGGGCTCGGCGGGGTTCGACGAGACCGTCGAGCTCGTGGCCCGTCTGGGCGTCGATCCTCGCAAGGCCGATCAGGTCGTGAGGGGAACGGTCGGGCTGCCTGCGGGCACCGGGCGCGACGTGCGCGTCGCCGTGTTCGCCACCGGCGACGCCGCGGCGGCAGCCCGCGAGGCGGGCGCCGACCACGTCGGCGGGGAGGATCTCGCCGCTGAGGTGGAGGCTGGCATGCTCGACTTCGACGTGGCCATCGCCACGCCAGACCTGATGCCCGCCGTCGGCCGACTCGGTCGTGTCCTGGGCCCGCGGGGTCTGATGCCCAACCCCAAGACGGGAACGGTCACCACCGAACCGGCCCGTGCCGTTGAGGAGTTCAAGGGCGGCAAGGTCGAGTACCGCACCGATCGGTACGGGAACGTCCACGTCCCGATCGGCAAGAAGTCCTTCACCTCCGCTGCGCTGCTGGACAACATGCGTGCCGTCGTCGACGAGCTGAACCGGGCCAAGCCGGCGTCGGCGAAGGGCCGGTACTTCCGCAAGCTCAGCGTCGCCTCGACGATGGGCCCCGGTGTCAAGGTCGACCCGGCCCGGGTGCGCGACGCCGAGCCCTGACCCTCGGGGATCGAGCCTGGGCTTGAGGCTCGGGGCTGGCTCGGGTAGCGTTGACGGCCGCCCAACCCACCCACACACCGCTCGCCTAAGACCTCCGGCGCCCCGTCAGGGGCACAACGGGCCCCGGCCCACCTGAGCAGGCGGAACCCCTGGCACCTCGGCTGTCGGGGCTCCGCGCATGCGTGAGCCCAACCACACCGAGGATGTGACGATGCCAGAGCGAGGATCCGATCCGCGAGCGGAGAAGGTGGCGGTGGTCGACGAGGTCCGCGCCCGCCTGGACGCTGCCGATGCCGTGCTGGTGAGCGAGTACCGCGGGCTCGACGTGGCGGCCTTGGCCGAGCTTCGCCGGGCCCTGCGGCCAGTGGGCGGCGATTACAAGATCTACAAGAACACCTTGGTGCGCCGGGCCGTGCAGGACACGGACGTGGAGCTCGCCGACCTGCTGTCCGGCCCGACGGCGCTGACCTTCGTGACCGTTCGCCCGGGGGGCGACGCCGCAGACGCGGTCGACGTGGCCAAGGCCCTGCGCGACTTCGCCCGTGCCAATCCGGCCCTGTTGGTCAAGGGCGGCGTGCTGGGCGACCGCACACTGAGTGCCGCCGAAGCACAGGCGCTGGCCGACGTGGAGTCCCGCGAGGTCCTGCTGGCCCGCTTGGCCGGCATGCTCGCCGCCCCGTTGTCGCAGTTCGCTGCCCTCCTCGAGGCGCTCCCCCGGAACCTCGCCTTCGGCTTGGCGGCCCTTGTCGCGCAGGGCGGCGGCGGGCAAGCCGACCTCGAGACCGACGAGGCCGCTGCCGAGGGCAGCGGCACGACCCAGGAGTAGGAGACGATGGCCACTCTCACCAAAGACGAGATCCTCGACGGGATCGCGGCGATGACCGTGCTCGAGCTGTCCGAGCTGCTGAAGGAGTTCGAGGAGCGCTTCGGTGTCAGCGCCGCGGCTCCGGTCGCGGTTGCTGCGCCGGCCGCCGCCGGCGGTGGCGTCCCGGCCGAGGCCGAGGAGGAAAGGGACGAGTTCGACGTGGTGCTGACCGCCGCGGGCGACAAGAAGATCCAGGTCATCAAGGAGGTCCGGACGCTGACCAACCTGGGACTCAAGGAGGCCAAGGACCTCGTCGACGGCGCACCCAAGACGGTGCTCGAGAAGGCCTCCAAGGCGGACGCCGAGAAGGCCAAGGAGGCCCTCGAGGGCGCCGGGGGCACGGTCGAGCCAAGTAGTCCAGCCGTCATCCGGCCCGCCGGGCGGGCCGGATGATCCTGGCCGCGCCGCCCGACCCGGTCCCGAGGGGCTGGGTCGGGCGACGTGGGGCCGGGCGTCGCAGGGCCGCAAGACCTTGACCGATGTCGGGCCGTTCGTTACCGTGCCGCCATTCGTCAGGGCCCCGGCCCCGTCTATGTCGTCGCGGCTGGTTGCCCTCCTGCACGTCGCGGCGTAGTCTCGGCAGTTGCCGTGCGTCTCGCCCCCTGCTTCGTCGTCCCTTCGCGATGGTGGAGCGCGCGCAGGCGGGGTTCGGTGGCCACCCCTCGTGCACCTGAGGAGCTTCATTGCCCGCTCGCTCGCCCATCCGCGACCGCTACTCGTTCGCGAACATCGACGAGGCTCTCGCCCTCCCGGACCTGATCTCGGTCCAACGCGATTCGTTCGAGTGGTTCCTGCACACCGGGCTCCGCGAGACGTTCCGCGACATCTCGGCGATCAAGGACTTCACCGAGACCCTGCAGCTCGAGCTGGAGTTCGACCCCGACGACGAGGATCTGCGCCCCCCGCCGAAGTTCTCGGTGGAGGAGTGCAAGGAGAAGGACATGACCTTCGCCGCGCCGATCTTCGTGCGGGCGCGGTTCATCAACGCCCAGACCGGCGAGATCAAGGAGCAGACGGTCTTCATGGGGGACTTCCCGATGATGACCGACAAGGGCACCTTCGTGATCAACGGCACCGAGCGTGTCGTGGTGTCCCAGCTGGTGCGCTCCCCGGGGGTGATCTTCGAGCCCGGTGAGCGCTACCGGCTCCGCAACCTGGCCAAGCACCAGCTCGTCAAGGGAACCATCCACCCCTACCGCGGAGAGTGGATCGAGTTCGACGTCGAGCAGAAGCCCGGCAAGGACGTCACCGCCGGGACCCGCGTCGCCCGGAAGCGCCGGTTGTCGCTGTTCGTGCTCCTGCGCGCCCTGGGTTACGGCGACGACCGCTGCCCCGGCTTCCTCGACGCCCTCGTCCACCACTTCGACTTCCTCGAGGGGCAGTGGGAGAAGGACCGGGACCTCGCCCCGACCCAGGACGAGGCGTTGGTGGAGATCTACAAGCGGGCCCGGCCGGGCGAGCCACCCACGGTCGAGTCCGCTCGCAACTACTTCCGTACCGCCTTCTTCGAGAGCCGTCGCTACGACCTGTCGCGCGTGGGTCGCTACAAGCTCGACAAGAAGCTCGGCCACGAGCTCGACCGGCTGCTCGAGATCTTCCCGATGCTCAACGGCGCCGACGCCGACGGCGAGCTCTACATCGACCGCCCGTTCGAGGGTCAGCCGGTGCTGTCCCGCAGCGAGGTCCTGGCGACCTGCACCTACCTGCTCCACCTGGTCACCGCCGAGCCGGGCTACCGCCTCGACGACCAGGACCACTTCGCCAACCGGCGCATCCGCTCGGTCGGCGAGCTCATCCAGAACCAGGTTCGCATCGGCCTGTCGCGCATGGAGCGCGTCGTGCGCGAGCGCATGACCACCCAGGACGTCGAGGCGATCACCCCCCAGACGCTCATCAACATCCGTCCTGTGGTGGCGGCCATCAAGGAGTTCTTCGGCACCTCGCAGCTGTCGCAGTTCATGGACCAGGTGAACCCCCTCTCGGGGCTCACCCACCGGCGTCGGCTCTCGGCTCTCGGCCCCGGCGGCCTGTCGCGCGAGCGGGCGGGGTTCGAGGTCCGCGACGTGCACTTCTCGCACTACGGCCGGATGTGCCCGATCGAGACCCCCGAGGGTCCCAACATCGGTCTGATCGGCGCCCTGTCCACCTTCGCACGGGTCAACCGCTTCGGGTTCATCGAGTCGCCGTACCGTCGGGTGGTCGACGGGCGCGTCACCGACGAGATCGTCTGGCTCACCGCCGATGAGGAGGAGGACTACGTCGTCGCCCAGGCCAACGAGCCCCTCGACGACCAGCGGCGCTTGAGCAACGAGAGGGTCCTGTCGCGGCGTTCGCCCCAGGCGGCGACGCTCGAGAACCTGCGCCTCCAGCTCGAGCGCGACACCTACTTCGCCGCCACCACCGAGATCTCGGCGGTCCCCCCCGCCGAGGTCCAGATGATGGACGTGTCGCCCAAGCAGATCGTCTCGGTCGGCACCGCGCTGATCCCGTTCCTCGAGCACGACGACGCCAACCGGGCCCTGATGGGGGCCAACATGCAGAAGCAGGCCGTGCCGCTGATCCGGGCCGAGGCCCCCTACATCGGGACCGGCATCGAGGCCCGTGCCGCGCGCGACGCCGCCGACATGATCCTGGCCGCCGACGACGGCACCGTCACCGACTGCACCGGCGACCTGATCACGGTGCAGTACGACACCTTGGGCAAGAAGGTGTACCGGCTGCTCAAGTTCGAGCGCTCCAACCAGGACACCTCGATAAACCAGAAGCCGCGGGTCCGCGAGGGCGACCGCTTCGCCAAGGGCGACCTGCTCGCCGACGGTCCCTCGACCGACAACGGCGAGCTGGCCCTGGGCAAGAACCTGCTCGTCGCGTTCATGCCCTGGGAGGGATACAACTTCGAGGACGCGATCATCCTCTCGGAGCGCCTGGTGCGCGACGACGTGCTCACCTCGATCCACATCCATGAGCACGAGATCGACGCCCGGGACACCAAGCTCGGGCCCGAGGAGATCTCCCGCGACATCCCGAACCTGGCCGAGGAGATCCTCAAGGACCTCGACGAGCGGGGGATCATCCGGGTGGGCGCCGAGGTCGACGCGGGCGACGTGCTGGTCGGCAAGGTCACCCCCAAGGGGGAGACGGAGCTGACGCCTGAGGAGCGTCTCCTGCGGGCCATCTTCGGCGAGAAGGCCCGCGAGGTTCGCGACACGAGCCTCAAGGTGCCACACGGCGAGTCCGGCAAGGTGATCGACGTGAAGGTCTTCACCCGGGAGGACGGTCACGAGCTTCCCCCGGGGGTCAACCAGCTCGTGCGCGTCTACGTCGCCCAGAAGCGCAAGATAAGCGTGGGCGACAAGCTGGCCGGACGCCACGGCAACAAGGGCGTCATCTCCCGGATCCTCCCGCTCGAGGACATGCCCTACATGGCCGACGGCACACCGGTCGACATCATCCTCAACCCTCTCGGGGTTCCCTCGCGCATGAACGTCGGCCAGATCCTCGAGGCACACCTCGGGTACGCCGCCCGCTGGGGCTGGGACGTGGCCGGCAAGCGCGTCGGCGAGGAGCCGGTACGCGGCACGGAGACCAAGACGCGCCCGGTCACCCCGGCCTCGTCGCTGGTCGCCACGCCCGTGTTCGACGGCGCCCACTGGGACGAGGAGGTCGAGGCGGGCCGGCACCCGACCATCCAGAAGATCCTCGAGAACCTCAACCCGGAGTCGGTCGACGGCGACCGCCTCATCCAGCCAGACGGGAAGACGATGCTCTACAACGGCCGGACGGGCGAGGCCTACGACAACCCGATCACCGTCGGCTACGTGTACATCCTGAAGCTGGCCCACCTCGTGGACGACAAGATCCACGCCCGCTCGACCGGGCCGTACTCGATGATCACCCAGCAGCCGCTGGGCGGTAAGGCGCAGTTCGGGGGTCAGCGCTTCGGAGAGATGGAGGTGTGGGCGCTCGAGGCCTACGGGGCCGCCTACTGCCTCCAGGAGCTGCTCACGATCAAGTCCGACGACGTGCTCGGGCGCGTCAAGGTGTACGAGGCGATCGTCAAGGGCGAGAACATCCCCGAGCCGGGGATCCCCGAGAGCTTCAAGGTGCTCATCAAGGAGATGCAGGCGTTGTGCCTGAACGTCGAGGTCCTGGCCCGATCGGGCGAGGAGATCGAGATGCGCGAGCTCGACGAGGACATCTTCCGCACCGCCGAGGAGCTCGGCATCGACCTGAGCCGCCCCGAACGCGGCAGTGACGAGGAAGACGAAGCTCGACGGCAGAGGACGTCCTTCTGAGATGCTTGATGTCAACAACTTCTCCCAGCTGCGGATCGGCCTGGCCACCGCGGACGCCATCCGGACCTGGTCCAACGGCGAGGTCAAGAAGCCCGAGACGATCAACTACCGCACGTTGAAGCCCGAGAAGGACGGGCTCTTCTGCGAGAAGATCTTCGGTCCCACCAAGGACTGGGAGTGCTACTGCGGCAAGTACAAGCGCGTCCGGTTCAAGGGGATCATCTGCGAGCGCTGCGGCGTCGAGGTCACCCGGTCCAAGGTGCGCCGGGAGCGCATGGGCCACATCGAGCTGGCCGCGCCCGTGGTGCACATCTGGTACCTGCGCGGGACGCGATCGTGGCTGGCCTACCTGCTGATGGGGACCGAGCCGCGAGAGGAGCTCAAGGCCAAGCAGCTCGAGAAGGTCATCTACTTCGCCGCCAACCTGGTCACCTGGGTCGACGAGCAGCGTCGGGACGCCGACCGGGCCAACCTCGAGGCCGAGATGCTCGCCGAGCGCGACGCCATCGAGCGCGAGCGCGAGCTCGAGCTGGCGCGGCGCAGCGAGGAGCTCGAGGCCGAGATCGAGGCCCTCGAGGCCGAGGGGGCCAAGGACGCCGACCTGCGGGCCCGCCAGAAGGCGGCCGAGAAGGATCTCGGAGCCATCCGCGAGCGCTACGAGGCCGAGCTGGACCTGGTGGGTCGGGTCTGGGACGAGTTCCTCGATCTGTTCCCGCGCAAGATCATCGAGGACGAGATGCTCTGGCGGGAGTTGCGCGACCGCTACGAGGAGTACTTCGAGGGCGGGATGGGCGCCGACGCGCTCAAGTCGTTGATCGGCCGGCTCGACCTCGACGAGGAGGAGGTCAAGCTCCGCGCCGCCATCGACCCGCCCGAGGGCCAGCGGCCCCTGTCGGCGCAGCGCAAGCAGAAGGCGATCAAGCGGCTCAAGATCGTGTCGGCGTTCAACCGGCGAGACGAGGCCGGTCGGCGGGTCAACGACCCCCGGGCGATGATCCTCGACGTCGTCCCGGTGATCCCGCCCGAGCTGCGCCCCATGGTGCAGCTCGACGGCGGCCGCTTCGCCACCTCGGACCTCAACGACCTGTACCGCCGGGTCATCAACCGCAACAACCGCCTCAAGCGCCTGCTCGACCTGGGCGCTCCCGAGATCATCGTGAACAACGAGAAGCGGATGTTGCAGGAGGCCGTCGACGCCCTGTTCGACAACGGCCGCCGGGGTCGGCCCGTCACGGGCCCGGGCAACCGTCCTCTCAAGTCGTTGTCGGACATGCTCAAGGGCAAGCAGGGCCGGTTCCGCCAGAACCTGCTCGGCAAGCGGGTCGACTACTCCGGTCGGTCGGTCATCGTGGTCGGCCCCACGCTCAAGCTCCACCAGTGCGGTCTGCCGAAGCTGATGGCGCTGGAGCTGTTCAAGCCCTTTGTGATGAAGGCGCTCGTCGACCGCGAGCTGGCTCAGAACATCAAGTCGGCCAAGCGGATGGTGGAGCGCCGCCGGCCCCAGGTCTGGGACGTGCTCGAGGACGTGATCAAGGAGCACCCGGTCCTGTTGAACCGGGCTCCGACCCTGCACCGTCTGGGCATCCAGGCCTTCGAGCCCGTGCTGGTGGAGGGCAAGGCGATCCAGATCCACCCGCTGGTGTGCACTGCGTTCAACGCCGACTTCGACGGCGACCAGATGGCGGTGCACCTGCCCTTGTCGGCCGAGGCACAGGCCGAGGCACGGGTGCTCATGCTCAGCGCCAACAACATCCTGTCGCCCGCCCACGGTCGCCCGCTGGTCACACCCACACAGGACATGATCATCGGGGCCTACTACCTGACCGAGCACGTCGCCGGCGCCCCGGGGGAGGGCCGCGCCTTCGGCGCGATCGCCGACGCCGAGGCGGCCTACCTGGCCGGGGACCTGGATCTGCACGCCACGATCTCGTTGCGAGACAGCGGCGGTCGGCGCGAGACGACTCTGGGCCGCGCCCTGTTCGAGGAGGCTCTGCCGGCAGGGTTCATGCGCATCGACCAGCCGGTGCGAAAGCGCCTGATGGGTGAGATCGTGGACCGGCTGGCGAACGAACGGACCAAGGCCGAGGTGCAGTCGAGCCTCGACGCCATCAAGGACCTCTGCTTCTCCTACGCGGCGCGCTCGGGTCTCACGATCTCGATCGAGGACGTCAAGACCCCGCCCGAGAAGAGGGCGATCCTCGACGAGCACGAGAAGGAGGCCGACAAGGTCGAGCAGCAGTTCCGCCGGGGCATCATCACCGACGGTGAGCGGCGCCAGAAGGAGGTGGAGATCTGGACCAACGCCACCGACCGGGTGCGCGAGGCGATGGAGGAGAGCCTCACCAAGGTCGCCTTCAACCCCATCGACATGATGGTCGGCTCCGGGGCGCGCGGAAACATGATGCAGGTTCGCCAGATCGCCGGCATGCGCGGCCTGGTGGCCAATCCCCGGGGCGACATGATCCCGCGGCCGATCAAGAGCAACTTCCGCGAGGGCCTGTCGATGCTGGAGTACTTCATCGCCACTCCCGGGGCTCGCAAGGGCCTCGTCGACACCGCCCTGCGCACGGCCGACTCGGGCTACCTGACGCGCCGCCTGGTCGACGTGGCCCAAGAGCTGATCGTGCGCACGGCCGACTGCGCAGCGCCGGGCGAGGCTCCTCGTGGGATGTGGGCCGAGGACATCGGCCCTGACCAACCCGGCAGGCGGACCTACCTCGAGACCCGGATCTTCGGGCGCACGCTGGCCACCGACGTGACCCTGTCGGACGGCGCGGTCCTCGCCGCGGGCATCGAGATCGGCGAGGAGGAGCTCTCGGCGCTGCGCGACGACGCCGGCGTCGACCGGGTGCGGGTGCGTTCGGTGCTCACCTGCCAGGCCGACCTCGGGGTCTGCGCCGCTTGCTACGGCCGGTCGCTGGCGACGGGGCGAACCATCGAGCTCGGCGAGGCGGTGGGCGTCATCGCCGCCCAGTCGATCGGCGAGCCCGGCACCCAGCTCACGATGCGGACCTTCCACACCGGCGGGATCGCCGGGGGCGCCGACATCGCCGGGGGCCTGCCCCGGGTGGTCGAGCTGTTCGAGTCCCGCAGCCCCAAGGGCAAGGCCACGCTGTGCCGAACCTCCGGCGTCGTGCGCATAGCCGACGACGAGGGCAAGGGGCGGGTCGTGACGGTCGTGGCCGACGACGGCTCCGAGGAGACCCACACGGTGCCAACCATCGCCCGCCTCGAAGTGGGCGACGGGCAGGAGGTGCGCGCCGGCGACGCCATCGTCGAGGGCCCCCGCGATCCCAAGGAACTGCTCGAGATCAAGGGAGTTCGCGAGACCCAGCTCTACCTGGTCGGCGAGGTGCAGAAGGTGTACCGCGACCAGGGCGTGTCGATCCACGACAAGCACATCGAGCTGATCGTGCGCCAGATGACCAAGCGGGTCGCGGTGCAGGAGCCCGGCGACAGCTCCTTCCTGCCAGGCGAGCGGGTGGACCAGAAGGTCTACTCGGACACCAACCGCCTCCTCGTGGCCGAGGGCCGCTCCCCGGCGGAGGGCCGCTCGGAGATCATGGGCATCACCAAGGCATCGTTGGCGACCGACTCGTGGCTGTCGGCGGCGTCGTTCCAGGAGACCACCCGCGTGCTCACCGAGGCGGCCATCGAGAGCCGCAGCGACGGGCTCGTCGGCCTCAAGGAGAACATCATCCTGGGCAAGCTCATCCCGGCCGGTACCGGCCTGTCGGAGTACCGCGACATCGAGACCAGCGCCCCGGACTACCAGCCCATGGACTACTGGTCCTCGGGCGCCGACGACGACGACATCGCAGCCATGTTGGCCGACGGCTACGAGTCGGGCATGGCGCAGAACCCCACCCCTGGAGGCGGGGCCGAGGTGATCGGCCTGCCCAGCGGGCGCGACGGCGAGGCCACTGCGTGAGGTGACACGACCCGCCGCGGGTGCGACGGGTCGTGTCGCTCCGGCCCCTGGCTCCCACCGCGTGCTCTCCCCCTGCTCATAGACGATTTCGCTACGGAGCGTGACAAGTCGGTCCAGAGCGCGTAGAGTTCCCGCCACTGAGAGCGATCTCTCAGTGGGGATGCGTTGAAACCGCGGGCGAATTGGTCACGTATGGCCGCGGTGGAGCGAGCGTGAAACCGGCCCCATCACAGTTCCAAGCCTTTGGAGGGCGGACGTGGTGGCAAATCGGGCGGTTTCGCGGCGCCAGCGCAAGGCTGGCGCGTTCCTCATCCTGCTGGGCCTGCTCGGCACGCTGTTCGGGATCGCGACGCCGTTCGCGCAGGCCGATCCGATCGGGTCGGGATCCTCGGTCGGCAACTTCGAGATCGACGGCAACTTCGCCGATGACGCCGACCCCGCCATCGACTGGGGCGGCGTGGCCGACCTGGCCAACCGCCTGACCTTCGACGACGACCTGCAGACGCCCGATCCCAACGGTCCGGGCGACCAGGGCTACGTGGGTGGCGCCAAGGAAGAGGACCGGTCCACCTGGGGCTGCGCCGCCGACTCGGGCGACGATCCGCTCAAGGACGACATCAAGTACATCCTCGCCTACCCGTCCCTGTCGATCGACAACGCCAGCGTCGCCTTCTCCTACGTGCGCAACAAGGCGCAGGGCAACACCAACGTCGTCATCGAGCTCAACCAGAACCCGATCAACACCTGCAGCCCGGTCAACGATCGCACCCCGGGCGACCTGGTCCTGTACTTCAACTTCCCCGGGGGCAGTGACCAAGCGGATCTCGAGGCATCGGTATGGAGCGGCAGCGCCCTTGTGCCATTCGATGTGCCCGCCGGTGTGGCCAACGCCATAACCAACCCGGCCGAGGTGGACGTGCCCTCGTCGATCTCGGCGATCGTGGCCGCCAAGGGGCTTCCGACCTCCGTTGATGCCCGCGACATGGGTGAGGCGGCCATCGACCTGTTCAAGCTCGAGAAGGCCCTCCGGGGTTCGGGCGTCAATGTCGGCCCGGTGCTCAGCTGCCCCGGCCTGGGCGCGGCCAACATCCGCACCCGTAGCTCGGGCGAGTCGGGCAGCTCACAGCTGCACGACAACTTCCCGTCGCTGGGCATCGACCTGTCCAACTGCGGCTCGCTCAAGATCAAGAAGGTCGACGACCTGGGCCAGCCCATGGCCGGCATCCAGTTCGGCCTGTTCGGCTCCCAGGCGGCCGCGCTGGCCGGCACGCCGCTGGCCACCTTGCCCACCACTCCCGCGCAGGACCTGGTGTGCACGACCGACGCCGCTGGCATCTGCACCTTCCCGAAGGTGCCCGCCGGTGACTACTGGATCAACGAGCTGAACCTGGGCGCTGGCTACACCGCTGACAGCGACCTGCCCCAGAAGGTCACGATCGCCGCCTTCGCAGACGTCGACCTGACCGCCACGCCCTTCGTCAACACGCTGCGCACCGGCAGCGTCAAGGTCACCAAGGCCGTCGTGGACGGCAACGGCGACGTCTTGCAGCTGTCCGACCTCAGCTACCTCAACGGGATCCGCTTCGAGCTGCGCAGCAACGGAGCGGTGGTCAAGCGCCGCGATGGCTCCAACGCCACCTGCACCCTGGCCCTCACCTCGGCCAGCACCGACCCGTCCTGCACCATCACCCAGGTGCCCTTCGGCACCTACAGCGTCGTCGAGGACGCCACCACGGTGCCCGCCGGGCTAGACGTGGGCCAGTCGCCCACGGTGACCGTCAACTCCGACAGCCCGGCCGTGGCCTCGGTGACCTACCGCGACCCAGCCGATCCGCTGAACGTGTCGATCGACAAGGTCGGCCCCGACACGGCCAACGTGGGTGACACCATCACCTACACCTTCACGGTCGGTCTCGGGAACCTGCCCTTCGACACCACCGACGACGTCGACCTGCAGCCCCTCACCAGCGTGGCCGTCACCGAGGTCGTCTCGGCGCCCGACTTCGCGGACCGCTGCACTGCCAGCGCCCTCACGCTGACCAACAAGGAGAACGTCGGGCCCCTCGGAGCCAACTGGCTCGAGAACGGTGAGCGTTGGGCCTATTCGTGCACCCACGTGGTCACCATGGCCGACGCCACCGACAACGACGGCGCGGTGCTCAAGAATCGGGCCCGCGTCCAGGGAACCGACCGCTACGGCCGGACCGCCAGCGACACCGACGACCACGTCGTCACCATCCTGCTGCCGGACCTGCACATCGTGAAGTCGCCCGACGACGGCCGGGTCTTCCCGGGCCAGACGGCGACCTACACGATCGTGGTGTCCAACGCCGGGCCAGGCCGCGCCAACGCGGTGACCCTGTCGGATCCGCTGCCCGACGGCATCGACTGGTCGGCGACGATCACCTCGCCCGACGGCGACGACACCTGCTCGATCGCCCCGAACGTGGGCACCGATGACCAGGTCCTGTCCTGCTCGTTCGGCAACCTCGCGTCGGGAGGCTCCAAGACGGTGACCGTCTCGGGCAGCACCGACAGCGGTGACTGCGGGCCCCTGCCCAACACGGCCACCGCCGACGCCGGCAACGACGACCCGGTGAGCGACGGCGCCCGGATCACCGTCGACTGCGCCGACGTCACCGTCGCGAAGGTCGCGGTCGCCGATCCCATCAACGCCACCGACAACGCGGCGTTCGGGATCACCGTCACCAACCTTTCCTCGACGGTGCCGGCCCAGGGCGTCGTCCTGACCGACTCGCTGCCCGACGGGATCGACTGGGCGGTCGGTGGGGCCAACGCCGATAGCTGCTCGATCGCACCCGACACCGGTACGTCCGGCCAGGTCCTGACCTGCAACTTCGGCAGCATCGCCGCCGCCGGAACCCGCACGGTGACCGTGTCGGGCACAACCGACCCCGCCGATTGTGGGGTCCTGACCAACACGGCGGTGGTGGCCGCGTCCAACGAGGCACCCGGCGCCGACGACAACAACACCTCAACCGACACGATCACGGTGCGCTGCCCCGACGTCAGCGTCCTCAAGACCGCCGCCAAGGGCACGATCGACGCCGGTGAGACAGCCAGCTTCACCATCGTGGTGGCCAACGCCGGACCGGGTACCGCCTACGGCGTGACCCTGTCCGACCCGTTGCCCGCCGGTGTCGCCTGGACCGAGGACAGCGCTTCCTGCTCGATCTCGGGCCAGTCCCTCACCTGCGCCTTCGGTGACCTCCCGGCGGGGTCGAGCCGCACCGTCACCGTCTCGGGAACCACCGATCCCGCTGACTGCGGTGTCCTCACCAACACGGCGACCGTCTCGTCGACCAACGAGTCCTCGGCGGCGCTGGCCAACAACACCAGCACCGCTCGCATCACCGTGCAGTGCCCGGACCTGGTGATCACCAAGGTCGCCGACGCGGGGACCGTCTCGGCGGGTCAGCCGATCGGCTTCACGGTCACCGTGACCAACAACGGTCCCGGCGCGGCACTGTCGACGACGCTGAACGATCCGCTGCCCGCTGGTGACGGGATCGACTGGTCGATCGCCGGCCAGGCCGGCGGCGCGTCCTGCACCGTGACCGGTGCGGTTGGTTCGGAGGTTCTGGCCTGCGGGCCGGTCACCCTGGGCGACGACGCCTCCTTCTCGGTGCACATCACCAGCCCGACCACGCCCCTCGGTGTGGCCTGCACCTCCGCCGTGCTGTCCAACACCGCGACCGCGGACGCCAGCAACGACGATCCCGTGCAGGCGACCGACCGGGTGACCGTGCAGTGCCCGAACCTGGTCGTCACCAAGGTGGCCGACGACTCGGCAGTCTCGGCCGGTGAGCCCATCGGGTTCACCGTCACGGTGACGAACAACGGGCCCGGCACCGCTTTGGGCACCACCCTGAACGATCCGCTGCCGGCGAGCGCTGCGTTCGGCGTGAACTGGACCGTCTCCGGCCAGACCGGCGGCGCCTCCTGCACCGTGACCGGTGCGGTCGGTTCCGAGGTTCTGGCCTGCGGGCCGGTCACCCTGGGCGACGACGCCTCCTTCTCGGTGCACGTGAGCAGCGACACCGTCGGGCCCGACGGCACCTGCACCTCGGCGACCCTGCCGAACACGGCCACGGCCGACGCGTCCAACCACGCGCCGATCACGGCCAGCGCCGCGACGGCCATCCAGTGCCCGGGTCTCAACATCGCCAAGCAGGCCGATGCGGGCACAGTCTCGGCCGGTGAGCCCATCGGGTTCACCATCACGGTGAGCAACACGGGGCCGGGCACCGCCAAGGGCGTGATGCTCGACGATCCGTTGCCCGCGGGCGAGGACTTCGAGATCGACTGGTCGCTCGCGCCGGCGGTCGAGGAGTGCTCCATCAGCGGCAACCTCGGGGACGAGACCCTTACCTGCGACCTGGGCGACCTGGCAGCCGGTGACTCGTTCTCGGTGCACCTGACCAGCCCGACCCCGCTGGTCGGCGAAGCGTGCGCCACGGCCACCCTGCCCAACACTGCGACTGCGGACGGGAGCAACACCGGCCCGGTCACAGCGTCGGACTCGGTGACGGTCCAGTGCCCCGACCTCGGTCTGACCAAGGTCGCCGGGGCTCCGGTGGTCGACGCCGGCGACGACCTGTCCTTCACCATCACGGCGACCAACAACGGGCCGGGCACGGCGCTGGGCCTCACGATCACCGACCCGCTGCCGGCGGGTGTGGCCTGGGCCGCCGACAGCGCCGACTGCGACATCGTGGCCGGCACCCTGAGCTGCGGTCCGCTCGACCTCGCCGCTGGTGAGAGTCTCGTCGTCACGCTGACGGCCGTCACCGACGAGGCCGACTGCGCCACCTACGAGAACACCGCGACCGCGGACGCCGACAACGACGCCCCGGTCACGGCCACGGCGACCAGCCGGGTCCGGTGCCCCCTGGGCATCGATGTGGACAAGACGGGTGACACCCTGGCCCACGTGGGCGACACCGTCACCTACGAGTTCACGGTGACCAACGTCGGCGGCGAGGACCTCGTCAGCGCCCTCACCGAGGGCGACCTGCGTGGAGACCTGGTCGACCCGGAGTGCGACGCGGACAGCATCGTGGTCGTCGACGACGGTGACGGCGATGGTGTGCTCGCCGCCGGCACCTGGGACTCCGAGCAGGAGGCGTTCGTGAGCGGCGAGGTGTGGACCTTCACCTGCACCCGCCTCATCACCGTGGACGACGTCGTGCAGATCGACGGCACCGACTTCGCCCTGAACGTCGGGTCCATCGCCGCCCAGGACGAGTTCGCTCGCCCGACCAGCGACGAGGATCCCCACCAGGTCGAGCTGATCGAGCCCGCGATAGAGGTGGTCAAGACCGTCGACGACGACACGCCGGCGATCGGCCAGACGGTGACGTTCACCTACGTGGTGACCAACACCGGCAACACCACCCTGTTCGAGGTGGTCGTCACCGACGACATCCTCGGCGAGATCGGCACCATCTCCGAGCTGGGCGTGGGCGAGTCCTCCACCCTCACCAAGACGATGGTCGTGGCCGCCGACAGCGCCGTGCGAAACGTCGCCACCGCCACCGGTGCCGACGTACTGGGCAAGACCGTGACCGATGACGACGATGCCACGATCACCTTGGTGCTGTCGGAGGTGCCGCCCAAGTCGCCGCCCCAGGTGCTCGGCGTGAGCCTGCCTCGCACCGGCATCGACGCCTCGGCCCTGGTCCTGGTCTCGAGTGGCCTGCTCATCATCGGTGGGGCGCTCGTCCTCGCCGGAGACCGACGCCGGCGGGCCCAGATGGGTAGCTGAGCTTCGAACCGGACATGATTGGGGGGTGGGCGGCGTCGCTGCCCACCCCCCGATCGCGTCCGGGGACCACACCCGAGGGCAGGCCGGGGGCGTGGGGTCGAGCTTGCCGGGCCGGCAGTGCGGCCGTAGGCTGACAGGCCGGCCCGCGCTCGCTCCCCAGCGCCGCCGGCTGCGAGCGCTCGTCGGGCGCGAGCCGTTCCCGCAACTCCTTCGCCGAAGTCCGTGAGGTCACGCGTGCCCACCATCCAGCAGCTGGTCCGAAAGGGTCGGGAGACCAAACCCTCCAAGGGCACCACCCCGGCGCTGAAGGGTGCGCCCCAGCGGCGGGGGGTCTGCACCCGGGTGTTCACCACCACGCCCAAGAAGCCGAACTCGGCGCTGCGCAAGGTGGCCCGCGTTCGCCTCTCCAGCGGCATGGAGGTGACCGCCTACATCCCCGGCGAGGGTCACAACCTCCAGGAGCACTCCATCGTGCTCGTCCGCGGCGGCCGGGTGAAGGACCTGCCCGGGGTGCGTTACAAGATCATTCGCGGCACGCTCGACACCTCGGGGGTGCGTGACCGCAAGCAGGCCCGCTCGCGCTACGGCGCCAAGAAGGAGTCCTGATGCCCCGCAAGGGATTCGCCCCCCGTCGCGAGCTCATGCCCGACCCCGTCTACAACTCCACCCTGGTGACCCGGGTCATCAACAAGGTGCTCGTGCAGGGCAAGAAGACGACCTCGGAGCGAATCGTCTACGACGCCCTGGCCCAGATCGAGGCCAAGACCGGGACGGAGCCGATCGCCACACTCAAGCGGGCGGTGGAGAACACCAAGCCCCAGCTCGAGGTGAAGAGCCGCCGTGTCGGCGGGGCCACCTACCAGGTCCCCATCGAGGTGCGTCCCCCGCGGGCGAACACGCTTGCCATCCGCTGGCTGGTGGGCTTCTCGCGGGCGCGCCGGGAGCGCAGCATGGCCGAACGCCTCGCCAACGAGCTGCTCGACGCGAGCAACGGCATCGGCGCCTCGGTGAAGCGGCGCGAGGACATCCACAAGATGGCCGAGGCCAACCGTGCCTTCGCCCACTACCGCTGGTAGCACGCCGAACCCGTCCCGACCCGACCGTCGGCGCCCCCGTCGGGCGTGACGGCCCCACGTCCGGGCCCTGCCCGGACGTCGTGTTCCGAAGAGACCTCCCCCATGGCTGACGCGAAGCGAACCCACACCCTCGACAAGGTCCGCAACATCGGGATCATGGCCCACATCGACGCGGGCAAGACCACCACGACCGAGCGGATCCTCTACTACACCGGGCGCAACTACAAGATCGGCGAGGTCCACGAGGGCGGCGCCACCATGGACTGGATGGTCCAGGAGCAGGAGCGGGGGATCACCATCACCTCCGCCGCGACGACCTGCGAGTGGCGGGGCCACAACATCAACATCATCGACACCCCGGGTCACGTCGACTTCACCGTGGAGGTGGAGCGCTCCCTGCGCGTCCTCGACGGCGCCGTGGCCGTGTTCGATGGCGTCGCCGGGGTCGAGCCCCAGACCGAGACGGTGTGGCGTCAGGCCAACAAGTACGGCGTGCCTCGCATCTGCTTCGTCAACAAGATGGACCGCCTCGGGGCCGATTTCTTCATGGCGGTCGACTCCATCGTCGACCGTCTCGGCGCCACCGTGGCCGTCGTGCAGCTGCCCATCGGCGCCGAGGGCCACTACAAGGGCGTGATCGACCTGGTCGACATGCAGGCCCTCGTCTGGCTCGACGAGGAGCTCGGCGCCAAGTGGGAGGTCAAGGAGATCCCCGCTGACCTCGCCGAGCAGGCCGAGGACTACCGCCACAGGCTCATCGACGTGCTGTCGAGCTTCGACGAGACGATCCTCGAGAAGTACGTGGCCGAAGAGGAGATCACCGCCGAGGACCTGCGCCGCGCACTGCGAGCGGGCACCATCGCCGGCGAGATCGTGCCGGTGCTCAACGGCACGGCGTTCAAGAACAAGGGCGTGCAGCCGCTGCTCGACGCGATCGTCGACTACCTGCCCGCACCGACGGACCTGCGTCCGGTGACCGGCACGAACGTCAAGGGCAACGAGGAGCTCGAGCGGCCCGCCTCCGACGACGCTCCCTTCGCCGCGCTGGCGTTCAAGATCATGACCGACCCCCACGTCGGCAAGCTCACCTACTTCCGGGTGTACTCGGGGTCGCTGGCCAAGGGCGACACGGTCGTCAACACGACCAGCGGGTCCAAGGAGCGCATCGGGCGCATCCTGCAGATGCACGCCAACCACCGCGAGGACCGCGACGCCGTCTTCGCGGGTGACATCGCCGCCGGGATCGGCCTCAAGAACACCCGCACGGGCGACACCCTGTCCGCGCCCGGCCACGACATAGTGCTCGAGCAGCTCGAGTTCCCCGAGCCGGTGATCCAGCTCGCGGTAGAGCCGACGACCAAGGCCGACCAGGACAAGATGGGCAAGGCCCTGTTCGCGCTGTCCGAGGAGGACCCCACCTTCCAGGTCCGCACCGACGAGGACACCGGCCAGACCGTCATCTCCGGCATGGGCGAGCTGCACCTCGAGGTCATCGTCGACCGGATGCTGCGCGAGTTCAAGGTCGACGCCACCGTCGGCAAGCCCCAGGTCGCCTACCGCGAGACGATCACCCAGCCCGTCACCGGACACGTGTACACCCACAAGAAGCAGACGGGCGGCTCGGGCCAGTTCGCCGAGGTGAAGATCGACCTGGAGCCCACCGGCCCAGGTGGCGGCTACGAGTTCGTGGACAAGATCACCGGTGGCCGCGTGCCCAAGGAGTACATCCCCTCCGTCGACGCGGGCATCCAGCAGTCGCTCGCCGCCGGAGTGCTGGCCGGCTATCCGACGGTCGACGTGCGGGCGATCCTCGTCGACGGCAAGTACCACGACGTCGACTCGTCGGAGATGGCGTTCAAGATCGCGGGCTCGATGGCGTTCAAGGAGGCTGCCCGCAAGGCGCGCCCCGTTCTGCTCGAGCCGATCATGTCGGTCGAGGTCACCACGCCCGAGGAGTACATGGGCGACGTAATCGGCGACCTCAACAGCCGGCGCGGTCGCGTCGGCGGCATGGACCAGCGCGGCAACAGCCAGGTCGTGCGGGCCCACGTGCCGCTCTCTGAGATGTTCGGCTACGCCACCGACCTGCGGTCGCGCACCCAGGGCCGCGCCACCTACACCATGCAGTTCGACAGCTACCAGCAGACCCCGGTGTCGGTCCAAGAGGAGATCGTCGCCCGCGTCCGGGGCGAGTAGCCCCCAGTCCGACCAACCTGCCACCAAGCCCTAGATCGGTACGAGGAGCGAGTTTCATGGCCAAGGAGAAGTTCGAGCGGACCAAGCCTCATTTGAATGTGGGGACGATGGGCCATATCGATCATGGGAAGACGACGTTGACTGCGGCGATCACTCGGGTGTTGGCGGATGCGAATCCGTCGGTGCAGGTGATGGCGTTCGATCAGATCGACAAGGCGCCGGAGGAGCGTCAGCGGGGGATCACGATCAACATCTCACATGTGGAGTACGAGACGGACAATCGTCACTACGCGCATGTGGATATGCCGGGTCACGCGGACTACATCAAGAACATGATCACTGGTGCGGCGCAGGTGGATGGGGCGATCTTGGTGGTCGCGGCGACGGACGGGCCGATGCCTCAGACGCGCGAGCATGTGTTGCTGGCCCGTCAGGTGGGTGTGCCGGCGATCGTGGTGGCGTTGAACAAGGTTGACATGGTCGACGACGAGGAGCTGCTCGAGCTGGTCGAGATCGAGGTTCGGGAGCTGTTGTCGGAGTACGAGTTCCCTGGGGATGACACGCCGGTGGTGCGGGTGTCGGCGCTCAAGGCGTTGGAGGGTGATTCGGTTGCGGCGGGGCAGGTGTTGGAGTTGATGGCGGCGGTGGACGAGTTCGTGCCTGAACCGGTGCGCGAGTTGGACAAGCCGTTCTTGATGCCGATCGAGGATGTGTTTTCGATCACGGGTCGGGGGACGGTGGTGACGGGCAAGGTGGAGCAGGGTGTGATCCACACGGGCGACGAGGTGGAGATCGTCGGGATCCGCGCGACGCAAAAGACGACGTGCACGGGTGTGGAGATGTTCCGCAAGTTGTTGGATCAGGGTCAGGCGGGCGACAACATCGGGGCGTTGTTGCGGGGCACGAAGAAGGAGGAGGTGGAGCGGGGTCAGGTGTTGTGCAAGCCGGGCAGCATCACGCCGCACACGAACTTCGAGGCTCAGGTGTATGTGTTGACCCAGGATGAGGGTGGGCGGCACAAGCCGTTCTTTTCGAACTACCGGCCGCAGTTCTACTTCCGGACGACGGATGTGACGGGGTCGATCGTGTTGCCTGACGGGACCGAGATGTGCATGCCGGGTGACAACACGACGATGACGGTGGAGTTGATCCATCCGATCGCGATGGACGAGGGGCTGCGGTTCGCCATCCGTGAGGGTGGTCGTACCGTCGGCGCCGGCCGCGTCACCAAGATCATCAAGTAGCGTCGTCTGGCGCCCGCGTGCGCCGGCGCCTCCTAGCGAGAAGTGAGCGATGGCAGAGACAGAAGATCCGCATCCGGCTGAAGGCCTACGACCACGAGGTCATCGACCAGTCGACGAAGAAGATCGTCGAGACCGTCCTCCGCACGCAGGCGACGGTCCGCGGGCCAATCCCGCTGCCGACCGAGAAGCACCGCTACACGGTGATCCGCTCGCCGCACAAGGACAAGGACAGCCGCGAGCACTTCGAGATGCGCATCCACAAGCGGCTGCTCGACATCCTCGAGCCCACCGCCAAGACCGTCGACTCGCTGCAGCGCCTCGAGCTGCCCGCCGGCGTCGACATCGAGATCAAGATCCGGCCCGCGTCTGATCCTTCCGACGCTGGCCACCTGCCGGCGTTGGACGGCAGATCGGGGGCCCGGCGCTAGCCTGCCCCGTCCGGGTTTCGTGGGCCCACGGGGCCACGACCCACCGAATCGACGTCCGGGCAGGCCCGCCACGGTGGGAACCGCCCGGCACAACCGAATCGACGCTCCGCCGGCCTCGCCGTGCGGAGCGTTCGCGTGAACCGGGGCCCGTCGGCCCCCCAGATCGAGGCGAGAGACACCGATGGCAACCAAGGCGATCGTCGGCGAGAAGGTCGGCATGACCCAGGTCTGGGACGAAGAGGGCCGCGTCGTGCCGGTCACCGTCCTCCGCGTCTCGCCGGTCCGGGTCGTTCAGGTCAAGACCCCCGAGCACGACGGGTACAGCGCTGTGCAGGTCACCTTCGGGACGCGGCGGCCCTCGACGCTCAACAAGCCCGAAGCCGGCCACCTCGCCAAGGCCGGCGTCGAGGCCGGTAGGCGCCTGGTCGAGCTGCGTCTCGACGACGTGGACGGCTACGAACCGGGCCAGCAGCTCGGCGCCGACGTCCTCGTGCCCGGCGAGCGCGTCGACGTCACCGCTCTGAGCAAGGGCAAGGGGACCGCGGGGCCCATGAAGCGCCACGGTTTCGCCGGCCTGGGCGCCAGCCACGGCGCCCACCGCGTGCACAGGGCACCGGGCTCGATCGGCGCCTGCGCCACGCCCGCTCGCGTCTTCAAGGGGACCCGCATGGCCGGGCGCACCGGCGCCGCCCGGGTCACCACACTGAACCTCACCGTGGTCGAGGCCGACGCCGAGCGCGAGCTGGTGCTGGTGAAGGGCTCGGTGCCGGGCCCGAACGGCGGTCTGGTCGTCGTGCGCGACGCCATCAAGAGCACTGTGGCCGAGCAGCGAGGACGATCCTGATGACCACCATCGAGGTCCGCACCGCCACCGGAGCCGCCGCCGGCACTGTGGAGGTGGACGAAGCCGTCTTCGCCCGCACCCCCAACGTGTCTCTGATGCACCAGGTCGTGACCGCCCAGCTCGCGGCCCGAACCGCGGGCACCCAGTCGACCCTGACCCGTGCCGAGGTGCGCGGTGGCGGCGCCAAGCCCTGGCGGCAGAAGGGCACCGGACAGCGCCAGGCAGGGCTCCAACCGGGCACCGCACTGGGTCGGCGGCGGGGTGGCGTTGGGACCCAAGCCGCGCAGCTATGCCCAGCGGACCCCGAAGAAGATGATCCGCCAGGCGCTCTACAGCGCTCTGTCGGATCGGGCCGCCGACGGCCGGGTGATCGTGCTCGACGACTGGGCGCTCGAGGCGCCCAGCACGAAGCGGGCCCTAGCGGTCCTCGAGGCCCTCGGCGCCACCGACGCGGTGCTGGCCGTGGTGCCTGTCGGGGACGAGATCGTGACCAAGAGCCTGCGCAACCTCGGGCGCAAGGTCCACGTCGTCCGCGCCGGCGAGCTCAATGCCTACGACGTGCTGTGCTGCGACCATGTCGTGTTCACCGCGCGAGTCCCTGCCCGAGTACAAGCCGGTGACCCGCGGAGCCCGGCCGGCGCCGGCGGTCGAGGAGGAATCGTGAAGGATCCCCGTGACGTGGTGGTCGCCCCGGTGGTGAGCGAGAAGTCCTACGCGCTGCTCGACCGCGGCGTCTACACGTTCACCGTCCATGCCGATGCCAGCAAGCCCGAGATCCACGATGCCGTCGAGCGGATCTTCTCGGTCAAGGTCGTCAAGGTGAACACCTTGAACCGCAAGGGCAAGGCCACCCGCAACCGCCGCACCGGCGTGGCCGGCCGCAAGCCCGACACCAAGCGTGCGATCGTGACCCTCGCCGAGGGCTCCTCGATCGACCTGTTCCAGTCCTGAGGTCGACGATGCCGCTCCGCAAGCGAAAGCCCACCAGCCCCGCCCGTCGCTTCCAGACCGTGTCGGACTTCAGCGAGGTCACCCGCTCGGAGCCCGAGCGCTCGTTGCTCGCCCCAAGTCCGGCACCGGCGGGCGCAACAACTATGGCCGCAAGACGGCCCGTCACCGGGGCGGGGGCCACAAGCAGGCGGTACCGGGTGATCGACTTCCGCCGGACCAAGGACGGCGTCCCGGCCACGGTGGCCGCGATCGAGTACGACCCGAATCGCTCCTGCCGGATCACGCTTCTGCACTACCGCGACGGTGAGAAGAGCTACATCTTGGCGCACCAGGGACGTCCGCAGCCGGTGACGTGCTGGCGTCGGGGCAGGGCGCCAGATCCGCCCTGGCAATGCCATGGCGATGCGGTACATCCCGGTGGGCACCACCGTGCACAACGTCGAGCTGCAGCCCGGGGGTGGCGGGCGGATGGCCCGATCCCGCGGGCGCCTCGGTCGTGCTGCTGGCCAAGGAGGGCCCTTACGCCACGCTGCGCCTGCCCTCCACCGAGATGCGGCGGGTGTCGATCGACTGCCGTGCCACCGTCGGCGAGGTCGGCTTCTCCGAGCACGAGCTGATCAAGATCGGAAAGGCCGGACGCAACCGTTGGAAGGGCGTGCGCCCTCAGACCCGCGGCGTGGCCATGAACCCCGTCGACCACCCACTGGGCGGTGGCGAGGGCAAGACCTCGGGCGGGCGCCACCCGGTCTCGCCCTGGGGCCGCCCGAGGGCAGGACCCGCGATCAGAACAAGCCGTCCCAGAAGCTCATCGTGCGACGCCGCCGGACCCGCGGCAGCCGGAGGTAGTTCGCCATGCCCCGCAGCCTGAGGAAGGGCCCCTTCGTCGACGACCACCTGTTGGCCAAGGTCGACGACCTCAACACCAAGGGTGAGAAGAAGGTCATCAAGACCTGGAGCCGCCGCAGCACGATCATCCCTGACATGGTCGGCCACACCATCGCCGTGCACGACGATCAGCAAGCACGTGCCCGTCTACGTGACCGAGGCGATGGTCGGCCACAAGCTGGGCGAGTTCGCCCCGACCGCACCTTCAAGTTCCACGCCGGCCAGGAGAAGGCCGTGCGGGGGCGGCGCTGAACATGGCCTTCGGGACCAAGACCAACGAGCGTCCAGGGCACTCGTGCCCAGGTGCGCTACCTGCGTGTCTCCGCCTCCAAGGCGCGGGAGGTGCTCGACCTGATCCGAGGCCACTCGGTGGACGACGCGCGGTCGATCCTCGAGTTCACTGACCGAGCGGTGGCGCGCGAGATCCGCAAGGTCCTGGACTCGGCGAGCGCCAACACGGTGCACAACGACAGCCAGGACGAGGACAAGTTCTTCGAGACCGCGTCCTGCTTCGCCGACGAGGGCCCCACCCTCAAGCGCTGGCGGCCGAGGGGGAGCAGGTGACCACCAGGATCCGCAAGCGGACCTGTCACATCACCATCATCGTGGCCCGGATGCCCAGGACAAGCTCGAGCGTCGCCGGTCGCGGCGCGACGCGGCCGCCGCCGCCGGGCGCACGACCCGATCGAGCAGCGAGGCCCAACGGGCCCACGTTGCGCAGTCCCGGCGGCGTGCCGAGGAAGCCCTGGCCCACGACCACGACCACGACCACGACGACGCCCGCCCGGTCGACGACATCGGGGCCCCAGGAGGGCGCCGCGACCGGGGCCAGCGTGAGCGAGGGCCACACGGCCACCGTCGAGGAGGCCGCGGAGCCGGCCACCGAGGACGACACGGCCACCGAGGACGACACGACCACCGAAGACGACACAGCCGTGGCCAAGGAGGCCGCGGAGCCAGCCACCGAGCGTGCAGCCGACGAGGGCGAATCGCCCGATGGCGAGGAGAAGAGCTGATGGGCCAGAAGGTCAACCCCTACGGCTTCCGGCTCGGGGTCGCCGCCGGTGAAGTCCCGGTGGTTCGCGGACCGCAAGGAGTACGGCGCTTTCGTGGTCGAGGACTGGAAGATCCGCGACTACCTCACGAGCCAGCTGCCCATGCCCGCGATCAGTTGCGCGTCGAGATCGAGCGCACCCGAGACCGGCTCAGGGTCGACGTCCACACGGCCCGCCCTGGCATCGTCATCGGCCGTCGCGGTGCCGAGGCCGACAAGCTTCGCAGCGGACTGGCCAAGATCACCGGGAACCCTCGCGTGCAGCTGAACGTGCAGGAGATCAAGCAGCCCGAGCTCGACGCCGCCCTCATCGCCCAGGGCGTCGCCGATCAGCTCGCAGGCCGGGTGGCGTTCCGACGGGCGATGAAGCGCGCCGTGCAGAACGCCCAGAAGGCCGGTGCGCAGGGCATCCGGGTGCAGTGCTCGGGCCGACTCGGTGGTGCCGAGATGTGCGCGCACCGAGTGGTACCGGGAGGGCCGAGTGCCCCTGCACACCTTGCGCTCCGACATCGACTACGGGTTCCGGGAGGCCCGCACCCCGGCCGGGCGGATCGGCGTGAAGGTGTGGCTCTACAAGGGCGACATCCTTCCGTACCGCAGCACCAGCGAGGACAAGATCAGCCGCGGCCGCGATGGCCGTAGGCGAGACCTCCGGCGGCGGTGCCGCCCGGCTCGCCGGGTCGTCTCCTCGGCGGCCGCTCGCAGGCGTGGACGGAGGATTACCGTCGAGGGCGAGGCCGAGGGCGCCGAGCCCCTCGTCAAGGAGGCCGACCCCGAGCTGGAGCGCCTCCTGGCCGAGGAGGAAGAGATCGAGCGTCGGGTGCACGACGACGCGAGACGCCCAAGTTCCACTCCGGGGACGGCGAGTGATGCGCACCCCACGGGGACGTGCCGCCCACGAGGAGTACGCCATGTTGATGCCCCGCAAGGTCGCCCACCGCAAGCACCACCGCGGTCGCACCAAGGGCATCGCCAAGGGCGGCACCGGTGAGCTTCGGTGAGTACGGGATCCAGGCCCTCGAACCCGGCTGGCTCACCGCCCGCCAGATCGAGGCCGCCCGTATCGCCATGACCCGCACCATCCGCCGTGGTGGCAAGGTCTGGATCAACGTCTTCCCCGACAAGCCGGTCACCAAGAAGCCGGCCGAGACCCGCATGGGTTCGGGCAAGGGCAACCCCGAGTACTGGGTGGCCGTCGTCAAGCCCGGGCGCGTCCTGTTCGAGCTCTCGTTCCCCGACCACGCTCGACAACGCGGCCATCAACCGGGCGATCCAGAAGCTGCCCATCAAGGCCCGCTTCGTGAGCCGGGAGGATGCGCTCTGATGCCCAACGCCCGAGCCGCCGCTCTGCGTG
>CAVPEW010000044.1:0-14929 GCA_963703565.1 uncultured Microthrixaceae bacterium | reverse complement strand
CACCAAGCCCTAGATCGGTACGAGGAGCGAGTTTCATGGCCAAGGAGAAGTTCGAGCGGACCAAGCCTCATTTGAATGTGGGGACGATGGGCCATATCGATCATGGGAAGACGACGTTGACTGCGGCGATCACTCGGGTGTTGGCGGATGCGAATCCGTCGGTGCAGGTGATGGCGTTCGATCAGATCGACAAGGCGCCGGAGGAGCGTCAGCGGGGGATGACGGATCAACATCTCACATGTGGAGTACGAGACGGACAATCGTCACTACGCGGATGTGGATATGCCGGGTCACGCGGACTACATCAAGAACATGATCACTGGTGCGGCGCAGGTGGATGGGGCGATCTCGGTGGTCGCGGCGACGGACGGGCCGATGCCTCAGACGCGCAAGCATGTGTTGCTGGCCCGTCAGGTGGGTGTGCCGGCGATCGTGGTGGCGTTGAACAAGGTTGACATGGTCGACGACGAGGAGCTGCTCGAGCTGGTCGAGATCGAGGTTCGGGAGCTGTTGTCGGAGTACGAGTTCCCTGGGGATGACACGCCGGTGGTGCGGGTGTCGGCGCTCAAGGCGTTGGAGGGTGATTCGGTTGCGGCGGGGCAGGTGTTGGAGTTGATGGCGGCGGTGGACGAGTTCGTGCCTGAACCGGTGCGCGAGTTGGACAAGCCGTTCTTGATGCCGATCGAGGATGTGTTTTCGATCACGGGTCGGGGGACGGTGGTGACGGGCAAGGTGGAGCAGGGTGTGATCCACACGGGCGACGAGGTGGAGATCGTCGGGATCCGCGCGACGCAAAAGACGACGTGCACGGGTGTGGAGATGTTCCGCAAGTTGTTGGATCAGGGTCAGGCGGGCGACAACATCGGGGCGTTGTTGCGGGGCACGAAGAAGGAGGAGGTGGAGCGGGGTCAGGTGTTGTGCAAGCCGGGCAGCATCACGCCGCACACGAACTTCGAGGCTCAGGTGTATGTGTTGACCCAGGCTGAGGGTGGGCGGCACAAGCCGTTCTTTTCGAACTACCGGCCGCAGTTCTACTTCCGTACGACGGATGTGACGGGGTCGATCGTGTTGCCTGACGGGACCGAGATGTGCATGCCGGGTGACAACACGACGATGACGGTGGAGTTGATCCATCCGATCGCGATGGACGAGGGGTTGCGGTTCGCGATCCGTGAGGGTGGTCGTACCGTCGGCGCCGGCCGCGTCACCAAGATCATCAAGTAGCGTCGTCTGGCGCCCGCGTGCGCCGGCGCCTCCTAGCGAGAAGTGAGCGATGGCAGAGAAGCAGAAGATCCGCATCCGGTTGAAGGCCTACGACCACGAGGTCATCGACCAATCGACGAAGAAGATCGTCGAGACCGTCACCCGCACCCAGGCGACCGTGCGCGGGCCGATCCCGCTGCCGACCGAGAAGCACCGCTACACGGTGATCCGCTCGCCGCACAAGGACAAGGACAGCCGCGAGCACTTCGAGATGCGCATCCACAAGCGGCTGCTCGACATCCTCGAGCCCTCGGCCAAGACCGTCGACTCGCTGCAGCGCATCGAGCTGCCCGCCGGCGTCGACATCGAGATCAAGATCCAGCGCGTCTGATCCTTCCGACGCTGGCCACCTGCCGGCGTTGGACGGCAGTCGGGGCCCGGCGCTAGCCTGCCCCGTCCGGGTTTCGTGGGCCCGCGGGGCCGCGACCCACCGAATCGACGTCCGGGCAGGCCCGCCACGGTGGGAACCGCCCGGCACAACCGAATCGACGCTCCGCCGGCCTCGCCGTGCGGAGCGTTCGCGTGAACCGGGGCCCGTCGGCCCCCCAGATCGAGGCGAGAGACACCGATGGCAACCAAGGCGATCGTCGGCGAGAAGGTCGGCATGACCCAGGTCTGGGACGAAGAGGGCCGCGTCGTGCCGGTCACCGTCCTGCGCGTCTCGCCGGTCCGGGTCGTTCAGGTCAAGACCCCCGAGCACGACGGGTACAGCGCTGTGCAGGTCACCTTCGGGACGCGGCGGCCCTCGACGCTCAACAAGCCCGAAGCCGGCCACCTCGCCAAGGCCGGCGTCGAGGCCGGTAGGCGCCTGGTCGAGCTGCGTCTCGACGACGTGGACGGCTACGAACCGGGCCAGCAGCTCGGCGCCGACGTCCTCGTGCCCGGCGAGCGCGTCGACGTCACCGCTCTGAGCAAGGGCAAGGGGACCGCGGGGCCCATGAAGCGCCACGGTTTCGCCGGCCTGGGCGCCAGCCACGGCGCCCACCGCGTGCACAGGGCACCGGGCTCGATCGGCGCCTGCGCCACGCCCGCTCGCGTCTTCAAGGGGACCCGCATGGCCGGGCGCACCGGCGCCGCCCGGGTCACCACACTGAACCTCACCGTGGTCGAGGCCGACGCCGAGCGCGAGCTGGTGCTGGTGAAGGGCTCGGTGCCGGGCCCGAACGGCGGTCTGGTCGTCGTGCGCGACGCCATCAAGAGCACTGTGGCCGAGCAGCGAGGACGATCCTGATGACCACCATCGAGGTCCGCACCGCCACCGGAGCCGCCGCCGGCACTGTGGAGGTGGACGAAGCCGTCTTCGCCCGCACCCCCAACGTGTCTCTGATGCACCAGGTCGTGACCGCCCAGCTCGCGGCCCGACGCGCGGGCACCCAGTCGACCCTGACCCGTGCCGAGGTGCGCGGTGGCGGCGCCAAGCCCTGGCGGCAGAAGGGCACCGGACGCGCCAGGCAGGGCTCCAACCGGGCACCGCACTGGGTCGGCGGCGGGGTGGCGTTGGGACCCAAGCCGCGCAGCTATGCCCAGCGGACCCCGAAGAAGATGATCCGCCAGGCGCTCTACAGCGCTCTGTCGGATCGGGCCGCCGACGGCCGGGTGATCGTGCTCGACGACTGGGCGCTCGAGGCGCCCAGCACGAAGCGGGCCCTAGCGGTCCTCGAGGCCCTCGGCGCCACCGACGCGGTGCTGGCCGTGGTGCCTGTCGGGGACGAGATCGTGACCAAGAGCCTGCGCAACCTCGGGCGCAAGGTCCACGTCGTGCGCGCCAGCGAGCTCAATGCCTACGACGTGCTGTGCTGCGACCATGTCGTGTTCACGCGCGAGTCCCTGCCCGAGTACAAGCCGGTGACCCGCGGAGCCCGGCCGGCGCCGGCGGTCGAGGAGGAATCGTGAAGGATCCCCGTGACGTGGTGGTCGCCCCGGTGGTGAGCGAGAAGTCCTACGCGCTGCTCGACCGCGGCGTCTACACGTTCACCGTCCATGCCGATGCCAGCAAGCCCGAGATCCACGATGCCGTCGAGCGGATCTTCTCGGTCAAGGTCGTCAAGGTGAACACCTTGAACCGCAAGGGCAAGGCCACCCGCAACCGCCGCACCGGCGTGGCCGGCCGCAAGCCCGACACCAAGCGTGCGATCGTGACCCTCGCCGAGGGCTCCTCGATCGACCTGTTCCAGTCCTGAGGTCGACGATGCCGCTCCGCAAGCGAAAGCCCACCAGCCCCGCCCGTCGCTTCCAGACCGTGTCGGACTTCAGCGAGGTCACCCGCTCGGAGCCCGAGCGCTCGTTGCTCGCCCCCAAGTCCGGCACCGGCGGGCGCAACAACTATGGCCGCAAGACGGCCCGTCACCGGGGCGGGGGCCACAAGCAGCGGTACCGGGTGATCGACTTCCGCCGGACCAAGGACGGCGTCCCGGCCACGGTGGCCGCGATCGAGTACGACCCCAATCGCTCCTGCCGGATCGCGCTTCTGCACTACCGCGACGGTGAGAAGAGCTACATCTTGGCGCCGCGGGACGTGCGCGTCGGTGACGTGCTGGCGTCGGGGCAGGGCGCCGAGATCCGCCCTGGCAATGCCATGGCGATGCGGTACATCCCGGTGGGCACCACCGTGCACAACGTCGAGCTGCAGCCCGGGGGTGGCGGGCGGATGGCCCGATCCGCGGGCGCCTCGGTCGTGCTGCTGGCCAAGGAGGGCCCTTACGCCACGCTGCGCCTGCCCTCCACCGAGATGCGGCGGGTGTCGATCGACTGCCGTGCCACCGTCGGCGAGGTCGGCTTCTCCGAGCACGAGCTGATCAAGATCGGAAAGGCCGGACGCAACCGTTGGAAGGGCGTGCGCCCTCAGACCCGCGGCGTGGCCATGAACCCCGTCGACCACCCACTGGGCGGTGGCGAGGGCAAGACCTCGGGCGGGCGCCACCCGGTCTCGCCCTGGGGCCGCCCCGAGGGCAGGACCCGCGATCAGAACAAGCCGTCCCAGAAGCTCATCGTGCGACGCCGCCGGACCCGCGGCAGCCGGAGGTAGTTCGCCATGCCCCGCAGCCTGAGGAAGGGCCCCTTCGTCGACGACCACCTGTTGGCCAAGGTCGACGACCTCAACACCAAGGGTGAGAAGAAGGTCATCAAGACCTGGAGCCGCCGCAGCACGATCATCCCTGACATGGTCGGCCACACCATCGCCGTGCACGACGGTCGCAAGCACGTGCCCGTCTACGTGACCGAGGCGATGGTCGGCCACAAGCTGGGCGAGTTCGCCCCGACCCGCACCTTCAAGTTCCACGCCGGCCAGGAGAAGGCCGTGCGGGGGCGGCGCTGAACATGGCCTTCGGGACCAAGACCAACGAGCGTCCGGGCACTCGTGCCCAGGTGCGCTACCTGCGTGTCTCCGCCTCCAAGGCGCGGGAGGTGCTCGACCTGATCCGAGGCCGCTCGGTGGACGACGCGCGGTCGATCCTCGAGTTCACTGACCGAGCGGTGGCGCGCGAGATCCGCAAGGTCCTGGACTCGGCGAGCGCCAACGCGGTGCACAACGACAGCCAGGACGAGGACGAGCTCTTCGTCGCGTCCTGCTTCGCCGACGAGGGCCCCACCCTCAAGCGCTGGCGGCCGAGGGCGCGTGGTCGTGCCACCAGGATCCGCAAGCGGACCTGTCACATCACCATCATCGTGGCCCGGATGCCCCAGGACGAGCTCGAGCGTCGCCGGTCGCGGCGCAGCGCGGCCGCCGCCGCCGGGCGCGCGACCCGATCGAGCAGCGAGGCCCGACGGGCCCGCGTTGCGCAGTCCCGGCGGCGTGCCGAGGAAGCCCTGGCCCACGACCACGACCACGACCACGACGCGCCCGCCCCGGTCGACGACATCGGGGCCCCAGAGGACACCGCGACCGGGGCCAGCGTGAGCGAGGGCCACACGGCCACCGTCGAGGAGGCCGCGGAGCCGGCCACCGAGGACGACACGGCCACCGAGGACGACACGACCACCGAAGACGACACAGCCGTGGCCGAGGAGGCCGCGGAGCCAGCCACCGAGCGTGCAGCCGACGAGGGCGAATCGCCCGATGGCGAGGAGAAGAGCTGATGGGCCAGAAGGTCAACCCCTACGGCTTCCGGCTCGGGGTCACCACCGAGTGGAAGTCCCGGTGGTTCGCGGACCGCAAGGAGTACGGCGCTTTCGTGGTCGAGGACTGGAAGATCCGCGACTACCTCACGAGCCAGCTGCCCCATGCCGCGATCAGTCGCGTCGAGATCGAGCGCACCCGAGACCGGCTCAGGGTCGACGTCCACACGGCCCGCCCTGGCATCGTCATCGGCCGTCGCGGTGCCGAGGCCGACAAGCTTCGCAGCGGACTGGCCAAGATCACCGGGAACCCTCGCGTGCAGCTGAACATCCAGGAGATCAAGCAGCCCGAGCTCGACGCCGCCCTCATCGCCCAGGGCGTCGCCGATCAGCTCGCAGGCCGGGTGGCGTTCCGACGGGCGATGAAGCGCGCCGTGCAGAACGCCCAGAAGGCCGGTGCGCAGGGCATCCGGGTGCAGTGCTCGGGCCGACTCGGTGGTGCCGAGATGTCGCGCACCGAGTGGTACCGGGAGGGCCGAGTGCCCCTGCACACCTTGCGCTCCGACATCGACTACGGGTTCCGGGAGGCCCGCACCCCGGCCGGGCGGATCGGCGTGAAGGTGTGGCTCTACAAGGGCGACATCCTTCCGTACCGCAGCACCAGCGAGGACAAGATCAGCCGCGAGGCCGCGATGGCCGTAGGCGAGACCTCCGGCGGCGGTGCCGCCCCGGCTCGCCGGGTCGTCTCCTCGGCGGCCGCTCGCAGGCGTGACGAGGGTGCCCCCGTCGAGGGCGAGGCCGAGGGCGCCGAGCCCCTCGTCAAGGAGGCCGACCCCGAGCTGGAGCGCCTCCTGGCCGAGGAGGAAGAGATCGAGCGTCGGGTGCACGAGCAGCGCGAGACGCCCAAGTTCCACTCCGGGGACGGCGAGTGATGCGCACCCCACGGGGACGTGCCGCCCGCGAGGAGGTACCGCCATGCTGATGCCGCGCAAGGTCAAGCACCGCAAGACCCACCGCGGTCGCACTACCGGCATGGCCAAGGGTGGGCACCAGGTGACCTTCGGTGAGTACGGGATCCAGGCCCTCGAACCCGGCTGGGTGACCGCTCGCCAGATCGAGGCCGCCCGAATCGCCATGACCCGCAAGACCCGCCGCGGGGGCAAGGTCTGGATCAACATCTTCCCCGACAAGCCCGTGACCGAGAAGCCCGCCGAGACCCGGATGGGTTCGGGCAAGGGCAACCCCGAGCACTGGGTGGCGGTGGTCAAGCCGGGGCGCATCCTGTTCGAGCTGTCCTACCCGGACCCCGCGCTGGCGCGCGAGGCCATCGACCGGGCGATCCAGAAGCTGCCCATCAAGGCCCGCTTCGTGAGCCGGGAGGATGCGCTCTGATGCCCAACGCCCGAGCCGCCGCTCTGCGTGACCTCGACGATGCCGGTCTGGTCGACGCCCTGCGAGACGCCACCGAGGAGCTGTTCAACCTGCGCTTCCAGCACGTCACCGGCCAGCTCGACAACCACCGCCGGCTCCGTGCCCTGCGTACCGACGTGGCCCGGATCCGCACCGAGCTGCGATCCCGTGAGATCACAGCCGCCGAAGCGTTGGCCGAGGAGGGCCGCTGATGGACGCCACCCCCGCCGAGCGGGCCACGCGCAAGGTCCGGGAGGGCATCGTCACCTCCGCTGCCATGGACAAGACGGCGATCGTGACGGTCACCACGCGCAAGCCGCACCCGCTCTACAAGAAGTCGATGGTCCGGACCAAGCGCCTCTACGTGCACGACGAGGCCAATGACGCCAACGTCGGTGATCGGGTCCGGGTGACCGAGACGCGGCCGCTGTCCAAGACCAAGCGCTGGCGTCTCGTCGAGATCCTGGAACGGGCGAGGTAGCGCGCCATGATCCAACAGGAGTCCCGTCTCAGGGTTGCCGACAACAGCGGAGCCAAGGAGGTCCTGTGCATCCGGGTCCTCGGGGGCACCCGCCGCCGCTACGCCACCATCGGTGACGTCGTGGTGGCGACCGTCAAGGACGCCATCCCCGGCGCCGCGGTCAAGAAGGGCGACGTGGTGAAGTGCGTCGTGGTGCGGGCCAAGAAGGAGCGCCGCCGGCCCGACGGCAGCTACATCCGCTTCGACGAGAACGCAGCCGTGCTCATCAACGACCAGCTCAACCCGCGCGGGACCCGCATCTTCGGACCGGTCGGCCGTGAACTGCGCGACAAGCGCTTCATGAAGATCGTCTCGCTCGCTCCGGAGGTGCTGTGATGGCCGGCCTGCGGATCCGCAAGGGCGACCGGGTCCGGGTCCTGACGGGCAAGGACCGGGGCAAGGAGGGCGAGGTGATGCGGGCCCTGCCGGCGAAGGGCAAGGTGATCGTCGAGGGTGTCAACGTGGCCAAGCGCCACCAGCGCCCGACCCGTGCGACGATGCAGGGCGGCATCATCGACAAGGACATGCCGATCCCGGTCGCCAACGTGGCGCTGGTGTGCCCGGCGTGCCGCAAGCCGACCAGGGTCGGCTACGTCGTGCACCCCGACGGCACCAAGTCCCGGCGCTGCAAGAAGTGCCAAGGAGAGATCTCGTGACCGACACGACCACCGTCTCGGCCCAGCGGCCGCGCCTGCAGGGGCGCTACCACGACGAGATCCGGGACCGCCTCAAGGACGAGCTCGGCCTCGACAACGTCATGCAGGTCCCACGGCTGACCAAGATCGTGATCAACATGGGCGTGGGCGACGCCGTGTCGCAGCCCTCGCTGCTGGAGGGCGCGCTGCGCGACCTGACCGTGATCGCCGGTCAGAAGCCGCTGGTGACCAAGGCGACGAAGTCCGTCGCGGGGTTCAAGCTCCGTGAGGGCAACGCCATCGGAGCCAAGGTCACCCTGCGCGGGGCGAGGATGTGGGAGTTCCTCGACCGGCTGATCTCGCTGGCCATCCCCCGCATCCGTGACTTCCGAGGCCTCAACCCGAGGTCGTTCGACGGTCGGGGCAACTACACCTTCGGCGTGAGCGAGCAGTTGATCTTTCCCGAGATCGAGTACGACAAGGTCGATGCCCCCCGCGGCATGGACATCACCATCGTCACCACCGCGACCACCGACGACGCCGGGCGAGCCCTGCTGTCGGGGTTCGGCTTCCCGTTCAAGCGTGAGGGACAGAGCTGATGGCCAAGAAGGCGCTGAAGAACAAGCAGCAGCGCACACCCAAGTTCAAGGTGCGGGCCTACACCCGGTGCCAGCGCTGCGGTCGCCCGCACTCGGTGTACCGCAAGTTCGGCCTGTGCCGCATCTGCCTGCGCGAGATGGTCCACGCCGGGGAGATCCCCGGGGTGACGAAGGCCAGTTGGTGAACGGAGCGCGCCGATGACCATGACCGATCCGATCGCGGACATGTTGACCCGCATCCGCAACGCCAACGTCGTGATGCACGACGACGTGCGCATGCCGTCGTCGAAGGTGAAGGAGGCTCTGGCCGAGATCCTCCGCAAGGAGGGCTACATCGAGGGCTTCGAGGTCACCGACAACACCGACCGCCCCGGTCGCACCCTGAACATCCGCATGAAGTACTCGCCGGAGCGGGCCCGTGCCATCTCCGGGCTCAAGCGGGTGTCCAAGCCGGGCCTGCGCGTCTACAGCGGCTCGACCAAGGTCCCCCGCGTCCTGGGTGGTCTCGGAGTGGCCGTGGTGTCCACCAGCCACGGACTGATGACCGACCGGGAGGCCCGCCGTCGCCACGTCGGCGGCGAGATCCTCTGCTACGTGTGGTGAGGGTGAGGCGCTGAGATGTCCCGCATCGGAAAGTCCCCGATCCCCATCCCCTCGGGCGTCGAGGTGGCCGTTGCCGGCAGACGCGTCACGGTGACCGGTCCCCACGGCACCCTCGAGCGCGACCTGCCCGGCGAGATCACCGTCCGCCAGGACGGTGCGTGGATCCTCGTCGAACGGCCCGACGACGAGCGCCGCAACCGGGCCCTGCACGGCCTGGTGCGTTCGCTGGTCAACAACATGGTCCAGGGCGTGCACACCGAGTTCACCAAGGAGCTCGAGATCGTCGGGGTCGGTTACCGTGCCACGGCGGCCGGTAGCGACCGCGTCGACCTCGCGCTCGGCTTCAGCCATCCGGTGAGCGTGGCCGCACCCGCTGGCATCTCCTTCGAGGTGCCGGCCCCCAACCGGATCGTGGTGCGTGGCGCCGACAAGGAGGCCGTCGGCCAGGTGGCCGCAGACATCCGCAAGATCCGCAAGCCCGAGCCCTACAAGGGCAAGGGAGTCCGCTACGCCGACGAGCGCGTCGTGCGCAAGGCCGGCAAGGCCGGCAAGTAGGAACTGCGATGACCACCAACGCCCAGTCCAAGCGAGAGGCACGCCTGCGCCGGCACCGCCGGGTCCGCAAGAAGGTGCGCGGCTCGGCCGAGCGTCCCCGCCTGGCGGTGCACCGCTCGAACCGGCACATCTCGGCCCAGTTGATCGACGACCGCACCGGGCGCACCCTGGTATCGGCTTCCAGCCTCGAGGCCGACCTGCGCGCCGCGGCGACGGGCAAATCCGCCGCGGCCGCCGAGGTGGGGCGACTCGTCGCGGAGCGCGCCGTGGCCGCCGGGGTCCGCCGGGTCGTGTTCGACCGGGGCGGCTTCCTCTACCACGGGCGAGTCGCCGCCGTGGCCGACGCGGCGCGCGCCGCAGGACTGGAGTTCTGATGCCGAACGGCAACCCCCGCGAGCGGCGCGAGCGCGAACCGCGGGAGAACCCCCGCCAGTCGACCGACGCCACCCTGCGCGAGTCGCGCGTCATCAACATCAACCGGGTCGCCAAGGTCGTCAAGGGCGGTCGGCGCTTCAGCTTCACGGCGCTGGTCGTGATCGGCGACGGCAACGGACGCGTCGGGCTGGGCTACGGCAAGGCCAAGGAGGTGCCTCCGGCGATCCAGAAGGGCACCGAGGAAGCCCGCAAGAACCTCTTCGAGGTGCCCCTGGCCGGTTCGACCATCACCCACGAGGTGATCGGTCGCATGGGAGCCGGGCGAGTGCTGCTCAAGCCCGCGGCACCCGGTACCGGGGTCATCGCCGGTGGTGCCGCCCGGGCCATCCTCGAGGAGGCCGGGATCCACGACGTGCTGTGCAAGTCGCTCGGCTCGTCGAACCACATCAACGTGGCCCGCGCCACCATCGCGGGGTTGGCTGCACTGCGCCGGCCCGACGAGGTGGCTCGCCTGAGGGGACTGCATGCCGACGAGTTCGTGCCTACGGGACTGCTCTCGGCCTACCAGGCCACCTCCGGCCGGAGCCAGGGCTGACATGGCCGAGTTGACCGTCACCCAGGTGCGCTCGGCCATCGGGGCCAAGCCCAAGCAGCGCGGCACCCTGCGGGCCCTCGGGCTCGGCCGTATCGGCCGCTCCAACACCCTGCCGGACCGGCCCGAGATCCGCGGCATGCTCGCCCGGGTGCCCCACCTGGTCCGAGTCGAGGAGGCCTGAGCGACCATGACCATCAAGATCCACGACCTCAAGCCCGCCGCGGGCAGCAACCGCCGGGCCAAGCGAGTCGCCCGCGGCATCGGCGGCAAGGGGGGCAAGACCGCCGGTCGCGGCACCAAGGGCCAAAAGGCGCGCGACACGGTGCCCGCCGGCTTCGAGGGTGGCCAGATGCCGCTGCACATGCGCGTCCCGAAGCTGCGGGGCTTCAACAACCCCTTCCGCGTCGAGTACCAGGCCATCAACCTCGACGCGCTCGACGCCAGTGGCCTCGACGAGGTCTCGCCCGAGTCGCTGCACGCCGCCGGGATCGCCCACAAGGGCGCGTTGGTCAAGATCCTCGGACGAGGTGAGATCGGCCGGGCGGTGACGGTGCGGGCCCATGCCTTCTCGAAGTCGGCCTCGGCGGCCATCACCGCCGCGGGCGGTACGGTGGAGATCGTGCCCAAGCCGTGGGGCGACCGGCGCCCGCCGGTCAAGGGCAACCAGTTCGCCAACCGCTGACGCCCCCGTCGTCGGCCGCCGGGTGGTCCGGTAGCCGGTGCGGGGCCGGGCCCAGGAGCCTCCACCGCCGTGCTGACGAGCCTGCGAAACGTGATCAAGCTCCCCGATCTGCGGGGCAAGATCTTGTTCACCCTCTTCATGATCGCCCTGTACCGGCTGGGTGCGTACCTCCCGGCGCCGGGCATCGACCTCGACGCCGTCCAGGAGCTCAAGCGCCAGGCCGAGTCAGGAGCCGGCGTCATCGGCTTCCTCACCCTCTTCTCCGGCGGGGCTCTCACCCAGTTCGCCCTGTTCGCGCTGGGGATAATGCCCTACATCACCTCGTCGATCATCATGCAGATCCTCACCGTGGTGATCCCCAAGCTCGAGGAATGGCAGCAGATGGGCGCCGTCGGGCAGCGCAAGATCACCCAGTGGACCCGCTACCTCGCCGTCGCCATCGCCCTGCTGCAGTCGACCGGTCTGGCCTTCTTGTTCCACAACGGCGGCGGAGGCCTGCTCGGCGGTCGGGGTAACACGACCGGGCTCGACGTGCTGCCCGAGTTCACCATCCCGCGGGTCCTGATCGTGGTGCTCACCCTCACCGCCGGAACGGCTCTGTTGATGTGGATGGGCGAAGCCATCACCCAGCGGGGGATCGGCAACGGCATGTCGCTGCTGATCTTCGCCTCGGTGGTGTCGAACTTCCCCGCCGCAGGCGGCCAGCTCCAGGCCGAGCGGGGCTGGGGCTTCCTCGCCGCCCTGCTGGGCCTGGCAGTGGTGCTGCTGGTGGGCATCGTGTTCATCGAGCAGGGGCAGCGCCGGATCCCGGTGCAGTTCGCCAAGCGGGTGGTGGGCCGGCGCATGTACGGCGGTCAGAGCACCTACATCCCGCTCAAGGTCAACCAGTCCGGCGTCGTGCCGATCATCTTCGCCAGCTCGGTGCTGTACCTGCCGCTCCTTCTCACCCAGGTCCTCCCCGCCGACGGGTGGGGCGCTTCTGTGCAGCGTTGGGTCGACGGCAACCTCGTCCAGCCCGACTCGGTCGTCTACATCGTGGTCTACGGCCTGCTCATCATCGGCTTCGCCTACTTCTACACGGCGATCGCCTTCGACCCTGCCCAGCAGGCCGACAACATCCGCAAGCAGGGTGGCTTCATCCCCGGCATCCGGCCCGGCCCCCAGACCGAGCGCTACCTGTCGCGCATCCTGACCCGCATCACCTTGCCGGGCGCGCTGTTCGTGGCCTTCATCGCCTTGCTGCCGTCGCTGCTGCTGGCCTTCGCCGACGTGCGGAACTTCCCGTTCGCGGGTACGTCGATCTTGATCGCGGTGGGCGTGGCGCTCGAGACGATGAAGCAGATCGACAGCCAGCTGATGATGCGCAACTACGAGGGTTTCCTGAAGTGATCCCAGGGGCCCGGCTGGTCATGCTCGGGCGCCAGGGTGCGGGTAAGGGCACGCAGTGCGTTCGGCTCTCCCGCCACTACGTGGTGCCCCACATCTCGACGGGGGACATGCTGCGTGCCGCGGTCAAGGAGGCCACCTCGTTCGGGCTGCGCGCCAAGGAGGTCATGGATCGCGGCGAGCTCGTCTCCGACGACATCATCGCCGGTGTGGTCTCCGAGCGCCTCGACGCCGACGACACCAAGAACCGGGGCTACATCCTCGACGGCTTCCCCCGAACCGTGCCCCAGGCCGAGCTGCTGGAGGTGATCACGAGCCAGCGCCCCCTCGACCTGGTCATAGACCTCGACGTGCCCACCGAGGTGGTCCTCGAGCGCCTGGCCTCGCGGCGAGTCTGCGTCGATTGCGGGGCCAACTACTCGGCCACCGCCACCCCCCGCTACGGCTGGGTGTGCGACAACTGCGGGGGCGACGTCGTCCAACGTGCCGACGACACCCCTGAGGCCATCCGCAAGCGGCTCGACCTCTACGAGCGTGAGACGGCCCCGCTGGTGAGCTGGTACCGCCAGCGCTCCCTGCTGGTCACCGTCGACGGGCTGGGTGACACGGACGAGGTGACCGCCCGCCTGTTCCGGGCGGTCGACGCGGCGCGGCACGCTTGATGCGAGCCCGGCGTCAGGCCGGGGTGCCGGTGCGCTCCGCTCCCGACTTGGCGGCCATGCGTCGCGCCGGGGCCGTGGTGGCGGAGATGCACGAGAGGATCCGCGCCGCGATCCGTCCCGGGGTGACCACCGCGGAGCTAGACCGCCTCGGCGCGGCCGTTCTCGCGGCGAGGGGTGCGCGCTCGAACTTCCTCGGGTACCACGGGTTCCCGGGGGTGATCTGCGCCTCGCCCAACGACGTCGTCGTTCACGGCATCCCCGGGCCCCACGTGCTCGAGGAGGGCGACATCATCTCGATCGACTGCGGGGCGATCGTGGACGGCTGGCACGGCGACGCCGCCATCACGGTTGCGGTGGGTGGCATCGGCGACCGCGACCGCCGCCTCATCGACGCCGCCGAGGCGGCCCTTGCCGCCGGTCTGGCACGCCTGGTCGACGGTGGCAGCCTCGGAGACGTGGGGGCGGCCGTGCAGGCGAGCGCCGAGGGTGCGGGCTACGAGGTGGTGCGCGAGTACGTCGGTCACGGGATCGGGCGGGCCATGCACGAACCACCCGACGTGCCCAACTACGGACGGGCCGGGCGGGGTCCGCGGCTGATGGTCGGCCAGACCTTCGCGGTGGAGCCGATGATCGTCGACGGCGCGGCGCGCACCGCGGTGGACGGCGACGGTTGGACCGTGCGCACCCTCGATGGGTCGCGCGCCGCGCACGTCGAGCACACAGCGGTCGTCGGGCCCGACGGGCCCGAGATCCTCACCCGGCCCTGACCTGGCAGCGGCCGCGCCGACACCGATGTCGGCCGCCGGGTCCGATCAGGTGGTGGTGCCGCGCACCAGGCGGCCGGGCAGCTCGCCGGTGTGCTCGCCGCCCTCGAAGGTGCTCACGCCGGCCTTCACCGTGGCCAGGTAGCCCGTCGCCTCCTGCACCAGGCGGCGGCCGCCGGCGGGAAGGTCGTAGGCGATGTGGGGTGGGGCGCACCCCAGGCGATCCAGGGCGATCACGTTGCAGTCGGCCAGCATCCCCGGTGCGAGCAGGCCCCGGTCGAGCCAGCCCACGTGCTCGGCCGTTCGGCGGGTGAGGTGGCGCACCACCCACTCGACGGGGAGGGTCTCGCCGTCACGGCGGTCGCGGGCCCACACGGTCAGGAAGCTGGTGGTGGTGCTGGCGTCGCAGATCGCCCCGCAATGGGCCCCGGCGTCGGAGAGCCCGTACAGGGCGTGGGGGTCGGTGATCATGTCGTACACCGCACCGAGGTCGCCCGAGGCGAAGTTGAACAGGGGCAGGTAGAGCAGCTGTCGGCCCTCGTCACGCAGCATCAGGTCGTAGGTCGCAGCGGCCGGGTCCTCCCCGGCGCGCGCCGCCTGGGCAGCCACCGACCAGGAGCGGTCGACCTGGTAATCGACGGGGTCGGCCATCTCGAACAAGACGTCGAAACCGCTCACGATCTGGCGGAGCAGGCCCTCGGGCAGGCCCGGCACCAGTGCCGCGTGCTCGTCGAGGATCCGGGCCCGCCGTCGCGGGTCGCGCAGGGCGGCGACGCGCTCTGCCAGCCCGAGGTTGCCGACCTCGCCGTAGGAAGCGCAGAGCA
>CAVPEW010000043.1:0-72245 GCA_963703565.1 uncultured Microthrixaceae bacterium | reverse complement strand
CGGCCCTGCAGGGTCACGACCAGGCTGCAGGGCCCCTCTCCGGTCACGGGCACCATCGCTTCGAAGATGCTGCAGGATCGGTCCAGGTAGGTCACCTCGCCGAGGGTGTGGGTGGCCTCGACCAGCAGTGCGAGGGCCTCGTCGGCGGGGCAGTCGAGGTGGATCGTGTCGCCATCGAGCACCGTCACCGCCGGTCCGGCTGTCGGCCCACCCGCCGGCACGGTCGGCACACCTGTCGACCGTGCAGTCGGCTCGGCAGGCGCCTCTACCGTCGGCTCGGCAGGCACCTCGTGGCGGGCGCGGCCCAGCCTCGCGTAGGCGGCGTTGGCCCTTGCCGCCGCAGTGGTCGACGCGGCGCCGGCCACGTCGGGGTGCGACCGGCGCATCTGCTCCCGGTAGGCCCGTTGCACGGCGGGCCAGTCGTCGTGGGGACCGACCCCGAGCACGTCGCGGGCCTCGTCGAGATCCAAGACCGGCGACCGTGCTCAGCGTTCCGGGGCCAGGAAGGCGGCCATGAGCGCTCGGTACCCCTCGGCGTCGGCCGAGCCGGCGAGCTCTCGCGCCGAGTGCATCGCCAGCTGCGCCATCCCCACGTCGGCGGTCGGGATCCCCAGGCGCGCCGCGGTGATCGGACCGATGGTGGACCCGCAGGGCAGGTCACCTCGGTGGGCGTAGCGCTGCAGTGTCACGCCCGCCGCCTCCGCGGCGAGGACCACAGGGGCGATCGACGCGGCGTCGCTGGCGTAGCGCACGTTGGCGTTGACCTTGAGCACGGGTCCCGAGCCGAGCAGCACCGGGTGCCCCGGCTCATGGCGCTCGGCGTGGTTGGGGTGCACGGCGTGGGCCATGTCGGCCGACATGCACGCCGACGCCGCCCGGGCGCGGTGGGCGTCGTCTCGGCTGGCCCCCAGGGCGATGCCAAGGCGCTCGACCACGTCGTTGAGCAGTGTCGACGCCGCCCCGCGCTCGGATCCCGAACCGACCTCCTCGTGGTCGAAGAGGGCCACGACGGCGATCGGGGCGCCGGCGCCGCTGCCGGGCTCGGGTTCGGCTGCCACGGCGCGCAGGGCCCCCAGGGCCGCCCAGCACGAGGCGAGGTTGTCCAGGCGGGGGGCGCAGATCAGCTCCTGGTCGGCGCCCGCGATGCGCCCGGGCGACAGGTCGTGGACCATCAGGTCCCAGCCCAACACGTCGCCGGGCGCAACGCCGGCCCGGTCGGCGACGCGGGCCAGCACGGTGCCCTCGAGGGGCTCGCCCACCCCCCACAGCGCGGCCAGGCCACGCTGGGCGTCGACGGTCAGGCCCCGCTCGTTGACGTCGCGGTCGAGGTGTATGGCGAGTTGCGGCAGCACCACGAGGGGCTCGTCAACGCGCACCAGGACCTCGGCGACGCCGCCCGGACGGGCGGGGTCCCGCACGCTCAGTCTCCCGGAGAGGCCCAGCTCGCGGTCGAGCCACGACGCTCGCAGCACCCCGCCGTAGGCCTCCAGGGCCACCTGGCGGCAGCCGGCCCGGCCGGTGTCAGGACGGGGCTTGACGCGTAGGTTCGGGCTGTCGGTGTGTGCCCCGACGATGCGCATGGGCGTGGTCGCTGCGGCGTCCGGGCCAGCGGACCACGCCACCAGCGAACCGCCGCGGCGCACGAAGCCCTGCCCGGGTGGACCCGGCCACGCGGCGGTCTCGTCGTGAGCCGAGAACCCTGCATCCTCGAGGAGGCGGGCGGCGCCGGCCACGGCGTGGAACGGCGACGGGCAGGCGTCGACGAACGACAGCAGGTCGCGCGCCGCGCCCAGGCGGTCGTCGAGGGGATCGGCGGGGGGCACGCCCCTACTGTGCCCGCTGGCGGCTCGCCCGGGGTGCTTCGCCGCGGTCAGGATGACCCGATGTCCGCACCGCCGTTGCGTCCCGGCGAGGTGCTCCCGGTGGTGATCGTGCACTGGAACCGCCCCGAGCGCTGCCTGGCAACCGTGGCCACCTTCCTCGCCCAACCGGTGCCGGTGCGCCCGGTGGTGGTCGACAACGGGTCCGATCCGGCCGCGCTGCGACGCGTCCGGGCCGGCCTCCCCGAAGGCGTGGAGGTGGTCGTCACCGGCGCCAACCTCGGCTTCGGCCCCGGAGCCAACGCCGGGTTCCGCCACGTGCTGGCCAGCGATCCGACCTGCGACTGGGTCGGCCTCGCCCCGCACGACGCGCAGCCCCACCGCGACTGCCTGACGCGGATGCTGCAGGCCGCCAACAGCCGGCCCCGCTCGGGCCTGGTCTCGGCGGACTTCGGCGACGGCGCCACGCCGGTGGTGCACCCCTTCCTCGGCGGGATCCTCGAACCGGCCAGGGTCAGCGAGGGCTGGGAGCCCGCCCGGCACCCTCACGGGACCTTGATGCTGGCCCGGCGTGCCCTGCTCGAGCAGGTCGGCCTGTTCGACGAGCGGTACTTCGTGTACTGCGAGGAGGCCGACCTGGCGCTGCGCGCCGCCCGGTTCGGGTGGGAGACCGGCCTGGTGCGGCGTGATCGGTGGTCAACCCCGACCTGGGCACCAAGGTCGCCGCGATCGACTACCTCCAGCTGCGCAGCCAGAGACCGAATACCCAGCAGCCACCACCAAGCCGAATCGAATACAATAGGGCCGATTGGTAGTTTGCGACGACAAGCTCTCCGTCGAAAATCTCGCTGGTGACTTCTGGAATGACGGTTGTATATCTACCTGTACCGATCAACGAATTCATGCAACTTTCCCAACGACAACATCAGGCAAACTGTGGAAGCCGATTTGCCGACATTCCCGCGCCAGTCGCACCTTGAAGAGTTTTCTGAATTCCATGATAGAATATTTGCTTGTCCCTTCACAATCCCGTTCTGGCGCGAGATTGCAGCGCGTCATGACGCAATCGATGCGTTTTCGAGCGCGTAGTCCCGCAGAAGTCAAGCGGTCGCATCGGTGATGACCGGTGTGACGGCATCGACCGCCGGTTCCCCCGAGCCGGTCAACGGCTTGCAATACAAGCCGCTCTTTTTCGCCGAGAAGCGCCGTCGACGCCGTCACACCGGTCATCACCATGCGACCGCTTGACTTCTGCGGGACTACGCGCTCGAAAACGCATCGATTGCGTCATGACGCGCTGCAATCTCGCGCCAGAACGGGATTGTGAAGGGACAAGCAAATATTCTATCATGGAATTCAGAAAACTCTTCAAGGTGCGACTGGCGCGGGAATGTCGGGCAATCGGCTTCCACAGTTTGCCTGATGTTGTCGTTGGGAAAGTTGCATGAATTCGTTGATCGGTACAGGTAGATATACAACCGTCATTCCAGAAGTCACCAGCGAGATTTTCGACGGAGAGCTTGTCGTCGCAAACTACCAATCGGGCGTATACTATTCAATTTCGGCTGATGGTTGCTGGGTATGGCAAGGTCTCGGTTGCGCAGCTGGAGGTAGTCGATCGCGGCGACCTTGGTGCCCAGGTCGGGGTTGACCACGATCGCGCCCCGCACCAGGCCGGTCTCCCACCCGAACCGGGCGGCGCGCGCAGCGCCAGGTCGGCCTCCTCGCAGTACGCGAAGTACCGCTCGTCGAACAGGCCGACCTGCTCGAGCAGGGCGCGCCGGGCCAGCATCAAGGTCCCGTGAGGGTGCCCGGCGGGCTCCCAGCCCTCGCTGACCCTGGCCGGTTCGAGGATCCCGCCGAGGAAGGGGTGCACCACCGGCGTGGCGCCGTCGCCGAAGTCCGCCGAGACCAGGCCCGAGCGGGGCCGGCTGTTGGCGGCCTGCAGCATCCGCGTCAGGCAGTCGCGGTGGGGCTGCGCGTCGTGGGGGGCGAGGCCGACCCAGTCGCAGGTCGGATCGCTGGCCAGCACGTGGCGGAACCCGGCGTTGGCTCCGGGGCCGAAGCCGAGGTTGGCGCCGGTGACGACCACCTCCACGCCTTCGGGGAGGCCGGCCCGGACGCGCTCGCAGCGCGGCCGGATCGGACCCGTTGTCGACCACCACCGGGCGCACCGGCACCGGTTGGGCGAGGAAGGTGGCCACGGTTGCCAGGCAGCGCTCGGGGCGGTTCCAGTGCACGATCACCACCGGGAGCACCTCGCCGGGACGCAACGGCGGTGCGGACATCGGGTCATCCTGACCGCGGCGAAGCACCCCGGGCGAGCCGCCAGCGGGCACAGTAGGGGCGTGCCCCCCGCCGATCCCCTCGACGACCGCCTGGGCGCGGCGCGCGACCTGCTGTCGTTCGTCGACGCCTGCCCGTCGCCGTTCCACGCCGTGGCCGGCGCCGCCCGCCTCCTCGAGGATGCAGGGTTCTCGGCTCACGACGAGACCGCCGCGTGGCCGGGTCCACCCGGGCAGGGCTTCGTGCGCCGCGGCGGTTCGCTGGTGGCGTGGTCCGCTGGCCCGGACGCCGCAGCGACCACGCCCATGCGCATCGTCGGGGCACACACCGACAGCCCGAACCTACGCGTCAAGCCCCGTCCTGACACCGGCCGGGCCGGCTGCCGCCAGGTGGCCCTGGAGGCCTACGGCGGGGTGCTGCGAGCGTCGTGGCTCGACCGCGAGCTGGGCCTCTCCGGGAGACTGAGCGTGCGGGACCCCGCCCGTCCGGGCGGCGTCGCCGAGGTCCTGGTGCGCGTTGACGAGCCCCTCGTGGTGCTGCCGCAACTCGCCATACACCTCGACCGCGACGTCAACGAGCGGGGCCTGACCGTCGACGCCCAGCGTGGCCTGGCCGCGCTGTGGGGGGTGGGCGAGCCCCTCGAGGGCACCGTGCTGGCCCGCGTCGCCGACCGGGCCGGCGTTGCGCCCGGCGACGTGTTCGGGCTGGGACCTGATGGTCCACGACCTGTCGCCCGGGCGCATCGCGGGCGCCGACCAGGAGCTGATCTGCGCCCCCCGCCTGGACAACCTCGCCTCGTGCTGGGCGGCCCTGGGGGCCCTGCGCGCCGTGGCAGCCGAACCCGAGCCCGGCAGCGGCGCCGGCGCCCCGATCGCCGTCGTGGCCCTCTTCGACCACGAGGAGGTCGGTTCGGGATCCGAGCGTGGGGCGGCGTCGACACTGCTCAACGACGTGGTCGAGCGCCTTGGCATCGCCCTGGGGGCCAGCCGAGACGACGCCCACCGCGCCCGGGCGGCGTCGGCGTGCATGTCGGCCGACATGGCCCACGCCGTGCACCCCAACCACGCCGAGCGCCATGAGCCGGGGCACCCGGTGCTGCTCGGCTCGGGACCCGTGCTCAAGGTCAACGCCAACGTGCGCTACGCCAGCGACGCCGCGTCGATCGCCCCTGTGGTCCTCGCCGCGGAGGCGGCGGGCGTGACACTGCAGCGCTACGCCCACCGAGGTGACCTGCCCTGCGGGTCCACCATCGGTCCGATCACCGCGGCCGCCTGCGCCTGGGGATCCCGACCGCCGACGTGGGGATGGCGCAGCTGGCGATGCACTCGGCGCGAGAGCTCGCCGGCTCGGCCGACGCCGAGGGGTACCGAGCGCTCATGGCCGCCTTCCTGGCCCCGGAACGCTGAGCACGGTCGCCGGTCTTGGATCTCGACGAGGCCCGCGACGTGCTCGGGGTCGGTCCCCACGACGACTGGCCCGCCGTGCAACGGGCCTACCGGGAGCAGATGCGCCGGTCGCACCCCGACGTGGCCGGCGCCGCGTCGACCACTGCGGCGGCAAGGGCCAACGCCGCCTACGCGAGGCTGGGCCGCGCCCGCCACGAGGTGCCTGCCGAGCCGACGGTAGAGGCGCCTGCCGAGCCGACTGCACGGTCGACAGGTGTGCCGACCGTGCCGGCGGGTGGGCCGACAGCCGGACCGGCGGTGACGGTGCTCGATGGCGACACGATCCACCTCGACTGCCCCGCCGACGAGGCCCTCGCACTGCTGGTCGAGGCCACCCACACCCTCGGCGAGGTGACCTACCTGGACCGATCCTGCAGCATCTTCGAAGCGATGGTGCCCGTGGCCGGAGAGGGGCCCTGCAGCCTGGTCGTGACCCTGCAGGGCCGGGCCGACGGCACGGACGCCTTCTGCACCCTCGAAGCCCTCCGAAGGGTCGCGCAACCTCCGGTGGGTCACGTGGTCGCCGCGCTCGCCCAGGCCCTGGCGCGACGGTGACCCCGCGGTGGCCCGGCAGTGGGCTCCACCACCAGCTGCTGGGCGCAGAAGGGTCAGGGCTACGGTGAGCTCCATGGGCTCCTCGCCGGTGGGGATCGTGACCGAGAGCGTGGCGACGGTTCCCGCGGCCGACGTGCGCCGCCTCGGCATCGAGGTGGTGCCCCTGCCGGTCCGCTTCGGCGCGGATGAGTACCTCGACGGCGCTGACCTGTCCGTCGAGGACTTCTACCGGCGCATGGTCGCCGACGAGGTCGTGCCGACCACGTCGGCACCGTCGCCCGATGCGTACGCGCAGGCGTGCCGGCGCGCTGTCGCCGCCGGTGCCGAGGAGCTCGTCGTGCTCACGCTGTCGGCCAGCTTGTCGGCGGCGCGCGAGGCGGCTGTCGCGGGCACGGCGCAGCTCGAGGTACCGGTGCACGTGGTGGACACGCGCACCGCGGCGGCGGCGCAGGGCATCGTCGTGCGCTACTGCGCGGAGCTGGTCGCTGCGGGGACGCCAGCGGCCGAGGCAGCCGCGGCCGTCGAGCAGATCAGAGACCATGTGGCGCTGTACGCGGTGATCCCCACGTTGACCTACCTGCGCAGAGGCGGCCGAGTGGGGCGCCTGCGAGGCTTCGCCGGGGACCGGCTGGGCATCAAGCCGTTGGTGTGCCTGCGCGGCGGGGAGGTCGTCGGAAGCGGCGTCGTGCGCAGCATCGACGCCGGGTTCGACCGGATGGTGGAGCTGGTCCGGCGTGCCGCTGAGGGAGCGGCAACGCTCGAGATCATCGTGACCCACGCCAACGCCGCCGAGGACGCCGCCACCCTGGCAGCCCGCCTCGATGGCCTGGGCCCGTGCCGGCCGGTCGACGTGGTGCCGTTCACCCCGGTGATGGGTGCGCACACCGGTCCTGGTGTCGTGGGGGTCGCCTACGGCGCGTTCCCCAAGTGGGCCGCGCTCCCGCCCATGGAGCGATGACCGCGATCTCCGGCGAGGTCGTCGCGGCCGCGCTCTCGAGGTACCGCGCGCTGCTCGCTACGCATCGTGAGCGCCTCGACGAGATGAACGTGTTTCCCGTGCCCGACGGGGACACCGGATCGAACCTGTTGAGCACGGTCGGCGAGATCGACTCCGCGCTGGATCTGGCCTCGAGCGATGGCGACCTCGATGCGCTGGCGTCCAGGCTCGGCACGGCGGCGATCCGTGCGGCTCGGGGCAACTCGGGCATCATCCTGGCCGAGGCTCTGCGCGGGTTCACCGGCGCGCTCGCGCGCATGCGGCACGGTGAGGGTGTCGCGGCCGCGCTCGCGCAGGCGTCGCGCCTGGCACGCGGGGCCGTCTCCGACCCGGTCGAGGGCACCGTCCTCACCGTCGCCGAAGACGCGGCGCGTGCCGCCACCGAACGTGCTGTGGCGGGTGGCAGCGAGCTGGACGTCGCTCGGGCCGCGGCCGACGAGGCGTGGCTGTCGCTTGCTCGCACGCCGACGCTGCTGCCGGCGCTCCGCGAAGCCGGTGTGGTCGATGCCGGTGGGGCGGGCTACGCGCTGTGGCTCGATGCGCTGGTGGCTGCCCTGGGTGGGGAGCTGCCCGATCGGGTGCCGCCGCCCCCCCGGTCGCCGGCACCGGTCGACGCCGCCGTGGGCTCGCAGCGGCACCAACAGGACGTCGCCGGACCGCGCTACGAGCTGGTGGTGGACCTCGACGCCGAGCCCGCCGCGGTCGAGGAGCTTCGCCGGCGCTGGGCGAGGGCGGGCGATTCGATGGTCGTGGTCGGCGACTCGCGCCAGTGGCGCGCGCACCTGCACACCGACGACCCCGAGGCGGCGCGGGCCCTCGCCGAGGACCTCGGCACGGTCCGCGACGTCGAGATCACCGATATGCACGGCCAGGTGGCAGCCCGGCGGTCCTCGCGTCGCCAGGCGGCCACCGTGACCACTGCGGTGGTCGCGGTGGCCGCCACCGAAGAGCTCGCTCACCTCTTCGAGGTGCTGGGCGCGAGCGTGATCGTCGCCGGCGGTCGCGGCGCACGACCTTCGGGCGCGGCGATCATCGACGCGATCGATCGGACCGGCGCCGACGAGGTCGTCGTGCTGCCCGACGACGGCCCGACGATCGACGTGGCGCGCCGGGCGGCGATAGAGGCCCGCCGCCCGGCGGTGGTGGCCCCCGCCGCTTCGATGGTGGAAGGCCTCGTGGCGATGCGCTCGTTCGATGCCCGGGGCCGGGCCGGGGAGGTGGCGGAGCGCATGGGCGAGGCCATCAGCCGCGTCTACTGGGCGGAGGTGCTCCCGGTGGTGCGGCCCTCGTCGGTCGACGGCCATCACGTCGTACCCGGCGACTGGCTGGTGCGAGGTCACCGCCCGCGCTTCTCCCTGGCCGTGGGCGACGCGTTGGACGCCGCGATCCTCGCGCTCGACGAGCTCGTGGAGGCGATCGACGGGGGGACCGGCGACCTCCTCGAGGGGGTCACCGTGCTGCGCGGATCGTTGGGCGACAGGCGCGGTGTCGAGATGCTGCGCGACCATGTCGAGAGCCTGTTCCCCTCCGTCGTCGTAGAGGCCCATGACACCGCAGAACGAAACGTCGCCTACTCCCTCGCCGCTCGACGCCGCCCCTGAGCTGGGCCCGGGGTGGCGCCACGAGGCTCTCCACACCGCCGACCGGCTCCGTCTCTCGGCGTTCGTGCGTCAGCCGGCGGGCGCACCGATGGGCGCCGTGGTGCTCGTGCACGGCTTCACCGCCACCGGGAGCCATCCCCAGGTCGTCGCCCAGGCCGACGCCCTCGCCAGCGAGGGGTTCGCGGTGGTGACCTACGACGGGCGGGGCCACGGCGCCTCGGAGGGCTGGTGCACGATGGGCGACGACGAGCGCTACGACGTGGCCGCCGCCGTGGCGCTGGCCCAACTGCTGCACCCCCAGGTGGTCGTGGTCGGCGCGTCGATGGGCGCCATCGCCGCGCTCCGGTACGCGGCCGCGGATGGCTCCGACGGCGCCATCCGCGGGCTCGTGGCGGTGAGCTCCCCGGCCCAGTGGCGGCTGCCGCTCACGGTGATCGGCGTGCTCAACGCCGTGCTGGTCCGCACCCGGCCGGGCCGTTGGTTCCTCGCCCGTCGCGTCGCGGTCCGGGTCTCCCCACGCTGGAGCGCGCCAGAGCCGCCCGATGTGCTGGCAGCGCGGCTCAAGGTGCCGGTGACGGTGCTGCACGGCATGCTCGATCGCATCATGCGCCCGAGGGCAGCGCACCTGCTGTACGCGGCGGCGCGCGAGCCCCGCCAACTGGTGCTCGTCGATCGCATGGGCCATGCCTTCGCCCCTGAGGCCCGCGCCCCGATCTCCGCCGCCGTGCGCTGGACGCTCGCAGCGGCGACCACGCCCGTGTGAGCGTCCGATCTGCGACCCGGCGGTGGCCATGGTGGGTGGCCGGCACGCTCGCGGTCCTGCTCGTCGCCGCGGCCGCCGTCGCGGCGATCGTGCTGCGCAACGACACCAGCGAGCTGTCCGTGCCCGACGCCGTCGACGCCTTTCGCGAGGCCGAGGACGCGTCGGCGGTCAGCGATGCCGCGAGGGCCAGCATCGCCGAGCTGCCCGAGCCCGGCGTGTACGTCTACGCCACATCGGGCCAGGCGGAGGTGGACGCCCTCACCGGCGCGACCCACCACTATCCCGAGCGCACGACGCTGACCGTGACGCTCGCCGGTTGCGGAGCTCACCTGCGGTGGGTGGCGGTCCAACAGCGGTGGGAGCAGCGCACGGTGTGTCCGACCGCCGACGGCCTCGGCCTCAGGGAGGTGCGGACCTTCCGGGAGTTCTTCGGCCAGGGCGACGAGCGCACCTACACCTGCGACCAGGGTGCGATGGAGCTCCCGGCGCACGCGGAGACCCGGTTCGTGGCCACCTGCTCGAGCGGCGGGAGCTCCAAGAGCGGCGCGACCACGATCCGGTTCACGGGGACGGTCCTCGGCGTCGAGCCCGTGACCGTCGCCGGTGAGACGCTCCAGGCGGTCCACGTCAACCTCGTCGGCACCTTCACCGGCGCCACCGAGGGCGAGCAGACCACGGAGCGCTGGCTGCTGCCTGGCGGGCTCGTCGCCCGGGAGCAGCGCCACCAGCGCACGGTGTCGGACAGCATCGTCGGCAGGGTCACATACCAGGAGCGCTACGTGCTGGAGCTCACCTCCACCGAGCCGCGACGCTGATCGGGTGAGTCCTCGCTCGACGCCAGGTCCGGATCAGCGACCGATCACCACCGCCCCCGACGTGGCTGAGCCGGCGGCCGGGACGGGATCCGCGCTGTTGGGGCGCAACGACTACACCAAGCTCTTGGCCGGCCAGGCCGTGTCGGGCCTCGGGGACTGGATGGCTACCACTGCGTTCATGGCCCTGGCGCTCGACCTGACTGGTTCACCCACCGCCGTCGCCGGGGTCCTGGCCGTGCGGCTACTGCCCGGCATCGTGGCCGGTCCCATCGCGGCGAGGGTCACCTCGCGCTGGGCGGCCCGCCGCACGATGCTGGCCATGGACCTGCTGCGCGCTGGCGCGGTGGTGGCCATCCCCTTCGTCGGCGCGCTCGGGTGGCTCTACGCCTGGGCGTTCGCGCTCGAGGTGGCCAGCCTGGTGTTCCTGCCCGCTCGCGACGCATCGGTGCCCCAGATCGTGCGGCAAGGCCACCTCCCGGTGGCCAACGGGCTGATCCTCGGGTCCTCCTACGCCACGATCCCGCTCGGCGCCGCCGCGTTCTCCGCGGTGACGGCCTTCGGCGGGGACTGGATCCCGCTCCGAGACAGCTACTCGCTGGTGTTCTGGGTCGACGGCGCCACGTTCTTGATCTCCTTCGCCCTCGTCTCCCGGATCACGAGCCTGCCCAGCAGACGACCCGCGCCCGAGGAGGTGCCTCAGATGCGCCTGCGCGACGCGCTGGACATCGGCATCGTCCGCATGGTGCTCCCCGCCGCGGCAGGGGCGTCCCTCGGGCTCGGTGCGCTGTTCTCGGTGGGCATCGTGCTGGTGCAGGACGTGCTCCATGCGAGCCATGCGGCGTTCGGGCTGCTCATCGTCGCCTTCGGCGGCGGGGCCAGCCTGGGCGTGCTCGTGGTCCAGAAGCGAGCCGGTTCACCGCAGCTGCGCTGGGCGCGCGACGGGATCCGCATCGCCGGGCTGAGCATCATCGCCATCAGCGTCCTGCCGAACCTGGCGCTGGCCTACCTGGCGGCCCTCGCCCTGGGTGGCAGCGTCGCCTACGGCCTGGTGGGCGGCATCAGCTTCTTGCAGTCGGCGTTGGAGGGCACCGATCGGGTCCTCGCCTTCACGGTGTTCCACGTCGCGATCCGCCTGTCGCTCGGGGTGGCGGCTCTGGCCACCGGCGTCGCCGCCGACGTCGTGCCCGACGTGGAGGTCGGCGGGCTGGGCACCGTCGCGTCAGCCCGGCTGGTGCTCGCCGGCGCCGGTGCCGTCGTCGTCGTCGCCACCGCCAGCATCGGCACCGACGCCCCCGCTCCCGTTGGTGGTGACGGGACCAGCCGGAAGCCGCTTCAGTGACCCTTCGGCTCGCGGTTGGCGTTCGTCGGCGTCGAACACAAGGCGGTTCACCAGCACCTGCCAACGAGGCTCCCGGGCGGGTGGCGCGTTTCCGGTGAGGCGCTTGGCCAGCATGGCCACCAGCACTGCCACGCCCGCCGCCGCCCCGTCGAGCCCATGGGTGAGCGCCAGCGCCGGCACCAACACGAGATCGGCGAGGAACGAACCGAGACCCGTCTCGCGCGCCAGGCGGCCCGCGGCCAAACCGACCGCCAGCACGACCACTCCCGGCCAGGCGACCACTGCGAGTGCGCCCATCGCCGGCGAGATCCCACGCCCGCCGGACCCACGCAGGAAGACCGACCAGCAGTGCCCGCACACCGCGGCGCCCCCCGCCAACGCGCCGAGACCCGGACGGCCCTGCGCCAGCGCGGCGGCCACAGACCCCTTGGCGACGTCGAGCCCACCCGCCACCGCCAACGGCCCGAACCCGGCAACCTTGAACAGCGCCGTCCCCGACACCGTGCCCGTCCCGACCGCGCGCAGGTCGACGTCGCGCAGGCCCCGTGCGAACAGGTTCGAGAACGGGACGGCACCGATCAGGTAAGCGCCCACCACCACGATCACCGCCACGTCTCACCGCCGTTCGAGCCCACCGGGCACATTGCGACCGGGGCGGTGGTCACCCGGCCACCGCCCCGAGCACGGTACCGAAGAGGCGGTGACGACTGCGGCACCTCGACGCACCAGTCGGTGCGCTGCGTGCCCACTACGCCCTGGGCGGTGCCGCCCGCCGCCCATCGACGACTACCTGAGCGGGTTGCTCGCACGAGCGGCGCTCGGCGCCAGCCCGAGGCGGGCCGCCACCTCGTCCCACAGGGCCCGGTAGGCGCGGGCGGGGCGCGAGGCGGGCGCGAACCCTTCGACACCCATGCGCTGCACCCCCATCAGCTCGACCTCGGTCGCGGCCGGTATGACCGCCCGGGCCACGTTGCCGGCCAACGCGTCGAGCACGTCGCGGTGCAGGCGCTTGCGACGGTCGACCATCGACAGGAACGGGATGAGCTCGGGTGGCTCGGGCACCTCCCTGGCTATGAAGGTCCGGAGCTGCTCGTAGGTGCGCAGCGACAGCGTGGCGGGGATCAGCGGGATGAGCAGCGCGTCGGCAGCCTCGAACACGTTCTCCGACAGCAGCGAGATCGACGGCGGGCAGTCCAGCACGACCAGGTCGTACTGGTCCGCGAGCGGCGCCAGCAGGCGGGCGATCCGGGTGGTGGATCGCTTCCCGCCCTCGAGGGCAAGGTCGAGGTTGCGGTAGGTGAAGTCGGCGGGCAGGACGTCGAGCCCCTCCACGTCGCTGCCGCGCAGCAGCGGGTCGATCTCGGTCTTTCCTCGCACGAGCCGGCGACCTCCGCCGCGCACCTTGGGTTTGATGCGCAGCAGGTACGTGGCCGAGCCCTGGGGGTCGAGGTCCCACAGCAGCACCCGCAGCCCGTCGAGGGCGGCGAGGCCGGCCAGGTTCACCGCGGCGGAGGTCTTGCCGACCCCGCCCTTGAGGTTGTAGGTGGCGACCACCCTCACCGGAAGGTCCGCCGCACCAGCCGGCGCCGTTCGGGCGTGGCGAACGCCGCGAAGGCCTCGCCGAAGCGGGCCCGTGCCTCGTGCTGGTCCTCGACGAGGCGCTCGACGACCGAGCCCAGGGCCATGAGCGACTCCGCCCCCCGCTCGCGCCCCGCCAGCTCGGGGCCGAGGCCCACCAGCGCGTCGAGCTGCACAGCGCGGTCCTGGTGGCGTCCGAGCACGTCCTGGAGCGCCTTGAGCTGCTTGACGGTGCTCCGCACCGCGTCGGCGTCGTAGCAGGGCCCGAACACCTCGAGCAGGTAGCGCAGCTCCTTGCCCCGCTTGCGCAGGTCGTGGAACGCCTCGCCCGGGCTGTGGTCGTCGATGCGCGCTCCCTGGTCGACGATGCGTCGATGGACCTTGCGGATGCGCCGCCCGACCATCGCGCCGACCGGCTCGCCCGCTTCGGGACCGGCGCCAGGACCGCGGACCCGCACCTGTTCGAGCCAGTCCCCGAGCTCGTCGACCAGGTCGCGGTAGCGCTGCGAGCCCAGGGCGTCGACCATCTGGTCGAAGGCCGCCTGGCGCCGCTCGGTGAGCAGCTCACCCAGCGGGTCCAGCGCCCCCGACAGGGAGTCCGGGACCCACCGCCGGTAGTTGCCCACGTCGTCGAGGTGGACGTCGAGGTCTCGTGTCGGCCCCGTCACCTCCTGGAGCCAGCGCAGCTCGCTGCGCCACCAGTGCAGGTCGTCCTCGTCGGCCACGCCGGGCAGGTTGCGCAGCACCGTGCGGGCACGGCGCACGGCGACACGCAGGTCGTGGAGGAACTCGGTGTCCCAGTCGGCGACCGTGCCGGCACGGTTGGCCTCGACGGTGGCGATCAGCCGTCCCAGGACCAGGGCCAGTGCGGTGGCGGCCGGCGTGGACGGCTCCAGGCCGACTTCGAGCGACGGGCGCACCCCGGCCGGATCGATGCCGACGGCCCCCAGGCCCTCCTCGTCGAGGGAACCCTCGGCCACCGAGGCACCCAGGCCCTCGACGAGCCGGGCCAGCGTCGTGGCCCGGGCCCGCTCGTATCCGCGCACCCCGGCGACCCGCACCCGCAGGCGCAGCGCAACGGGCGCACCACCCTCTGCCGCCGCGCCCGCGGGCACGGGTCGGGGACCAGCCGGCGATGCGACCGGCTCGAGGACCCAGATCCTCACCACCGTCTTGTCGTCGTCGTTGAGCACCCGCACCGACCGGGCGCGGGTGCGCACCTCGGCACCGGCGAGCAGCGCCCGCTCCTGCAGCAGCGGCGCCAGGCGGTCCCGCAGAGGACCCGCCTCGAGGTCGCCGATGCGCACCACCGGCCGTCGGGGCAGGGCGGCCACCCCCACGGGGGTGCCGTCGCGTTCGGCCACCGCCAACACGTCGGTGCCGGGAGTCGCAGCGAGCTCGAAGCCGGCGGTCAACCCGGCGCGGTGCACGCGACCGTCGAAGGTGTCCAGCGCCACCCGCGTGGTCTGCAGGCCGGGTCCCACCTCGACCCGCAAGTGCTCGGCAAGCCAGGCGAGCACTGCGTCGGCGTCGTCGGTCGGCACCCACAGGTCGTCGCCGGTCATGCGAGCGTCATCGTGGCACAGACCCGGGCTCGGGCCCCGCGGCCCGGGGGCCACGGCGGCGGCGGACGGACCGGGCGGCGTTCAGCTAGGTCGGCGCGCCCGGCTGGGGGCGACACGGGGGGCCTCGTCGGGCATCTTGGGGTACACGGGTGGCCAGGGCGCGTCGGGCACACCGCGGGCCAGATCGCGTCGGTAGCGCTGCAGCAGCGGCTCGATCGACTGAGGTGCTCGGTGCATCCCCTGCCAGGGGTCGCCACCGGTGGCGACGCGCTCCGCCACGGTGTCGATGGTGAGCGAGTCCGGTTCGACCGTGGCCAACTCGTCCCAAGCGAACGGGGTCGACACCTGCGCCCCGGTGCGCGGGCGCACGCACCAGGCTCCGAAGACGGTCTTGTGCGGAGCGTTCTGGTTGAAGTCCACGAACACGCGCCGGCCGCGCTGCTCCTTCCACCACTCAGCGGTGAGCAGGTCGGGTCGGCGCTCCTGCATCGTTCGAGCCACCGCCACCGCAGCCTGGCGCACCGCCAGCGCGTCGCGGCCCTCCTCGACTCCTACGTAGAGGTGCAGGCCCCGGTTGCCGGTCGTCTTGGGCCACGCCGTGATGCCGCACTCGGCCAGCCAAGCGCGAACCTCCGCCGCCGCCTCGCGGACCATCTCGAAGTCGACCCCCGGTGAGGGGTCCAGGTCGATGCACAGCTCGTCCACGTGCTCGGGGTTCCCAGCACGGTAGGGCCAGGGGTGCAGGCCCAGGCAGCCCTGGTTGACGGTCCACAGGACGTGGCCGAGGTCGGCCATGACGATGGCGCGCGAGGTGGTGCCGTTCGGGGTCGAGACCGTGGTGGTGACCAGCCAGTCCGGCGCCGACTCGGGGATCCGCTTCTGGAAGAACGACGGGCCGCCGACCCCCTCGGGGAAGCGCTGCAGCAGCGTCGGGCGGTCGACGAGGGTGGGCATGATGGCCTCGCCCACAGCGAGGTAGTAGCGGGCCAGGTCGGCCTTGGTCCGCCCGGCGCCGGGGAACATGACCTTGTCGGGGCTGGTGATGCGCAGCGTTCGCCCGGCCGCCTCGATCTGGATCGGTGCCCCGTGGTGGTCTCGCTCGCCTCGCCCACCCGCGCCACGCCGGGCGGTCACGGCCGACCTCCAAGGCGCGATCCCGGCCGCCTCACACGAGCCTCCACAGGGCGTTGACGGCCGCGCAGGCCACCGCGGACCCGCCGCGCTCGCCCACGTTGGTCACCGCGGGCAGCCCGCTGGAGGCCAGGCGGGACTTGGCCTCGGCAGCGCCGATGAAGCCCACGGGCAGACCCACCAGCAGGGCCGGCGCCCAGCGCCCCGACAACGTCAGCTCGATCGCCTCGTCCAGCGCGGTGGGCGCGTTGCCCACGCAGACCACCGCCGGTCGAGGATGGGCCTCGGCGGCCAGGGCCATGCCCGCGGCGCTGCGGGTCGTACCTGGACGGGTGGCGACGAGCGCCGCGACCCGGGGGTGGTCGAGGCCGCAGGCGGTGGGGGCTCCGGTGATGCCGTGGCGCACCATCTCGGTGTCGCACACCACGACCCCGCCCGCGCGCAGCGCCTCGATGCCCGCCTCGCACGCGCCCGGCGCGAAGACCAGCGAGACCGCGTAGTGGACGTCGGCCGATGCATGCACGACGCGCTCGGCGACAGCCCGTTCGGGCGTAGGGAGGTGCGACAGATCGACACGGGAGCGCAGGACCTCGTAGCTGGCCACCTCGATGGGGTGGATCCGCTCCGGCGCGGGGCTCACGGCGCGCACCGCCCTGTTCCGGGGACCGGAACCAGGCGGACCGCCCCGACCGGGCAGACCTCCACGCAGTCGCCGCAGCCCGTGCACGCCCCGTCGAGCACCAGGGGCCGCCGTGGCGCGGGCCGCAGGGCCCTGGGCCCGCAGGTAACCAGGCACAGCCCGCAAGCTGTGCAGCGCGCGTCGATCCGCGCGGTGGGCGCCCCCACCCCGGTCCCGCGGGTCGCTCTCACAGCTCGTAGCCCCGGGGGGTGACGATGCGCCCGGCGGCGGTGAACGAAGCCGACGAGCCCACCACCACACAGGTGGTCATGCCCACCGCGTCCACGTCGAGCTCGCCGAGGGACGTGACCTGCACCCGCTGGCCCGGCCGGCCGGCGTCGGTGACCAGGCCGACCGGCGTCGCCGGCCCCCGGTGCTCGACGAGGATCGACCGGGCGATCCCCAGCTGCCAGTCGCGACCCTTCGAGCGTGGGTTGTAGAAGGTGACCACCAGGTCGGCTGCGGCCGCGGCCCGGATCCGGCCCTCGATCACCGGCCAGGGGGTCAGCAGGTCCGACAGGCTGATGGCCACGTGGTCGTGGCCCAGCGGCGCCCCCAGCAGCGCGGCTGACGCGAGCGCTGCGGTCACCCCGGGCAGCACCTCGATCCCCGCCGGGTCCCAGTCGGGGCGCTTCGCGGCGAGCTCGAACACTATGGAGGCCATGGCGTAGACCCCCGCGTCACCCGAGCACACCAGCGCCACCCGGGCTCCGTCGGCGGCGCGCTCCAACGCCGTCGTCGCCCGCGCCACCTCGGCACCTATCGGGCTGGCCACTACGTCCTGAGCGGGGCCGAGGAGGTCCGCCGCCTGATCCAGGTAGGGGCCGTAGCCGACGACCACCGACGCGTGACGCACCGCGGCGGCCGCGGCAGGGGTGCGGTGCGCCGGCCCGCCGGGGCCCAGGCCCACCACCGCCAGATGGCCACGAGGACCTGCCCGCCGGGCCACGGCCACGGTGGCGGCAGCGGAGCGGACCTTCGGCACGACCAGCGTGGCGCCGGGCCCCGCGGCGACCAGGGCGGCCGCCTCGGCCACGCTGGGCGTGCCCACCGCGGCGGCGACGACCTCGCTGGGGGTGGGGACCGCCACCGCGGCGAGCGTGTCCACGGCGAAGGTACGCATCGGATGCCCGAGCGCCACGATCCCGGGTTCCCGGGCCTTGAGGTCGACCGTTGCCACCTCCGCCACGCTGGCGCGGGCCAGGCCGGCTCCCGCCAGGGCATCGTCGACCAGCGCTGCCACCTCCCGGGCGGCGACGCCCGCCGACGAGCCGACGCCGAGCACCAGCGAGGGCGGATGGGCGACGACCTCGCCGGCTCCGGGCTCGACCGACCTGTCGGTGACGCGCAACCGGGGCCCCGACGTCGCCCCCGGGCCGGCCGGGTCGAGGCGCTGGGCCAACGTCGGCGGCAGGGTCCAGGCGGCGAGGCCGGCGTCGACCGACAGGGCGACCCGGTCGCCGCGCAGCAGGGCGGCGGTCACCGCCGCCAGCGCGCCCACCGTCATCCAGCCCTCGATGCGCTCCAACGCCGGTAGACCCGCAGCGTCGGTGGCGGTGGTGACCACGGCGGTGGCACCCAGCGTGGCCGCCAGCTCGCCCGCCAGATCGTTGGCTCCCCCGGCGTGGCCGCCTACCAGAGCTATGGCCCAGCGTCCGGCGTCGTCGAGGCACACCACGCCCGGACCGGTGCCCTTCGCTCCCAGCAGGGGCGCCACCACCCGCACGGCTATGCCGGTCGCGCCGACCACCACCAGGCGCTCCAGCGTCGGCCAGCGAGGTGCGACCACCTCGCCCACCGACCCCTGGGCGCGAACGTGCTCGTAGGGCAGGCGTTCGGCCAGAGCGGCGCCCGCGTCGGTGACCGACACCACCAGCGTGCGCGGCGCCACGCTGGCGCCTCCGCGCGGCGACGCGGGTGGCGGCCCGGGCGGTGCGCTCACGGTCCCCAGACCACCAGCACCGGGTTGTCGGGAGCCATTCGGTGCCCGGTGCCGATCGGGAGCAGTTGGCTCACCGCCAGCTGCACAGCGCTTCCAAGACGCAGCCGCGCGCCGAGAGCGGTCTCCAGCGCCGTGCAGGTCATCACGACTCGTCCGCCCGGGCGCAGGCGCGCCAGCGCTGCATCGAGCACCTCCAAGCCTCCCCCGCCCACGAAGACCCGGTCGGGGTCGGCCAGGGCCTCGAGCACGGCCGGCGCCTCGCCGTTGACCACCTCCACGTCGACCCCGTGGCGCGCGGCGTTGGCCCGTGCCCGCTCGGCGTCGCCGGCCCGGCGTTCTACCGCCACCACCTCCATGCCCGGAGCGGCCAGCGCGGCCTCGATCGCCACGGAGGCGCTTCCTGCTCCCAGGTCCCACAGCACGCCCTGGTCGGGCAGCGCCAGGCGGGCCAGGACGACAGCGCGCACCTCGGGCTTGGTGATCATGCCCCCGCGGTGCTCGAGCTCGTCGACGGCGAGGGCGCGAGCCACGGTGGGTCCGGCAGACACGGAAGCGCCGGGCGGGTCGACCACCACCACCGAGCGGTGCGGCCAGCGTCGCGAGGCCAGCCCGGCGCGGTCGGTGCGGGTGACGGCCTCGTCGGGCTCGGCGAGGGACGAGCAGACGTGGACCGTGCCCACCGCGGCCGGCTCGAGGGCGGCGCCGAGCGCCTCGGGGGGCAGGCCAGGGGAGGTGAGCACCGCTGCGCTGCGACCCTGTGCCAGCGCGGCGCGGACCGCGGCGCAAGCCGCCTCGGGGTCCCGGCCGTGGCCGGAGACCACCGCGGCGTCGTCCCAGGGCCGGGCCAGCCGGGCGAAGGCGAGCGACACGGCCGAGGGCGCCGGGTGCACGTCGGGCACCAACCCGGCGACGAGACCGTCGGCGCCGGCCAGGAGGGCAGCCAGGGCCCGCCCGATGCCGAAGAAGCCGGGATCGCCCGAGGCGAGCACGCACACGGGGCCCACGCCCGCTGCCAGCGCGTCGAGGGCGTGGCCGAGGGCCCCGTCGACGCCGTGGTCCTGCAGGCAGACCTGTCGCTGGTCGGGACGGGCCAGCGCGGCGAGCTGCGCCCGGCCGCCGACCACCACGCGGGCAGATCCCAGCGCCGCGGCGGCGGGAGCACCCACCGGCTGCCCGGCGAGCAGACCGACCACGGCCAGCTCCGCGGCTGCCGGGCTCATCGGAGCCCGCCCCGCCCGGGGGGTGACTGGCCAGGAGGTTCGAGCGGCGCGGCACCCGCGTGGCCCCGGCCCACGACCGCGTCGCCGTCGAAGTCGACCATGAGCACCCGTACCGACTCGAGGGAGGGGGCGTGGGCTCGGCAGGCGGCGGCCGCCCGGGCGCAGAGCTCGTCGAGGGCGCCGAGCGCGCCCGCGGCCTGGCAGGCCTCGGCGAAGTGGCGGGCGGTGGCGGTCTCGGTCGCCGCGGCGACGACCGACGCCGGCGCGCCCGCCCGGCCGGCCGCCTCGGCCAACAGCTCGCCATCGACGTGCGAGCGGCGGAAGTGGGTCATCATGACGCCGCCCGCCAGCTTGGCGATCTTGCCGGCCATGGCCACCACGACCACCTCGGTCACGCCCACGGACGCCGCGTGGCGCAGGGCCGTGCCGGCGAAGTCACCGACCTCGACGAAGCACACCGACGCCAGCGCCGGGAACATGCGCTGCGCGGCGGCGTCGGTGCGGCTCCCGGTGGCCAGCACCGCGACGCGCTGGCCACCGGCGGCTGCCACGTCGAGCTGACGCACGACCGACGCCCGGTAGGCGGCGGTCGAGTAGGGCCGCACGATGCCGGTCGTGCCCAGGATCGAGATGCCCCCCACGATGCCGAGCCGCTCGTTGCTGGTGCGTGCGGCCATCTCGACCCCGCCGGGCACCGAGATGGTCACCACCACCGGCCGGTCGGTCACCTCGGCCACCGCGGCGCGGATCATGCGGGTCGGCACCGGGTTGATGGCGGGACCACCGACCTCGAGACCGAGCCCGGGGCGGGTCACTGTGCCCACGCCGGGCCCGCCGCGGATCTCGGTGCCGCCACCGGGCGAACCCCAGCGGACGCGGGCGGTGAGACGGGCACCGTCGGTGCAGTCGGGGTCGTCACCCGCGTCCTTGACCACCACGCAGCACGCGTCCCCAGCGGCCTCCACGGACGGTTCGACGGCGAAATCGACGCGCCGGCCCGATGGCAGCGCCACCTCGACGCGCTCGGGGGCCCGGCCGTGCAGCAGCGCCATCGTGGCTGCCTTGGCCGCCGCGGAGGCGCAGGTGCCCGTCGTCCACCCGGTGCGCAGGCGGTTGCCGGCGACCGCGGCGACCTCCTCGTCGAGGTCGGGCTCGACGGTCGGCGGGGCTTCGGCGTCGTCGCCGGTCATGCCGGGCGACCCTCGGTGGAGCCGGGCCGGCTGCGCCGGCGGTAGTGGTGGGCCCAGGTCGGGTCGTAGAGGTGCGATCGGGCCGGGGCGGCGCCGAGTCGGAGTGCCTCACCGACCAGGACCAGCACGGTCATCCGCGCCCCGGTGGCGACGAGGGTGTCTCGCAGGCCACCCACGGTGGTGTGCACGACGGCCTCGTCTGGCCACGAGGCACGTATCACGACCACGGCCGGGGTGTCGGGGGTGTAGCGCGACCCGAGCGCCAGGAGCTCGGCCTGCAGCTCGGCCGGGCGAGCCGCCGAGAGCAGCACAGCCATGGTGGTGCCGTGAGCCGCGAAGGCGCCCACGGACTCGCCCGGAGGCATCGAGGCCGCCGTGCGGCCGGCGAGGCGCGTCACCACCAGCGACTGCGCGACCCTCGGCACGGTCAGCTCCCGGCCGACCGCGGCCGCGGCGGCGGCCACCGAGGTCACGCCCGGCACGATCTCGAACGCTCGCCCGTGCGCCTCGCACCACGCGATCTGCTCGCCGATGGCGCCGTAGATCGACGGGTCGCCCGAGTGGAGCCGCACCATCGGCGAGTGGGGGTGAGCCTCGTAGACGCCAAGGACGTCCTCGAGGGTCATCATCGCCGAGTCGTGCACCTCGACATCGCTGCGGCAGTGCTCGAGCAGGGACTCGGGAACCAGCGAGGACGCCCACACGACCACGTCGGCCGCGGCGAGGCGGTCCCGCCCGCGCAGGGTGATGAGGTCGGCTGCGCCCGGTCCGGCGCCCACGAAGCTGATGCGCCCGGTCACGGTCGGCTCGGGGGGACGATCACGGTGGCCAGGTAGGTCGCCGGGGCGTCGGCCACCTCGGCCAGCGGTGCCACCCGCTCGCCCGGCAGGCCCAACAGCTCGCCCACCAACGCCCCGTCGAGTCGTCCGAGTGCCTCGAGCCGATCGGCCAGCGCTGCGAGGTGCCGCCCGCCCTTGTAGACGACCACGGCCCGGGTGGGGTCGGCCGCGGCCGCACCGACCTCGTCGGTCCCCGCCAGCGCGGCGTGCAGCGACAGCGACTCGGATCCGTCGAGCAGGGTGGTCGCCGACCGGGTCGCGAGCGCCTGGAAGGCCATGATCCCCGCCACCGTCTCGACCGGCACCCGCGGCCGGCGGCGGCGGACCCCTTCGGCGAGCGACCCGAACGTGGAGTACACGTTCGGGTCTCCCAGGGTGACGAACGCGACCCTCTCGCCGGCGTCGAGGCAGGTCACCACCCGCTCGCAGGCGGCGTCGATGGCGGCGTCGCGCGCCGCCCCGTCGGCGACCATGACGAACTCGAGGCGTTCCACCCGCAGCCGGGGGCGTACCTGGCGCACGATCGACTCGGCCCGGCCGACCGATTCGAGCGATCCGGTCGGGGCCATGACACGGTCGGCGCCGTCGAGGGCATCGAGGGCCGCCAGGGTGAGCTGGCGGGCGTCGCCCGGACCCACTCCGACGCCGACCAGCGCCACCCCCAGCGGGTTGGCCCCGGCGTCGCGGGTGGTGGGGTCGGCCTGGCGGTTCACCGGATCGACCTCGCGCGGCCGGCGTTCGGCGGCCAGGAGCCGTTCGATCGCCAGCCTGATGAGGTGGGCCTGGGGCCTGTCCTGCACGGCGGCGAGACCGGCCAGCTCGTCGGAGAGCCGCTCGGGCAGGTACACGGTGGTCTTGCGCACCTACGTAGGGTAGGTCGGGTGGCATCGCGCGGTCGCAGCCGAGCGCACGAACGCCTCGGCGAGCGAGGGCGCGGCGCCCAGGTGCACGTGCAGGTACGACGCCAGCATGGAGCTGGTCGCGTGGCCGGCGCGGTGGCTGGTGAAGCGGCTCGACATCTCCATGGCGTCCCCGGCGGGGTCGAGCGTGGAGTAGTGGAACTCGTGGCCCCGCAGCTCGGTGCCGGGCGGGCCCAGCGGTGTCACGACGCGGGTCCGGGCCCGCCGGTAGCCGAGGTGCAGCCGGGGTCCCATGGCCGCGTCGGCAGCCAAGGCTCCGGCGAGGCGCCGCCCGTCGAGCGAACGGGCGAGCCACAGCAGGCCGCCGCACTCGGCCCACACCACCAGACCCTCTTCGACGCGGGCCCGCAGGTCGCCCAGCAGCGCCTCGTTGGCGGCCAGCGCTTCGCCGTGCGCCTCGGGGAAGCCACCCCCGGCGATCAACGCCGAGGCGCCCGCAGGCAGCGCCTCGTCGCGGCACGGGTCGAACTCGACCAGTTCGGCGCCGGCCGCGGCCAATGCCTCGAGGTTGTCGCGGTAGGTGAAGCTGAACGCGGGCCCCGCGGCCACGGCCACGACGGCCCGGCCGACCGGGTCGGGCAACCGGGGTTCACCGACACGCACCCGCGGAGCCCGCTGGGCCAGCGCCACCACGGCATCGAGGTCCACCCCGGCCGACACGGCGTCGGCGAGGCGGTCGAGCGCGGCGCGCACAGGACCAGGCGACTCCGCCACCGGGACCAGGCCGAGATGGCGGTCACGCCAGGTGAGCCGGTCGTCGCGGCGCAGCACTCCGAGCACCGGCACATCCACCGGTTCGAGCGCCTCGCGCAGGATGGCCTCGTGGGCGTCGCTGCCCACCCTGTTGAGGATCACGCCTCCGATGGGCACCCGCGCGTCGAAGCGGGCGAAGCCGCTCACCACCGCCGCCACCGAGGCGCCGCAGGAGGAGGCGTCGACGACGAGCACCACGGGGGCGCCGAGCAGGTGGGCCGCTTCTGCCGTGCTGGCCCGGGGCAGCTCGCCGGGCCCCACGGGGTCGAGGGCTCCGTCGAAGCAGCCCATCACCCCCTCCACCACCAGGACCCGCGCCCCGGCACCGGCTCGCCCCGCCAGGGGTCCCATCGCCGCGGGACCGCACAACCAGGCGTCGAGGTTGCGCCCCGGGCGACCGCAGGCCAGCGCGTGGTAGCCGGGGTCGATGTAGTCGGGCCCGACCTTGGCTCCGGCCACAGGCGTGCCGCGGCGGGCCAGCGCAGCCAGGATGCCCGTGGCGACGGTGGTCTTGCCGACGCCCGAGGCTGTGCCGGCGATCACGACCCTCGGGCCCAGCGCGACCGTCATCGCCGTGAGGGGTTCAGTACTCGATGCCCTTGATGGCGGCCACACCGGTGTCGTAGGCGTGCTTGCGCTTGACCATCTCGGTGACCGTGTCGGCGACCCCGATCAGCTCCTCGGGGGCGTTGCGACCCGTGAGCACCACGTTGGTGCGGGGGTGGCGCTCGCGCAGGGCACGCACGACGTCGTCGACGGGAACCCAGCCGTAGGCCACGGCGTAGGTGACCTCGTCGAGGATCAGCAGCTGGTAGCCCCCCGAGGCCAGCATCTCCGCGGCCACCGACCAGGCGTGGCGACCCTTGGCGACGGTCTCGTCGAGGTCACCGGACTCCCAGGTGAACCCGTCGCCCAGCGTGTGCCACTCGATGCCGAGGTGATCGGCCAGCTTGCGCTCTCCGGTCCTCCACTTGCCGCCCTTTATGAACTGGACGACCCCGACCGTCCAGCCTCGGGCCCAGCCGCGGGCCATGACCCCGAACGCAGCCGACGACTTGCCCTTGCCGGTGCCGGTGTTGAGCAGCACCACCGAATCGACCCGCCGCCGCTCGGGCCGTTCGCTGTGGTCGGGCAGCGGGACCGTGGCCATGGCCGGAGCGTACCGAGGCCGGATCGGGCGGGCGCGCCCGGCCGGGTAGCCTCTCGCTCGCCACGACGGGAACCCGGTGCGATTCCGGGGCTGTCCCGCAACTGTGAGCGGAGCGAGCTCCGCGAGCCAGGAACCGCCGTGGCCCGGCACCGCCGGAACGGCCGGCTCGACCCGGATCCCAGGACGCGAGGACGTCGACGTGCGCACCAGCAAATGCATAACCCTCGTCCTCGGGGGCACCCGCTCGGGCAAGTCGGAGGTCGCCGAGGCGCGCTGCGCGTCTCTGGGCGGCGCGGTGACCTACCTGGCCACCTACGAATCACCCGTCGACGCGCCGGCGGACACCGACATGGCCGGCCGCATCGCCGCTCACGTCGCCCGCCGCCCGCCGGGCTGGAGCACCGTGGAGGCCGGCGCGGGGCTCGCCGCGGCGCTGGCCGAGGTGCGGGGCACGGCGCTGGTCGACTCCCTGGGAACCTGGGTGGCCGGCTCGGCTGCGCCGGACCCGGCTCCGCTGGTCGCGGTGCTGGCCGAGCGGGCCGTGCGCGACGAGGTCACCGTGCTGGTGTCCGAGGAGGTGGGGATGGGCGTGCACCCCCCCACCGAGCTCGGCCGGCGCTTCGCGGACGCGCTGGGCGACGTCAACCGGGCGGTGGCCGAGGTCGCCGACGAGGTGCTGCTCGTCGTGGCCGGCCGGGTCGTGACGCTGGGGCGACCGTGACAGCGGACCGGCCGACCGTCGAGGGACTCCCCGGACCGGCGGTGCTCCCGGGCGACGCGGTGCTGCCGGGCGACGCGGTGCTGCCGGGACCCGCCGGACTGCGGGGCGCCCTGGGACTGCTCAGCGTGGCGCCCGTCGGCTCGGCCGCGCCGGCGCCGGGCGACGCCGCCTGGTACGGCCCTGTCGGCGCGGCGCTCGGCGCCGTGGTGGGCACGGCGTGGTGGCTCGGCACCCGTGGCTGGACGCCGCTGGTAGGTGCCTCGGCCGCCGTGGCAGTCGACCTCGCGGTGACGGGCCTGTTGCACTTCGACGGCCTGGCCGACGCGAGCGACGGGCTGATCGCGCCGATGGAGCGATCTCGGCGCCTGGCCGTGATGGCCAGCCCCGAGGTGGGTGCCTTCGGCGTGGTCGGGGTTGGAGCGGTGCTCGCCCTGAGGGTCGGCGCGCTCGCCGCCGCCGAGCCCCACCTGGTCACCACGGCCGCGCTGTGGGCGGCGTCGCGTGCCACCGCGGCCCTGGTGGCGACCACGGTGGCTCCGGCTCGCCGCAGCGGCCTGGGCGCTTCGGTCTCCTCGACCGCCGGCCGCGATCGAGGCGCCGGCGACCCGGGGGCGATCGGCGACCCGGGGACAACCGCTGACGCAGACGCCACGGCAGGCTCCCACGAGGCGACGGCGGAGATGACCGCAGCCACCCGCGGCGCAGCGCGAGGGCGGCCGGGCTCCGCCGTGCTGGGATCGGCGGCCGGCTCGCTGGCGCTCGCCACGTTGGCCGCCGCGCGCTGGGCGCCGCCGCGCACGACGGGATGGGCGGCCGTGCCGGCCGCGACCGTCGCGGCCCTGGCGGTCGTGGGCGTGGCCGTGCGCCGCCTGGGCGGCCAGACCGGCGACGTGCTCGGCGCGGCGATCGTCGTCGGCGAGACCGCCGGCCTGCTCGCGGTGGGGGTCCGCCGGTGAGCGGTTCGGCTCGCCCGCGGCGCTTCCACACCGCCGCGGGCCGCTCTGCGCGGGCCAACCGAGCCCGTGGCGCTGCCCTGGGCGTGGCCTGCGATCGGATCCTGGGCGAACCCGCGCTCGGTGCGGCACACCCCGTGGCCGTGTTCGGCCGAGCCATGTCCGGCCTCGAGCGCCGCCTGCGCCCAGCGGTGCCGCACGCCTCGCGGTGCTCACCTTCCCGGTGGCCCCTGGCGGCCGGAGCCGCCCTCACCCTTGCAGGAGCAGCCGGCGCGACCGGCGCCGCTGTTGCCGCTCGTTCCACGACGCTCGCCACCTACGTGGCCACATCGGGCCGGGCCCTGCACGAGGTCGCCGGCGAGATCGCTGCGCGCCTGGCCGCCGACGACCTCGCCGGTGCCCGAGCCGCCCTGGGCGACCTGGTCGGGCGCGACACCGAGGTCCTCGACGCGGCCGGCGTGGCCCGGGCCGCGGTGGAGTCGGTGGCCGAGAACACCGTCGACGCTGTGATCGCCCCGCTGTGGTGGGCGGCGGTGCTGGGGCCCGCAGGGGCCGGCGCTCATCGGGCACTGGACACCCTGGACTCGATGGTCGGCTACCGCTGGAACCCCTACGCCCGCTTCGGCACCCCCTCCGCCCGTGCCGACGACGTCGCCGCATGGATCCCGGCACGGCTCACCGCGGTGCTCGTGGCGGCCGCTCGCCCCCACCGTGCGGCCGCAGTGGCACGAGCCGTCCGCCGGCAGGCCCCCGCTCACCCGTCACCCAATGCGGGCGTCGCCGAGGCGGCGTTCGCCGCCGCGCTGGGCGTCACCCTCGGTGGGCCCGTCCGCTACGGCGGCGTCGACGACCACCGGCCGCTGCTGGGAACCGGACGCCCGCCCCACCAGGGCGACATCACCGCCGCCGTGGCGCTGTCGAGGTGGGTCACCTGGCTGGCGGTGCTGCTCACCGCCGCGGCCGCCACTGCGTTAGACGTGCGACGCCCGGCGACGCAGCGGGCCACGGGAGCGCCCGCGTGACTGCATTCGCCACAGGTGTGCCGCCCGCGGGGCCCCACGGTGGCGACGGCGCCCGCCTCGCCGCGGCGCTGGGGCTGGCGCCCGGCGACGTCCTCGACCTGTCGGCCAGCCTCAACCCCTTCGCCCCCGACCCGGCTCCCATCGTGGCGCGCCACCTCGACGCCCTGGGCCGGTACCCCCACCCGGGCGAGGCCGAGAGGGCTCTGGCGGCGGCCATGGACGTGTCCGCTGAGCGGGTGGTGCTCACCAACGGCGGAGCCCACGCCATCGAGGTCGTCGCCGACCTCGTGGGCGGAGGCGTGGACGCCGAGCCCGAGTTCTCCCTGCACCCGCGCCACCCGGACGGGCCGAGATGGCGATCCGACCCGCACAACCCCACGGGTCGCCTGGCCCGGCCCGACGAGTGCCACGCCGTGCGCGACGAGGCCTTCTACCCGCTCGCCACGGGGCGATGGAGCCGCGGCGACGACACCGCATGGGTGGTGGGCAGCCTCACCAAGCTGCTCGCCTGCCCGGGCCTGAGGCTCGGCTACGTGCTGGTGCCCGCCGGCGAGGACCCTGCACCGGTCCGCGCCCGCCGCGGCCCGTGGGCGGTCAACGGGCTCGCCGCCGCCGCCACCGCCGACCTGCTCGCCGGGGCCGACCTGGCGCGCTGGGCGGTCGGCGTCACCCGGGCGCGGGTGGCGCTCGTGGCGCTGCTCGAGGCCCACGGCCTGGCGCCACAGGCCTCCGAGGCACCCTGGGTGCTGCTCCACGCCCCGACCCTGCGCGACGCGCTGGGCGCACAGGGGGTGGCCGTGCGCGACTGCGCCAGCTTCGGCCTCGACGGCCACGTGCGCATCGCGGTGCCCGACGACGCCGGCTTGGCACGCCTGGAGCGGGCGCTGGTCCCGGCGCTGGAGCACGGGTGAGCCGGAGCCGGCCCGGCGCGGGGCTGATGGTCTGCGGCACCACCTCCGACGCCGGCAAGTCGCTGGTGGTGACCGGCCTGTGCCGCCTCGCCGCCCGGCGTGGAGTGCGCGTCGCCCCCTTCAAGGCCCAGAACATGGCGCTGAACTCCGACGTGACCGTCGAGGGGGGCGAGATCGGTCGCGCCCAGGCGGCCCAGGCCAGCGCCGCCGGGGTGGCCCCCGAGGTGGCGATGAACCCGATCCTGCTCAAGCCGACCGGGGAGCGCACCAGCCAGGTCGTGGTCCGTGGCCGGCCCTGGGCCGTGCTCACCGCCGCCGAGTACCACCAGGCCAAGCCCGCGCTGCTCGAGGTGGTCCTCGAGTCGCTGCGCGACCTGAGGTCGCGCTTCGATCTGGTCATCTGCGAGGGGGCGGGCAGCCCAGCCGAGATCAACCTGCTCGACCACGACATCGTCAACCTGCGGGTCGCGGCCGAGGCGGGCCTGCAGGCGCTGCTGGTGGGCGACATCGACCGCGGAGGGGTGTTCGCGGCGTTCGCCGGAACCCTGGTCCTGCTCCCCGATGACCTTCGCCCGTTGGTGGGCGGCTTCGTGGTCAACAAGTTCCGCGGCGACCCGGCCCTGCTCGAGGGGGCGGCCGCCGAGCTCGAGTCGCGCACCGGGGTCCCGACCCTGGGGATCCTGCCCTGGCTCGACGGCGCTGGCGGCCTCGACGCCGAGGACAGCCTCGCGTTGCGGGGCGCCCGGCCCACGCCCGCCCGTGCACCGCTGGCCGACTCGATCGACGTGGCGGCCATCGCCCTGCCGCACCTGTCCAACTTCACCGACCTCGACCCCCTCGCCATCGAGCCGGGCGTGGGGGTGCGCTGGGTGCGCGGGCCCGCCGAGCTGGGCCGGCCCGACCTGGTCGTCCTGCCGGGCACCAAGTCAACCGTCGCCGACCTGGCCTGGCTGCGCGCCAGCGGGCTCGCCGACGCGATCGGCGCCCTGTCGGAGGCTCTGGTGCTGGGCATCTGCGGCGGGTACCAGATGCTGGGCACGCGCATCGAGGACCCCGAGGGGGTCGAGTCCGACGTGGCGGTCACCGATGGGCTGGGCCACCTGGACGTCACCACCCGCTTCGAGCCCGACAAGCGCACCGACCGGGTGAGTGGAACGGTCATGGGCGAGCGGGTCGAGGGCTTCCGGATCCACCACGGTCGGGTGAGCCCCGGGCGGGGGGCCGCGCCCTGGATCGCGCTCGACGAGTCGGTCACCTCCGACGGGGCGGTCGACCTCGTCGACGCCCGCCACATCGGCACCACGCTCCATGGGCTGTTCGAGGCCGACGGGTTCCGCAAGGCGTTCTGCACCGAGGTGGCCCGGCGTGCCGAGCGCTGCTTCGTGGCCGACCCCGAGGTGTCGTTCGCTGCGGCCCGCCGTGCCGGCCACGACGCCGTGGCCGACGCCATCGAGGCCACCTGCGACCTGGAGGCCATCGCCGCGCTGGCGCTCACCGGGCGGCGCTCGCCGTGATCCTGGTGCTGACCACCGCCGACACCGAGATCCTCGCCCTGCGCACCCTGGTCGAGGACCTCCCGGCCGGCTTCGAGCAGGTGCGCGCCGCCAACCCCACCACCCTCGCGGGCCCAGTGCCGCTCGAGGGAGCGTCGGTGGTCCTGGTGCGGCTCCTGGGCGGCCACCAGGCCTGGGCCGATGGCTTCGACGACCTCGCCCGCCGCTGCGCGGACGCCGCCGTCCCGCTGATCGCGTTGGGTGGGGAGGCCACCCCCGACGCCGACCTGGCCCGACGCTCGACGGTCCCAGCGGGCATCGTCACCCAGGCCTTCGCCTACCTCAGCCAGGGCGGTCCCGCCAACCTCACCGCTCTGCTTCGCTTCGTGTCCGACACGCTGCTACTGACCGGGTTCGGCTTCGATCCACCCGTGGAGGTGCCGTCCACCGCGCTGTGGAGGGCCTCGGCCCGCCACCAGGACCGGCCGCTGGTGGGGGTCGTGTTGTATAGGGCACACGTCGTGGCCGGCAACACGACCTTCGTCGACGACCTGTGCGACGCCGTGGAGGAGGCCGGCGCAGACGTGGTCGCCGTGGCCACCTACTCGCTGCGGCCCGAGCCCGACGGGAGCGTCCCCGCGGTGGAGCTGCTCACCGAGCACGGGGTCGACGTCGTGATCACCACGGTGCTCGCCGCGGGCTCCTTCGTCGCCGACCCCGGCGGTGGCTCCGAGGCCGAGGTCTGGGACGCCGGCGCGCTCGCTCGCCTAGGGGTGCCGGTTCTCCAGGCGCCCACCGTCAGCAGGCCCGAGCAGGAGTGGCGCGACAGCGCGGCCGGCCTCGCCCCGGTCGACGTGGCCATGGGGGTGGCCATCCCGGAGTTCGACGGGCGCATCATCACCGTCCCGTTCACCTTCAAAGAGGTGGTCGACAGCGAGGAGGAGCTGGGCGCGCCCGTGCACGCCTACCGGACCGCACCCGACCGCGCCGCCCGAGTCGCCCAGCTCGCCGTGCGCACGGCGATGCTCGGGCGCATCCCGCCGGCCGAGCGGCGCGTGGCGCTGGTGCTGTCGGCCTATCCGACCAAGAAGGCCCGGCTGGGCAACGCGGTGGGCCTGGACACCCCGGCATCGGCGGTGGTGCTGCTGCGAGCCCTCGCCGCCGCCGGTCACGTGGTCACCCGCATCCCCGCCCACGGCGACGCCCTGATGGCCGAGCTGGCCGACGCGCTGACCTACGACGCCGAGACGCTCACGGCCGCCCAGCGGGCCCGAGCGCTGGGTGCCCTGGGCGGCTCCGAGCACCGGGACTGGCTCGACGGCGTACCTGCCGGGGCCCGGGAGCAGCTCGAGGCCACGTGGGGCCCCGCTCCCGGCACGGTGCACCTCGACGAGACCGGCGAATCGCTGCTGTTCTCCGGGCTGGACCTGGGCAACGTGATCGTCGCCGTTCAGCCCCCGCGTGGCTTCGGCGACGACCCCGTGGCCGTCTACCACGACCCAGAACTGGTGCCCACCCACCACTACCTGGCCTTCTACCGCTGGCTCGACGAGCACTGGGGCGCCCATGCGATCGTGCACCTGGGCAAGCACGGGACCCTCGAGTGGCTGCCCGGCAAGAGCGTGGGGCTCTCGGCGTCGTGCCATCCCGACCTCGCCCTGGGGTCGGTGCCCCTCGTGTACCCCTTCGTGGTAAACGATCCCGGCGAGGGCACGCAGGCCAAGCGAAGGGCTCACGCGGTGATCGTGGACCACCTCGTGCCCCCGATGACGCGCGCCGGGTTGACCGACGACCTCGCGCGGCTCGAGTCCCTCCTCGACGAGCACGCCCGCTGCGCGGTGCTCGACCCCGCCAAGCTCCCCGCGATCCGTCGCCAGGTGTGGGACTGCCTCGTCGATGCCGAGATCCACCGGGACCTGGGCTGGTCACAATCTCAAGTAGAGGTCGAGGGTGTGGAGACGGAGGTCTTCGATGACCGTCTACTTCACGTCGATGGCCATCTGTGCGAGCTCAAGGACGCTCAGATCCGTGGCGGCTTGCACGTGCTCGGGCAGCCTCCGGCGGGTGACGCTCTCGTCGACCTCGTCCTGGCGGTGACCCGAGTGGACCAGGGGACGGTGCCCTCGCTGCGGTCGACCGTGGCCGCCGAGCTGGGCGTCGATCTGGGAGCCGAGGTGGCCGACCGCGCCGGGACCGACGCCGTCGAGGATGAGTGCCGTCGGCGCGTCGAGGCGCTCGCCGTGGCCGGCTGGGACCCTGGGCGACTCGGGGACGAGTCGCTGGCCGGCGACGAGACGCTGCGGTGGGTGGCGAACCGGCTCGTGCCCGCCCTGGGACGCACCACCGACGAGCTCGACGCCGTGCTGGGGGCGCTGGCGGGCCGGCCGGTGCCATCAGGTCCCTCGGGCGCGCCCACCCGGGGGATGGCCCACGTCCTGCCCACCGGTCGGAACTTCTACTCGGTGGACCCCAAGGCCATCCCCTCGCCCCTGGCCGTACAGGTGGGTCGCACCCTCGCCCAGCGCTGCATCGAACGCCACCGCAGCGACACGGGCCGAGCCCCCGAGGTGGTGGGCATCGTGCTGTGGGGGACGGCGGCGATGCGCACGATGGGAGACGACGTGGCGATGGCCCTGGCCCTGCTCGGCGTCGAGCCGACCTGGCACCCCGAGTCCGGCCGGGTGACGGGGCTGCGCCGCCTCGACGAAGCCGAGCTGGAACGGCCCCGGGTCGATGTGACCCTGCGGATATCTGGCTTCTTTCGTGACGCGTTCCCCCACGTGGTGGACCTGCTCGACGAGGCGGTGGAGCTGGCCGGCTTCGCAGCGGACGGCGACCCCCGCCTGTTCGGCCCCTCCCCCGGCGGCTACGGGTCGGGCATCCTGGCCGTGCTCGAGTCCGGCAACTGGCGCGACGACGCCGACCTCGCCGCCGTGTACGAGACCTGGGGAGGCTTCTCCTACGGGCGCGCCGGAGCCGGGGTCCCGGCCCGGGCGGCCATGCGCCGCCGCTTCGCCGCGATCGACGTGGCCGTCAAGAACCAGGACAACCGCGAGCACGACATCTTCGACAGCGACGACTACCTCCAGGATCACGGCGGCATGGTGGCGATGGTGCGCCATCTCACAGGCGCCTCCCCCCGGGCCTACTTCGGTGACACCGCCGACCCGTCGAGGCCCCGGGTGCGGTCCCTGGACGAGGAGGCGGCCCGGGTCGTGCGCAGCCGGGTGCTCAACCCCAAGTGGCTCCAGGCCATGGTCCGCCACGGCTACAAGGGCGCTTTCGAGATGGCGGCCACGGTCGACTACCTGTTCGGCTACGACGCCACGGCCCACGTCGTCGCCGACTGGATGTACGAACGGGTGACGGCCGCCTACGTGGGCGACCCCGGGCTGCGTGCGTTCTTCGGGCGATCCAACCCGTGGGCCCTGCGCCAGATCGCCGAGCGGCTGCTCGAGGCCGTCGAGCGGGGCATGTGGACGGAGCCGACCGAGGAGGCGTTGGCCACCCTGCGCGATGCCGTTCTCGAGGCCGAGGGATGGGAGGAGCGAAGGTGACCGAGCCGCACCCTGCCGGTCCGGCAGAGCTCGAAGGGGCGCGTGCCTCGGAGGTGGCGCTGGCCGACTGGGTGGGAGAAGCTCGAAGAGGCGGCGCCCTCGCGCCCGTCGCGCCTGGCCGGCTGGAGCGTGGGCCACGTCCTGACCCACCTGGCCCGCAACGCGGACAGCCACGTGCGCATGCTGCGCGCGGCCTCGCGAGGCGAGGTGGCCGCCCAGTACCCGGGTGGGCCCACCGAACGCGAAGCGGAGATCGAGGCGGGCTCGCGCCGTCGGGCCCCGGAGCTGGTGGCCGATGTGGTGGCATCGAGCACCGAGCTGCTCGATGCCTGGGCGCGCTCCGATGCCCTCACCTGGTCGGGTCGCGCCCTCACCGGTTCGCTGGGCGAGGTGTCGGCTCGCGTGCTGCCCCTGCTGCGCTGGCGAGAGGTCGAGGTCCACCGTGTCGACCTGGGCCTGGGTCACGAGCCGGCCGACTGGCCCGAGTCCTACGTTGCCGCCGAGCTCCCCGCCCACCTCCGGGAGCTGGCGAGCCGGCGCGAGGCGGTGGCTCCCGCGCTGCCGGGCGGCCTGGCACCGGAGCTGCTGCTGGCTTGGTTGATGGACCGCGCCGGGCCCCCGGCGGGTCTCGGGCCCCTGTCGCCCTGGCGGCCTCCCAGGCCCTCGGAAGTGCCCGGCACCGACGCCGACAGACGATGAGCGCCGCCCTCGACGCCGGCGGGCGAGACCTGGCCCCCCGCTTCCCGTTCAGCGCGGTGGTCGCGGCCGACGAGCTGAAGCTGGGCCTGGTGCTCGGAGCGCTGGACCCGGCACTGGGTGGTGTGCTGCTGCGAGGCGACAAGGGCACCGCCAAGACCACGCTGGCGCGCGGGCTGGCCGCGCTGCTGCCGGGCGACGCCCCTTTCGCCGAGCTCCCGTTGGGGGCGAGTGAGGAGCGCCTCATCGGCAGCCTGGACCTCGCGAGCGCCCTGGCCGGAGAGCGCCGCTTCGAGCCGGGGGTGCTCGCCGCCGCCCACGGCGGTGTCCTCTACGTCGACGAGGTGAACCTGCTCGCCGACCACCTGGTGGACGTGCTGCTCGACGTCGCCGTCAGCGGCCGCAACGTCGTCGAGCGCGAGGGCATCAGCCACGTTCACCCGGCGCGCTTCGTGCTGATCGGTTCGATGAACCCCGAGGAGGGCGAGCTGCGCCCCCAGCTCCTCGACCGCTTCGGCCTCGCCGTCGAGGTGACGACCCCCACCGATCCCGCCACCCGAGCCCTGGCGGTTCGCCGAAGGGTGGACTTCGACGCCGACCCCGCGGCCTTCGCCGCGGCCTGGGCCCGCGAGGAGGCCGCGTTGGGGGCCCGGTTGGCGACCACGACGCCCGCGACCCTGCCCGACGCGCTGCTGGAGGCGATCTCGGCGCTGTGCGCCGAGCTAGGCGCGCAGGGCCTGCGCGCCGACCTGGCGGTGGCCAGGGCAGCGGCCGCTCTGGCCGGATGGGAGAGCCGGCCCGTGGCCGGGCCCGGAGACGTCGCCCGGGTGGCGCCGCTGGCTCTGGCCCACCGGCGCCGCCGCGGCCCCTTCGACGCCCCCGGCCTGGACGCCGACGAGCTCGCCGAAGCCCTCCAGGCCGCCGGTCTGCACGGCGCGGGCGGCAGCGGCGCAGACGGGAACGGCGAGGGTTCCCTGCCAGGCACCGGTGGCACCGGTTCGCGCGGCGCAGACCACGGCAACGAACCCTCGCCGCAGCCCGTCGGACCGCTGGGCCCGGGCCCGGCAGGCAGCGGAGAGCAGACGGGAGGCAGCGAGCCCGGCTCGACCGCCGGGCGCGGCACCCCGGGAGGCGGCGGGGAAGGGTCGGCCACGACGGGCGAGCGAAGTGGCGCCGCGGACGTGACCGAGCTGCACGCTGCGGCCGGCGCCATCCTCGGCGGCACGGGGGCTGGCAGCCGGGTTGGTCCCGGCGGGCGAACGGCCCGCGGCGCCGGGCGCCTCGGCGAACGGCAGACCGGTTCGGGTGCGGCCGGCGAGCGTGGGCGCGTGGTTCGCGCCGAACCCGCGCCGGCGGGCACCTCGGGGCGCGACCTGGCCGTGCGGGCCACTGCCACCGCCGCGGCGCGCCGGCGCGCCGGGCGCCCGGAGGCCCCGCTGTTCGAACCCGGCGACGCACGGGTCGCCGTGCGCGACGGGCGGGCCGGGACGCTGGTGGTGGTGGCACTGGACACCTCCGGGTCGATGGGCGCCCGGGATCGGCTCGCCGCGGTGACCGGCGCCGTCCTGGGCCTGCTGGCCGACGCCTACCGGCGCCGCGACGAGGTGGCGCTGGTGACCTTCCGCGACCGGGGCGCCACGACCGTGCTGCGCCCCACCGGCAGCGTGGAGGTCGCCCGGGCCCGGCTCGCAGACGTGCCTGTCGGGGGAGCCACCCCGCTCGCCGCGGGGATCCTCGAGGCGCTCGCCGTCGCAACGGCACCGGCGGTCGGCGCCGCGGGCCGCCGACCGGTCCTGGTCGTGTGCTCCGACGGGCGGGCAACAGCCGGCGGACCCGGCGATCCCCTCACGGCGGCGCTGGACGCCGCGGCCAAGGTTGCGGGCAGCGGCGTCGAGGCCGTGGTGCTCGACTGCGAGCTCGGGCCGGCCCGCCTCGGGCTGGCCGGCCGCGTCGCCGAGGTCATGGGCGCCCGTCACGTCCCGCTCGACGCGCTGCTCGCCGCGCAGGACGGTCGCGTGGCCGCGTCGCTCGACGCCAGCGCCGCGCCAGTGCTCGAGCAGGTGCTGCGAGGGCTGTGAGCGTGCCCCGCGCCCGGCCCCTCGGCGAGGCCCTCGATCCCGGCTTCGACGCGATCTGCTTCGACGTGGGCGGGACCTTGGTGGAGCACGCGGCGCCGGGCACGGCGGTGGCGGCGCTCGAACCGGTCCTGCTCCCCGGCGTGGCGCGCACCCTGGCCGCCCTGGCCGGTCGGGTCCGGCTGGCCGCGGTGACCGACACGGCGGTCATGGACGAGGCCGACGTGCGCCTCCTCCTCGCGCGTGGCGGCATCGACGAGCACCTCGAAGCGGTCGTGACCAGCGTCGACGTGGGGGCCGCGAAGCCCGATCCGGCCAGCCTGCTGGCCGCGCTCGCCCGGCTGGGTGTGGCACCGGGAAGGGCGCTGCTCGTGGGTGACACCGATGCCGACAGGGGCGCGGCAGCCGCAGCCGGGACCGCCTTCGCCCGCGCCGGGGCCGGTCGGCCGTTGCACGTGGTGGTGCGCTCGGCGCTGACCGAACGGGCCGGTCCCTACGTGGCCGCGACCCTCCTCGTCGCACCCGTGGACGAGGCGGCCGGCGACCATGCCGACGCCGTGCAGGCCCGTCTGGCCAAGCCGGTGGGCAGCCTCGGGCGCCTCGAGTCGCTGGGGCGCTCCCTGAGCGCCATCGCCGGATGCTGCCCTCCCCCGTCGCCACGCCCTGCCGCGGTCGGCGTGTTCGCCGGCGACCACGGGGTGCACGCGCAGGGGGTCTCGCCCTGGCCCCAGGAGGTGACGGCGCAGATGGTGGCCACCTTCGCCCGGGGCGGGGCCGCGGTCAACGTCCTGGCCAGGCGAGCCGGTGCCGCAGTGGTGGTGTGCGACGTCGGCGTCGTTGGCGAGGTCGCCGTACCGGAGCCCTCGTCCGTCGCCGCCTCGGCCGGTAGAGCCCGCGACGCTTGCCTCGAGGGCATCGCCCCGTGGCGTGGCCGCCGCGTGGCCCGCGCGACCGCGGACCTCAGCCGCGGGCCGGCCATGACGCCGGCCCAGGCCCTGCGGGCGCTCGACGCCGGCGCCGAGCTGGCCGCCGACCTGGTCGCGGCCGGCGCGGCGTGCCTGGTGACCGGAGACATGGGCATCGCCAACACCACCCCCGCGGCCGCCCTGGTGGCCGCCTTCACCGGCCGTCCCGCGGCGGCGGTGACGGGGAGGGGCACAGGCGTAGACGACTCCGTGCTGGCCGCCAAGGTCGCGCTCGTCGAGGCCGCGGTGGCCCGCACCGACGGTCTGGCTCCGCTGGAGGTGCTCGCCGAGGTCGGCGGCTTCGAGCACGCCGCGCTGGCCGGCTTCGTCACGGGCGCGGCGGCCGCGCGGGTACCGGTGGTGATCGACGGGGTCATCGCCGCTTCGGGCCTGCTGGCGGCGGCGGCGCTGCGCCCAGAGGTGCTCGACTACGCGCTGGCGGGACACCGCTCGGTCGAGCCGGGCGCGACCGTGGCGCTCGAGCACCTCGGACTCGAGCCCCTGCTGGATCTCGGGCTGCGCCTCGGCGAGGGAACGGGAGCGGTGCTCGCCCTCCCGCTGCTCGACGCCGCCGCTGGCGTCCTTGCCGAGATGGCCAGCCTCGACGGGGTCGGGATCTCGTTGGGCTGAGCTCGGCCTCCGGCCGGCTCCGGGCGGCAGGGGCCCCGCGACAGCGCGGTGGTCCGGCGCGGACGGGCTGCCCCGGTAGCGTCTGGGACCCGGTGAGCGAGAGACCCACCTCCCGGGACCCGCGGCGGGTCCACGTCCCAGCCCCGACCGACGCATCGCCGGCGGCCGTGGCCGGCACCCGCCGTGGCGCGCTCGGCGCCGAACGGCCACACGGTCCCGCGGGCCCGGTCGGTTCGGGTGGCCAGGGCGCGCCCGGCCGTCGTCCGCCCGCCTACGCCGGTCGCCGGGCGGCTCCGGCACCGGAGGGTCCCGGGCCCGATGTCCCGGCTCGGGGCGGGGCGGACCGGTCGGGTCCCGCCGCACGCGGGCCGGTTCGGCCGGACTCGGCTCCCTCGCGGCGGCGGCGGCTGCTGCCCGGCCGGCCTCGCCTCCGCCGGGTGCTGCTGATCGCCTCGGTGGGGCTTCCCCTCCTGCTGGTGGCCCTGGCGGTCGGCGGCTACCTGTACGCCAACTCGATCTTCGGGCGGATCGAGCGGGTCCCGGTCTCCGCTGTGCTGACCGGCGCGGCCCGCGGCCAGAACTACCTGATCGTGGGCTCCGACAGCCGTGATCCGGCCGCGATCGGCGAGGCCGGCCTGGATCCCTCCGTCTTCGGCCAGGACGGGGGGTCGCGCAGCGACACGATGCTGGTGCTCCACCTCGGCGACGGCCCGGCCCGCCTGTTGTCGATCCCGCGAGACCTCTACGTTCCCATCGCCGGCACCGACCGCTCCCAGAAGATCAACGCCGCCTACAACGGCGGGCCCGAGCGGCTGATCCGCACCGTGCAGGAGTCGGTCGGCATCCCGGTGGACCACTACATGGAGGTCGACTTCGTGTCGTTCGCCAACGTGGTGGACGCCCTGGGCGGGGTGACCATCGACTTCCCCCACCCGGCGTCCGACGCTGGATCGGGCCTCGACGTGGCCGAGGCCGGTCCCCACGAGCTCGACGGACCCCAGGCGCTGGCCTACGTGCGGGCCCGCCACTACAGCGAGCTGATCGACGGTCGCAGGGTCACCGACCCCACCGCCGACCTCGGCCGGGTGCAGCGCCAGCAGAGCTTCCTGCGGGCGGTGTTCGCCGAGCTGGGCGACAGTCGCAACCCGTTCACCCTGGCCGACGCGGCCAGCGGGGCCGCCGAGGGCCTGCGCATCGACGACGGGATGAGCCTCACCGACGCCATGCGCTTCGCCTGGCGCATGCGGAACCTCGACCCGACGTCGTACACCCTGCCGACCGACCCGGACCGCAACGCCAGCGGGGCCGTGCTCGTCCTGCGCCACGACGAGGCCACGGCGGTGCTCGACCAGTTCCGCTAGCGCGTCGGGCGCGCCGGGCGCGCCGGCCGCTGCGGAGGGCCCAGCAGGGCCGCGGGGTTGCAGACGCCGTCGGGGTCCAGCGCGGCCTTCACAGCGCGCATGGCAGCCACCGCCACCTCGCCGCGTTGAGCCACGAGCCACTCGCGCTTGGCCCGGCCGATGCCGTGCTCGGCCGAGATGCTGCCTCCGGCGGCCAGCACGGCGCCGAAGACCGCGTCGAGCACCCGGGGGTCGTCGGGTTCGGGGCCCACCACGTTGACGTGGACGTTTCCGTCCGCGGCGTGCCCGTAGACCAGTGTGGTGGCGCCTGGGGCCAGAGGGGCGACCAGGGCGTCCACCGCGTCGACGAAGGCGGCCAGTCCCGCGGCGGGCAGCGTGACGTCGGCCTTGTGCACGACGCCCAGCCCCGCAGCCACCTCGTGGTGACCCTCCCGCCAACGCCACAGTCGGGCCAGGTCCCGCGCATGGTCTGCCACCACGGTTTCGCCGGCCCCGTCGAGGCGACCGATCGCGGAGGCGAGGGAGTCGAGCGCGCCGGGACCGTCCGCGGTGCCCGTGGCCTCCACGAGCAGGACCGCCACCGGCACCGGGTCGAGGGGCACCGGGGCACCCAGATGGGCTCCGACGAGGTCGAGCCCCGTGCCGCGCATCAGCTCCACGGCGCGCACCGCCCCGACGGTCGCCAGCGCGGCCGCCGCCGCGACGGCGGCCGCGCTGGAGGAGAAGCCGACGAGCGCAGCGGCCACCGACGCCGGCCGCGCCACCAGGCGCACACGGGCCGCGGTGACGATTCCCAGGGTTCCCTCGCTGCCGCAGAGCAGGCCTACGAGGTCGTAACCGGTGTTGTCCTTGTCGAGCCCGGCGAGGTTCGCGGCGAGGACATCGCCGTTGCCGAGCACCGCTTCGAGACCCGCCACCTGGGCCCGCATCGGCCCGTGCCGTACGACGTGGATCCCGCCGGCGTTGGTGGCCACCATCCCGCCGAGGGTGGCGGTGTCGCGCGAGGCGAGGTCGACGGCGGGCTCGAGACCGGCGGGCGCGCAGTGCGCTGCCAGGCGCGCCGCGGTGACACCGGCGCCGACGGTGACCTGCCGAGCCGTCGAGTCGACGGGATCGAGCCGATCGAGGCGGCGCAGATCGACGACGACCTCGCCGGCGAGCGGCGTGGCACCGCCGACCAGGGAGGTGTTGCCACCCTGGGGGACCAGCGCCACGCGGTGGCGCCGCGCTGAGCGGACGATGCCCGCCACCTGCTCGACGCCCGCCGGGCGCAGGACCGCCGGGGTGGCGCCGCGGAACCGACGGGTCCAGTCCGTGGCGTGGGCAGCGGTGCGGTCGGGGTCGGTCAGAACCGCGCCGGGGTCGAGGAACCCGGCGACATCGGCCAGGAACGCGCCGACGCCGGCCCCGGGGTCTCCTCCGGGGCCGGCGCCTGGCGACCGGTCGTGGTGATCTGCGGTCACCGGGAGCCGGCGACCGTGGGGATCACTCGTAGACGAGCACGCCGCGGACGTTGCGTGCGGCGCGCATGTCTTCGTAGCCGTCGTTGATGCCCGCGAGCGGGTACGTGCGGGTGATCAGGCCGTCGAGGTCGAGCTGGCCGGCCGCGTAGAGCTCGAGCATCTTGGGGATGTCGGCGCGGGCGTTGCCCGAGCCGTAGATCGACCCGACGAGCTGCTTCTCGGTGAGGGTCAGGTCGGTCATCGACATCTTCACGTCGAACTCCAGCGCCGGGTGGACGTTGGTGGCCACGATGCGGCCGCGCTTTGCGGTCAGGCCCTGGATCTCGAGCATCAGCTCGCCCGACCCGACGCCCATCGCGCACACGACCTTGTCGGCCATACGGCCCCAGCTGATCTCGCTGAGGACGCCCTGGGCCTCCTGGATCGAGGATGCGGTGTGGGTGGCGCCGAACTTCATCGCCTCCTCCCGCTTGAACTCGACCGGGTCGATGGCGAGGATCTTCTTGGCGCCGGCGAGACGTGCCCCCTGGATGGCGGAGGCACCGATGCCGCCCACACCGATGACCACCACCACGTCACCGGGGCCGATCTCTCCCGCGTAGACCGCCGAGCCCCAACCGGTGATTACGCCGCAGCCGAGCAGACAGGCCTTGTCCAAGGGGGTGTCGGGGTCGACCTTGATGCAGCTGGCCTCGTTGACCACGGTGTGGTGGCTGAACGAGCCGACCAGGCACATCAGGTTGAGGTCCTGGCCCTGCGCGTGGTGGCGCGAGGTCCCGTCGGAGATCTGCTTGCCGGTCGCCAGGTAGGCGCCCAGGTCGCACAGGCTCTGGTGACCGGTCGAACACGACGGGCAGCGCCCGCACGACGGCACGAAGCCGAAGACCACCTTGTCGCCCGGCGAGAGCCACGACACGCCCGGGCCCACCTTCTCGATGGTGCCGGCGCCCTCGTGACCGCCGATGATCGGAAGGGCGAAGGGCAGGTCGCCCGTGACGAGGTGCTCGTCGCTGTGGCACATGCCCGAGGCGGCCATGCGCACCAGGACCTCACCCACCTTGGGCTCGTCGAGCTCCACCTCCTCGACGCTCCAGTCCTTGCCGACCTCCCACAGGATCGCGGCCTTGGTCTGCATGCCTTCCCCCTTCGTCGTCTGCGGTGCTCGGACGATACACCTGCCTGCTCATGTCTCACCAAGGTCGGCCGAACCAGCCGGGGTACGAGGCGAGAGCACGTCGGTGATCCAGCCCTCGAGCAGTGTGAAGAGCGCGTCATCGGCGGTGTCGAGGAGGTGCCCGGCACCGGCGATGACCGCCACCTTCCCCCCGGCGAGCCCGGCGACGGTGGTCGAGCACGAGACCGGGAGCAGCTCGTCGGCGTCGCCGTGCACGCACAGCAGCGGCGTCCCGGCGAGCGCGCCCGCGCCCTCACAGCCAGCCGACTGGGTGGCGAGGGTCACCACACCGACCGTGAACGGCGCAGTGGCCGCGCCGGCCTGCACGGCAACGGCGCCGCCGAAGCTGTGGCCCACGACCACGGCCCGCCGGGCGCCGCGCCGCAGGGCGAGCTCGAGCACGGCGACCGCGTCGACCACGCATCGAGCCAGGTCGTTGGGCGCCCGCCAGCCGATGCGCACGGTGGCGATCCCGGTGGCCGCGAGCGCCTCGCCGAGGCGGTGGTAGACGCCCCGGGCGGGACCCAGCAGACCTCCCATCGCCCCCGACGCGCACACCACCACGGCTTCGGGACCTCGGCCTGGCTCCGCGTCCCAGAGCCCCCCGTGCCACAGGGTGCTCAGAAGGCCGTCGGCGCTGAACTGCTCCACGTGATGGACGCCCTCGCCGGTACGAACCGCTTGGGTGGCCATCACCCGCAGCGACTCGAACGGCGTGGGCACCTCAGCATCGTCGCGCCCCGGGCCGCGACGCGCCCGCGATCGCGATCGCCCGGCACGCGCCGGGATCGGCACCGGTGACGGACCCCCTGCCCCCAGGCGATATGGTGCCCGGCCATGGCGAACGAGGCAGGCAAGCGGCTCAAGTGCGAGCAGTGCGGGTCGGAGATCGTGGTCACCAAGGCCGGCGACGGCGAGGTCCGCTGCTGCTCGACACCGATGAAGCCCAAGTGAGCTCGACACGGCCCGCGCGCCCGACGGGCGCCTCCGCCGTGACAACAAGCCAAGCGATCAGGGGGTCGAGATGTCGTTGAAGGTCGGCAAGCGCTACCGCTGCGAGAGCTGCGGCACCGAGGTCCTGGTGACCAAGGTGAGCCCCGGCGACCTGGACTGCTGCGGGGTGACCATGGCCCAGCTCGAGCCCAAGAAGACGGCTTCGGCCGACTGATCGGAAGTGCGCCTGGACCGCCTGGCGGTCGAGCGCGCCGGCACCGTCGCCACCGTCACCCTCTCGGGTGGGCCGCTCACGGCCCGGGAAGCCGCCGAGCTGGTCGCTGTCGTCGAGGACCTCGGCGAGGACGACGATCTGACGCTGTTGGCCCTGCGCTCGGCCAGCCCCGACTTCTGCCCGGGCCCGGCGAGCGACCTGGACCCGCTCTCGGTGGTCCCGGATCCGCCGGGCCTGCTCGCGGCGCTGACGGTACCCGTGGTGGCCGCGGTCGCAGGCGCCGCCACCGGGGTGGGCTGCGAACTGGTCTTGGGCGTCGACGTGGTCGTGGCCGCCTCGACCGCCCGCTTCTCGCTGCCCGACGTGCAGGCCGGGCGGCTGCCCTGCTGGGGCGGCACGCAGAGGTTGGCGCGTGCGGCCGGCCATGCCCGGGCGAGCGCGCTGGTGCTGACCGGCGACGTGCTCGATGCCCGGAGCGCGCTGGAGGCGGGCGTCGTGCATCGCGTCGTCGACGACGGCGAGCTCGAGGAGGCGCTGGCAGCGACCCTCGACCAGCTCGGCGCGCTCGCACCCCGGGCGCTGGGCCTGGCCAAGGAGGCGGTGGCCCGGGGCGCTGATCTGACCCTCGCGGACGGGTTGCGCCTCGAGGGTGACCTGAACCACCTCCTGCAGACGACCACCGACCGCGCCGAGGGGCTCGCAGCCTTCTTCGACAAGCGCCCCCCCCGCTTCGAGGGGCGATGAGCACCGCGGCGCAGTCTGTGCCGCCCGGCACGGTCCCGGAGGGGGGCGTCCCGGCGGGCACGATCGCTCTCGCCGTCGAGCTCGCCGTGCGGGCGGGGGCGGCGTTGCAGCGCTGTGCAGGAGCCGCCGTGGGCGTCGATCCCGTCGGCGTGGGCGCCCTCGTCCTCGCGCCGGCGGTGCTCACCGCCCTGCGACGCGACGGGTCCTGGTCCCCACCGGCCGCCCCGCGCCGCGCACCGGGAGGCGGGTGGCTGGCCGCCGACCTGGGCGCCCCCGGCGACGAGGAGGCCTACGCCCGCATGCTGGCCACCCTCGACGCCCAGGCCACCGCGACCGACGTGGAAGCTCGAGGCGCAGACCTGGCGCCTGCCCGTCGTCGCGTACCGGCCGGCTCGCGTCGAGCCGGCTGCGACCTGCGTCGCACCACGCGCGCCGGGCGACGGCTCGACTGCCCCGACGGTGGGCTTGGGGCCCGTGCGGCCCGCGACGCCGCTGGCGGGCGTGCGGGTCCTGGACTGCACGGCCATGTGGGCTGGTCCGCTGTGCACCTGGCTCCTTGGCGCCCTGGGGGCGGAGGTGGTCACGGTGGAGCACCAGGTGCGCCCCGACGGCCTGCGTGCCCAGCCGGCCCTGTTCGCCTCGCTGGATCGCCACAAGTCTCGGCTGCCGCTCGACCTGAGGGATCGTGGCGACCTCGCTCACCTCGAAGCGCTGCTGGGTCGTGCCGATGTCCTGGTCGACTCGTTCTCGGCGCGGGTGCTGCCCAACCTGGGCCTGGGCCCCGAGATCCTCGCCACGCGCCATCCCCACCTGGTCCACGTGGCCGTGCCCGCGTTCTCCGGCACCGGGGCGCGCCGCGGGTGGGTCGCCTACGGCACCGGCGTGCACGCCCACTGCGGGCTCGGCGACCTCGGCAGCCTGGGCATGCACGCCCCGGAGGTCACCTACCCCGACCCCCTGGCCGGGCTGGCTGCCGCGGCCGCCGTGGTCGAGGGCCTCGTGGAACGGGAGCGCACCGGACGCGGAGGGCGCCGCGAGGCGCCCCTGAGCGCGCCGGTGGCGGTGCTCGCGTCGCGCTGTGGCCCGTCGGAGCGCGCCGCGATGCTCGAGCGCCCGCTGGCGCCGGCCGCCGACGCCCTGGCCGGCATGTTGGTCAGCCGCGGGCTCGACCCTGCAGACCTGCCGACCGCACCGATGGGCGCGCTCGCATGAGCGACGACGGCGCCGGGAACGCCGACGACGGCAACGCGCGGATCCGCTTCGAGCGGGGAGACGACGGTGTGGCGGTCGTGAGCCTCGCCCACCCCCCCCTGAACATCTACGACCTGGCCATGCGAGACGAGCTCATCGACGTGTTCGCGGCCCTCGGCGCCGACAGCGAGATCGGAGCGGTCGTGCTGCGCGCCGACGGCCGCCACTTCTCCGCCGGCGCCGACCTGGGCGAGTTCGGCACGGCGCGGTCGATCCTGGCCGCCCGCAGGATCCGCTGGCGACGCGACCCGTGGACGCCGCTGCTCGCTCTGGCCCAGCCCGTCGTGGTCGCCCTGCACGGCTACGCGCTGGGCGCGGGCCTGGAGATGCCACTGCTGTGCGACGTGCGCCTGGCCGCCCCCGACACGGTGGTCGGCCTCCCGGAGACCAAGCTGGGCATGCTGCCCTCGGCGGGGGGCACCCAGAGCCTCACGCGTGCGATCGGGCCGGCCCGGGCCCTGCCGGTGGTGCTCGGCGCGGCCAACGTCGACGCCGACGAGGCGTTGCGGCTGGGCATCGTGCACCGGCTGGAGCACGACGTGGACGGCGCGGCGCTCGAGCTGGCGGCCCGCCTGGTCCGGCGGTCCGACGCCGCCCGGGCCGCGAAGCGGGCCCTGCGCGCCGCTTGGGACCTGCCCCTGGCCGAGGGGTTGCGCACCGAGCGGCGCCTGGCGTGGGCTCAGGCGGGGGCCAGCGCCGCCCAGGTGCCCGACAGCGATGCCCAGGGGTCCTCGCCCTCGGGGTAGGGGGTGAGCACGACCAGGGTGGCACCGGCCCGCTGGTGCTCGTCGATGCGCTCCAGCACCTCGTCCGGCTCGCCGTGCGCCCCGAGCGCGTCGAGCACGGCATCCGGGGGATCGGTGGGGTCGAAGGGTCCGAGGTCCTCCTCGAGACGGCGGCGGTATGCCCCCAGCACGCCGTATGCCCCGAGCTGGCGGGCCAGCTGGGCTCGCGCCGAGGCGGGGTCACCCACGCAGGCGGGCAGGTAGCAGGCCACCTGAACCGCCTCGGGGTCGCGCCCGGCGGCCTCTGCGCCGTCCCGGGCCCACCGTGCCATCCGCGCGGTGCGTTCGGGAGTGGTCCAGTTGAGGACGACCCCGTCTGCCGCTGCCCCGCCCAGTTGCGCCATCCGGGGCCCCGAGCGCGGCGAGCAGCACGGGCGGCGGCGCCGGGGGGTGCACGCCGCGCAAGGTCATCGACAGCTCGGGCAGGCCGCCGCCCGCCCGGCGCTGCACGGCTCCCTCGTGCAGCAGCGAGCGCAGCACCTCGAGGTGGGCGCGAACTCCGACGAGGTCGATCGCGTCCCGCCCGAACCAGGGCCCGAGGGTCTCGACGTGACCGACTCCGACACCGAGGGTGAACCGCCCGCCGGTGATCTCGGCCAGCGCCGCCGCACCCATACCCAACAGCACCGGGCTGCGGGTGGGCAGGGGGACGATCCCGGTGGCCAGGGGGGTGCCGGGCACCTGCGCGGCCAGCGCGGCGCAGGTCACCAGGGCGTCGCGCCCGGCGATCTCGGGCACCCAGATGGACTCGTAGCCCAATCCGGCCACCAGGCGGGCCTGTTCGACCACCTCGTCGAAGGGGCCCCTCACCGCGAGCGCGGTGGCCAGGGCGTTCACCGCCGCCTCGCCGACCCTGCCGGCGCCGTGCCGGGTCGGGCCCCGCCGCCCGCTCCGGCGCGGGCGGTTCCGGGGCGGGCCACGGCCGCGGAGGGTACCGGGACGGGCGGCGGGGGGTCGCCGTATGCGAGCATCACCGGCCGTGCACCGCTGCGTGGGGGACCGAGCCGCGTGTCTGGACGCGACCCGATCGCCCCGGCGCAGCCACGTCCGACAACACGGCCCACGAGTGCGTTGGCCGCACGAATCCCGGAAGGCAGACCGATGAACCTGGCCATGCTGATCGACATCCCCGCGATGATCGTGGAGGACCACGTCGCTCTGAGAGACGCCGAGCGGTCCCGGACCTACGGGGAGCTGAGGGCCGGCGTGGCCGGGGCCGCCGGCCTGCTGGCCTCCTACGGCATCGCGCCCGGCGACCGGGTCGGCATCTTGTCCACGAACAGGATCGAGCTCGTCGAGGTGCTGCTGGGCACGGCGTCGCTGGGCGCCACCGCGGTCCCGATGAACTTCCGGGCCAAGCAGGACGAGCTGCGCCACCTGCTCGGCGACTCGGGTGCCAAGGTCCTCTTCGTGGAGTCGCGCTACCGGTCGATGGTCGACGAGGTCCGCTCCGAGGCGCTCGGCCAGGTGGTCGTGCTCGACGACCCCGACGGCTACGCGGCGGCGCGCGACGCGGCCGAGCCGGACTACGAGGTGGCCGACGTCGACGACGCCGAGCTGGCCATCCTGCTCTACACCAGCGGGACGACATCGCTGCCCAAGGGCGTGATGCTCACCCACGGCGGCTTCACCGGGTACGTGATGGCGGCCAACGACGCCGCAGACGGGACCGACGAGGGCATCTCGCTGCTGTCCGCGCCCCTTTACCACATCGCCGGGCTGACATCGCTGCTCAACCCGCTGTACTCGGGGCGCACGACCGTGCTGCTGCCCCAGTTCGAGCCGACCGCCTGGCTCGACGCCGTGGCCCGGCACCGCGTCACCCACTCGTTCCTGGTGCCGACGATGCTCGCCCGCCTGCTCGACGAACCGGGGCTGGGCGACGCCGACCTGTCCAGCTTGCAGATGATCACCTACGGTGCCGCACCGATGCCTCCGGCGGTGATCCGCAGAGCCATCGAGGCCTTCCCGCAGGACGTGTCGTGGTCGGGCGCGTACGGCCAGACCGAGACGACCTCGACGGTCACGGTGCTGGGTCCCGACGACCACCGGATCCACGGCGAGGGACCGGAGGTAGAGGCCCGGCGCCGGCGGCTGTCGTCGGTCGGGCGGCCCCTCGACGACGTGGAGCTGCGAGTCGTGGACCCCGAGGGCAACGAGCTCGGCCCCGACGAGATCGGTGAGGTGCAGCTGCGCACCTTCCGGGCCATGACCGGCTACTGGGGGGCCAAGGAGAAGACGAGGGTCACCCTCGACGACGATGGTTGGGTCCACACCGGCGACCTGGGCCGCATCGATGAGGACGGGTACCTGTTCCTGGTCGGCCGGGCGGGCGACATGATCATCCGCGGAGGCGAGAACGTCTCGCCCGAGGAGGTCGAGGGGGTGCTCTACGAGCATCCCGACGTGGTGGAGGCCGCGGTGGTCGGCACGCCGGACGAGACCTGGGGGGAGCGCGTCGTCGCCGCGGCGGTGGTGCGGGAGGGTTCGGACACCACTGCCGAGGACCTCGTCGCCTTCTGCGCAGAGCGGCTGGCCTCGTTCAAGCGACCCGAGGAGGTGCTCCTGCTCGAGGAGCTGCCTCGCACCTCGACCGGAAAGGTCCTGCGGCGCGATCTCCTGCCCGTCCTGACCGAGTCGCTGGGATCGATCGGGAGCTGAGCGCCCCGGCGGCCTCTTGGCGGGCCACGGTCCGCACCGGCGACCCCCGCCGACCCCTGGCCGAGGGCGTGACGGTTCGCGACGGGCGCGTCGTCGGCCTCGGCCCCGGACCCGACGCCGTGCCCCTGCCGCCCGGCGCGGTCGTGGTGCCCGGCTTCGTCGACCCGCACCTGCACCTGCTGGCGGCCGCCGCCGCCAAGCTGTCGCTCGACTTGGGACCAGAGCGCGCCCCCGACCTGGCCGCGCTCGCTCGTTTGGTGGCCGACGCGGCCCGCCAGCCGGCGCGCTCGGACGGTTGGGTCCGCGCCGTCGGCTTCGACGAGGCGCTGATGGACCGACCGGGCCCGACCGGTGACCCGCTGCCGCGCGCCGTGCTCGACCGGGCCGCCCCGCGGGTGCCGGTGGTGGTGCACCACGCCGCCGGGCACGTCGTCCACCTCAACTCGCCAGCCATGGTCGCGCTGGGCGTCGACGCCGAGCGCGAGGACGGCACCCCCGGGGTCTCGCGCCGACCCGACGGCACCGCCACCGGCGTCGTAGCGGCGCGGGCCCCGGCGCTGGCGGGGGTGCCGGCGCTGGGCGAGCCGGATCTGGTGGCGGCGCTGGCCGAGCAGGCCGGCGAGCACCTCGCTGCGGGCCTGGTGGCGCTCACCGACGCGACGGTGACCAACGACGCCGCCACCTTGGCCCTGCTCGACCGCTCGCTGAGCACCGACGGCCCCGCCGTGACCGCCATGGTGAGCGCGGACGCGGCCACCACGACGGCTGGCCTGCGCTTCGGCACGCGCCACGGGAGGCTGACGGTGGGCCACATCAAGATCGTCATCGAGGGCGACGATCCCTCCGACGACGAGCTCGACGCCGTCCTGGCCGGGGCGCGCGCCGCCGAGCACCCCGTGGCGGTGCACGTCACCGACGTCGACGGCGTGGCCCGCCTGATCGAGGTGCTGGCTCGACATCCGCGCCCGGTGGGTTCGCCGCCCGACCGCGTCGAGCACTGCTCGCTGTGCCTCCCCGAACAGGTGGCGGCTCTGGCCGTCTGCGGTGTGGCGGTGGTCACCCAGCCCTCGTTCCTGGCCCGACGCGGCGCCAAGTACGCGACCCAGTTCGGACCGGTGGAGCAGGACTGGCTGTACCGGGCGGCCAGCCTGCGCGCCGTGGGCGTGACCGTGGCCGCATCGAGCGACGCTCCCGTGGTGCCCGCCGTGCCGCTCGAGTCGCTCGCCGCCGCGGTCACGCGCCGGCTGGGCCCGGGCGAGCGGGTCGGAGCTGGGGAGGCGCTGGCCATGGTGACGTCACACGCGGCGCAGGTCGGGCCGACCCCTTCGCCCGGGCGCCTGGTCGAGGGGGGCAGGGCCGACCTGGTCGTGCTCGACGCCGATCCGCTCGAGGTCGCCCACGAAGAGCTGGCCGGCATCTCGGTGCTCGCGACGGTCGTGGCCGGCCGCGTGGCCTACGACGTGATCGACGGCTCGCAGGCCGGCTGACGCCGCCGGGCCGGGCGACGGGCACGGGCCGTCGACACCTCGTTCGCCCGCGGACGCGCCCGGGGCGCCCGGCGGCGGGTCACCCACCGCCGGGCGCCCCGGAGCGGGTCAGTCGGCGACTGCGAAGGTGGCCCAGCCCTTCAGGGCCACGCCGCCGGTCTGGCGGGTGCAGACCAGGTCGACGTCGACGAGCTTCTCGCCGGCCTCCTCACGGGTGGCGGACACGGTGCCCGACAGGGTCAGCGTGTCCTCGGGCCACACCTGCTCGCTGAAGCGCACGCCGTAGCGACGCACGTTGGCCGGGCCGAGCCACTCGGTGGCGTAGGTGGCCAGGCAGCCCGCCTGGAACATCCCCACCGAGAACACGCTGGGGAAGCCCGAGGCCTGTGCGAACGTGTCGTCGTGGTGGATCGGGTTGAAGTCGCCCGACGCCCCCTGGTACCTCACGAAGTCGGTCCGGTTGAGCGGACCCACCACCATGGGCTCGGGGCCCGGGTCGCCCGGCTTGAGATCGGAGAACTTGACGGACACGGCTCAGCCCTCGCTCGGTGCGCGCTCGGTGATGATCAGGGTGGACTTGCCCTCGGCCACGAGGTTGCCCTGCTGGTCGCGGAACTCGGTGATGGTCTGGGTGAACTTGAGGGTGCCGCCGCGCTTGCCCTGCTTCTCCCAGGTGTCGCCGGCGCGGCTGCTCACCTCCAGGATGGTCCCGGCCCGCGGCGGTTCGCCGTGGAAGATGAACTCCTGCTCGCCGTGCAGGGCGCGCGAGAGGTCGCCGCCGAGCGCCTTGAGCAGGTCGTCGCCACCGCCGCTGGCCGGGGCCCAGAAGCTCGACGTCTGCAGGAACGTCGGCGGGCACACCGGCTGGGGGTCGTCGAGGTAGGCGGGGTTGCGCGAGCGGGTCGCCCGGGCGAACTCCCGGATCTTGCCGCGCTCGACGGCCATCTCGTAGGACATGGTTCCTCCGTGTGGGTGGTCGGATCGGGTGGCTTGGTGGGCTGGGCGAACTGGCCAGGGCAGCCTCAGGCCGGGCTGGCGACCGGCACGAAGCGGGGCAGGGTCAGCTCGTCGTCGACGTCGTCCCACACGACCTGCACGGCCATGTCGGGAACGACGTCGGTGGGCTCGCAGCCGACCACGTTGGTGGCGAGCCGGCACCCCTCTTCGAGCTCGACCACGGCGTACACGTAGGGCACGTCGTCGAGGAAGGCGGGGTGCGCCGGCTGGCGGACCACGGTGCAGGTGTAGACGCGACCCCGCCCGGACAGCTCGGCCCAGCCAAGGTGGGAGCCCAGGCAGCCCGGGCACACGGCCCGCGGCTGCAGGAACACCAGGCCGCAGTCCTCGCAGCGCGGCGCGATCAGCCGGTGCTCGCGTGCCGCCTGCCAGAACGGCGCGGACACGGGGTGCACCCGGGGGCGGGGCTTGCCGCTCACCTGCTGCTCCCCAGCACCAGCGAGGTCTCCTCGCCCATGGTCCCGCCGTTGCCGTTGACGAAGGCCAGCTCGCACTGGGGCACCTGCACCTCGCCGGCCTCGCCTCGGACCTGACGGACCGCCTCGACGATGTGGGAGGCGCCGCCGGCGATGCCGGCCTGGCCGAAGCTGAGCTGGCCGCCGTGGGTGTTGACGGGCAGGTCACCGCCCGCGGTGAGGTCGGTGGATTCCACGAACGGTCCGCCCTCGCCCTTGGGGCAGAAGCCGGCGTCCTCGAGGGTGAGCAGCACCATGATCGTGTAGCAGTCGTAGACCGACAGCACGTCGACGTCGGCCGGGGTCACCCCGGCGGTGGCGAACGCCCGGGGCGCCGCCTGGGCGATGGGAGTGGTGGTGACGGTGGCCCCGTTCGCGGTCGGGCCGGGGCCGATCCCCTCGCCGGCGCCGAGCAGCCACACCGGCGCGCTGCGGCAGTCGGCCGCGCGCTCGGGGCTGGTGATCACGTAGGCGGCACCGCCCGAGCAGGGCCGCACGATCTCGAGCAGGTGCAGCGGGTCCACGACCAGACGTGAGGACAGCACGTCCTCGACGGTGATCGCCTCGTGGCCGTACAGGGCGCGGGGGTTCGACAGGGCGTTGGTGCGCTGGTCGACGGCGATGCGGGCCAACTGGCGCGAGGTGGTGCCGAACTCGTGCATGTGGCGGCGCGCCGCCATGGCGTACGCGGAGTTGACGCCCATGGGTCCGTAGGGGGCCTCGAAGTCGCCGATGCCGAGCGCGGCGCCCGCCCCGTCGGCCGAGAACGCCCGCGAGAACCGGGCCGGGTCGAGGACCGAGGACATCGCGCACACGACGGTGTCGGCCATGCCGGTGGCGATGGCGGCCGCCGCCCGCCAGACCATGCCCGCCGCGGTGGCACCGCCCAGGTCGACCACGTCGGCGTAGCGCGGAGTCACTCCCAGGTACTCGGCCAGCATCGTGGGGAACAGCATCGTCATGCCCGGCGGGGGCACGGTGAGCAGCCCGTCGACGTCACCGCGCCCGAGCCCGGCGTCGGCGAGGGCCTCGGCGGCCAAGCGGCCCATGATGTCGATCTCGCGCTCGGGCGGCGGCGCCTTGACCGGTGGCATCTCGGCGATGCCGACGATGGCCGCGGAACCTCGCAGATCCCCCATTCGCTCCCCCCTGTGACTCGGGTCCGGACCGTAGCAGCGGCTACCGGTCGGGCTCCCACTGGACCAGGGTCACCTCGCCCACCGCTTCGAAGCGCGCCCGCATCGGCATGCCGATCGCCAGGTCGGGCTCGCCCGGCAGTTGGCCTGTCAGGTGCACGGACGGCAGTTCGTCGAGGGCGACGACCACCACCGTGTAGGGCGGCTCGAAGGCAGGGTGGAAGCGCTGGTGCACGGTTGTGAACGACCACAACTTCGCCGTGGGTGCGACGGTGCGCCAGCGCACCTGGTCGGACCCGCAGTGGTGGCACCCGGGCCGGGGCAGGTGGAGCACGGCACCGCAACGGGCGCACACGCAGACCGCCACCTCGCCGCGCGCCGCGGCGTCGAAGTGTCCTCTGGTGTCGGGGTCCAGCGCCGGCAGGGGGCGCGGCCAGTCCGTCATGCCGCCGCCAGCACCATCGCGCCGGTCGCCAGGGGCGGCCCGGAGGTGACCAGGCACGTCGCCGCGCCGGGTACCGGGTTGGTGGAGGCGCCGCGCAGCTGGCGCACCCCCTCCACGACGTGGTTCATGCCGTGCAGGTAGCCCTCGGAGAGGTTCCCGCCGGCGGTGTTGAGCGGCAGGGAGCCGTTGATGCCCAGTGCTCCGCTGGCGGCGAAGGGGCCGCCCTCGCCCTTGGCGGCGAAGCCGTAGTCCTCGAGCTGGATGAGCACGGTGATCGTGAAGCAGTCGTAGAGCTGCACCACGTCGATGTCGTCAGGTCCCAGCCCGGCGCGGCGCCACAGCGTGTCGGCGATCCAATGGCAGGGCCAGGTGGTCACGTCGGCGCGCGCCAGGGAGGGCGACAGGATCCCGCCCTGCTGGCCGGGCCCGCTGCCCAGCGCCACGCCGCGGATGGTCACCACCGGGGTCGGTCCGTCCGCGGCCCGCTCGGTGGCGGTGACCACGACGGCACAGGCCCCGTCGGTGACGAGGCAGCAGTCGAACAGGCCCAGGGGCGTGGAGATCATCCTGCCCGCGAGGTAGGCGTCGAGGTCGAGGGTCCGGTCGTGCATCTGGGCCGCCGGGTTGGCGTTGGCCCGGTCGCGGCAGGCGAGAGCGATGGCGCCCAGCTGCTCGCGGGTGGTGCCGAACTCGTACATGTGACGGCGGGCGATGGTGGCGTAGGTACTGGCCGGCAGCATCATCCCGTAGGGCACGAAGAACTCCTCGTTGGTGCCCTTGCCGCCCACGCCGGCGCCGGCCCCACCCATCATCCCGCCCATACCGCCCGCGGAGGCCCAGCGCAGCGAGCGCGGGCACAGCACCGTGGTGGCCTGGCCCGACACGATCGCCGCGACCGCTTGGGCGATCTGGGCAGCGGGCGCCGAGCCGCCGGGGCCGACCCGGGCCCACCAGGTCAGGTTGTGCACCCCAAGCGCCTCGCCCAGCGCGCTGTGGGTCGTGGCGTCCATGTCGCACAGCACGATCCCGTCGACCAGGCGCGGGTCGATGCCCGCGTCGGCGCAGGCGGCGCGCGAAGCCTCGAGGGCCAGGGCCAGCTCGCTGCGCCCGGCGTCCCGGGAGAACTCGGTGGCGCCGATGCCCGCCACCGCGCACCGGTCGCGCCCGACCCACGGTCCGTCCATGATCCTGCCCCCTCCCACGCCGACCACGCCGGGTCCGGCACCTGACGCCGACCCTAGCCCTGAAGGGCGAGTGACACCCCCGCGTGCCCTACAATGCCGCGACCTCACCGCGACGGTGGGGCGAGGGGACAGCGGGACTTGCGGGTCCCGCCCACACAGGGGGAACCACATGGTCACGGCGCTGCCCGTCATCGACACCGACACACACATCACCGAGCCTCGTGACACCTGGACGTCCCGGATGTCGAAGAGCAAGTGGGGCGAGCGCATCCCCCACGTGAACTTCGACGCCGAGCTGGGCGAGGAGTTCTGGTACCTGGGCGACGAGCGGCTCGTGCCGGCGTGCGTCACCGCCCAGGCCGGGTGGCCCGAGAAGTTCCCTTCGCACCCCAAGACCTTCGATGAGGCCCACCCGGCCAGCTTCGACCCCCATGCGCGGCTCGCGCTCATGGACGAGCTGGGCATCTGGGCCCAGGCGCTGTACCCCAACGTGGGTGGCTTCGGCTCGCAGCTGTGGCGCACACTCGAACCCCAGGACCTCGCGTTCGACTGCGTGCGCGCCTACAACGACATGTTGACCGACTGGGCGGCTGTCGCCCCCGACCGGTTCATCGCCATCGCCGCCTGCCCGTTCTGGAACGTCGACGCCGCGGTGGCCGAGATCCAGCGGGTGGCCGCCAACGGCGCGCGCGGCATCATCTTCTCGGGTGCTCCCCAGACCCATGCCCAGCCCTTCCTGGCCGACAAGCATTGGGACCGCCTCTGGGCCGCTGCGCAGGACGCCGAGCTGCCGGTCAGCTTCCACGTCGGCAGCGGCGACATGATGTCGCAGTTCTCGGCGGAGCGGATCATGGCCGAGGGCTTCGGCGCGACCTACGGGCGGGCCAGCACAGCGCTGTTCTTCAACACCGCCGAGCAGCTCACCGACCTGTTGTTCTCGGGTGTGCTGCCCCGCTTCCCGCGGCTCAAGTTCGTGTCGGTGGAGAGCGGGATCGGCTGGATCCCGTTCCTGCTCGAGGCTGCCGACTACCACTTCAAGGAGGGCGACGTCTCCAAGGAGCGCCCCGAGTTCGAGGAGCTGCCCAGCTTCTACTTCGCTCGTCAGGTGTACGCGTCGTACTGGTTCGAGCGTGTCGCCCCCGACAAGCTCCTCGACGACATCGGCATCGACCGGATCCTGTTCGAGACCGACTTCCCGCACCCGACGTGCCTTCAGGGCGACGCGGTGGCCGACGCGATCTCGAACCTCGACGGGCTCCCCGACGACCAGCGCCGGGCGATCCTGTACGAGAACGCGATGAAGCTCTACCGGATGCCCGAGCCCAAGATCCCGGCCTGACCCAGCTGGAGCGATCACCTCGGGGCGGTCGCGCCGCGACCGCCCCGAGGTGATCTCCCCGGGTCAGGCCGGGTTGGCGTCCCTGGGCTCCTCGAGCACGTCGGCGACCAGAAGCTCCTCGACGCCCTCGGGGCTCAGGCCGAGCAGGTCGACGCAGATCTCCCGGGTCTGCTCCCCCAGACCCGGCGAAGGCCACGTACGGGGCCCGTCGGGCAGCGTGTCGTCGCGGAACGCCGGACCCTCCAGGTCGAGGTCACCCAGGCCGGGTTGGGTCAGCCCGATCGCCCAGCTCCGGGTGGTGAAGTGCGGGTCGCTGAGAAGGGTCGAAGCGGTGCGCATGGGCGCCGCCGGCACCCCGACGCCCTGCAACACCTCGGCCACCTCGTCGGGTGAGCGCTCGGCTGTCCAGCTCCCCAGTTGCTTGTCGAGCAGGTCGCGGTGCTTCACACGCCCCGCTGCGGTGGCCAGCTCGGGCTCGGTGGCCCACCCCGGAGAGCCCAGCGCTCCGACGAGGCGTGACCAGTCCTGGTCGTCGCGAACCGTCACCGCGCACCAGCGGTCCTCGCCGGCGCAGCGGTACAGGCCCCACGGCGCGGCGTCGGCCGGTGGCTCGCCCGAGGTGGGTGTGCTGCCGGGACGGATGGCCTCGGCCAGGTACAGGTCGCCCAGCATCCCGATGACGGCCTCGGTCTGGGCCACCTCGATGTGGGCTCCGCCACCGCCCCGGCGGCGGCGGAGCAGCCCGGCGACCGCCGCCACCGCGCACAAGCGGCCGGCGAGGTGGTCGGGGTGTATGGCGGTCGACTCCGCTGGCGCGTCCTCGTCGGGGTAGCGCCACAGGTGGCTCATGCCCGATACCGGTCGGGTCGAGGGCCCATAGCCGATGAAGTGCGACCAGGGCCCTGTCGAGCCCAGCAACTGGCTCGAGACCATCACCGCGTCGGGGTTGAGCCGGGCCACGTCGTCGGGACCGAAGCCGAGGCCTGCTGTGACTCCGGTTGCCCCGTTCTCGATCACGATGTCGGCCCGGCGGATCAGCTCGGCCACCACGGCACGGCCCTCGTCGGACTTGAGGTCGACGCCCAGGCTCCGCTTGGAACGGCTGGAGGACACGAATGAGGGGCTGGTCATCGAACCGGTGATGATCCGGATGAAGTCCGGGTAGCGGTGGCTCTCCACCTTGATCACGTCGGCGCCGTACTCACCCAGCAGCCGCCCCGCCTCCACGCCGACGCCGCCGATGCCGAAGTCGGCCACAACCACGCCCTCCAGGGGGTACCGGCCGGGGTGCGCCGTGCCGGCCGGAGCGGGGCGGGCCGCCCAGGCCTCCATGTCGCTCGCGCCCGCGGGGACGCCGGCGGGCCCGCGGGGACCCACCCGCTCGCCGTCGACCCGGAAGAACCCCGCCGGGGTGCGGACCCGTAGGCCGGGCGCCAGCTCGTGGTCGGCGAAGGTCCCCCGTTCCACGAAGTGGGGGGTGTCCAGCACCTCGGCGGGCGCCAGCACGGGCGTGACGGCGATGCCGCGCCGCTGGGCCTCCTCGGCCAGCTCGATGCGGTCGTAGTTGGCGAACAGGTCGGCGATCATCGGTCCGAGCACGTCCATCACCGCGAGGCGCGCGACGACCGCGTCCCAGTGGTCGTCGGCGAACTCCTCGGGCTCGCCCATCCACGACCACAGGGCGCGCCACTGGCGGGCCGAGAGGATGACGACCCGCACGTAGCCGTCACGGCAGGGGAAGATCGGGTACATCGGCCCGGATCCCTGACGAGTCTCGCCGTACTCGATGCCGAACGCAGCCAGCATCGACGCCATCGGGATCGACCAGTCCGTCACCTGGGCGACCGCTTCCACCGCCGCCACCTCGAGGTGACGTCCGTGACCGGAACCGCCCGCGCCCACCAGACCCAGCAGGGTGGCCAGAGCAGCGCTCACCCCGGTCACGTCGTAGGCGAAGCTGCCGGGCGGCGGCAGAGGCTCCCGGTCGGCCCTGCCGCCCTTGAACAGCGCACCGGCGAACGCTGACGCGACCAGATCGGTACCCACCCAATCCCGGTTCGGGCCCCACTCACCGAAGTCGGACACGCTGGTGACCACCAGGTGGGGGTGCGCTACGCGCAACTCGGCGGGCGAGAGGCCCGTCGGGCGGCCGTCGCCCGGGCGGGACCCGTCGATGTAGGCGTCGGCGCCGGCGAGCAGCACGTCGAGGCGCTGGCGGTCGCCGGCCCGACGCGGGTCTATCTCGATGCTGGACTCGCCCAGGTTCCTCCACGCGAACCACAGCGACGTGCCGTCGTCGGCCAGCGGCGCCCTGCGGCGGCTGGCCGACCCACCAGGCGGCTCGACGCGCACCACCTGCGCGCCCAGGTCCGCCAGCAGGCGGCCACACAGCTCACCGGCACCATCGGCGGCGTCGACAACCCGGATGCCTTCCAACAACGCGCCTTCGCCCATCGGGCCGGCTCCTCACCTTCGTGGTCGAAAGGTCGGGCAGCGTCGCCCGACGCTCGATGTCGGGACTCAGGCCGGCGGAGCGCCGGTAGGGCTCGAGAAGCCGTACAGCTCGGCGGCGTTGGACCACAGCACCTTGCGGGCGGTCGCGACGGGCACGTCGACGAGCTGTCGAGCCAGGTACTCCTTCGAACGTGGCCAGGTGCCCTCGGGATGCGGGTAGTCGGCCCCCCACATGAGGCAGTGGTCGCCGGTGAAGCTCACGTTGTGGAAGCCCACCGGGTCGTGCTGGAAGGTCACGAACCCCTGTCGGCGGAAGTACTCGCTGGGCAGCTCGTCCAGCTTGGGATCGACCCACATCTCGTGCTCTCGGTAGGCGTCGTCCATGGCGTTGAGCACCCAGGCCAGCCAGCCGGCGCCGCACTCGACCATGACCACCTTGAGCTCGGGGTGCCGGGCGAGCACACCTGAACCGGCGAGGTAGGTGATCGTCTCGGAAGGCCCTTCGACGGTGACCACGTAGTTGATGACCGCCCCGCCCGGGTTGCGTGCCGGACGGTTCTCGCGGCCGGTGCCGGCGTGGAAGTTCACCGACACGCCGTTGGCGGCCGCGGCGGCCCACAGCGGGTCGTACACGGGGTGGTTGTAGGCGTGGTCGAGCCAGTCGGTGTGCGCCGGGAGCAGCACCGCTCGGAAGCCGCGCTTGGCCGCCCGCTCGATCTCGGCCACCGAGGCGTCGATGTCGAGCACCGGTAGCGGCGCGACCGGCGCGAAGCGCTGCGAGGATCCGAAGGTGTCCCAGATCCAGTCGCTGTAGGTGCGGCAGGCGGCCACCTGCAGCTCGGGGTTGGCCAACCGGTAGGCCATGAACACGAACAGGTTCGGGTACATCACCTCGCCCCAGATCGAGTCCCGATCGAGGTCGAGGAGGCGCCGGTCGGGATCGTTGGAGTCGCGGACCAACATCGACTCGCGCTCGGCCCGGTCAGCGGCAGCGAGCACCTGGGAGGCGGAGCCGTCGCCCATCTTCGCCCCCTCGGGCAGGCGCAGGCGCTGTACGACCTTGCCCTCCACCACCAGGCACGGAGCGCCCTCGCGCTCCTCCACGTGTGGTGCCAGGTGCTGTAGGTGCTCGGGGAGCCGAAGCCACAGGTCGAGCGGCTCGGTCACGTGGTTGTCGGCCGAGATCAGCCACCAGGTGGCCAGCTCTTCGGCTCGCACGCCGGCAGCGCCGAGCGTCCCCGGTTCGAGAAGATCGGTCATCGTCGGGCCTCCCCCGTAGGTTCCACCGGTTGTTCTATCGCTAGACGCGCCCCGGCGCCCGCTGGACCCCGGGAGCGTCGAGCCGGGTCAGGCCCGGATCAGCTCGACTACAGGGATCACCCGGGACGTCTTGCCCTGGTACTCGCCGAACATGGGCGCCGCCGCAACCTGCCGGGCGTAGATCTCGTCGCGCTCGGTGCCGGTCAGCGGGCTCGCTGTGGCCTCGAAGCGCTCGGTGCCCATCTCCACGGTCACCTTCGGGTGGGCGACCAGGTTGTGGTACCAGGCGGGGTGATGTTCCGCGCCGGCGTAGCTGGCGAAGACGAACATGCGGCCGTCGTGGCGCATGCAGACCAGGGGGGTGACCCGCTCCTGCCCGCTATGGGCGCCGGTCGTGTGCAACAGGACCACGGTGGCGCCCTCGAACGCCGCCACCCGACCCTCGTTGGCGCGGAACTCCTCGATGATCTTGCTGTTCCAGTCGTTGGCGTCGGCCACGCTGCCTCCGTGATGTGTTGGGGGGTTCGACGATCGGATGAGCCGCCGCGCTCAGAAGCGGGGCGGGTCCAGGCGGTAGATCAGGTCGACGCGGTCGAGCATCTGGGCCGTCGCCCACGCAGAGGGCTCCCCGGCATGCGGGTCGGCCCCGGCCCGTACGAGGGCCTCGAGCACATCCACGGCGTCCTTGAACACCGCGCCGGCGAGGGGGGTCTGACCCTTCAGGTTGGCCAGGTTCGGGTCTGCCCCACGCTGCAGCAGCATGATCACGGTCTCGGTGCGACGGTGGTAGCTGGCCAGCATGAGCAGCGTGTCACCGGAGTCGGCCCCGGAGTGGTCGACGCTCACCCCGGCGTCCAGGTGGGCCACGAGCTCGTCGGTTCGGCCTTCTCGTGCCAGGTCGGCAAGCTGGGCCGACAGCTGCGGGTCGACGTCGCGGGTCACGGGCTCGGGGCGAGGGCGCCCAGGATCCGTTCGACGAGGTCGCCCACGCCGACGTCGATGCGGTCCCGTCGGATGGTCTGTCCGCCGAGCACGTCTGCGCCGAGCGCCTCGACCGCCCGGGACAGCTTCTGGAGGGCCCCGCCCGAGTCGACTGCGTATGTCAGATAGACGACCGCCTTCTTGCCCACCAGCGAAGGCAGGGCCCGGATGCGACCCTCGCGCCCAGGGCGCTGGCCGAACAGGACGAGCCCGTCGACCCACGAACCGACCACCACCAGGTCGGCCCGCTGGAGGGCCTGGTAGTCGACTGCGGTCACCGAGCACGCGACCGTGGCGATCCCGGCAGCCGTCAGCTCGCCGGCGAGCCGCTCACCGGCAAGGCGCGTCTTGCCGGTGAGGCTCTCGTAGAGGACGACACCGTGCATCGCGGGACTTTCTAGCAGCCGATACCTCCGCCGGTGCCGTTCAGCGCTGGCCCGAGGGCCCGGCTGAGTCGCGTCCGGGGCTCGCGACGGTGGCGCCGGAGACCGGCCCGGCTCCACCCGCGGTGGAGGAGGCTACCGATGAGCCGATCGTCGAGACCGGGTCGACCGATTCGATCTCGTCGACGGCCTCCTCGGTGGGCATCAGCTCGGCTCCCGGCGGGGCCAGTGCCTCGCCACCCTCGGCCAACGATCCCATGCCGAGGTGGGCCGACTCCCGCAGGGGCAGCTCCTTGAGGAACAGCACGACCAACAGGCCCAGCAGGGCGACGGGGATGCCGCACAGGAAGACCACGTGGAGCCCGTCGGAGAACGCCTGGATCACTGCTCCCTTGAACGGCTCGGGAAGGCTGTGGATGGCCGAAGGGCTTCCCAGCAGCTCCTTGCCCGGCAGTTGGGAGGGGTCGGCGTTGACCCGTGACAGCTCGTTGGCCACGTTGTGGTCGAGACGGTTGTTGAGGATCGCACCGAAGATCGCGACCCCGAACGCGCCGCCCATCGATCTGAAGAACGTGGCCGCAGAGGTGGCCGAACCCAGGTCCCGCTGCTCGACGGCGTTCTGCACCGCGAGCACGAGCACCTGCATGACCATCCCGATGCCGAGGCCGACCACGAACACCGACAGGCCCTGCTGGACGTAGCTCGACTCGACGTCGAGCAACGACAGCAGGTACAGCCCCACGGGAAGGATCGTCAGCCCGATGATCGGGAACTTCTTGTACTTGCCCGTCTGGGCGATGATCCGGCCCGATCCGATCGAGGTCGCCATCAGGCCCACCATCATCGGGATCATGAGCAGTCCCGACCGGGTGGGGCTGTTGCCCTTCACGATCTGCAGGTACTGGGGCATGAACACGATGGCCCCGAACATCGCCAGACCGACGATGAAGCCGCCGGCGCTGGTGATGTTGAACACTCCGTTGCGGAACAGGCGCGGGGCCAGGATGGGTTCCTCGGCTCGGCGCTCCTGGGCGGCGAACAGGGCCAGCACGACGGCCCCGACGATCCCCAACCCGATGATGGTGGGCGACCCCCACTCGTACTCCCGGCCACCCCACTCGGTCAGCAGCAGCAGCGGCGTGACCCCGCCGACGAGCAGGGCGGCACCGAGGTAGTCGACCCTGTGGTCGATGCGGCGGAAGTCCAGGTTGAGCACAGACCCGGTCACGACGAGGGCCACGATCCCGATCGGCAGGTTGATGTAGAACGCCCACCGCCACGAGAGCTGGTCGACGAAGAACCCTCCCAGCAGCGGCCCGGCGACGCTCGACACGGCGAACACCGATCCGATGTAGCCCTGGTAACGACCCCGCTCACGGGGGGCGACGATGTCGCCGATGATGGCCTGTGCCAGGGCCATGAGGCCGCCGGCACCGATGCCTTGGACCGCCCGGAAGGCTATCAGCGAGGTCATGTTCTGACTGAGGCCGATGAGCACGGAGCCCACCAGGAACACGACGATGGCGGCCTGGAACAGGATCTTGCGGCCCAGCAGGTCACTGACCTTGCCCCACAAGGGTGTGGACGTCGTCGAGGTGAGCAGGTAGGCGGTGACGACCCAGGCCAGCCGGTCCTGGCCGCCCAGCTCGCCCACGATGGTGGGCAGCGCCGTGGAGACGATGGTCTGGTCGAGCGCGGCGAGCAGCATTCCGAGCATGAGCCCGGAGAACACGACCTGGATCTGCCGGTGGCTGAGCCCTGTCGGGCTCTCCGCACCTGCGTCCACCGCCGCCGCGGCCGGATCCGTCGTTGCCATGTGGCCTCCTGTAACGAACGTGCCGTGTCCGCCGGCCTGCCGGGGGATCACCGCCAGAGGCTACCGAGAGATCATTGCGCTCACCAACTACCTGGCCGATCTTCCCGGCTCCGACCGCCTCCGCCGGGTGCGGCGTCCGCCGGTGGGTCCATAACCTTCCACGGTGACCAGCGACCCTGCGCCCTTCTCCGTATCCGCCTTGTTCGACCCGTCTGCGTGGCGAACGGTGGAAGGGTTCGAGGAGCTGGGCGACGTCACCTACCACCGTTGCGTGCACGACGGCACGGTTCGGATAGCGCTGGACCGCCCGGAGGTCCGCAACGCCTTCCGCCCCCGCACCGTCGACGAGTTGCACCAGGCGCTCGACCACGCCCGCCAGAGCCCCGACGTGGGATGCGTGCTGCTCACCGGCAACGGCCCCTCACCCCGCGACGGCGGCTGGGCCTTTTGCTCCGGCGGGGACCAGCGCATCCGCGGCCGCGACGGCTACCGCTACGCCGAGGGCGACACCGCCGACGGCATCGATCCGGCCCGCTCGGGCCGGCTGCACATCCTCGAGGTTCAGCGCCTCATCCGGTTCATGCCGAAGGTCGTGATAGCGGTGGTCCCGGGCTGGGCGGCAGGAGGAGGCCACAGCCTGCACGTGGTGGCCGATCTCACGATCGCCAGCGCCGAGCACGCTCGCTTCAAGCAGACCGACGCTGACGTGGCCAGCTTCGACGGCGGGTTCGGCTCGGCCTACCTGGCTCGCCAGGTCGGACAGAAGTTCGCTCGCGAGATCTTCTTCCTGGGGCGCGAGTACTCCGCCGAGCAGGGCCGGGCCATGGGGGTCGTCAACGCGGTGGTCCCCCACGACAGGCTCGAGGCAGTGGCGCTCGAGTGGGCTGCGCAGATCAACGCCAAGAGCCCGACCTCCCAGCGGATGCTGAAGTACGCGTTCAACCTCGTCGACGACGGCCTCGTCGGCCAGCAGCTCTTCGCCGGGGAGGCGACCCGGCTCGCCTACGGCACCGACGAGGCCGCCGAGGGTCGCGACGCGTTCCTCGAGAAGCGGCCCCCGGACTGGTCGCGCTTCCCGTGGCACTACTGAGCCCCCAGCCCGGTGGGGCCGGCGACCTGCCGGTGCAGGCCGTGCTGCCCCGACTCGTCGCGGCGGTTGCCGAGAGGGGCGTCGCCGTGCTGAGCGCCCCGCCGGGTGCGGGCAAGACCACGGTTGTCCCCCTGGCGTTGGCGGGCCGTGCCGGCGTGGGCCGCGTGTTGGTCCTCGAGCCCCGGCGGCTGGCGGCGCGCGCCGCGGCCCGACGCCTGGCCGAGACGCTGGGCGAGCCGGTCGGGGCCACCGTGGGCTACGTGACCGGTGAGGAGCGCCGCACCGGACCCGGCGTCGCCGTCGAGGTGGTGACCGAAGGAATCCTGACCCGACGGATCCAGCGTGACCCCACGCTGAGCGGCGTGGCCTGCCTGGTCTTCGACGAGCTGCACGAACGTCACCTCCACAGCGACCTGGGCCTCGCCCTGGCGCTCGACGCCCGCCGCCATCGCCGGCCCGACCTGGCTGTCGTGGCGATGTCGGCCACCATCGACTCCGAGGCGGTGGCCACCTTGCTCGGCCAGGGCGCCGAACCCGCGCCGATCGTGCACAGCGACGGTCGGCTGCATCCCGTGGAGCTGCGTTGGGCGCCGGGGGCTCCACGGGACCGCCTCGACACGGCGGTCGCAGCAGCCGTGCGCAGGGCCGTGCGCGAGGAACCCGGCGACGTTCTCGTGTTCCTGCCCGGCGCAGCCGAGATCGACCGTGTCGCTCGGGCTCTCGACGCGACGCTGGACCCGTCTGTCGACCTGCTGCGCCTGCACGGCTCGCTGCCCGCCGAGGACCAGGACCGGGCTCTGGCGCCGTCACCCGCGGGTCGTCGCCGGATCGTGCTGTCGACCGACATCGCCGAGTCGAGCCTGACCGTGGCCGGCATAAGGGTGGTGGTTGACGCGGGGCTGACCCGCCGGCCGCGACATGACCCCGGCACCGGGCTGACCCGCCTCACGACCGGCCCAGCATCGAAGGCCTCGGCCGACCAGCGAGCCGGACGCGCCGGACGAGGGGGCCCGGGCGTGGCGTACCGGGTGTGGTCCACCCTCGAGCACGCCAGCCGGCGCCCTTTCCACCGTCCCGAGATCCTCGAGGTCGACCTGGCCTCCCTGGCACTCGAGCTCGCGTACCGCCCCGAGGGTTCGGCCGCGCTGAGCTGGCTCGACCCGCCGCCGGCCGCCGCGCTCGACGAGGCCCTGTCCTTGCTGGTCACCCTGGGCGCGGTGACCAGGTCACGGGGCGAGGGAGCCGTGCCGACCGAGCGGGGCCGGGCGATGCTCGAGCTGCCCGTGCACCCTCGTCTGGCCCGGATGATCGTGGACGCGGCGCCCGATGACGTGCCCACGGCCTGCGCGTTGGCGGCACTGCTCGACGAGCGCGACGTTCTGTCGGGTCCGCCCGCAGAGGTGCCCGTGGATCTCGCGCTTCGCCTCGAGCTGCTGGCCGACCCCGGCCGGTCCCACCGCTCGCTGTCGATCGGGGCGCTGCGCCGGGCTCGACACCGCAGCGCCCAGCTCGCCGAGCGGGCTGGCGCCGCGACCGGACCGATCCGGCCGGCGCGGGCCGGTCCGCTGGTGGCACTCGCATATCCGGACCGCATCGCCCTGCACCGCGGCCGAGCCGGCCGGTTCACCCTGCGCAGCGGGCCCGAGGCTCTGGTCGAGCCCCGCGACCCCCTCGCGGGAGCCGAGGCCCTGGTGGTGGCCGACCTCGACGGTGCCCGCCGCGGGGCCCGGGTCCGCCTAGCTGCCGCGCTCGACCCGCTCGACCTCCTCGAGGCGCTCGGCGACGCCGTGGAGGTCCGTTCGTCGCTGGTGTGGGATCGGTCCCGGGACGACCTGGTCGAACGCACCGAGCAGCGGGTCGACGCGCTCGCGCTGGGCACGACGGACCGCAGGGCCGATCCGGGTCCTGCGACCACCGCCGCGCTGGTGGAGCGGGTGCGCGCCACCCGCCTGACGGCCCTCGGAGGACCGAGGCCGCCCGGCAAGAGCGGCGGGGCGGGGGACCGCCGGCGATCGGGCGGTGCCAAGGGACGCGGCTCCCGCCCTGCCACGACCGCGCCCGGAGCACCCGCCGGCGACCTGCGGGCCCGGGTGGCGTACCTGCGACGCCTGGATCCGGACCGGTGGCCGGACTGGTCCGATCGTGGCCTGCTCTCCGACCTCGACCTCTGGCTCGCCCCTCTGCTCGAAGGCGCCCGTGGCCGCGGCGACCTCGAGGCACTCGACCTCGAGGCGGTTCTGCTCGGCCGCCTCGATCCGACGCTGCGGGCCGAGCTGGATCGAGTGGCCCCCGAACGCCTCGATCTCGGTGCCGGGCGCTCGGTGAGGCTGAGCTACCGAGGCGAGGGGGTACGGGCGGCGGTGCGGGTCTCCGACCTCTTCGGCACGACCGTGCACCCCTTGGTCGCCGGCGAGCCGGTGATCCTCGAACTGCTCTCCCCCGCTGACCGTCCCCTTCAGGTCACGACCGACCTTCCGGGCTTCTGGGCCGGCTCGTGGGAGGCGGTTCGCGCCGAGCTGCTCGGCCGCTATCCCACGCACGACTGGCCCGCGGATCCCCGCAACGTCGGCCGGTAGGCCATGGGCCTACCTGCGAGGACGCTCAGCCAGGCGCGGCGCCGGCCTTGGCACGCTTGGCAGACCGGGCCCGAGTCGGCTGGTCTAGCTCCACCTTGCGCAGCCGCACCGACAACGGCGTTACCTCGACGCACTCGTCCTCGGCGATCAGCTCGAGGGCCTGCTCGAGCGAGAGCGATCGGGGCGGGACGAGCTTCTCGAAGGCCTCCGCGGTCGACGAGCGGATGTTGTTGAGCTTCTTCTCCTTGGTGGGGTTTACGTCCATGTCGTCGATCCGGGCGTTCTCGCCCACGATCATGCCTTCGTAGGCGGGCTCGCCCGGGCCGACGAAGAGCGCCCCGCGCTCTTGGAGGGCCATCAGGGCGAAGCCGGTGGTCGTGCCGGAGCGATCGGCCACGAGCGAGCCGTTGCGCCGGGCCCGGATCTCCCCCGCCCACGGCTCCCAGCCCTCGAACACGTGGTGGGCCAGGCCGGTGCCGCGGGTCTCGGTGACGAACTCGGTGCGGAACCCGATCATCCCCCGCGCCGGCACCAGGTGCTCGACGCGCACCCAACCAGTGCCGTGGTTGACGATCTGCTCGAGGCGGCCCTTGCGCAGGGCCAGCAGCTGGGTGACCACTCCCAGGTACTCCTCGGGCACGTCGACGGTGAGGCGGTCGACCGGCTCGTACACGGTCCCGTCGACCTCCCGGGTCAGGACGCGGGGCTTGCCCACCGTCAGCTCGAAGCCCTCGCGCCGCATCATCTCGACCAGCACCGCCAGCTGGAGCTCGCCCCGCCCCTGGACCTCCCAGGCGTCGGGTCGCTCGGTCGCGCGGACCCGGATGCTGACGTTGCCGACCAGTTCGGCGTCGAGGCGCCCCTTGACGAGCCTGGCCGTCAGAGCGGTGCCCTCGCGCCCCGCCAGCGGGGAGGTGTTCGTGCCGATGGTCATCGACAGGCTCGGCTCGTCGATCGTCATAACCGGCAGCGGCCGGGGATCGGCGGGGTCGGCGAGGGTCTCGCCGATGGTGACATCGGCGAGACCCGCGACGGCGGCGATCTCTCCCGGACCCGCCTCTTCGACCGGCACCCGCTCGAGCGCCTGGGTCAGGTAGAGCTCGGTCACCTTGGCCCGCTCGATGCTGCCGTCGGCACGGCACCAGGCCACGGTCTGGCCCCGGCGCAGGGTCCCGGCGCGCACACGGCACAGGGCGAGGCGGCCGACGTAGGGGGAGGCGTCGAGGTTCGTGACCAGCGCCTGCAGCGGCGCGCCGGGCTCGAACGTGGGTGCGGGGATGTGGCTCACCAGCAGCTGGAAGAGAGGCTCGAGCGTGGTTCCCTCCGGCAGCCCGGCACCGTCGGCCGGGCGCTCGGTGCTGGCCCGGCCCTGTCGCGACACGCAGTAGACGATCGGGAAGTCGAGCTGGTCGAGGGAGGCGTCGAGGTCTAGGAACAGCTCCTCCACCTCGTGCACGACCTCGGCGACGCGAGCGTCGGCGCGGTCGACCTTGTTGACCACCAGGATCACCGGCAACCTGGCCTCTAGCGCCTTGCGCAGCACGAACCGGGTCTGGGGTAGGGGGCCCTCGGACGCGTCGACGAGCAGTAGCACCCCGTCGACCATCGACAGCGCCCGCTCCACCTCGCCGCCGAAGTCGGCGTGCCCGGGTGTGTCGACGATGTTGATCTTGACCCCGCCGTGGTGCACCGCGGTGTTCTTGGCCAGGATCGTGATGCCCTTCTCGCGCTCGAGGTCCATCGAGTCCATCACCCGTTCGGCGACGTCCTGGTGGGCGCGGAAGGCCCCGGACTGCCACATGAGCTGGTCGACGAGGGTGGTCTTGCCATGGTCGACGTGGGCGACGATGGCAACGTTGCGCAGATCGGCGCGGGTCTCCAACTGGCCTCCGGGGGACGGGGGGAACGGTGCAGCCTACGGGGGCCCGCTGCGAGCAGGCGATTGTCGGGCGCGCGCCGCGGGCAGCGCAGGTGACCGCCACGGCCGGGAGCAGCCGACGAGGCCCCCGGCCGACCCGGACCAGCCCTAGGAGTGAAGCCCGTGAGCGACAAGGCCCGCGACGAACCGCGCAGCACCACCGAGATCCGTGAAGAGGTCGAAGCCGAGCTCGACGACGTGCGCCGCGAGGCACAGACCTCGGAGGCGGAACGGCTCGCCGAGCACGACAACCCCGAGGGCTCCGACAACGCCGCCGTGGGCGAGCCCGGCTCCGACGCGGCCTGAACGGCCGCGACGGCACCGGCTGGAGACCTCGTCTGGTCGGGCTGGCGCCCGGCTCAGTAACCCTGGGTCGAGGCAGGGTCGGCCGTCGCGTCCTGCACCGCTTCGCCGGATGCGTCCACCGCGAACCAGACCCCGCCGACACCTTGGCCGTTGACGTCACCGGCCGAGGCGTCCGGGGTGTAGCGGTACAGGGGATGGCCGCCGTAGGCGAGCTGGGTCGACCCGTCGGGGCGTTCGATCGCCGACAGCAGGGCGGCGTCCAGGCCGTCGCCGACCGCTTCGTCTCCCCCGGCGGGAGCGGGCGGCCAGAGCTGCGCGCAGGCGTCGACGCAGGAGCTGGTGCCGCCGCTGTCGTTGGTGAACAGGTAGAGCGTGCGCCCATCGGCATCCACCAGGATTCGCCCGAGGTCGCTGTCGGCCAGCTCGACTGCGACGTCACCGGACCCGGCGGCTTGCGTGGAGGCTCGAAGCGTCCCCGGGCTGGGTCGTGGTGGCCGGGGTCGAGGCCGGTTCGTCGTCGTCGTCGCCGCAGGCGGCGATCAGGGTCAGCGCCACCACGCCCACCGCCACCGCGTTCAGGGTTCGTCTCATCGGGGCCTCCGGGACCGTCACGCAGCGCGCCGGTTGCGGCCGCCGTGGTTCTACGCCCGTTCCCCCGCCGCGGATGGGCCGTCGTAGAGCTCCGTCGCGGACTCGTTGCCCCGGCCGCGCCGGGGCGCGGCCCCATCCGAGCGCCGTGCTCGTTCGTATCCTGCACCTGGTGTGGCCAGCGCGTACCGATCGGCTGGGTGACGAAGCGCTGCTCAGCGCGCTCGGCCTGGGTGACCCGGAGGCGGCGACGACCTTCGTCCGCCGCTTCCAGAGCCGCGTCTACGGGCTGGCTCTGGCGGTGACCCTCGACGCGGCCACCGCGCAGGACGTCGCGCAGGCGGCCTTCGAACGGGCGTGGCGCCATGCCGAGGCCTACGACGTCCGCCGCGGTGCGGTGTCGACGTGGCTGTTGACGATCACCCGAAACCTGGCCATCGACGCCGTGCGCGCCCGCCGGGCGCGCCCGATGGCCCCCGAGGACATCGGCGCCCTGCTCGCTGCGGCCCCGGGGGCGGACCCCTCGGAGGCGGCCGTGCAGGGGTCGCGGCTGCATGCCGTGCGAGGCGCGCTCGACGCCTTGCCGACCGAGCAGCGGCGGGCGGTGCTGCTCGCCACGGTTGCCTCGCGGACCTCGCCCGAGATCGCAGAGATCGAAGGCGTGCCGGTGGCCACCGCCAAGTACCGAGTTCAGTCCGGGCTCCGGAAGTTGCGCGCGGCTCTCCGCCCGGCCGACGAGACGCACCGCGGTGGGGAGCGGGCCCGATGAGCGGGGAGCGCCAAGGGGCCGACGCCCGCTCCCGGGACTGTTCGGCGCTCGAGGCTCGCCTCGAAGAGCTCGCCCTGGGCCAGCTCCCCGAGCCCGAGCGGGGAGCGCTGCTCGACCACGCCGCGGGCTGCGGGCGCTGCGGTCAGGCGCTGGCCGAGACCGCAGTGATCGTCGACGAGCTGCCTCGCGTCGGCGCCGGAGGTGGAGCCGCCCGCCGCCTTCGAGGGTCGGGTCCTCGCTCGCCTGGGCGCCCTGGCCCCACCGACACAGCCATCCGATCGAGGTAGCCGGGGGCGCGGTCGGGCGCTGCTGATCGCTGCGGCGGTGGGGAGCGCGATGGTGGGAGTCGCGGCCGGGCTGGCGCTGGCACCCGGCGAGGGCTCCCACGACCATCCTCTCGAGCGTGCCGCTGTCATCGCCGTGTCGGGCGAGGAGATCGGTGAGGTTCGCGTCGGGGACGATCCGGCTCGGATCACCCTCGACCTGGACGGTCCGGCGACCTGGCCAGGAACCTGGACCTGCGAGGTCCGCGACGCCGCGGGGGCCTGGCACGAGGTCGGCTCTTGGACCGCTAGCGATGTCGCCGATCGGGACTGGTCCTCGCTCCTGCCGGGAGCTGGCCGGGACCCCGTGGCGATGCGCCTCCTGGCAGGCAGCGGCGCGGTGCTGGCGGTGGCCGACCTGGGCTGAGCCGACCGCCGGCGAGGGTGGCAGGATGGCCCTGTGAGCGAACCGATCGCCGAACCGATCCCCGCGGCCACGGTGGTGCTGCTCCGGGACGGGCCCGGTGGAGTCGAGACGTTGATGCTGCGGCGCAACTCCAAGATCTCCTTCGGCGGCCTGTGGGTCTTCCCGGGGGGCCGCATCGAGCCCGGCGACCACGGGGACGACGGCGACGACGGCGACGACGCGGCGGCTCGGCGGGCCGCCGCTAGGGAGACCTTCGAGGAGTGCGGCCTCGCGGTGTCGCCCAGCGAGCTGGTCCCCTTGTCGTTCTGGCTTCCGCCACCCGTCGCGCCCCGCCGGTTCGCGACGTGGTTCTTCCTGTGCCGCGCGAGCGAGGGTGTCGTGGCGATCGACGGCGCGGAGATCCACGAGCACAGCTGGCAGTCGCCCGCCTCGATGCTGGCGTTGCGCGATGCAGGCCAGGTCGACCTCGCGCCTCCGACATGGGTGACCCTGCACCACCTGGGCGACGTCGGCGAGGTGGCCGAGGCGCTCGAGCGCGCGGCGTCACAGCCCGAGCTGCCGCGCTTCCACACCATGATCCACGCCAGCGACGATGGAGCAGTCGCGACCTGGGCCGAAGACGCCGCCTACGACAGCGGTGACCTGGCCGCGCCAGGGGGCCGGCATCGCTTGTGGATGACCCAGACGGCGTGGCGCTACGAGCGGACCGGGCGCCCCTGGGACTGAGCCCGGCAAGCGGCTTCAGGGCTCGACGTTGCCGGTGCGCTCCACGCGCTCGAGGTCGTGGGCCAGCCGGTCCAGAACCGTCACCGTGCGGCCCACGGTGTCCGCGTCGAGGTCGGCGAGCAGCTCGGCGAAGATCGCGCGACGGGCGTATCGGTGCCGCATCAACAGGTCCTTGCCCGACTCGGAGATGACCAGCACCGAGCCCCGGCGGTCGGTGGGGTGCGGCTCACGTCGCAGTAGCCCGCTCTCTTCTAGCCCGGCCGCCTGGCGACTGACCGTCGAGGCGTCCAGCCCGAGGCGCTCGGCCATCTCGTTCACGCGCGAGGGCCCCTCCTCGAGCAGGCCGAGGAGCAGGTAGCCGGACCGGTCGAGCGGCGCGCCGGCGCGTTGCTCCACCATCGCGGCGAACCTGGGGCGGACGGTGCAACGCACCACCCGCCCCAGCGCCTCGGTCAGACGATCGGTGAGGGGCGGCTCGTCCGCACCGGGAGCGCCCTCGCCAGGGTCCACCCGGTCAAGGTACCCGCTGGCGTGGACCCGCCCCGGACTCCGCGTCGGCGAGCGCTGTCAGGGAGCCCCGACCACGCCGCAGGCGAAGCGTGCCCCGGCGTCTCCCGTGGACAGGGTGGCCGGCAGCACGGGCCCGTAGGCGGCCGGGATGTTGGCGAAGTTGTCCGCCCCGGCGTGCACGATCACAGCGGAGCCGTCCCCGGCCGCGTCGACCAGCTCGTCGACATCGAAGCGATCCGTGTCGAAGCTGGCCACGGCGGTGCCGTCTTCCTGCACCAGCAGGCTGGGCAGGTCGCCGGTGTGGTGGCCGTGGGTCTGGCCGGGCTCTGCCCAGTGGCCACCGGCCGAGCCGAAGGGCACGTTGGTGGACCCCGACGGGTTCGGATCGCACGATCCGACCGCATGGACGTGGAACCCGTGGAACGAACCGGGCGCCGGGATCGAGCCGGCGTCGAGGTGGACCTCGACGCGCTCGGCATGGCGGCCACGCCCTACGAAGAGCACCGAGCCGACCTTGTGCCCGGTGGTGTCGTGCAGGACGGCCCGGGCCACCGGACGGGCGGTGGCGCCCGCCGACGGGCCGATCAGGACGACGGCGCCAACGACAGCCGACGCGGCCAGCGCACCACCCACGGCGAGAGGAACGGCACGGGATCGGGTTCGCGACATCAGCAGGACTCCTGTTGGATCGGGCCCACCGTCTGACCGGCGGGCGACCGTCGCCCCATTGTCACCCGGATCCACCCGCGCTGTTCACACCGAGCCACCGGGCGGGGACGCGGCGAGCGACGGGGGGCCTACCGACCGAGCGCGTCGGCCAGCGCCGCGGCGACGTCGGAGGGTCCCGCGACTGGCGCGACCGTGCCGCCGACCGCGGCGACGAGGCGCTCGGCGTCG
>CAVPEW010000042.1:0-126620 GCA_963703565.1 uncultured Microthrixaceae bacterium | reverse complement strand
TTGGGAGCCGGCTCCGGGCCGCCCGTTGGGGCCGCGGAAGTCCGGGATGCCGCTGTCGGTGCTGACGCCCGCGCCGGTGAGGACCATGACGCGACGGGCCCGACCCAGCAGGGAGCGGGCCCGGGCGATCGGCGTGTCGTCGCGCCCGGCGGGAGCATCCGGCCCGGCGGGAGCATCCGGCCCGGCGGGAGCATCCGGCCCGGCGGGAGCATCCGGCCCGGCGGGAGCATCCGGCCCGGCGGGAGCATCCGGCCCGGCGGGAGCATCCGGCCCGGCGGGAGCATCCGGCCCGGCGGGAGCATCCGGCCCGGCGGGAGCATCCGGCCCGGCGGGAGCATCCGGCCCGGCGGGAGCATCCGGCCCGGCGGGAGCATCCGGCCCGGCGGGAGCATCCGGCCCGGCGGTCCCACCCGCTCCCCCCGGGCCTGCCGGTCGATCTGGCACGCCGGCAGGCTACAGAGCCCTTGACCCGCAACAGAAAGTGCATGAAAGTTACTGAGCTTCCCTTCTGATGCACAGCGCCGTCGAGGAGCACCCGTGCCCGAGCCCGAAGCCCGTTTCCCGTTCACCACCCTGGCCGTCCAGGCTTGGCCTGATCCCGTGATCGACCACCTCGGTCACGACCCCCGCTCTCGTTACGTCGAGCGGTTCTGGCTCGGCCTGCTGGGCCCCAGCGCGACCTGGCTGCTGCGGCGGCTCGCCGAGGGGCTCGACGAGGCCCCCGACGGGTTCGAGCTCGACGTCGCAGACACGGCCGCCGCGCTCGGCCTCGGTCGCAGGGGCGGGCGAAACGGCCCCTTCGCCCGCACGATCGAGCGCTGCTGCTACTTCGGGATGGCCCAGCACCTCGACGAGCGCTCGCTGCGGGTGAGGCGCCGGCTGGCCCCACTGACCCGGGCCCAGCTGGCCCGCCTGCCCGAGCCGCTCCAGGCCGAGCACGCGGCCTTCGTGAGCAGCGACCGGCGCTCGACGCTCCCGGACCACGCAGCCGCGGTGGGAGCCCCCCAGCCGGAGGCGAATGGGCTGGGGGCAGCGGCGCTGCGCCAGCGCGCCCGGGCGCTGGCGCTCTCACTCGCCCAGCTGGGCGAGGACGTCGAGGCCATCGAGGCGCAACTGCACCGCTGGAGGTTCCACCCCGCCATGGCCCACGATGCCGCGCGCTGGGCGGCGGCCGAGCACGCCGCTCCCGCCGGTGGCGCAGGCAACCCGGGCTCGCGCGTCGAGCCCGGGGCCGCCTGAGCGCGCCGCTCTCAGGAGGATCGGGCCGGGCGGCGGAAGCCGTCGAGCAGCGCCACCAGTGTGCGCACGCCGAAGCCGGTGCCGTGCCGGGGCAGCTCCCCGTCGGGCTCGCTCGCGTAGGACGGCCCGGCGATGTCCAGGTGGACCCAGGGCAGGCCCTCGCCGACGAACTCTGCGAGGAAGAGCCCCGCCGTCAACGCCCCACCGTAGCGGTCGCCCACGTTCTTCATGTCGGCCACCTCGCTGTCGAGCTTGGCGCGCAGGTGCGCCGGTAGTGGCAGGGGCCACACCGGCTCGCCGGCGGCCGCTGCCGCGGCCACGACCTGGTCGGTCCAGCCCGGGTGGTTGCCCATCAGGCCCGCGGTGCGCTCCCCCAGCGCCACCATGCACGCTCCGGTGAGGGTGGCCAGATCCACGATCGCGTCGGGACCGGCCTCGGTCGCGAGCGAGAGGCCGTCGGCGAGGATCAGGCGCCCCTCGGCGTCGGTGTTGAGCACCTCGACGGTGCGACCGTTGCGGATCGTGAGCACGTCTCCGACCCGGGTGGCGTCCGGGCCCGTCATGTTGTCGGTGACCGGCACGAACCCCAGCACCCGGGTGCGCAGCTCCAGCCGGGCGGCGGCCGCCACCGCGCCGAGCACTGCCGCTGCCCCGCCCATGTCGCCCTTCATGCCGATCATCCCCTCGGCCGACTTGATCGACAACCCGCCCGAGTCGAAGGTGATCCCCTTGCCCACCAGGGCAACCGTCCCCCGAGCCCGCTCGGGCTCGTGGCTCACCAGCAGGAAGCGTGGCTCGAGCGAGGATCCCCTGTTCACGCCGAGCAGCCCGCCCAACCGCTCGGCCTCGATGCGTCGCCTGTCCCACACCTGCACCGAGAAGCCGGCCTCCTCACCCCACGCCACCGCCTCTGCGGCCAATCGCTCGGGGGTGAGCGAGCCGCCCGGCTCGTTGACCAGGTCGCGCGCCCGGTTGGTGGCTCCGGCGACGACGGCGGCGCGCGCCAGCGCGGCGTCGACTCGCTTGCCTGTCGAGCCCACCACGGTCACCGTCGCCAACGCGCAGGCAAGTGGCTCGGACTTGTGGGCCACGTACCGGTAGGAGCCCAGCAGCACACCTTCGGCCACGGCACCGGCCAGCGCCGCAGCAGCCAACGTGTCGGGCGCGACGGCGGTGAGCTCCACCGCCAGCGCCGCGTGGCGCCACGCGGCGCGGGCCACAGCGCCGCTGGCCCGGCGCAGTACTTCGAGGTCGATCGCCTCGGGCGCGCCCAACCCGACCAGGTACGTGGTGCCCCCCCGGGTCCCTGGCACGGAGCACAGCTCGGCGGGCTTGCCCTCGAAGCCCTCGGCGCGTGCGAAGTCGGGGTCGGCACCGGCGGCGCGAACGGCATCGTCGAAGCCCTCACCCCTGGGTATCCCCACGGCGAGCGCGTCGACGCCGTCGGGCACGGTGCGGGCGGCGTTCACGGTTATGGGCACGGAGTCCTCCTCGACGACGGACCGCCCGGCGCGCGGTGGCGCGCAAGGTTGGACCCGGGGCTGCTCAGCGGCCCCGGGCGGTCAGCGGATCCCCCTCGACCCAGCGGGCGAGGGTCCACAGCAGAGACGACAGGCGGTTCAGGTAGGGCACCACGATCGAGCCCGGCTCGACGACGACCGAGGCCGCCCGCTCGGCGCGGCGCACCACGGTGCGGGCCACGTCGAGCGCTGCGGAGCACCGATCCTGGCCGGGGACGACGAACTCCGCCGGCGCCTCGAAGCGCCCGCCGACGACCCCGATCACATCTTCGAGGCCCTCGAGCATCGCGGGGGTCACCGACGAGGATCCCGCGACGAGCTTGGAACGCTTGTCGGGCTCGGTCGCCAGTTCGGCCATGAGCACCCACAGGTCGCGCTCGACCTGCACCAGCCAAGCGTCGAGCTCGCCCCCGCGCTCGACCTCGGCGCGGGCGGCCCCGATGGCCGCCTGGGCCTCGTCGGCGGCGCCGAGCGCGTCGGGGCGGGGCGATGCCTTGGGCACGCGTCCCCCGAAGAGCAGCCCGGTCGTGCCATCGTCGCCGGCGCCGGTCCACAGCCTGGTCACGGATCGATGGTAGGGCGCCCACCGGTAGCCTTCGTCGACCATGCCCGCCAACGGCTACCTCGACCTGGTCGCGGAGCGCGTCGTGGTCTACGACGGCGCCTTCGGCACCTACGTGCAGACGCTGGGCCTCAGCGCCGACGACTTCGGCGGCGAGGACCTCGAGGGGTGCAACGAGCTGCTCACCGTGACCCGGCCCGACGTGATCGCCGCCATGCACGACGCGTTCCTGTCCGTGGGGGTCGACGTGGTCGAGACGGCCAGCTTCGGATCGTTCGCCGTGCCCCTCGGCGAGTACGGGCTGGCCGAGCGCAGTCACGAGCTCAACCTCGCCGCGGCGCGCATCGCCCGAGAGGTCGCCCACGACCACAGCCGCCCGGACCGCCGGCGCTTCGTGGCCGGCTCGATCGGTCCGGGCACCAAGTTCGCGTCGCTGGGCCAGATCGGCTTCGCCGAGCTGCGTGATGCCTACGAGGTGCAGTGCTCCGGCCTGCTCGAGGGCGGCGTCGACCTGCTGCTGGTCGAGACCCAGTTCGACCTGCTGGGGGCCAAGGCGGCGATCGTGGGCGCACGCCGGGCGATGGCAGCCGTCGGGCGCCGGGTGCCCCTGCAGGTGCAGGTGACCATGGAGCTGACCGGCACCATGCTGCCCGGGACCGAGATCGCCGCGGCCCTGGCGGCGCTCGACGCCGTGCACCCCGACGTGATCGGCCTCAACTGCGCAACCGGGCCCGGCGAGATGTCCGAGCACCTGCGGTACCTCTCGCGCCACTCGCGCATGCCCATCGCTTGCCTGCCCAACGCGGGGCTGCCCTCGGTGGTCGACGGCGCGATGCACTACGACCTCACGCCCGACCAGCTCGCCGAGCACCAGGTCCGGTTCGTCACCGAGTACGGCGTGTCGGTGGTGGGAGGGTGCTGCGGCACCACGGTGGCCCACATCGGCGCGCTGGTCGAGGCCATGGACGGCCTCGAACCCGCCAGGCGTGTCGTGGAGCACGAGCCGGGCGCCACCTCCATGTACGGCTTCACGCCCTTCGCCCAGGACCTGACCTACCTGTCGATCGGCGAGCGCACCAACGCCAACGGGTCGAAGCGCTTCCGCGAGGCGATGCTCGAGGGGGACTGGGACACCTGCGTGCAGATGGCGCGCGAGCAGGAGCGCGAAGGAGCACACGTGCTCGACGTCTGCGTCGACTACGTGGGTCGCGACGGCACCGCCGACATGGCCGAGATCACCTCACGGTTCGCGACCCAGGCGACCGTCCCGCTCATGATCGACTCGACCGAGCCCGATGTGGTCGAGGTGGCGCTGACCCACATCGGCGGAAGGGCCATCGTCAACTCGGTCAACCTCGAGGACGGGTCGGAGGCCGGCACCCGCCTCGACCGCTTCCTGTCCCTGGCCGCGGAGTACGGGGCCGCAGTGGTGTGCACCTGCATCGACGAGGCCGGTCAGGCCCGCACGGCCGAGTGGAAGCTGCGCGCGGCGCGCGCCATCCACGACCTCGCGGTGGAGCGTTACGGGCTCGAACCCAGCGACCTGTTCTTCGACCCGTTGGCGCTCACGCTGGCCACCGGGATGGAGGAGTCGCGCCGCGACGGCATCGAGACGATCGAGGGGATCCGGCTGATCAAGTCCGAGCTGCCCGGCACCTTCACCACGCTGGGGCTCTCGAACGTCAGCTTCGGCCTGGCCCCTGCGGCGCGCCACGCCCTCAACTCGGTCTTCCTGCACGAGTGCGTCGAGGCCGGGCTCGACTCCGCCATCGTGCACGCGGCGCGCATCGTGCCGCTGGCCCGCATCCCCGACGACGTCAGGCAGGCCTGCTCGGACCTGATCCACGACCGCCGTCGCCCCGGCTACGACCCCCTCGCCGCGCTGCTGTCGATGTTCGAGGGTGTGACTGCCGGTGCCGTCGAGCGCGAGGACCGCTCGGGCTGGCCCGTCGAGCGGCGGCTCTCCACCCGCATCGTGGAGGGCGACCGCGACGGCCTGGCCGCCGACCTCGACGAGGCCCTGGGCGCCGGGACGGCGCCACTGACGATCATCAACGACGTGCTGCTCGAGGGGATGAAGGTGGTGGGCGACCTGTTCGGTCGCGGCGAGATGCAGCTCCCCTTCGTGCTGCAGTCCGCCGAGACGATGAAGGCTGCCGTCGCCCACCTCGAACCGCACATGGAGTCCGTGGGAGCCAGTGCCACCAAGGGCCGGATCGTGCTGGCCACGGTGAAGGGCGACGTCCACGACATCGGCAAGAACCTCGTCGACATCATCCTGACCAACAACGGCTACGAGGTACACAACCTCGGGATCAAGGTGCCGGTGTCGGTGATGATCGCCAAGGCCACCGAGGTCGACGCCGGTGCGATCGGCATGAGCGGTCTGCTGGTCAAGTCCACCCTGGTCATGCGAGAGAACCTGGAGGAGCTGAACCGACGGGGCCTGGCCGACATCCCCGTGGTGCTCGGCGGGGCGGCGCTGACCCGCACCTACGTCGAGCGCGACCTGCGCGAGGTGTACGAGGGGCGCCTGTTCTACGGCCGGGATGCCTTCGAGGGCCTCGAGGTGATGGAGCGGCTCGGAGCGATCGACCGGGGTGAGCACAGCGACGACGACTGGGGCCGGGTGCCCCTCGACAGGTCCATGACCCTGCGCGGCCGCTTCGCGCCGCCGTCGTCCGAGCAGGGCGGTCCGGGCGGGCCCGACGACCAGCGACCGTCGCGTTCGCCCGAGGTGGCGCTCGACGTGACGGTCCCGACCCCGCCGTTCTGGGGATCCCGGGTCGTCAAGGGGATCGCCGTGGACGAGGTCGCCTCGTACGTGAACGAGACGGCGCTGTTCCGCAACCAGTGGCAGTTTCGCCCCGACCCCGGCGAGGACGACGCCGGTTTCAAGGCTCGGCTGCGCCCCCGCCTACGGGCCGAGCTGGCTTCGGCCAAGGCACAGGGCCTGCTCGTGCCCCAGGTTGCCTACGGCTACTTCCCCGCCAACGCCCGCGGTGACGAGCTGGTGATCTGGGACGGGCCGGAGCGTCGAACCGAACGGGCACGGTTCGGCTTCCCGCGGCAGTCGACCCACCCGTACCTGTGCATCGCCGACTTCTTCCGCCCCGAGGACTCCGACGTGCCCGACGTGGCCGCGTTCCACGTGGTGACGATGGGTGCCGCAGTGTCGGACGCGACGGCCGAGCTCTTCGCCGCGGACCACTACCAGGATTACCTGATGCTGCACGGGCTCGGCGTGGAGATGGCCGAGGCGCTCGCCGAGCTCTGGCACCGACGCGTCCGCGAGGAGCTCGGCATCGCCGCCGAGGACGGTCCCAGCCTGGGAGGCCTGTTCCGTCAGCAGTACCGGGGAGGGCGGTACTCGTGGGGCTATCCGGCCTGCCCGGACCTCGAGGACAACGCCACGGTCCTCGACCTGCTCGGCGGGGACCGCATCGGGGTCACCTGCGACGAGGACACCGGCTTCCAGTTCCAGCCCGAGCAGACGACCTCGGCCCTCATCTGCCACCACCCCCGGGCCAAGTACTTCGTGGCCCGCTGAGCCCCGCGACCGCCCCCCGGGCCCCGGCTCGCGGCCGGGGCCCGGGCGGCGGGCGCGAAGCTCAGCGCTTGGTGGCCCGCTTCGCCGGAGCCTTGGTGCTGGTGGCCTTGCGGGCGCCGGCCTTGGCCGCAGGCGCCTTGCGGGTCGTCGCCTTCGTGGCGCCGGCCTTGGCCGCAGGCGCCTTGCGGGTCGCAGCGGTCTTCGACACGGCGGCCTTGCTGGCAGGCGCCTTGCGGGCCGGACCCTTCGCCGTCGGCGCCTTCGCCGGCACCGCTGCCGGTGGCCACACGCCACGAGCCAGCTTCGGAGCAGCCGAAGGCGTCGTCACGGCGTCCTTGAACGCCTTGAGCGGGGTGATCCGGGCCTTCTTGGAGGCCTTGATGCGGATCGCCGCGCCGGTGGCCGGGTTGCGGCCCATCCTCGCCGGCAGCTCACGCTTGGCGAACTTGGCGAATCCGGTGATGGCGACCGGCTCGCCCTTGGCGACGACCGCGGTGGTGACCTCGGTGAAGCCCTTGACCACGGCATCGACCTGCTTGGCCTCGACGCCGGTGTGCGCGGCGATCGCCTTGACGAGCTCGCGTCGGTTCATCTGTTCCTCCGTGTGCGGGGGTTCGGCAACGAGCGTTGCCGCGCAAAGCATCGCGAATGGATGACCATCGCGTGGGGATCCGGCCTGCTCTTGCAGGTGTTCGGGCCCAGGGGCTACCGGGTCGTGCCCGTTGCGCCCGAGTTGGCCGGCAGCTTCTGGCGCACGGTGAGGGTCTCGGCGAACACGTCCCCGCGCTCGGCGACTCGCTGGAGCACCTCGACGGCCGTGAAGGAAAGGTCAGCGCCGCCGGCCGCGGCTTCGACCTCGTCCCAGCCGACCGGCGTCGAGACCGTCGGAGCGGGCCGCGCCCGTAGCGAGTACGGCGCAACGGTCGTCTTGTGCCTGGCGTTCTGGCTCCAGTCGACGAACACCCGGCCGGTGCGCTGGGCCTTGGCCATGTTCGACGTCACCCCGGAGGGGTCGTCGCGCTCGAGGACGCGGGCGACGGCCAGCGCGAAGTCGGCGCACTGCTCGTGGGTGTGGGGCTCGTTGAGCGGCACGTAGCACTGCAGGCCCTTGGAGCCCGACGTCTTCGGAAAGCACACCAGCCCGGCGAGGTGGTGGAGCAGTTCACGGATGCGCAACGCGAGGTCCGCGCACTCGGGGATGCCCGTGCCCGGTCCGGGGTCGAGGTCGAACACGCACATGGAGGGCGACTCGATGTCGTCGCCGCGCGCCATGGGCGCGTGGATCTCCAGTGCGGCCAGGTTCGCCGCCCAGGCGAGCGCGGCGGTCGAGTCCAGCACGCAGTAGCCGATGGTGCCGTTGCGGTCACCGGGACCGGCGAAGGTGCCGACCCAGTCGGGTCGGTGAGAAGGGCAGCGCTTCTCGAAGAAGGACGGCCCGTCGACCCCGTCTGGATAGCGCCGCAGGGTCACGCCCCGGTCGGCGATGTGGTCCAGCATCGCCGGTGCCACGCGCACGTAGTAGTCGATGACCTCGGCCTTGGTGGTGTGGGTCGAGGGGTAGAGGACCTTGTCGAGGTTGGACAGCTCCAGGGAGCGGCCCTCGATCGTGACCCGGGTGCTCGTTCGGCGGGACCGCGGCGAGCCGGCCAAACCCCGACGCCTCAGGCCGACTTGCGGGCTCGCCGGGACTTGCCGGCGCGGGCCCCCTGCCCGGAGGCGCTCGTTGAGGCATCGGCGACGCTCGCCGACCCGCCGTGGGCCGCGGGTTGCGACGCCGACCCGGGCCCGCCGGAGGGGTGACGGGAGCGGGCCTTGCGAGCCTGCGCGACGGATGCCTCGAGGGCGGCCATGAGGTCGATGACCGAGTCGTCCTCGATGGACGCCGGCGGCGCGACCAGCTCCCGGCCCGACGCCTTGGCCTCGACCAGGTCGAGGACCTTCGCCCGGTGGGTGTCCTCGAAGCTGGCGGGTTCGAAGGGCTCCGACAGCGAGGCCACCAGTTGGGCGGCCATCTTGCGCTCCTTGGCCGACAGCTCGACCTGGCCGGCCCCTTGGATCTCGGGGATGTCCTCGGGCGAGTTGATCTCGTCGGCGTAGACCATCGTCGACAGCACGAGCGCTCCGTCCTTGGCGCGGATCGCGCACAGGTACTGCTTGGAGCGCATGACGAACCGGGCGATCGCCACCTTTTCCGACTCCTCCATCGCCTGCACGAGCAGCGCGTAGGGCTTGAGGGTCGCCTTGTCGGGAGCGACGTAGTACGCGGCGTCGTAGAACAGCGGGTCGATCTCGTCGAGGTCGATGAACTGCTCGATGTCGATCGTGCGCGACGCCTCGGGGTCCAGCGCGGCCAGTTCGTCGTCGTCGACCGTCACGTACTCGCCGCTGGGCAGCTCGTAGCCCTTCACGATCTGCTCCGCGGGCACCGGCTCCGAGTCGATCTCGGAGATCTTCTGGTAGCGGATCCGCGCACCGCTGCGCGCATCGAGCTGGTTGAAGTGCACCGACTTGCGCGAGACCGCGGTGAACAGCTTGATCGGGATGTTGACCATCCCGAAGCTGATCGCCCCGCTCCACATGGCCCTGGGCATGGTCCGAGTGTTCCCCGCGAAGGCCCCCGGGACAACCCCGGGCCTCATCCGGCCAGCGTCGCCCGGGCGACCAGATCCGTGCCGAAGGCGGTGAGGATGGCCAGGTACAGCAGGCCTGTGGCAGCCATCACCGCTGCGTACTGGCGTTCGCGCAGCGCGGCGCGCGTGACCCCCACCAGGGCGATGGTCCCGATCGCGCAGGCCGCCCAGAACCAGCCCAGCATGCCGCCGTAGCCGTCGTCGATGCTCCCGGAGAACACCGAGAACATGCCGGTCGGCCAGATGAGCACCGCCACCTCCGCCGGCCAGATCAGCCCCACCCAGCGCACCAGCTCGAGCAGCGGGGCCCGGGGCAGGCCCGGCTGCACGAGGTACCAGTGACCCAGCAGCATGGCGTCGCTGATCGAGCCGAGGAACGCTGCGCCGATCAGGGTGCGCAGCACGGCCAGCAATGCAGGGTCCCCGGCGTCGATCCCCGCCGCCACCAGGCCCACCAGCCCGAGCGCGGGAGCCAACAGGTCGAGCACCGGAGGGAACTCGGCGCCGACGGGCTCGGCCTCGTCGTGGCGGCGCTCGATGCCCGTCATGGCCTCGACCCGGGCGCTGGCACGCTCGCGCCGGGCCCGGTCGCCCGCCACGCCGGCCCGTCGGCGCAGCACCGAGGCAGCCAGGGCGGTCACCGTGGCCACGCCGGCGGCGATGGAGGCTCCTTCGCGCCCGACGACGACGTCGTCCACCGCCGAGCCGACCGCCACCGAGGCGGCGAGCATCACCAGGTAGGTGCTGCGCACGAGCCACCCGTAGCCGAGGCTCACCTCACGTCGGCGTGTGGTGACCCACCCGAAGATCAGGCCGCCCGTCGCCCACTGCAACAACACCGTCGCGGCATCGAGGCGGATCACGAGGGAGGCAGCCTAGGGGCCGCCGACGGGCACGGTCTCAGAGCCCGCCGATGCCCTCACCGAGCAGCCGGGCCCCGACCAGGGCCGCGACGGCAACGGTCACGGCCGCGCCGTGGGCGTCGAGCAGCCTCCGCAGCGCCTGCAGCGGCCGGGTGGCCCGGCCGGGGGCGAGCGAGTACCACAGTGCCGGTCCCGCCACGCTGGCCGACCCGACCACGACGAAGACGACCGCGAGCGCCAGGGTGCCCACGCCACCACGGCCGCTGTGCCCGATCGAGGAGCCCACGGCAGCGGTCAGGGCGAGGTTCTTCGGGTTCACGCAGCACAACGCGATCCCGAGGGCGGTACTGCGCACGACACCGAGGCGGTCCACGACCTCCAACCAGCGCGCCGGCAGCGGCGACTCCCCGGCGCGGGGACGACTTAGCCACTGCCAGCCGGCCAGGGCGACGAGAGCCGCGCCCACGACCACCTGGGGCCCGGGCCCGAACGGGCCCGAGGTGGTCGTGGTCCCCTCCTCGCCGGCGGATGCGACCAGGATCGCGGTCAGCACGGCCAGGGCGACGACCCACCCGAGGGCGAACGCCCGGCCGGGACCCCGGGCGAGGGGGCGCCCCAGCAGCAGGATCACGGCCACGATCGGCACGGGGCTGGCCGCGACGCCGAGCGCTGCCGGCAGCACCTCAGCCATGCGCGCCTGCGTTGGTCTTGTCGCCCGGCGTCACCACGCGGCCCCCCGGCGGTCGGTCCCACCTGCGGCGCCGAGTGTCGCGCGATCCGAGGGGGCCGGGCCGGCGCTGACGGGGTCAGAGCACGACGAGGGCGTGGTCGGCACGGTTGAGCTCGTCGGGTCCGGCTTCGGCGGCCACGACGATGTCCTCGAGACGCAACCCGAACCGGCCGGGCACGTAGATCCCGGGCTCGACGGAGAACGCGTGGCCCGCCTCGAGCACGGTGGCGTTGCCGGCCACCACATAGGGGTCCTCGTGCTCCTCGATGCCGATGCCGTGGCCGGTGCGATGGATGAACCGGTCCCCGAACCCGGCCTCGGCAATGAGGGCCCGTGCCACCGCGTCGACCCGCTCGCACGGCGTGCCGACGGTGGCAGCGGCGACCGCGGCGCGTTGGGCTCCCATGAGCACCTCGTAGGCCTCGGCGACCTCTGCGGCGGGTTGACCCAGTGACACGCAGCGGGTGATGTCCGAGCAGTACCCGACCCCGTCCGGGCCCGGCATGGTCCCACCGAAGTCGCAAAGCACGACGTCGCCGGGCTGGACGACACGCTCGCCAGGGTCGTGGTGCGGGCTGGCAGCGTTGGCGCCGGCGGCGACGATGGCGAAGTTGACCCGCTGGTGGCCCTCGGCGAGCAGGCGCCGGCCGATCTCGGCCGAGACCTGCGCCTCGCTGCGTCCGGCGAGCTCGATCTCGCCGGCCTGGAGCTGGGCCGCGACCCGGTCGGCGGCATCGGCGGCCCGGCGCAGTGCAGCGACCTCGGCCCGATCCTTGCGGGCGCGCACGGGGCCGACGACGTCGGAGGCACGCGACCACCTCGCTGCGGGCAGCGCCCGCTGCAGGTCGATCACGAAGCGGGCCCAGGTGCGATCACCGATGGCGATGGACCGGGCGGCACCGACCAGACCGGCGACCATGTCCAGCGGATCCTCGGTCTCTGTCCAGGGCCGCAGGGCGAACACGTCGTCGCGGGGGCGGACCCGGGGCGCCTCGAGCAACGGGACCACCAGCGTGGCCGGGGAGTCGACGGGCAGCACGAGCATGGTCAGCCGCTCGAGCGGCATGGCCTCGTAGCCGGTCAGGTAGGGCAGATCGGGTCCGACCGAGAGGAGCACGACGTCGACGCCACGGTCCGCCATGGCCCTGCGGACGCGCCCGGCGCGCTCGACGAACGGCTCGACCCCGGGCACCTGCACAGGATGCCAGAGCTCGACCGGTTCAGCGGGTGGCCCACCAGGGACGGTGGTCGGCTGCGGCGCGCCGCAGGTCGATCACGGCCGCCCGCCCGCCCGAGCCCGCGGCCGAGTCGAGCGGGTGAGGGTCGAGGGAGCGCAGGGCCTCGACCAACTCGACGATGCTGAACGGCTCCACCACGACCTCGGCCGCCCGGGCGCGCTCGCGCACGGCATCGGCGGCCCGGCCGTCGGGCGCGATGGCGACCACGGACGCGCCGGCGTCGACGAGCTGCGCGACCAGTTCGGTGCCCCCGGCCATGGCCAGGTCGACCACGGCGGCCTCGATGCCTGCGGCGCTGCCCAACGCATCCGCCACGTCGGCGCTGCGGGGCACCCAGCGACAGGAGCGACCGAGGTTGGTGACCTGGGGAGCGACCACGTCGGCCAAGGCCTCGTCGTCGGTCAGAACCACCACGTCGCTGCTCATGGCTCCCCCTCGTTCCCTCGGCCCGGCGAGGGTCTGGTCAGTCTCGCGCGCCCGATGGCCGCAGCGAAGGCGAAGCCGCGGGTGGGTCGGCTCAGACCCGCTCGGCGACCGGGCTGCCGTGGTGCACGACGAGCTTCCAGCCCGACGGCGTGCGCCGGAACACGTTCAGCGCGGCGACGGTGCCGCCCACGCCGTCGCCGATGAGGTTCTCGTCGACGTGCACCCAGGCCAGGTCGGCCTCCACGTGGGCCTGGACCTCGGTGAGGATGAACTGCAGCGGCCCCGGCCCCCCGAACAGCGCGAACCACGAGCCCGCCACCGCCGGCCACCCGTGCAGCGTCCGCCACCCGGGGTGGGTGCACGACACGGCTGCACCGTGGACCCAGATGTCGGACATGGCGTCGAGGTCCCGATCCTCGAACGCCGTGTAGAACGCCTCGTTGGCGGCGAGCACCGCAGCCCGGTCGCAGTCTGCGCGAGACGGACCCTCGGCGGTCGGATCGGGGGCCATCGGCGGACGCTAGCCCCGGTGGCGACCTGCGCTCGCTGCGCTCGCCCCGCTCGCCCCGTGCGCCCCCGGAAGCGGGTTCGCTCCCCCCGACCGGTCGAGGCCAGGATGCGCCATGGCCCCTTCTGCCCCCGACGCGCCGGCCGGGCGCACCGCCCGCACCTCCGACGGCGCCGATGTCTGGGTCCACGACCTCGGCGGCGACCCCGGCTCCCCGGTGGCGTTGTGCTGCCACGCCACCGGGTTCCACGGTGGTGTGTGGGCCCCCTTGATCGCCGAGCTGGGCGGGCGGTTGCGGGGTTGGGCGCTGGACCACCGGGGTCACGGCCGGAGCGACGCGCCCGTGGTGGTCGACGGGCGCATCGACTGGCACGGCTTCGCGCTCGACGTGCTCGGTGCGGTCGACGCCCTGGGGCTGCCCACCGGGCGGACCGTGGGCCTGGGCCACTCCATGGGTGGAGCCGCGCTCGCCCTGGCCGAGCTGGAGCGGCCCGGTACCTTCGCGGGCCTCTGGCTGTTCGAGCCGATCATCTCGCCGCCGTTCGGCTCGGGCACGGGCCGCGACGGCGCTGCTGCGCCTGCCGACAACCCGCTGGCGCTGGGAGCAGCCCGCCGCCGTCCGACCTTCGACTCGCCCGCCGCGGCACTCGCGAACTACGCCGGCAAGCCGCCCCTCGACCGCCTCAGGGCCGACGCCCTGTGGGCCTATGTCCGTCACGGCTTCGAGACCACCGAGCACGGCGTCGAGCTGCGCTGTCGACCCGAGCACGAAGCCGCGACCTTCGCCGGGGCCGGCGGTCACGACGCCTTCGATCGGCTGGGCGAGCTGCGCTGCCCGCTGGTCATAGCAGCAGGCGACGACGCCGTTGGACCTGGTGGCTTCGCCCCGCAGGTCGCGGCGCGCGCGGCGTTGGGCACGGTCGACCGGGTCGAGGGCGTCGGCCACTTCGGGCCCCTCGAGGCGCCACGCCTGCTCGCCGGCCACGTCGCCCGGGCGGTGACCGGCTTCGGCCTGGCGGTGGCACCGGCGCCGACGACGATGCCTCAGACCTGACGCACCCCCTGCGTACCATCGACCTCATGGCCCTTCCCCTGCCGACCACGCTGTCGCCGTCGAAGGTGACCACGTTCACCGATTGCGGGCTCGCCTTCCGCTTCTCGGCCATCGAGCGGGTACCCGAGCCACCGTCGGTGGCCGCCACCCGCGGCACGATCGTGCACGCCGCGCTGCAGCGCCTGCTCGACCTGGCGCCTCGCGAGCGCTCCCGCTCCCGCGCCAGCGCCTGCTTGTCCGAGGCACTGGAGTCGCACGCGTCGCATCCCGAGCTTCGTCGGCCTCGGCCTCGACGAGGAGGCCCAGGCGGAACTGCGCGCCGACTCGGAGCGACTCCTCGACGGCTACTTCGCGCTGGAGGATCCGGCCACGGTCCACCCGATCGGCTTGGAGCTGCGCCTCGAGGCCGAGGTCGACGGGGTGATGCTGAGGGGCGTCATCGACCGGCTCGAGCTCGATGGGTCCGGGGCGCTCGTGGTCACCGACTACAAGACCGGCCGCGCTCCCGGCGTCGCCCACGAGCAGAAGCGCCTGGGCGGAGTCGCCTTCTACTCGTTGCTGTGCGAACAGGTCCTCGGTGTCCGGCCGACCCGGGTGCAGCTGTTGCACCTGGCTGATCCGGTGCGGATCACCACCGAGCCCACCGAGCGTTCCACCCGAGGGGTGCGCCAACGCCTCGGCGCCATATGGGCTGCCGTGGGGCGGGCCTGCGAACGCGAGGACTTCCGGCCGAACCCGTCGTCGTTGTGCAACTGGTGCGCCTTTCGCGAGTGGTGCCCGGCGTGGGGCGGCGACCCCGCCCAGGCACCCTCGGCCCGGCTGGCCGAGGCCGGGGGGCTGCCGGCTCCCGTGCTGCTCGCAGGCAGCCCGAGCACCACCGGCGCGCTCGCCTGATCCACGTGGGTTCCTTCGAACGCCTCCGCGAGCGGGTGATCCGCGCCGACGCGGCGGTCGACGCGAGCGTGGAGCGACGGCGGGGGAACCGTGGCCTGGACCGACTGATGTACGCGGCGTCCGAGGTCGGGGACCACTCCCTCGTGTGGCACGTCCTCGGGGTCACCCAGGCCCTGCGCCACCACGGCGATCCGGCGCTGGCCGTGCGCACGGCGACGATCCTGGGACTCGAGTCCGCCCTGGTGAACGGTGCGGTGAAGTCCATGTTTCGGCGCCACCGACCCGTGTGGGAGGACGAGCGTCCCCGGCCCCACAGGGTGCGGACCCCCACGACCAGCAGCTTCCCGTCCGGCCACGCCAGCTCCGCCTTCACCGCGGCGGCGGTCCTGTCGGCGGTCGACCCCCGGCTGCGGCCCGCCTACTACGCGTTGGCCTCGGTGGTGGCCGTCAGCCGCGTCCACGTCAAGATGCACCACGCGTCCGACGTCCTCGCCGGTGCGGTGCTGGGGGCCGCACTGGGAGCGGCCGCCAACCGGATGTGGCCCGCGCCCTAGGAATGCGAGTTCGGCGCTGCCGGTTGCACCTCACATGGTCAGCTTCTCGGTCACATGGGACTATCGCTGCCCCTTCGCCCGCAACGCGCACGAGCAGGTGGTCGCCGGGCTCGAGGCCGGCGCCGACTGGCAGGTCGGCTTCGTCCCGTTGTCGCTGGGCCAGCTGCACGTGGCCGAAGGCGAGCCCGACATCTGGGATCGACCCGGCGACGACTCGGGACTGTTCGCCCTCCAGGTCGGCACGGTGGTGCGAGACGAGCACCCCGAGCGCTTCGGAGCCGTCCACCGCGCCATGTTCGCCCTGCGCCACGACGAGGGTCGCAAGCTGACCGACGAGGAGGCGGTGGCCGAGGTGCTGCGCAACAACGGGGTCGAGCCCGGTCCGGTCCTCGAGCGGGTGGGCGCCGGTGCCGTGCTCGACCAGGTGCGCAGCGAGCACGAGGCGGCTGTCTCCGATCACGGCGCCTGGGGTGTGCCGACCTTCATCGCTGGCGGCCGCGCTGTGTTCGTGCGGCTCATGGACCGGGTGACCTCGCCCTATCAGGCCCGGGCCAGCATCGAGCGGGTCGTGGACATGGTCGAGAACTGGAGCGAGCTGAACGAGTTCAAGGCCACCCGTCTACCTCGCTGAACCCCGGTCGGCCGCTGCGAGGCCGGCCCGCGTCGGCGCAGCGACTCAGGCGCCGACGGGCGTGGACTCGGACTCGGGCTCGTGGTGGCTCTGGTCGGCGGTGAGCGCGGTGCGCACGTCGAGCAGGAGGTTCGACATCTCGTCGGTGGAGACGAGCTCGCGGTGCAGGAGCCTCGGAGAGGCTCTTGTCGATCAGTCGCACGGCGTCGCCGATCGCGTCGTCGCCGATCGAGTCGTCGCCGGCGACGTCCGTCGTGTCCCGGAGCTGCGTCATCGGGCCCAGGCTAGTGCTCTTGCCCGGCGACCCGGCGTCGTCGGGCGTATGGGCCCCGGCGGTCGCAGCGCGAGCGCCCGAATTCCTGTCACAGCCTCCGAGTTCACTGTGGCCATGGGACAGCTCACGATCTTCTCCCCCGGGGACTCGTCCTATCCGTGGAAGCTCGACGACGAGGTCCGTGCCGTCGGTCGCCGGGGTCTGGCCGAGGCTCGGGCTGCCCTGCGCGCAGGCCGGGAGGCCGCCCTGCGCCGGGAGGCACCGGCGCAGGGCGGACCGAACCCCTCGCGCCAGGCCGCCTGAGCGGCCCTAGCCTCGGCGAGAGCACTCGGGCCCTCCCCGCCCCGCCGCCGCCCCGCCTGCAACCGTGAGGTAGTCGCCCGTGCGCCGTGGTCTCGCCTTCGCATCGTTGTGGCTGGTCGCGCTGGGCGCCGGCGTCTCGGTCACGGCCTGCGGGGAGACCCACCGGCCGGCCACGGCCCCGGGCGAGGGCACCGTTGTCCGGGCCGTGGACGGCGACACCGTCGACGTCCGCCTGAACGGTCACGTCGAGAGGGTGCGACTCATCGGGATCGACACGCCCGAGACGGTGTCGCCCGACCGACCCGTGGAGTGCTTCGGCCACGAGGCCTCCGCGCGCACGGCCGAGCTGCTCACCCCGGGCACCCGCGTGCGCCTCGAGCGCGACGTGGAGGCCCGTGACCGCTACGGGAGGCTGCTGGCGCACGTCGTGCGCCTCGACGACGGAGTGTGGGTCAACGAGTCCCTGGTGGCCGACGGCTTCGCCATCGCCCGCTCGTACCCGCCCAACACCACCCGTTCGGCCGAGCTGCGCGCCTCCGAGGCCATCGCCCGCCGGGCCTCCGCTGGGCTGTGGGCCGCGTGCGGCGGAGCCGACGTCACCGTCGACACCGGCGCCGACTCCGGCGGCGTCGACCGGCGGTAGCGTGCCGGGAGTGCAGGCCGGACTCGCCGAGCAGTTGGGGTACGGGCCCAGCGACCGGCTCCTCATCGTCAACTGCGACGATCTCGGTTCCTGCCACGCAGCCAACCTCGGGGTGTACGAGGCGTTGCGGTCCGGCCTGGCCACCAGCGCCAGCCTCATGGTCCCCTGCTCCTGGTCGCGCGACGCCGCCCGGCGCTACCGGGGGGAGGACGTCGGCGTGCACCTCACCCTCAACAGCGAGCACGACGGCTTCCGCTGGGGCCCCATCACCCAGGCTCCGTCCCTGCTCGACGGCGACGGCGGCTTCCCGCGCACCATCGAGGACCTCTGGGACCATGCCGACCTCGACGAGGTGCGCCGGGAGCTGCGGGCCCAGGTCGAACGGGCGATCCTTTGGGGCTTCGACGTCAGCCACCTCGACAGCCACCTGGGCGCGCTGCAGCTGCGGCCCGAGTTCTTCGACGCCTACCTCGAGCTGGGAGTCGAGATGGGACTGCCCCTGAGGCTCTCGGGGGCCTCGAGCGAGCGAGCCATCGGCTTCCCTTTCCGGCGACTCGCAGCGGAGGAGGGCGTGCGCTTCCCGGACCACCTCGTGACCGTGCGGGGCGTGGGCAGCCGCCGCGCGATCGAGCGAGTTCTCGGCGACCTTCGGCCCGGCGTCACCGAGATCTACGCCCACCCCGCGATCGACACGCCCGAGCTGCGCGCCGCCCTGCCGGACTGGCCCGCCCGGGTCGACGACCACGACCTGGTCGCGCTCGACCGGTCACTGCGCGCCCTGGTCGAGCGCGCCGGCGTGCACCTCATCGGCTACCGGGCCCTGCGCGACCTGCAACGGGCCGGCTGACTGCGCCAGCCGCGCGACGGGCCGGCCAGGGCACCTCGGCCGGGCGGCGGTGCCGGCGCGTGCCAGGCTGGTCCCATGCGGGTCATCGGTGGTTGCGCGCTCGCCGCGATCGTGTTGGTCGGCGCCGCCTGCGACGACGAGCGGCGATCGCCGACAGCGGCCGACCTCGACCAGATCGACCTGCGACCCGACCACGCCCTCACCGTCGACGAAGACGGCTTCTCCCCCCAGCGTCTCTCGGTGCGCGTCGACGACGTCATCGAGGTCACCAACGACGGCACCCGGGCCCACACCATCACCGCGTCCGACACCGGCGATGGAGTGGCCTTCGACGCCCGCCTGCAACCAGGCGAGACCCTCACGCTGATCGTGCCCGACACTGCGCCGGTCGACTACTCCGACCGCGAGGCGACCGACCACCGCGGTCGGCTCGACATCCAGCCGGCGGCCTGACCCGCCGGTCCCCGAGCCCTCGACTCAGGCCCGCGCCCCGGCGACGAGACCGGCCCATGCCTCGCTGCGCCACACCTCGAGCACGGCGAGCAGCACGCCCGTGCGGCCGGTGACCTTGGCACGACCCTGCATGTAGGCGACATCGAGCGGGATCTCCCCCGCCCACCAGCTGCACAGATCGGCCCCCGCCAGCACCACCGACAACGTGACCTCCGGGTGCGTACCCAGCCCCGCCGCCACGAGCCGACCGTCGACGAGCTCGAGGTGGTGCGGCGGCACCTCGCTGCGGGCCTCGGCCGCGGCGAAGCCCACGACCGCGGTCGCCCCCGGCACCTCGGGGAGCGACGCTCCAGGCGGGACCAGGCGGGCCAGGAAGGCTTCGTCGATCACCGCCAGGGGCGCAGACGTCAAGGACCGACGCCGGCGAACAGGTCGGACTCGGGCGACGACGTGGGGACCCGGCTCCGGGCGAGGATGTAGTCGTCGACCCCCTGCAAGGGCACGACGACCTCGCGGGGAAGGCCGAACCAGAACGGCGAGGTGGGATCGACCTGGGTCTCGTGAGCGAGGAGCGCGTCCCAACGCACGCCCGCGTGGTCGCCCAGCTGGATCGAGGTCGTGACGCGGTGGTCCTGCGACGGCCGCTCGAACCACTCGGCGCTGAAGGGCGACTCCAGGCCACGCTCGACGAACGCCTCGTGCAACGCCCGGAACCGCTTCAGCGACCAGACCGAGTAGTAGAGCTTCGACGGCGCCCAGGCCGCCCCCAGCTCGGGGTGCCATCCGGGGTCGCCGGCCACATCGAACGCGACGATGCTCACGTCGTGCACCCGAAGGTGATCGGGGTGAGGGTAGCCGCTCTGGTCGTCGGGATAGGTGACCAGCACCTGGGGACGCTCCCGACGGATGACCTCGACGAGACGAGCCACCGCCTCCTGCATCGGTGCGTTGGCGAAGGCATCGGGATGGGCGTTGGCCTCGGTGTCGGGCATGCCCGAATCGCGGTAGCCGAGCAGGACCACCTCGTCGTAGCCGATGATGGCCGTCGAACGCTCGAGGCTTGCCGCGCCGCACCGCCGCGAGATCGGCGCGCACCTCGGGGCGGTCCATCGCCGGGTTCAAGATGTCGCCCGCCTCGCCCCCGGTGCAGCACACCAGCACGGTACGGACGCCCTCGGCGTGGTAGCGGGCGACGGTCCCCGCGCCCTTGGACGCCTCGTCGTCGGGGTGGGCGTGTACGCACAGCAGGCAACGATCGGCCATGCGGCAGCACGCTACCGGCACGCCGGGCGGTAGCGTCCGTGCGGCGGGACGGCCCCGCACCGGCACGAGGTGACCACGAGGGATGGATTCCCCGGAGACCTGGCGGTGGGCGTGGGCGGCCGCGGTGACCGTGTTCGGCGTCGGCGAGCCGGCCGCCACCCGCAGCGTCCACACGGCCATCCACGACGGCGGGCCCGACGCCGGGCTGGTCACCATCGAGTACCTCGAGGCTCTCGCGGCCATGGCCGAGGGCCAGGGCACCAAGATCATCGTGCCCACTGGGCTGTCCGGCATCGCCGGGGCCCTCACGGCGCTGGTGGGAGGCGGCGGGGCACCCCAGGCGACGCCACCGGCGACCGAAGCGGGCTGAACCTCTCGCGATGTCGGCACCCACGGCCCACGAGGCGGTCATCGAGTACTTCGAGCAGGCCGGAGACCTGGCCGGCATCGACGAGGAGATGCACGAGGTGCTCGCGTCGAGCTACCGAGAGATCTCCGTGCAGGTCCCGGTTCGCCTCGACGACGGCGACCTCATGGTCGTGCGTGGCTACCGGGTTCAGCACAACGGGGCGCGGGGTCCCTACAAGGGAGGGGTGCGCTTCCACCCCAGCGCCGATCTCGACGAGGTGCGAGCGCTGGCCTCGCTGATGACCTGGAAGACGGCACTGGTCGACGTGCCCTTCGGCGGGGCCAAGGGCGGCGTCGCCGTGGATGCCACAGCCCTGTCGGCTGCGGAGCTCCAGCGACTGACCCGGCGCTTCACCCAGAGCATCCAGCACGTGCTGGGCCCCTACCGCGACATCCCGGCACCCGACATGGGCACCGACGCCCAGGTCATGGCCTGGATGATGGACGCGTATGGCACCACCCACGGGTTCACGCCCTCGATCGTTACGGGCAAGCCCGTCGAGCTGGGCGGCGCGCCCGGGCGTGAATCGGCCACGGGACGGGGCTGTCTCGCGGTGCTCGAGGTCTACGCCGAACGTCGCGGCTGGGACCTCGCGGCGCGGCGCGTCGCCGTGCAGGGCTTCGGCAACGTGGGTTCCTGGTTCGCGCGCGTCGCCGCCGCACGGGGCCTGCGGGTGGTGGCGGTCAGCGACGTGACCGGTGGTCGCCACGACCCTTCCGGGCTCGACGTCGACGCCCTCGTCGCCCACGCCCGGACCGGGGCCCCGCTCGGTGAGGCTCCCCAGGGCGAGGCGGTCACCAACGCCGAGCTGCTGGCCGTGGACTGCGACGTGCTAGTCCCGGCCGCGCTCGGGCAGGTGATCGACGGCGACAACGCGTCCCAGGTCTCGGCTGCGGCGGTGCTCGAGGCGGCCAACTACCCGGTCACGCCGGCGGGCGACCGGCGCCTGGCCGAGCGTGGCATCGCCGTGATCCCCGACATCCTCGCCAACGCCGGTGGCGTCACCGGCTCCTACTTCGAGTGGACCCAGAACATCCAGCAGTTCACCTGGCCCCAGAAGCGCTTCGACGACGAGCTCGAGGCCCGCATTCGTGCGGCGGCGCGTGCCACGCTCGACTTCGCCGAGGCCAACGACGTCCCGCTTCGCCTCGCCGCGTACGCCATCGGAGTGTCGCCGCGTGGCCGCAGCCGTGCGACTCCGCGGCTACGTCTGACCGACCGGCGACCTACGCGTTCACGCCGGCTGCGGGTTCGCGCCGCGCCTCGAGACGATGCCGGCCCGAGTCCTCGTCGGTGCGCAGGTCCCAGCCGCAGCGCTCGGCCAGCAGCCCGTGGCCCTCGTCGGGACCCGACGCGATCAGCTCGTCGCCGGGCTCGAGGCGAACGGGACCCCTGGGCCTGTAGAGGTAGCGCCCGCCTCGACGCACCGCCAGCACGTGGAACCCGGGCTCGATGTCGAGCTGGAGGGCGGCCAGGGTGGCCCCGTCGGCCTCGGAGCCCGCGGCCACAGGGACCCGCACCACGACCTCGTCGGTGTCGCCCAGCGCCACCTGCAGGATCGGGTGCAGCTCCTCGCGCTCCTCGATGAGCCAGACCATCTGCTGCGCGGCGTCGCCCAGGTCCTCGGCGGCCTGGGACAGGTGCAGCAGCCCTCGCAACGGCGACGGGTCGAGTTGATCGACACCCGCACGCAGGACCCACAGCTCGAGGCGGTCCTTCATCTCGTCGAGACGGTCCTCGAGGTGGCGCACCTCGGCGGCAAGGCCCTGGTCGCGCAGCACGAGCGCCGAATAGCCCAGCCCGACCGCCACCTCCGAGACGTTCTTCATCTCCACCAGCACGTCGACCGCCCGGTCGAGGTCGGACAGCGTGCCGTCCTCGGGGGGCACGGGCGGATCCCAGTAGGGCGCTGCCGCGAGCTCGCGGAGACGGCCTATCCCCGCCGGCGAGCCCCGCAGGAACAGCACGTCACCGGGGGTGCAGACCTGGTCGCCGTCCACGTCGGTGATCCAGTCGCGGTCGCGCCGCACGGCCATTACCCGCATCCCGGTCTGAACCGGCAGCTCCAGCGCCGCCAGCGGTCGCCGGGCCAGGTGCGAGCCTTCGCGCACCCGCACCCGGTGCGACACCTCCTCGGCGTTGGACAGGTCGGCGACCAGCTCGCGTGGGATGCCGAGGCGATGGGTCACGATGCGGGCGATGTCGGTCGCGGCGTTGCCGATGCGTTCGATCGCCGAGATGACCTGGAGCACCGAGGCCATCGCCTCGGCCTCGCGGGGGTGCCGAGCCGCCAGCACGCAGACCGCTCGCATGTCGTGCACCAGGTCGGACATGCGCTCCTCGAGCCCGTCGACCTCCTCGGCCATGTCGGGGTCGCCGAAGTACACCGCGGCGTAGGCCAGGTCGACCATCAGCTCCGAGAGGTCCTTGGACTCGGAGAGCATGGCCCGGAGGTTGCGAGGTCGTTGGTCCATGGGGGTGCCAGGTCGGCACCACGAGGATAGAGCCAGACTGCGGTCCATGCTTGCGCCCACCACCCTGCGGCGGCGGCCGCTACCCCGCAGGGTGGTGGTGCTGTCGCTAGCCTGCGCCCTCGCCCTGGCCGCCGCGGCCTGCGACGCGCAGGACGGGCGCGAGCTGCCCGAGCCGGCCCGCCCCACCCCGCCCGGCGCCGGGCTGAGCGGATCGACGACCACCACGCGGCCGGCGGCGGTGATCGCGCCGCCGCCCGGAGCGGGAGCCGTCACCGACGGGAGCTGAGGCGCCGGCCGACTCAGCCGGGCGCGCTCAGCGGTTCAGGCTCGTGGCGTCGAGGAGGTCGGCGAACTTGCGCTGGGCGGCCGCCCGGCGCGTCGGCACGTGCTCGGTCGGGATCTCCGAGGCCCTGTAGCGCTTGAGCAGCTGGCGGGCCACCGTGACCTTGTGGACCTCGTCGGGGCCGTCGTAGATGCGCGCCGCCCGCGCCTGGCGGTACATCGACTCGAGCGGGAGGTCGGCGGTGTAGCCGAGGCTCCCGTGCACCTGGATGGCCCTGTCGATCACGTCGTAGAGGACCCGCGCTCCCCAGAACTTGATCATCGCGATCTCGACCCGGGCCGCCGAGGACCCGCCCTGGTCCATCTTCCAGGCCGCGTGCAGCGTCAGCAGCCGAGCGGCCTGCATGGCGGTGGCCGACTCCGCGATCCAGTCCTGGATCATCTGCTTGTCGGCCAGCACGGAACCGTGCACGTAGCGGGTGAGCGCACGCTCGCAGAGCATGTCCAACGCCCGTTGGCTCTGGCCCAGCCAGCGCATCGCGTGGTGGATGCGTCCCGGCCCGAGGCGCTTCTGGGCCAGCACGAAACCCTGGCCGACGCCTTGCTCCCCACCCACGACGTGGTCGAACGGGACGCGCACGTCGCGGTAGAGGATCTCCGCGTGGCCGCCCGGCTGGCCGGGTCGGGGATCCGGCTCGGCCATGGTGGGCACGTCACGCACGATGTCGAGACCGGGGGTCCCCGCCGGGACGATCAGCATCGACGACCCCTGGTACGGGTGCACGTCGGGGTTCGTGACCGCCATGACGATCAGGAAGTCGGCCACCGACGCGTTGGACGTGAACCACTTGTGGCCGTTGATGACCCACTCGTCCCCGTCGCGCACCGCGGTGGTCCGCAGCAACGTCGGGTCGGCGCCGGCGCCGGGCTCGGTCATCGAGAAGGCGCTGCGCAGCCGACCGTCGAGCAGAGGGCGCATCCAACGCTCCTTCTGCTCGTCGGTGGCGCCCACGGCGAGCAGCTCGGCGTTGCCCGAGTCGGGGGCGTTGTTGCCGAACACCGCCGGCGCGTAGATGCAGCGACCGAGGATCTCGTGCATGAGCCCGAGGCGGACCTGACCGAACCCTTCGCCGCCGAGCTCGGGGTCGAGGTGCGCAGCCCACAGACCCTGGGCCTTGACCTGCTCCTTGAGCGGGTCGGTGATACGGGCCAAGGTCGCCGCATCGAGGTCGAGCGTCTCGAGCGGTTCGATCTCCTCGCGCACGAAGGTGCGCATCCAGTCCAGCTTCGCCTCGAACTCGGGCTCGGTCGAGAAGTCCCACGCCATGCCGCGTCCCCCTTGCGCCGATCGGTGACCCTACCGAGGCGACGCGGCGGCCGCGGGATGTCCCGCGCCTACCGCCGAGCCGGCTCTAGCGGTCGCGACGGCGCTGGGGGGCACGGCCAGGGCGCGAAGGGGGCCGGACCCGCAGCGGCGAACGACCCGACGACCACGGTGCGACCGGGGCCCGGGTCAGCGCGCACAGCGCCAGCAGCACGGTGTCGTAGTTCACCCTCCAGCCCGAGAAGTCCGCCAGCACGCTTCGGCGTCGGCGCGAACCGGCAGCCCGGCGTAGACAAGGCGCTGGCGGGCCCGGTCGAACTCCTCGCGCGTCACTGCCACCGGATCCGTCGGGGAGGGTTCGGCATCGTGGTCGATGTCGAACACGTAGCCCGCGGAGGTGATCCACGACAGCTCGGCGTGCGGGCTGCGGAAGTAGTTGAGGGCGCTGCAGTTGGTGTGAGCCTCCTCGATCTCGATGAACCAGCGCTCCCACCCCACCCACAGGTCGTCGAGCTCGTCGAGCCAACCGATGCGCTGGGCGCGCACCAACAGCTCGACCGGAGTAGGTCGAAGACCCAGTGGACGCCGTCGAACACCGAGCGGGTCAGCAGAGACGGCTCGGCACGCGGGACCACCACGGTGCGAACCGCCGAGCCGACCACCGACGCCGCCAGCACGGTGCCGGCCAACGCGGCGAGGATCTCGATCGCCACCATGGCCGGGCGAGCCTACGGGTCCGAAGCGAGCCCGGCCGGCCGGCGGCCGAGCTGGCGCGTCAGCGCCCGGAGCCGCCGTCCTCGTCGACCTCCTCGACGTCGATCATCGCGCCCGAGGCGCCGGGGGCACTCCCCCGGGCCGCCTCACGAGCACCGACGGCCGCCGTCGCCGACTCCTTGCGAACCTGGAAGTTGGCCACTCCGAGCGCGATCAACGCCGGCAGGTACACGAACCCGGTCAGCATCGACACCAGGAACATCGCCAGCAGGCTCACCAACATCTGGCGGCTGCGAGCCAGGCCGCGGTGAACGGACCAGAAGGCCAGCGCGCTGATCAGCACCGGCAGCGGGAACGCGACCGACAGCGGGAAGTAGGCCGAGAACGAACTCTTCGTGGCGTCACCGGGACCGCTGCGCATCCGGGCGAGGTTCGTGGCTATCTCGGCCGAGGGCTTCCGCTCGCCGTACGCGTCGTCGATGGCGGCGCCCAGCCCGGCCCGGGCGGACTGGTACTTGACGGTCTGCTCGACGAGGGGCACGGCATCGCCGTCCTGGTCGACGTCGACCTTCTGGACGGCCAGCGTGACCAGCCCGATCACCGACAGAGCCACTGCGATCAACGTGGCGCGCCACCCCACCGGGCGACCACCACGAGCGACGGCGACGCGCCCCGCCGGCGCCTGGGGACCGGACAGGCGGCTGCGCCAGCCACCGGCGGCGGCACCCGCACCGCCACGACCGCTTCCCGACCCGCTCTCCCCCGGTGCCCCGGCGCCGCCAGAGGCCACCTCGGGCGCAGGGATCGACGCCTGGTCGCGCCGTACGGCCAGCGAGCGACGCTGGGCCTGGTTGCGGGCCTGACGACCCTGCTTGCCGGGGTCTCGCTTGGACGGCATGGGAGCCGATCGTACCGGGCCGGGCAGGGCCGCCCTGGGCCGGGTCCCGAGGGTGGTGATCGCCCGGATCAACGGAAGTCGCGGCTGGTGGTGCGCGCCGGCAACCCGAGCGGTTGGATCCGCTCGGCGATCACGTTGACCACCGTGGCGACACGCTCGAGCCGACCCCGCACCAGCAGCGCCGGGCACGACTGGACGACCCGGCGGTGATGGGCCCAGCACCCCACAGAGACCACCACGTTGATCAGCCCCGTCTCGTCCTCGAGGTTCACGAAGGTGGTGCCCCCGGCGGTGGCCGGCCGCTGGCGGTGGGTGACCACGCCGGCGACCAGGACCTTCCCACCGACAGGCGCGTCCGCCAGGCCGGCCGCGGTCACCACGCCAAGCCCGTCGAGTCGGTCGCGCAGGAAGCGGGTGGGATGGCCATCGGCGCTGACCCCGGTGGCCCACAGGTCGGCGCGAGCCTCCTCGGAAGGGTCCATCGCCGGCAGCGGGGGGGCAACGGCGCCGGTGACCATCCCGCTCAGGCGGCCCCGCCCCGCCTGGGCGGCGGCGCCCGCGGCCCACAACCCGGCTCGGCGGCCCATGCGGGGTCCGTTGGCACCGGCGACCGGGTCGGCGTCGAAGCACCCGAAGGCCCCGGCAGTGGCGAGCGCCTCGAGTTGGGCCAGCGACAGCGGCACCCGCTCGGCCAGGTCGGCAGGGCTGGCGTAGGGCCGACCGGCGGCGATGCGTTCGGCCAGGTCGTCGCCGATGCCACGCACCGACGAGATCCCCAACCGCACGGCGGGTCCACCGACGCCCCAACGCGAGGGTGACGATCCCGCCGGAGCCGGGGGCGGGGCCGGCTGGTCGACCTCGTCCACCTCGAGGGTGGTGCGCGCCTGGGACGCGGCCAGGTCCGGACCGCGCACGGGCACCCCGTGACGCCTGGCGTCCTGGACCAGGCTGTGGGACGAGTAGAAGCCCATCGGCTGGGCGTCGAGCAGCGCCGCGCAGAAGGCGGCCGGGAAGTACCGCTTGCACCATGCCGACGCGTAGACCAGGTAGGCGAAGCTCACCGAGTGGCTCTCGGGGAACCCGTAGCTGGCGAAGGCGGCCAGCTTGTCCCACACCCGGTCGATCACGTCCTCGGACACCGAGCGGGCCCGGGCCCCCTCCGCGAAGCGCTCCCGCAGGCGGTTCATGCGCTGGTGGCTGCGCTTGGCTCCCATCGCCTGGCGGAGCTGGTCGGCTTCGGCGGGCGTGAACCCACCGACGTCGATGGCGACCTGCATCAACTGCTCCTGGAACAGCGGCACACCCAACGTCTTGGACAGGCTGGGCTCGAGCAGAGGGTGCAGGTAGGTGACCGGCTCGGTGCCGTTGCGCCTGCGGATGTAGGGATGCACCGACCCTCCCTGGATGGGACCGGGCCGGATCAGGGCCACCTCGACCACCAGGTCGTAGAAGGTGCGCGGGGCCAGCCTGGGCAGGGTCGCCATCTGCGCCCGGGACTCCACCTGGAACACCCCCACCGAATCGGCCCGGCAGAGCATGTCGTAGACCTCGTCGTCCTGGGGGATCCTCGACAGCTCGACGTGTCGCCCGTGGCACGCACCGATCAGGTCGACCGTGCGGTGGAGGGCCTCGAGCATCCCCAACCCCAGCAGGTCGAACTTCACCAGGCCCACGGCTGCGCAGTCGTCCTTGTCCCACTGCAGCACGCTGCGACCCGGCATCGCGGCCCACTCCACCGGGCACACCTCCACGATCGGGCGGTCGCAGATCACCATCCCGCCCGAATGGATCCCCAGGTGCCGCGGCGCGTCCTGCACCTGACGGGCGAGCTCTGCAACCTCGGCGGGCAGTTCGACCTCGGTGCCCTGGCGCTCCAGGGAACGCCAGGGATCGATCCCCTTGGCCAGCGCGTCCTGCTGGCCGGGGGCGTAGCCCAGCGCCCGGGCCATGTCACGCACCGCCGAACGGGCGCGGTAGGTGACCACGTTGGCGACCTGGGCGGCGTGCCGGCGCCCGTAGCGGTCGTAGACGTACTGGATCACCTCCTCGCGCCGACCCGATTCGATGTCGAGGTCGATGTCGGGCGGGCCCTCGCGCTCGGGGGACAGGAACCTCTCGAAGAGCAGACCCAGGGCCACCGCGTCGGCGTTGGTGACGCCCAGCGCGAAGCACACCGCGCTGTTGGCGGCACTGCCACGGCCCTGGCAGTAGATGTCGGACCGCCGGCAGAACTCGACGATGTCCCACACGACCAGGAAGTAGCCGGCGAAGCCCAGGGACTCGATCACGGACAGCTCGTGGTCGATCTGGTGCCATGCTCCTGCTCGCCGCCCTGAGGCGGCTCCGGGCTCCGCCCGACCCGGTGGCGCACCCGACCGGGGACGGGCCCCGTAGCGGGCGGTGGCACCGGCTTCGACCAGGTGACGCAGGTAGGCGGTCTCGGAGATCCCGCCCGGACACGGGAACGGTGGCAGGCTCGGCGCCACCAGGCGCAGATCGAACGCGCAGGCCAGCGCCAGCTCGGCGGCACGCTCGGTGGCACCCGGCCAGCGAGCGAAGCGCCGGGCCTGCTCCGCCCCCGAGCGCAGGTGCGCACCGGCCCCCGGGGCCAGCCAGCCCTCCACCTCGTCGAGGCTGCGCCGAGCCCGCACCGCCGCCAGTGCCGTGGCCAGCCGGCGGCCGGCGGGGGTGGCGTAGTGGGCGTTGGTCGTGGCCACCACGTCGAGGCCTGCCCGGGCAGCGAGCGAGACCAGAGCATCGTTGCGGACCGAGTCGAGCGGATCGCCCTGGTCCCACAGCTCGACCACCACGTTGTCCCGCCCGAAATCGGAGACCAACCGGTCGAGCTCGGCTGCCGCAGCTCCAGGACCCCGCTGCACCAGCGCCCGGGTAACGGCCCCCTTGCGGCAACCGGTGAGCACCAGCCAGTGCCCGCCGTGGACGGCACCCCAGTCGACCCCCGAGTAGTCGAGGCGGCCCTTCTGCCCTCCGGCGAGGTGAGCCTCGGCGAGCACGGATGCGAGCCGGGCGTAGCCGGCGGGATCGCGTGCCAGCACCAGCAGGTGCTCGCCGGCGGGATCGGGCGTGCCCGTGCGCGCACCGCAGGCCCCAACGGCCAGCTCCGCCCCGAACACGGTGGGCAGCCCGACGACTCGGGCCGCCTCGGCGAAGCGGACCACTCCGTAGAGGCCGTCGTGATCGGTCAGCGCCAACGCCGACAACCCGAGCCGCACCGCTTCCTCGGCGAGCGCCTCGGGCGGGCTCGCCCCGTCGAGGAAGCTGAAGTGGGAGTGGGCGTGCAACTCGCCGTAGGGCGGCCCGCCAGGCGGCGGCCGGAGGCCCCGCGGCGCCTCGTAGGCTTCGCGGTGGTGCGACCACCCGGGGCTGTCACCGCCGGTGGCTCCAGGCGGGCGCGAGCGGGGGCGGCCGTCGGGACGGCGATCCGACAGGGCTCGCTCCAGCTCGGACCACGATCGGCCCCGGTTGTCGAAACCCACCCGGTCACCTTATCGAACAGATGTTCGATCAGGAAGGGGAACGCGACATGGTGGCCCCGATCCGACCGGTACGGTGACCCGGTGCCCGGCTGTCCGGCCCCGCGGGACGCGAAGGGTCGTGCCGGATCGCTGTGGCCGACGCAGCCGTGACCGCCCTCATCCTGGCCTGCCGGGCGGTGCTCGCCGGCGTGGTCGGCCTGGCGGCGATCGCCAAGGTCGCGCGCCCAGAGGGCCTCACCGACTCCGCCATCGCCCTCGGCGTGCCCCGCCGGTGGGCGCCCGCCGCAGCGGTGGCAGTGCCAGCGGGCGAGGCCCTGGCTGCGTCCGCCCTGCTGGTGCCGCCCCTGGCCGTTGCCGGCGCCGCCCTCGCCGGGGCCATGCTCGCCGCGTTCACCATCGCCGTGGGTCTCGCCGTGTCAAGGGGCCGCCATCCGGTGTGCCGCTGCTTCGGCGGCGCCGACGCCACCGCCGTCTCGGGGCGCACCCTGGCCCGCAACCTGGCACTGCTGGCCCTGGCCGTGCTGGCCTCCGGCGACGCCGGCGAGGATCCCGCGGTGCTCGCCCCCTCGGTCGCGGCGGTGCTGGTGGCCCTAGCCTTGGGGCTCCGGGCGCGCCGGGACGCGCCGGCCGCGTAGCGAGCAACGCGGCGGCGGAGCGAGCAGCACCGGCTCTCAGCGGGCGGCGAAGAACCGCCCGGCGATCGGGGCCGCCACGTGGCCGCCCGACTCGCCTCCTTCGACCACCACCGACATGCACACGTCGCCCCGGCAGCCCACGAAGAGGGCGTGGGTCGGCGGAGGGCTCCCGCCGGCGTACTCGGCGGTGCCGGTCTTGCCGATCTCGGCGGGCGCCGCCGCGGTGCCCGTGCCCCGCTGGACCACACCGGCCATGAGCGACCTCAGCGCCTCCGCCACCTCGGGCTCCATGGGCTGCACCGCCGCCGGGTCGGCCGGGGCCACCTCGGGCAGCAGCACCGGAGGGTGCCAGGCCCCCGAGCGCACCGCGGCAGCGATCGTGGCCAGGTGCAACGGGGTGACCAGCACCCGTCCCTGGCCGATCACAGCCGCCGCCCGTTCCACCGGTCCGGATGGTTCGGGGAACGACGACGCCGCCACCGGTACGCCCAGCGAGGGCACGGCGCCGAACCCGAACGTCGCCGCCGCCTGAACGAGCGCTTCGGGCGGGAGGTCCTCGGCCGCGCCGAGGAAGGCGGTGTTGCAGGACCGGGCGAAGGCCTCCGAGAAGGACAGGGTGCCGGCCGACTCGCCCTCGAAGTTGGTGAACGATCGGCCCCCGACCGACAGGATCGGTGGGCACGTCAGCTCCGACGACGGCGTCAGCCCGTTGCGGAGCAGCGCGGCAGCGCTGACGATCTTGAACGTCGACCCGGGGGGATACGTGCCCAGCAGCGCACGGTCGAAGCCCCCCGCAGGGGTGTTTGCAATCGCGAGCACATCGCCGGTGGCCCGCACCGCCACCAGGGCGGCGTTCGCCTCGAGCCCCGCCAGAGCCGCCTCGGCGTCGGCCTGCACCTCCAGGTCGATGGTGGTGCGCAGCGGCTGGGGGGCCTCGCCTGCGAAGCGGTGCAGCACCGACACCTCGGCGCCGGTGGCGTCATCGACCACGCGCACCACGCCCGCGGGCCGCCCGGCGAGCCGATCCTGGTAGGCGGCCTCGAGACCCGAACGCCCGAGGGTCGCGCCCGGCACCAGGGAGTCGTCGACAGCGAGCTGCTCGGCGGTGGCCTCGCCGACCCGGCCGACCAACGAGCGCAACGCGGGGAGCCCGGGAGCGCCGTCGAGGACAGCGTCCCGGGCCCCGAGGATCGGGGCCCGAACCGGAACGACGGTGCTGCGTGCCAGGGAGCGACCCTCGCTCAAGGCCGGGTGGATGACCGACGGGGTCCAGCGGATGCGCCAGGCCGACCGCTCGCCCCTGCCACCAGTGGCCCGGTCGCCGGCGGTGCCGCCCCCGCCGTCGTCGCCCGCTCCAGCCGGTACGACCCCGTAGACGAGCGGCAACCGCCCGTCATAGGTCCACGGGCCGAGGCCGGCCAGGTCGAGGTGGGCGGTGAAGGCGACCTCGGCCCGGTCACCGGTGACGACCACGCGGCCGGGCTCCAGCTGGATCGAGCGCACCCCGAGCGCCTCGGCCACCGCTGCGTGGCGCGTCGCGAGGTCGTCGTGCGGCTCGCGCACCAGCTCGGCCATGGTGGCGAGGTCTCCCGCCTCCCAGGCCCGCAGGTAGGCCCTCGCCACAGGCATCGGGGAGGGCCGACCTCCCCCGTCCTCGCTACCGGCGACCAGCGCAGCAGCCAGCACGGCCACGACCAGCGCGGCCACGGCGGCGACCGCGGCAGCGAACCAGCGGCGGCGGGTGGCACGCGGGGCCTTCGAGTGCTCGGGCATGGATGGACCGCGACCTCCCAGCACGGCTGATCCTCCGCCCGCCCAGCAAGGTACCGGGGGGCCGGTCGATCACGGCTGTGTCGCCGTTGCACTCTCGTGACACCTTGCCGGGCCGCCGGGGTACGGCCGCCGATCTGGGCCAGACGGATCCCACCGTCAGTCATAGGTGGCGGCGGTGACCCAACGACCGCCCTCGAGCACGCTCAGGTGCGCCGCCCCGGCGTCGTCGAGCAGCTGGAACCGGGCGCGGCGCCGAGCCCGGGCACGGTCCCACCAGCGCTCCTCGATCGGCCACGGCCCGGCCCAGGCCACCACCGACCGCCATGGCCCCGGCCCCACGCGCACCCGCGCAGGCGGCGACGAGACCATGCCCCGGCCGCTCACCCCCACCGGGCGGCCCTCGGAGTCGACGACCTCGGTGGGACGAGGAGGCTCGAACACCAGCGCTGGCGACGGGGCGGGGAGCCGTCCCGGCCAGGGCTCGACCACCCAGTCGGACCTGGCCGCCGGGCGGGTCGGGTCGAGCTCGACCGCCTCGGCCCCCACCAGCGCCACCCGCTCGGCGGGATCGCGCCCGCCGCGCCACTCGGGCACTGCCACCGCACCCGCCCCCAGCAGACCCTGCAGTCGGTCGACCGCCCGCGCTGCACGCTCGGTGGTGGCGGTGTCGCTGCCCCAGAACCCCAGCTGGCGTCCGCCGGCTGGCACCACCTCGACGGGCTCGAGCCACAATCGGCTGAGCCCGGCAGTGGGCCGCTGGCGCGAGGAGCCGGCCAACCACCCCTCGAGCTGCCAGCGGACGCGATCGACCATGGCGGCCACGCCGAGGGGTCCGTCATGGCGCCAGACACGCTCGCTGCGCTCGCCGTGGTCTGACTCGGCGCCGACCAGGATCGCCGGGCACCACGAACCACGCTCGAGCAGCCCGCGGTGCAACTCGTCGGCGAGGCCCCGGGCCACGAAGGCCACCGCCTCCACCGACTCGAGCGGGGGATCGATCTGCGTGGCGACGGTGAGCGCGACAGCGGGCGGTGCCGGAGCCAGCGGCGGGGCGGCCCGAGCAGCCGCGAGGCGCCAGGCGGCCAGCCCGTCGGCTCCGAAGCGAGCGAGCACTTCGGCGGGGGGCAGGCGGGCCAGGGCGCCCAGGTCGTGCAGGCCCAAGCGGCCCAGCACCCCGGCCAGGACGGGCCGATCGAGCACGGACAACGGCAACGGTGCGAGGAAGCTCGCGGTCGAGCCCATGGGCACCACCACCACACCGTCGGCGAGCCCGGCGGCAGCGTCGGAACCGGCGGCCAGCCCCGCGGCGAACGCCCCGTCCGCCACGCCCACGCCCACCTCGACGCCGGCAGCGGCGACCCCCAGGACCAGGCGCCGGGCTCGCTGCGCCAGCGCTGCCTCCCCGCCGAAGTAGCGAGCCGGTCCACGGGTGCTGAACGACACCGTGCCGGCGCCCGTGACCTCCAGGCGGGGGGTGAGCGCCTCGAGAGCCGCCACCACGGCATCTAGGGCCCGGGCGTCGCGGGCCGGGTCCTGCTCGACCAGGACGAGGTCGGGGCAGCGGCGCTGGGCCTCCCGACGGCGTTGCCCCACCTCGACGCCGTCGAGGCGTGCCGGTGCCGAGGTGGCCCGCACCACGTTGCCGTGGACGACCACGGCGGGTACCTCGTGACAGCCGGCGGCCACCAGGGGCCAGTCGGCGCAGCACACGACGAGGGTGCGCGCCAGGGTGGGGCTCACGACACCGCCGGGTGGGCCCGACAGGTCAGGGTCGCCGGCTCTTCGAGCACCGTCTCGACGGCACCGGCGGGACCGGGCAACCACAGCTCGGCCCGGCGCACCCGCGCCGCCTCGCCGCGCCCCGAGGCGATCACCGTCGCCCGGCGGGCCCGCAGGTGCCCGTGCCCCTCCCCCAGACCCTCCCAGCTCGCGCCGCAGACCTCGAGTACCACGTCGGCACCATCGGACCCGCGGGCGCCGACCCGGACCACGACAGCGCCGCGCTCGCGGGCCCGGGCCACCAGCCGGCGGTTCTCGGCCGGGCGCAGCGACGCGCTGGTCGACTCGTCGAGCAGCACCAGGTCGAACCCGTCGACCAGCGTCGCCGCAACCGTGGCACGCTGCGCCACCCCCGGGCTCGCAACCAGGACCAGGCGACCGAGGTCGACCCCCACCTCCGCGGCCGCCACCAGGCCCACCGAGCCCAGGCCCAACGTCGCCGCCCACGACCCCGCCACGGTGGCCTGCACCGCCAGCGCCAGCGCCAGGCAGGTGGCCCCACCGACTCCCGACCCGGCCCGGACCGCCACGGTGGAACCCCGGCGCAACCCTCCGGGCAGCAACGGGGCCAGGGGCTCGATCACCTCGAGGCGCTGCTCGCGGGCCAACGCCACCGGACGGACCCGCTCGGCCAGGGCGCTCAGCCCGGACCGGTCGGCGATCCGGTTCGTCGCTCCCTCCTGCACCACGACAGGATCGAACACCTGTTCGATCCTGTCAATCGCCGGCCGTCAGTCCGAGCCCGGCGCGTCCTGAGCGGTACGGGTGGTGGCGGTGGCAGGGTCCGCGGCCGTCTCGGGCGCCGCGGCGTCGGAGTCGACTTCCATCTCGACCGGCGCCGCTGCGGCCGGGGCCCCGGTCGAGCCGTCGGTGTCGACGTCGGGGTAGTGCCTGAACAGGCTGGCGACCACCTCGGCCAGGCCCTCCCCGGTCGAGCCCGGACCGAGGCGCACGGTGACCACCGAGCCGTTCACGTGCACAGCCCCCACGCCGCCGCGGGCGAACAGGCGCCGGGCCAACTCGTCGGCCGGGCGCACCGCCAGCGGGTCGGGAGAGGCCTCGTAGCGCTCGTGGGCCATGCCGGTGAGGGGACGGTTGGTCTCGAACCGCACGATGGAGGGATCGTGCGAGCGCTTCTCGACGACGCTGATCGGCTGACCCATCGGCGGGCGATCGTAACCAGGCCGGGTCCGACGTTCCGAAACGGTCGGGCGCCGGCGCAGCGCTCAGGCGGGGACGGAGGTGCGCGCCCGGGCCCCCACCTCGCGCGCTGCGGCGACGGCGAGGGTGACCGAGACCGCGGCGAGCACCGCGTGCACGACGACGAAGGCGGCTCCGTGGTCGGCGGTGGCGATGCCGGCCAGGCGCACCACCCACACCGCCACGGTCCAGCCGGCGAAGGCCCGGACGGTCGCTGCCAGCGCGGGCGAGCGGCGCCACCAGCGCACCACGGTGAGCACGGCGAAGGCGGTGAAGACGACCGCCAGGACCGCCGAGACGGCCTTGGCCCCCGCAGCCTCGTCGCCCCTCACGATGTTGGAGATCCGGGTCGTCCAGATGGCCACGGTGACCCCGGCGAGGGCAGGCACGGCGCGCATCACCCGACCGTACGGCGGTTTCGCCGGCCCGTCAGGTCACGGGCTACCTTGAGCGACCGTCATGCGCCCCGCGCGGCGCTCGGCTCTCACTTGGGGGAACGCCATGGCCGACACGCCCAGCCTCGACGAGTTCACCGACGAGGTCACCGCCTTCCTCGACGCCAACGCCTCCCGCAAGACCGAGAAGGCCGCTTTCAAGTGGGGCGATGGCTCCGACGACGTGGGCATGTTCGAAGACGTCGACCGCGAGCTCGAGAAGCGCCTTCTGGTGGGGTCCAAGGCCTGGCGAGCCAAGCGCTACGACGCAGGCCTGGGCTACATCACCGGCGCCGCCGAGTACGGAGGGCGCGAGCTGCCCAGCTCCTACGAGCGGCTCTACAACAGCCTGGAGGCCCGTTACGAGGTGCCGGACCAGGGCTTCTTCGGCATCGGCCTGGGCATGGTCGCCCCCACGATCAAGGACCACGCCCAGCCCGAGGTGAAGGCCAAGTACCTGCCCAAGCTCTACAGGGCAGATCTCGTCGCCTGCCAGCTCTTCAGCGAGCCGGGAGCGGGCTCGGACCTCGCGGGGCTGTCCTGCCGGGCCGAGCGCGACGGCGAGGAGTGGATCATCAACGGCCAGAAGGTGTGGACCTCCGGGGCGCACTACAGCGACATCGGCGAGATCATCTGCCGCACCGACCCCGACGCCCCCAAGCACCAGGGCCTCACCGGGTTCGTGGTGGACATGTCCGCTCCCGGCGTCGACATCCGCCCACTGCGCCAGATGACCGGCGGCGCGGCCTTCAACGAGGTGTTCTTCAACGACGTGCGGGTCCCCGACGACCACCGCCTCGGCGACGTCAACCAGGGCTGGAGCGTCGCGCTGACCACGCTGATGAACGAGCGGGCCTCGATCGGCGGCGGGTCCAGCGGGGGGACCGGCGTGGCCGACATCACCCGCCTGGCGGCCATGCTGTCGCACTTCGGCAAGGCCGACGACGAGGTGCTGCGCGACGAGCTGATGAACGTGTACGTGCGCTTCCAGGTCGCCAAGCTCACCGGCCAGCGCGCCAGCGACAAGATCAAGTCCGGCCAGCTGCCCGGCCCGGAGATGTCGATCGGCAAGCTCTCCCTGGCCCAGAACCTGCGCCTGGTCAACGATTTCGTCAGCCACGTCCTCGGTGCCCGCCTGGTCGCCGACACCGGCGAGTGGGGCACCTACGCCTGGGGCCAGATGCTGCTCGGGTCCCCGGCCATGCGCATCGCCGGCGGGTCGGACGAGATCATGCGCAACATCATCGGCGAGCGGGTGCTGGGGCTGCCAAAGGACCCCGGCATCGACTCCAAGACCCCGTTCAAGGACATGCTCAAGAACTGAGCACCGCGCCAGCGCCCCGCCGCCAGGCGTCGAGCCCCCCGACATCGCCCATGGACCTGCCCCGAGACGAGCTCGACGCCGACGACCTGTGGAGCGCCTTCGCCGCCGCGGCGGCTCTGGGCGCCGGGCTGGTCGCCCGCAAGGCCGTCGAAGGCGCGTGGCGGGCCCGGCGGGGGTCCGAGCCACCGGCGAACCCGGCTGCGCCCGGCACCACCTGGGGCCAGGCCATCACCTGGACGGTCGGCTCGGGCGTCGTGGTCGCCCTGGCCCGACTGGTCGCCGAGCGCGCGGCTGCCGGGATGTGGGCACGGCGAACGGGCAGGTTGCCCGCCGCCGTCGAGCGGACCTGACCGTCCTGACCACGCCGGCTCGCACCTGAGGGCGCCGGCCGGCCCTGGGCCTGCACGCCCGCTGGGCCGCCGGCAGGTCACAACACGTCGAGGATGGCCGAGGCCCGGGAACGGACCGGCCCGGGCGCGGACGTGGCGTCGGGCTCGGTGCGAGTCAGCCGAGCGCGTCGGGCAGCGTCGCGCTCGCGGGCCGTGCGGCTGCCTGCCAACGCCACGCCGAGCACGAACAGCGACAGCACCGCGGTGACCGCCAGCACCAGCCCTCCGCCGATCACATAGCCGAGCACCAGCAGCACCGCTGCGCACACCGCGCCGACCGCCGGCAGAGCGCTGGTCTGCTTCGTGGGGGCAACCAGCGGGGAGCTGCGCCCGGCACGGTCCATCCGACGGCGCACCTTGCCCTCGAAGACCGCTCCCGACAACGGCACGAGCGCCTCGCGCACAGCGGGATCGTCGGCCCGGGCCACCGCGTCGGCCAAGGCGTCGAGGTCGCTCTCGACACGGGCCCAGCCCTGGGGCCCGAGGCGGATGCCGGTCAGGTCGTCGAGGGTCCGGCGGGTCTCGGTGACGATCTCCGGTCCCAAGGGCACGGGGGTTCAGAGCAGTCTGGTCTGGCCGGGGGTGGCCGGGGCCGCCAGCGGCGACGGGGCGACCAGCCGGGGCACGCCGGCCCAGATCGTGTGGTCCATGAACACCCAGCTGCGACGGTGGATCGCCGATGGCCCCATCGCCGCCAGCGCCGCCCGGTGCCGGGGGCACGGATAGCCCTTGTTGGTGTCGAAGCTCCACCATGGGTGGTGGTCCGCCTCCTCGCGCATGATGCGGTCGCGGGTCACCTTGGCCAGCACCGAGGCCGCCGCGATGCTCAAGCAGGTGCGGTCGCCCTTGACCAACGTCTCGGTCACCCCGCCTCCGACGAAGTCCCAGGTTCCGTCGACGAGCACCCGGTCGGGGGTCACGCCCAGGTCGTCCAGCGCACGGCGCGCGGCGAGGCGCTGGGCCTCGGACATGCCCAGCTCGTCGCACTCCTCCGGGCTGGCATGGCCCACCGACCAGCCGACGCACCAGTCGCTCACCCGCTCGTAGAGGGCCTCGCGCTCGGCCTCGCGCAGGAGCTTGGAGTCGCGGATCTTGTACACCCGTCGATCGCGGGGCACGACCGCTGCGGCCAGGGTCAACGGTCCCGCCCACGCCCCGCGACCCACCTCGTCCATGCCGACCACCACCTCGGCACCCTGGGCCCACCAGCGGCGCTCCACGGCGAGGGTGGGAGCGCTCGAGCGCAGCGCCCGTCGCAGCACCGGGGCCGGGGTGGGCATCGGGCCACGGTAGCTGGGCCGTCGCGGCGCGACCGGCCCCATCGACCAAGCTGGTTCGGTGACCACGCCATCCCGGCACCGGATCGACCCGCGGCACCGGGTCGACCTCGACGCCATCGACCCCGCCGGCACCCCGGGGGCGCCGGGAGACCGTGACGCCACCGAGGCCGCCACCGAAGACCTGCGCGCGCGACTCGTGGCGTTGCAGGTGCTGCTGCACGCGGAGCACCGGCACCGGGTGCTGGTGGTGCTACAGGGCATGGACACCTCGGGCAAGGGCGGCACGATCCGCAAGGTCCTCTCGGGGGTCAACCCGGCGGGGGTGAGGGTCGTGTCGTTCAGGGCCCCCGACGATGTCGAGCTGTCCCGGGACTACCTGTGGAGGGTCCACGCCCACGTCCCCGCCGACGGCGAGCTGGTGGTGTTCGACCGCTCCCACTACGAGGACGTGCTCGCGGTCGCGGTCCGCCAACTCGCGCCCGAGTCCAGGTGGCGGCGGCGCTTCGCACACATCCGCGACTTCGAGTCGATGCTCGTCGACGAGGGGACCACCCTGGTCAAGGTGATGCTGCACATATCCCGCAACGAGCAGAGGGCGCGGTTGCAGGCCCGGCTGGCCGATCCGACCAAGCGGTGGAAGTTCGACCCGGCCGACCTCGTGGCCCGGCGCGCCTGGTCGGCGTACCGCCGCGCCTACGAGGAGGCCCTCACCGAGACGAGTACGGATGCTGCCCCCTGGCACGTCGTGCCCGCCGACCACAAGTGGTACCGCAACTGGGCCGTGGCCTCGCTGCTGGTCTCGACCCTGGAGGGGCTGGGGATGACCTGGCCCGAACCGGAGGGCCTCGACGGCCTGACGGTGGAGTGAGGCCCTCACCGTCGGTGGGACCGACCGAGCACCGAGGGAGCAGCGATGGGTGGCGATAGAGCGCTGTCTGCAGGCCGGGGCACCACGACCATGGTCGACGTGGTCCCCCACACCCATTGGGACCGCGAGTGGTACGCCCCGTTCCAGACCTTCCGCCTCCGCCTGGTCAGCCTGCTCGACGACCTGCTCGACACGCTCGAGTCCGACCCGGGCTACGCCCACTTCCTGCTCGACGGCCAGATGGCGGTGATCGACGACTACCTGGCCGTCCGACCCTCCGCGGCGTCGAGGCTGGCCCGCCTCGCCGGCGCCGGCCGCCTCGCCATGGGCCCTTGGTACACGCTGCCCGACGAGTTCCTCGTGTCGGGCGAGACCCTGGTGCGCAACCTGCAGACCGGTTGGGCCCGGGCCGAGGCCCTGGGTGGCGCCATGGCGGTGGGGTACCTGCCCGACATGTTCGGCCACGTCGCCCAGATGCCCCAACTGCTGACCCAGATGGGCTTCGACCACGCGGTGGTCTGGCGGGGCGTCCCCGCAGCGGTGACCCGCAACGCGTTCTGGTGGCACGCCCCCGACGGGTCGACCGTGCGCGCCGAGTACCTACCCCAGGGATACGGGAACGGGGCCCGAGTCCCGCGCCGAGCGGAGGACCTGCTGGCGCGCATCGAGGAGTTCGCGACGGAGCAGGACGGGCGCACGATCGGCGCCGTGTTGTGGATGAACGGCACGGACCACCAGATGCCCCAGCCGTGGCTGGCCGAGGTGGTGGCCGAGGCGGACCGGCTCGATCCGGCCACCCGGGTTCGCATCGTGAGCCTGGCCCAGCACCTCGCCCAGGCCCCGACCGACGGGCTCGAACATGTGGAGGGCGAGCTGCGCTCGGCTGCGCGAGCCAACCTGCTCCCGGGCGTCGCGTCCAACCGCGTCGACGTCAAGGCCGCCGCGGCGGTCGCCGAGCGGTCGCTCGAGCAGCTGGCCGAACCGCTGTGCACCATGGCCCGAGCCACGCTCGGCCCGACATCGCCCCGAGCGGCATGGCCCGCTGCACTGCTCGACGCCGCCTGGCTCGAGATGCTGCGAAACAGCGCCCACGACTCGATCTGCGCCTGCTCGCACGACGAGGTGGTCGACGCGGTGCTGGTGCGCTACGCGGAGGCGACCCGCATCGCCGAGGGACTTGCCGCGGGGGCGCTGGAGGCGATCGCCACCTCGATCGCCGGGGACGGCCCGGTGGTGGTCAACCCCTCCGGCCGCACCCGTGCCGGGGTGGTGGAGGTACTCGTGCCCGGCGAGGAGGCGCCACCGCTGAGCCAGGAGCTGGGACGGTCGCCGGCCGACCGGCTCCTGACGACCACCGACCTCGCCACGGCCAGCGTCATGGTCGCCGAGATGGAGTACCTGGCGGGCATCGAGGGCTTCCGTCTCGAGACGGCCGGCGCCGGCGCTGGCGAGGTGCTCCTCGAGGTGAGGCGTGCAGCCGACGCCACGCTGATCACCCCCGCGCTGCGAGCTCGCCTCGAGGCCCTGCGAGGCGCACGAGGGGGCGAAGCGGTGGCGGTGCACGTCACCGGACCTCCCACCGTGACCGTGCTGGCGGCGACCGGGCCGGTCCCGGGGCTGGGCTGGGCGCCGCTGCCCAGCGCCGGCCCTGCGCCCGGCCCGCCGATCCAGCCGGTGGTCGTGACCGACACGACGATGTCGAACGGGCTGGTCGAGGTCGCCCTCGACGCCGCCTCCGGCACGTTCTGTCTCGACGGGACCGCCGGGATGGGCCTGCTCGTCGACGGCGGCGACGTGGGCGACACCTACAACTGGTGCCCACCCCCGCACGACGAGCTTCTGGCAGACCCCGAGGCCGTGCAGGTCGAAGTGCTCGAACGGGGCCCGCTGCGGGCCCGGATGCGGGTTCGGCGTCGATACCGGTGGCCGGCCTGCGTCGAAGCCGGCCGCCGGGTGGGCGACCGTGCGGTCGAGGTCGACACCACCCTGGAGCTGCGCGCCGGTGCCGACGTGGTGGGAGTCACGATCGAGCTCGACAACCACGGCGTGCGGGACCATCGGCTGCGGCTCCACCTGCCGCTGCCCCAGCCGGCCACCGCCAGCGAGGCCGAGTGCGCCTTCGCAGTGGTGCGCCGGGGCCTGCAGGGCGAGGGCGGGCCGACCGAGGCCGCCGTGGGCACCTTCCCGTCCCGGCGCTTCGTGCGAGCCGGCGGGCTCACCGTGGTCCACGAGGGCCCGTGCGAGTACGAGCTGGTCGATGTCGACCCCTCGGCCGCGACGGCCCGCACGCTGGCGGTGACCCTTGTTAGAGCGACCGGCATGCTCTCGCAGGGGTCCATGGCCACCCGGCCGCTGCCCGCGGGGCCGCTGCTGGCCCTCGAGGGACCCCAGCTCCAGCGGCGCGTGCGGCTGCGCCTGGCTCTGCACACCGCCGGACGCGACCCCTTCGCGGTGACCGAGGACGCCCTGGTCCCGCTACCGGTGGTGCTCGCCGGCGGTGGGACCCTCCCCCGCCGGCACCAGGTGCTCTCGCTGGGCGGCGCAACGCTCAGCGCACTGACCCACCCCGGCGATGGGCCCACGGTACGGGTCCACAACCCGACCCCGCAGCCGGTGACGGTGACCCTGGAGGGCCGACGGGGCCGGGTGGTCGACCTGCAGGGCCGGCCGGTCTCGGCGTTCACCGGTTCTCTTGCGTTGGGCCCTTGGAAGGTCGCCACCGTCGAGCTGGACGCCGATGGGGCGCCGGCACGGGAGCCCGGAGCGCAGCGTGGCTGAGCGCCCCGCGCCGGGTCCTCGCGCGTACGAGGCATTCCCTCCCGGCTTCTTCGAGCGGGCCGACGGCGACGACGCCCGCTTCTACGCTCCCCCGCGACTGGTCACCCACATCGACGACGACGCCATCGCCGCGGTGGGCGCCCTCTACGACGAGCTGGGCCTGGCCGGCGACGTCCTCGACCTCATGGGCTCGTGGATCTCGCACTTCCGCACGCCGCCGGCGAGCCTGACCGTGCTGGGCATGAACGACTCCGAGCTGGCCGCCAACGCGGCCGCTACGGCCACGGTGCGCCACGACCTCAACGCCGACCCCACGCTCGGCTTCCCGGACGCGTCGTTCGACGCTGTCACCTGCTGCGTGTCGGTCGACTACCTGGTGCGGCCCCTGGAGGTCTTCGCGGAGGTCGCCCGGGTGCTTCGCCCCGGCGGGCTGTTCGTGACGACCTTCTCGAACCGCTGCTTCCCCACCAAGGCGATCCGGGGCTGGCTGGCCACCGACGACGCCGGCCACGTGGCCATTGTCGAGCGGTACTTCGCCCTCGCCGGCGGCTTCGAGGCGCCCACCTCGCAGCGTCGCGACCCCGCTCCCCACCGCGGCGATCCGCTGTTCGCGGTGTGGGCGCGACGCGCGGGCTGACCGGCGCTCGCCGCCGGCGCCGCCCGGGAGGATCGCCACGGCGAGGTGCCGCCGGCGTCCCCTCAGGGGTGCTCCCGGTCGCCGCGCTCCACCGGCAGGCTCACGTCCCCCGGCAGCAGATCGCCGAGCGAGGCCAGACGCTCCCGCACTGCGGTCAGCACCAGCCGCCGCTGGTCGTCGATGAGCTGGCGCATCGTGTTGGGCCGGTCGTCGGCGCGGCGCACGAGCGTCCACAGGGGGACCCTGCCGAGGTGCTTGAGCGAGCGTGCCCGGATGGGGCGCAACGCGAAGCCGGCGTGGCCTTCGAGCTCGTCGCGGACCTCCTTGGGCACCACGACGCTGCCGGGGTGGGCGATACCGGTGATGCGGCTCGCCAGGTTCACCGTGGGGCCGTAGACGTCGCCGTCGCGCTCGAGCACCGGTCCCAGGGCCAGGCCGACGCGCACGTCGGGCAACAGCGTCGTGTCGCGCGACGCCTCGGCGAGGCCCAGGGCGATCTCAGCGCCGGCGACGACGTCGTCGACGAGGAACATGACCTCGTCACCGATCGTCTTGACCACCCGGCCGCCGCCGGCGAGGATCACGTCGTAGGCCAGCTGCTCGAACAGCCCGACGAGACCGGCGAGCTCGTCGTTGGAGAGCTGCTGGGACAAGGCGGTGAACTGCACCAGATCGGCGAAGCCGACGACGCTCGCACGCGACTCGTCGCCGCCGGCGCGCAGCAGCCGCCGCCTGGCCGCGGTCTGCAGGTGCCGGCGCCACACGTGCAGGAGGATGTCGGAGAACTGGGGCAGGAACGCCGCCGCCTGGGCGACGCCCGCGTCGCCCATCGGCTTGCCGGTCGACGCCGCGAGGCTCCGTCCCGCGACCGCGTCGATGAGCGACTCGGCGATGCGCGCCGACGACGAGCCCAGCACGCGGGTGACCTGCAGGGCCACCTCGAAGGGCACGGCGCCCGTGTCGACGAGGCGGCCGACGGTGGCCATGTTCTCGATGTCCTGGTCGGTGAAGACCCTCTCGCCCGGAGCCGGGTCGGTGAAGCCCAGCGACCGCCAGATCTGGCGCACCTGCTCGACGCTGATCCCCGCGCGAAGCGCCGCCTGGTCCAGGTCGGCGTCGGGCTCGGGCATGTCGACGAGGTGCTCGACCGCCTGGAGCATCAGGACCTCGTCCTGGTCGGTGTCGGGGATCGCCTCCTCCCCGACGCCCAGCGAACGCAGCACGCCCAGGAACATCGACCGGCCGGGTTCGCGCCGGTCGGGGTCGTCGCCCACCACGTCGTCCTCGTCGGTCACGACCGCACCCCCCCCGCCGCCGTCCCGGCGCGCGCGCCGGCCGCTCCGCTCGGCGCAGCGAGCAGCACCTCACCTCGCGCCTCGCGACTCGACCATCGTGGGTCCAGCCCCGGCGCTCGCACCAGCGGGGGTACCCCGCCGGGCGGGTCCTGGACCTCCCACAGCAAAGCCGGGCGCGCACCGTGCCAGCGCACCGCGTAGCTCGCCGTACCGAGCGCCGTAGGTGCGTCGTGCACCTCCCAGCTCTGGCCCAGCCAGTCGTCGGGCACTAGAGGGGCGAGAGCCAGCTCGTCGCCGTTCGCACCGGAGGGGACCTCCGCGACCAGGGCCCGGCGCGCCGCCGACACGAACCGCGCCGTGCGGGCGAGGTCGTGGGGATCGGCGCGCCCGCCGGCGTCGGCCTCGGCGGGCCACGCCCAGGTCGCCGACGCCTGCGCCAGCGAGTCGCGCAGCTCGACCCCGTCGGCGCGAACGGCACCCCCGGCGAGGGGCCCCACGCCCAGCCGGTCCAGGGCCCGGCGGGTGTCGGCGGCCGCACGGTCCTCACCCACGATGTCGAGGATCTGTGCACCGGCGGTGAGAGCCTCGGCCAGGTCGACCGCATCCGTGCCCAGCGTGGGCGAAACGGCTCGCAAACGGGCCTCCAGGGCGGCAGCGACCGCCGGTGCGACCTCGCCGGCAGGAGCCGGCAGGGTCCCGGCGAGTCGCAGGTGGCGGGCCGTCGCCCTCACCCAGGCGCAGTCGACCGTGCCGGCCCGAAGGGCCGCCCCCAACACCGTCGCCGCCTCGTCGGCCAAGCCCAACTCGGCCAGGGCGACAACCACCGGTTCGACCTGCCCGGCCGAGACCGGGGCGCCACGGTCGGTGGAGCCCAGCAGGAGGTGGCACCTGGTGGCGGCCAGCGCGTCGGCGAGGCGCCCCGCTGGGGGGACCAGGCGCGCTCCTCGTGCGCGCTGGGCGGCCCAGCCCGACGCGACCGAGGCAGCGTCGGGCACGGGTCCCGGCTCCCCCGACAGGGGGACCAGGGCCCTCAGCGTGGCGCGGTGGGACAGGGCGAAGACCAACGCGGCCTGGGCGCGGCCGAGCCCGCAACGCTGCCGAGCGGCGCCTCCGGGCAGCGGGCGGGCCCCGTTGCTGGTCACGACCGCTGCCACGTCGCGCGACGCATCGCCGACCACGCCGTGGTGGGGCGGCCGCTCGGCGACGAGCACCAGCCTGCCGTCGGCGCGCACCTCGCCGCCATCGACGGCCACCTCGGTGATCGACACCGGACCGGTCAGGTCGTGGGGCCGCACCGCCAGCGCCACGGCGAGGGGAGCGGCGCTGTCGTTGGTGATCTCGACGACGACGGCAGCGCCCGAAGGGGTCCTGGCCCCGTAGGTGCGAGCGACGGCGTCACCCGAAGGGACCCGTACCCGCGTCTCGACGACCGGAGCCCCACCCAGGAGCGCCTGGCGTACCCCGACCTCGGTGGCGGGCAGGTGCCATCGCTGCTCGGAACCCACCCACCAGTCGACGGCCACCCCCGACGTGACGACCAGGCCGCGGGGATCCACCCATGCGGGTCCCTCTCCGTCGAGGACACCGACCCGGGTGGCCACCGGAGCAGGCGACCCGGCCTGGTACGGCCCGACCCAGTCGGCCGGCCACTGCCCCGTCGCGTCCGCGCGGCCACCGTCGGGATGCGAGGTCCGTCGTCGGGCCACCGCAGTTGGCTACTACCGGGGGCGGTGCCCGTGCACCTCGGAGCGCTCCGGCCGGGCCAGGAGTCGTTCGTAGGCCTCCCGGGCGGGACGGCCGAGATGGCACACGGCGTGCACCTCCTCGGTGATGGGCAGCTCCACCCCGTGGCGGCGCCCCAGTGCGAGGGCGACAGCGCTGGTGGCGACCCCCTCCGCGACACCTCCCACCGCGGCGACCGTCACGTCGGGCCGCTCGCCCCGACCCAGCGCCGCGCCAACGGCGCGGTTGCGGCTCAGAGGCGAGCTGCAGGTGGCGATGAGATCGCCCATCCCGGCCAGCCCGGCGAAGGTGGTGGCATCGCCCCCCATGGCGGTCCCCAGCCGGGACAGCTCGGCCAGGCCGCGGGTGATCACGGTCGCCCGGGTGTTGTCGCCGGTGCCGAGCCCGTCGGCCATGCCCGAGGCGATGGCGATGACGTTCTTCAACGCGCCGGCGACCTCACAGCCCACCACGTCGGAATGGGTGTAGACGCGCAGCGAGGCCGTGGCGAACGCCGGTCGCAGCTCGGCGGCGAGCGCCTCGTCGTGAGCTGCGAGCACGCTGGCCGCGGCGTGCCCGGCGAGGATCTCGCCGGCCAGGTTCGGCCCGGTGAGCACGGCGGGCGGGTTGCGGGGCAGCACCTCGGCCACGATCTCGGTCATCCGCGCTCCGGTGCCGCGCTCGAAGCCCTTGGCGAGGCTCACCACCGGCACGCGGGGAGCCAGGTGAGGGACCATGGCACCGAGCACGGCACGCATCCCCGCCGTCGGAACGGCCATGGCGACCACGTCGGCTCCCGCCAGCGCGTCCGCCAACGAGGCGGTCACGGCGAGCTCGTCGGGCAGCCGGTGGCCGCGCAGGTGCTCCACGTTCTCGCGGCGTTCCCGCATGGCCTTCGCCGCCTCCGGCCGGCGGGCCCACAGCACCACGGCCTGCCGCGATGCGACCACGCTGGCCAGCGTCGTGCCCCAGGCTCCGGCACCGATCACCGCGACGCGCACCCGACGACCTTAGGGCGGGCCGTTCGCCGCGACGACGGGGTACCGTGCCCACGGTGCGCGTCGCGGCCGGGTCTCCTCCCTCGGTTGGGCCGAGTGCCGTGCTCGTGCCGGTGAAGGCCTTCTCGACGGCCAAGGTCCGCCTGGCCCCGGCCCTGGCCCCCGAGGCTCGCGCCGAGCTGGCGCGCCGGATGGCGGCCACGGTGCTCGCGGCCGCCGAGCCGCTGCCCGCCGCGGTGGTCTGCGACGACCCGGAAGTGCGCGCATGGGCGCTCCGCGCCGGCGCCGAGGTTCTGTGGACCCCGGGCCTGGGCCTCAACGGCGCCGTCGAGGCCGCTGTGGCCGAGCTGGCCCGGCGGGGAGTCGCCACCGCCGTGGTCGCGCACGCCGACCTGCCCCTGGCCACCGAGCTCGCCTGGGTGGCGGACTTCGACGGCGTGACCCTGGTGCCCGACCGCCGCCTCGACGGCACCAACGTGGCCGCCGTGCCGACCGCAGCCGGCTTCCGCTTCGCCTACGGGCCGGGCAGCTTCGCTGCGCACCGTGTCGAGGCGGCCCGGTTGGGGCTGCCAGCCCGCCTGGTGCCCGACGAGCGACTGGGATGGGACGTCGACGTGCCTGCGGACCTCGAGCTGCCGGGCCCGGTGAGCGGCTCGTGACCGGCGACGTGCCGACCACCGCGCTCGCCGTGGCGGCACACCCCGACGACATCGAGTTCGGCGCGGGCGCGACGCTGGCGAAGTGGGCCGCCGCCGGGTGCGAGGTGCACCTGCTGGTCTGCACCGACGGCTCCAAGGGCTCCTGGGACCCGTCTTCGAGCCCGGCCGAGCTGGTCGTGACACGCCAGGCCGAGCAGCGCGCCGCCGCCCAGGCCCTGGGCGCCACGGGGCAGGTCGTGTTCCTCGGCTGGCCCGACGGGGAGCTCGAGTCCGGCATCCGCCAGCGTTGGGAGGTAGCCCACTGGATCCGCGCGCTGCGGCCCCAGGTGCTGCTGGGGCACGACCCGTGGAAGCGCTACCGCCTGCACCCCGACCATCGACACGCCGGCCTGCTGACGGTGGAGGCACTGGTGGCGGCGCGTGAACCCCACGTGTTCACCGAGCAGGCCAACCCGCCGCACCGACCCGACGAGCTGTGGTTGTTCGAGGCCGACGAGCCCGACCACCTCGAGGACGTGGAGGGCTTCGTCGAGGCCAAGATCGCAGCCCTGGAGGCGCACCGGTCGCAGCTCCGATCGACGATGGGGGTCGACGAGCGCGCCGACGACGCCACCGCCGCCGCCCAGCTCGAGGTGTTCCGGGCCCGCATTCGCGCCGAGGCGGCCGCGGCGGGGCGTCCCGACTCGCTGGCCGCCGCCGAGGCGTTCCGCCGCCTCACCGACACCTGAGCCGCCTGGAGCCCATCAGGGTCCCGCGTTCAGGCCCCGCGGCCGTCGAAGCGGCGACGGATCAGCTCACGCCGGGCCTGCAGGTCGGCGTAGCTGAGCTCCTGGCCCGACATTCCGAGCGAGCGCTTGATGCTGTCGATGTCGACGACGAGGTCGCCGGCGTCCAGCCCGACCTCTGCGGCGAGACGCTCGCCGTGGGTCTGGGTGAAGTACGCGGATATCTGCATGATCTCGGCGAACAGGTCCATGTGCGGCGCGTACAACGCGACGGCCCCGTCGAGGAACAGCATGTTCTTGACGAAGAGCATGAGCGGCTTGGGGAGCCGGGCGCCGTAGCCGAGCAGGGCCTTCACCAGCCGCCGGACCTCGCCCAGCAGATCCTCGGCCGACATCGCCGTCGGGTCGACCATGGGCTGGTCGAGGCCCAGGTCCGACACGACCGCCGACAGGTCGGTGTCGGATGGCAACGCCCCGAGGTCCCGCAGGGCGGCGAGCTGGCCCATCTGGTCGTTGATGCCGGCGGCCACGAGCAGGCGCACGAAACCGAGGCGGTCCAGGTCGCCGAGGCGGCCCGTCATCCCGTAGTCGAGCAGCGCTATGCGGCCGTCGGGGCGGATGAACAGGTTGCCGCCGTGGAGGTCGCCGTGGAACACGCCGTGGAAGAGGGCGCCCTCGAGGAAGGCGATGAGCCCGGCGCGCAACATGGCCGTGACGTCGATGCCCGCCTCCGCCACCCCCTCCACGTCGTCGAACGCGTAGCCGTCGAGGCGTTCCATGACCAGCATCCGCTTGGTCACCAGCACCGGGTGCGGGCGGGGGACCACGATGACGGTCTGGCCGGCCGCGGCCAGCACGGCAGCGATGTCGAGCATGTTCTCGGCCTCGAGGCGGAAGTCGAGCTCCTCGAGGATGGTCTCGGCGAAGACCTCGACCAGTGCCGGCGGGTTGGCCAGAGCGGTGACCGGGATCCGCCCGATCAGGTGGGGGGCGATCCAGGACATGGCCCGGATGTCACGCCGCACCCGCTCGCCGACCCCGGGGCGCTGCACCTTGACGACCACCTCCTCGCCCGAGCGCAGCGTGGCCCGGTGCACCTGGGCGATCGACGCCGCCGCCACAGGGGCGGTCTCGAAGCGGGCGAAGACGTCCCCCAGCGGCCGGCCGAGCTCGGCCTCGACCACGGCGTACACCGAGTCGAACGACTCGGCGGGCACCTGGTCCCGGCAGCGCTTGAACTCCTCGACCAGGTAGTCGGGGAACAGGCCCTGGCCCGACGAGATGATCTGGCCCAGCTTGATGTATGTGGTGCCCAGGGACTCGAAGGCCTCCCGCAGACGACGCGAGAGGCCCGCACCCGACGCGGGAGCGCCCAGGCGCCGTTCGACGAGCCACCACGACACCAGCGCCCGGCCGATGCGCGCCCCGGTCACCCCGAAGCGGCCCAGCGGCGGCGGGCCGCGGTGAGCCATCAGCACCGGGACCTCGGCGCGCGCCGACCGACGGACCTCGTCCAGCCCGTGGCGCCACGCGACCCGCTCGGGATCGATGCTCCAGGGGCCGTCCTCGCTGAATGCTCCCACCGACAGGTCGGCTGGACCCGCGACGCGACCGTCGCTCACCGGTAGTCGCCCGACTCGCCGGGAGCCGGCATCACAGGAGGCATCCGGGCATCATCGCCGACCCGGACCGGGTCACGGTAGCGGCCACCGAGATCTCAGTTGGCGCTGGGGTGGGGCGGGAAGTTGGCCAGGTCGGACAGCCGGCCTCGCTGGCGGGCGAGGATGTCGTGCCACAGCGCCGCGGGATCGGGGTGGAAGGGGTCGCCGGGTGCCGCGTCCACGACGATCCAGGCGTCGAGGGCCAGCTCGCCCTCGAGTTGGCCGGCACCCCAACCCGAGTAGCCGGCGTAGAAGCGCGCCGAGGCCAGCACCCCCACGTAGCGCTGCGGGTCGCCACCGAGGTCTACGAGGCCGAGGTCGCCCAGCAGCGGCACGAACCCCTCGTGGGGTACTGGCCCCCTGATGCGGCCCAGGCACCAGCCGCTGGCCGGCTCGACCGGCCCGCCACGGTGCACGACCGGAGGTTCGCTGGCCATGTCGCCCCACTCGGGCAGTGCGTCGCGCACGGGGATCTCGGAAGGCTGGTTGAGGACCAGGCCCAGGGCCCCCTCGGCGCTGTGCTCGACCACGAGCACGACCACCCGATCGAAGTTGGGGTCGTCGAGCATGGGCCCGGCGACGAGGAGCTTGCCGTTCGTCGGCGACACGACCCCAGTGTGGCCCGCACGCTCAGCGCATCCGGCGCGCCGCCATGCTCGCCCAGCTCGCCGGCACTCGCGGGTCGGCCAGCACGCGTCGCGCCAGGTCGACGTCGCGTGGCGCGGCGAACACCTCGGAGATGGTCACCGTCGGCGGTGGTGCCGGGTCGACCTCGATCGGGTCGCCGGCAGCGAGCGAGCCGGGGACCAGCACCCGCAGGTATGCGCCCGGCCTCGCGGCGGCGGTGAAGCGGTCCGGGAAGCAGGGGTCGCCCATGCGCATCCCGAGCTTGGCGCACGGCGAGCGGGGCTGGGCCACCTCGAGCACGACGGAGCCGACCCGCCACCGGTCGCCCAACGCCGACGAGCCGAGGTCGAGCCCGACCGTGGTCAGGTTCTCGCCGAAGGTCCCCGGTCGCAGCGGATCGGCCCGATCCAGCTGCGCGCTCCACCATCGGTAGTCCTCGGCGGCGTAGGCGTAGACGGCCTTGTCCGGCCCTCCGTGCACGCGGCGGTCCGCCTGGCGGTCGCCCTCGAGGCCCTCGACGCCGATCGGGACCGAGCCCGTCACCTGCGCCTTCACGATGGCGGAGCGCACCACGCGCTCCCCACCCCGCAACGGTGCGGGGAGCCCGACCTGCACGCTGGCCACCATCGGGCCGGCGGGCACGACGCCGACGCCCACTCTCACGTCGGTCGGCTCGGGTGGCGGGCGCCAGCGGCGAGGTCCTCGATGGCGGCGGCGACGCGCGCCTCGCTCACCCGCCCCTTGGCCCCAACGACCTGGGCCAACAGGCTGATCCGCAGCTCCTCGAGGGACCACCGGACCGCCTCCACGTCGGGATCGGCCCACCGCGCCGGCTCGAGCCTGGAGCGCACCACGGCGAAGCGGCGCTCGAGTGCGACGATGCGCGCCACCACCGGCGCGTCGCGGTCTGCACGCTCTACGAGGGTGTCGATGCGTCGTTGCACGCCCCGCAGGTAGCGCGCCAGGTCCGGCACGCGATCCAGGCCGGTGCGGGCCACGAAGTGGGCGGGGAACAGGCGGTGGAGCTGGTCCGTCATGTCCACCACGGCATCGTCGAGGGCCGTCGGGGCGAGCGCGGCCAGGCGCGCCTCGAGGCGGGCGGCGACCACCACCGCGTCGAGCGCGGATCCGGCGACGGCCGAAGCCAGGGCTTCGACGCGCCCGCGCACCGCCGCGGCGAGCGACGAGAACCCGGCGCCGTCGAACGCCGGTCCCCCCTGTGCGCGAACGATCCGGTCCACGGCAGCGTCGATGCTGTCGGCGACGAGCTCCTCGAGGCCGGCGCCGGGCAGCGCGACACCGACGAGGTCGGCCCGGCCGGCCAGGCCGCGGACCAGCGTGGCGTGCGGGCTGCCCGCCACCAGCAGCGCCAGGCGACGCGTCCCGGCCGTCATGGCCCGGCGCTGGGCGCCCGGGTCGGCCAGCACGCGCACTCCGACCGTTTCGCCCTCGTCGACCAGCGCCGGGTACCCGCGCACGGTGTAGCCGTCGACGGTCCCGCTCACCTGCTCGGGTAGGGGGTCGAGGTCGGGCCACCCGACGAGGCCGCTGCGCTCGATCCCGCCGCCGACCGCGGCCACGAGCCGGCTGTGGTCGGGCTCGAGCCGGGCGGCCAGCGCGGCGACGTCGCGGCCCCACGCGAGCGGTTCCCCGCCGGGGTCCTCGACCTGCACGATCGGGCGCAGGTGGGCGGGCGCAGCTTCCGGGTCCAGGTGGGCGGCCTCCACCGGCACGTCGAAGCGGTCGCGAAGCGCCGCTGCGAGCACGACTGCCAGGGCGCCGTCGCCGGGGTCGATCTCCGCCAGCACCTCGGCGGCAACCTCGGGGGCGGGGCCCAGGCGCCTGCGCAGGTCCTTGGGCAGCGCGCGCAGCAGGGCTGTGACCAGCTCGTGGCGGCGGCCGGGCACCCCCCACGCGACACGGTCGGCGTCGAGGGCTCCCAGGGCGGCCAGCGACACGTGCGCCACCACGCCGTCGGCGGGCTCGCCGGGGTCGAACAGGTAGGTGAGCTCGGCGGTGACGCCACCGCCGAGGTCGAGGCGGTCGGGGAGCCCGGCCAGCTCCGCCGGTTCGACCCGACCGCCGAGCAGCTCGCCGACGCTGGGAGCCAGCGCTGCCCGCTCGGAGTCGGCGGCGCCGCGCCACCAACGCTCGAACCGCGTCCGCGAGGTGATCGAGACCGGCAGGCGCGACGAGAGCAGGTCGACGAGCTCGTCGTCGTCGGGCACCAGGTCGGCGCGCCGGAGCCGGTCCTGGAGGCGGGCCAGCTCGTCGAGCGCCTCGTCGAGAGCGTCGTGGAAGGCGCGGCGGGCCAGGCCGTCGCCGTGGCGTACGGCGTGGCGCACGAACAGGGCGTGCGCGCCGGCCGGATCGATCCGCTCGTAGGCGACGGGCCGCGCCGTGACAACCGGCAACCCGTGAAGGGTCACGCGCTCGTCGACCACCGCCGTGCCGCGCTGGGCGTCCCAGCGGGGCTCGCCGTGGGCGACGCGCACGAGGTGCGCGGCCAGGGGTTCGACCCAGGCGGGATCGATCTTCGCCGCACGGTGCGCCCGCAACCGGTCGGTCTCGACCAGCTCGGCGGCCATCACCCACGCCGGTTCGCGGCCACGCAGCACCGACGAGCGACCCAGCACGAAGCGGGACTGGCGCGCACCCCGGTACTCGCGCCCGTCGGGGTCGCGCATGCCGATCTGCGACAGCAGGCCGGCCAGCACGCTGCGGTGCAGCGCGTCGGCGTCGTCGGGGCGGCTGGAACGAGCGATGCCCAGCTCGTGGACGACCTCGCGCAGCTGACGGACCAGATCCTGCCACTCGCGCACCCGCTGGTGGTCCAGCAGCTCGTCCCGCAGGCGTCGGCGCAGGGCGCTCGAGCCGAGCTCGCGCTGGGTGCGCGCCAGGTGGCGCCACAGCGCCAGGATCGACGACAGGTCCGAGTCGGCGACGTCGAACCGGCTGTGGAGCTGGTCCGCTCTGGCCTCGTCGCCCTCGGGGCGCCGGCGGGGATCGGCCACGGTCAGCCCCGCGGCCACCACGATGGCCTCCTCGACGCATCCGTTGGCCTCCGCGGCCAGGATCATCCGCCCGAGGCGGGGATCCACGGGAAGGCGCGACAGCGATCGCCCCAGCGCGGTCAACCGGGGGCCTCCCGTGGCCTTGCCAGCGTGGTGGACCGACACCGCTTCGAGAGCTTCCCAGCTCGACGAGCAGCGCAACGGCGTCGCCCACCGCGCGCGCCTCGGGTGGGTCCAGGAAGGGGAAGTCCTCCACGTCGCCCAGGCCCAGCGCGGCCATCGACAGCACGACCGAGGCCAGGTTGGTGCGCAGGATCTCGGGTTCTGTGAACTCGGCGCGGGCCTCGAGGTCCTCGGGCGAGTAGAGGCGGATGCAGGTGCCGGGCCCCACGCGCCCGCAGCGCCCGGCGCGCTGGTCGGCCGAGGCCCTGCTGATCGGCTCGATCGGCAGGCGCTGGACCTTCGTGCGGCGGTTGTAGCGCGATATCCGCGCCGTGCCGGGGTCGACGACGCCGCGGATGCCGGGCACGGTCAGCGAGGTCTCTGCGACGTTGGTCGCCAGCACGACGCGACGACCGGTGTGGGGGGCGAACACCTTGTGCTGCTCGGCGGTGGGCAGCCGGGCGTACAGGGCCAGCACCTCGGTGTGGGGCAGACGAGCCCGCTCGAGCGCGACGGCGGCATCTCGGATGTCGCGCTCGCCGCTGCAGAAGACCAGCACGTCGCCGGGTCCCTCGGTGGCCAGCTCGCGCACCGCGTCGACCACGGCGTCGGTCTGGTCGCGGCCGTCGCCGTCGAAGGGCCTGTAGCGCAGCTCGACGGGCCAGGTACGGCCCGACACCTCTATCACGGGCGCTCCGCCGAAGTGCTCGGCGAACCTCGCCGTGTCGATCGTGGCCGATGTCACCACCAGGCGCATGTCGGGGCGGCGGGGCAACAGCCGGGCGAGGTAGCCGAGCAGGAAGTCGATGTTGAGGCTGCGCTCGTGGGCCTCGTCGAGGATGATCGTGTCGTAGCGGCGCAGGTCGGGGTCGCTGCGCAGCTCGGCGAGCAGCAGCCCGTCGGTCATCACCTTGACCAGCGTCGCTTCGCCGACCCGGTCGGCGAAGCGCACGGCGTAGCCGACCCGTCCGCCCAGCTCGACCCCGAGCTCGTCGGCGACCCGCTCGGCCACCGCGCGTGCCGCCAGGCGGCGTGGCTGGGTGTGGCCGATCATGCCCCGCACCCCGCACCCGGCGTCCAGGCAGATCTTGGGCAGCTGCGTGCTCTTCCCCGACCCCGTCTCGCCCGCCACCACCACCACCTGGTGCGCCGCGAGCGCCGCGCGCAGCTCGGCCACCCGTTGCGAGATCGGCAGCTCGGGCGGGTAGCGCACCTCGGGCACGGCGGCGCGACGGGCGGCGGCCGCGGCACGGGCCACCTCGATGCGGTCGGCGAGGCCCTCGAGCTCGTCGGGGCGGGCCCGGCGCAGCTGACGGGCCAGGCGCGCCTCGTCGGCCAGGCTGGCCTGGGCCAGGGCGTGACGTAGCTCTGATCGGGTCGGGGCCATGCCCTTCCAGTGTGGCCAGCGCGCCCGTCGCGCCCTCAGTCCAACCTGGCGCGTACCGCTGGCACGACGTGGGTCAGGTATGCCTCGAGGGCCTCGCTGTCCCACGGAGCCCGCAGGGCCACGTTGACCTCCTGCGCGCCCGCCTCGGCGTAGGCGCACACCGCGTCGATCGCGTCGTCGGGCGTGCCCACCAGCGCCCCCTGGGTGACCCTGTCGGCCGCCTCGCCCCACTGGGCGCGCAGGTCCGCCTCGACGCGAGCCGCGCCGGCGGCGTCGGCGGAGAGCATGAACATCAGGTTCACCGAGCGGCGGACCTCGCTACGGTCGCGGCCTTCGCGGTCGCACCACTGGTCGAGGACCCCCGAGAGGCGACCGAACTCGGCAGCCGACACGTAGGCGGCGTTCCAGCCATCGGCGTGGCCCGCCACCAGGCGCAGGGTGCGCCGCTCGCCGGTTCCCCCGACCCAGATGGGCAGGCGGGCCTGGACCGGCGCCGGCAGGCACGACGCGTCCTCGGCGCGGAAGTGGCGGCCCTCGAAGGTGGTGCGCGGCTGGGTCAGCAGCGAGCGCACCAGCGGCAGCGCCTCGGCGAGCATGTCGATCCGGGTGCCCACCGGCGGGAAGTCGTAGCCGTAGGCCCGGGCCTCCCACTCGTGCCATCCGGCCCCCAGGCCCAGCTCGAAGCGACCGCCCGAGATGTGGTCGAGCGTGGTGGCGACCTTGGCCAGCATCGCCGGGTTCCGGTACCCGACGTAGAAGACCAGACAGCCGATGCGGGCGTGGCTGGTGTCGGCCGCCAGGGCGCCGAGGGTGGCGACGGCCTCGAAGTGGTCCACCGTGCCCCCCGCCGGGGGCGCCTCGTAGAAGTGGTCCCACGCGGAGATCCAGTCCATGCCGGCCTCGTCGAGGCGGGCCCAGGTGGCTCTCATGTCGTGCATGGTCATGTTCTGCTGGCCCACGTGGGCGCCCAGGCTGATGGCCATCGCTCCTCCCTCGGCCCGCGGGCCCTCGGCGTGTGTCAGTCGGCGGGTCGCTGGGTGCCCACGCGCAGGTCCCGGAAGGGCACGTCACGATCGACCGAGGGCTCCTTGGGGAGCCCGAGGACCCGTTCACCCAGGATGTTCCGCTGGATCTCGTTGGTCCCGCCGGCGATCGAGATGCCGTGGGCCGACAGGGCCATGGTGGTGACCGCACCGCCGAGGGGGGCATCGTCGCCCGCGAGCATGCCGTGCGCTCCGAGAGCCGACAGGGCGACATCGCGCGCCGCGTGCATGTCGACGGCGGCGGCGAGCTTGCCCGTGGATCCCTCCGGGCCCGGCCGCCCGCCGGCCACGACCGCGGCCTCGGCACGGGCGCGGGTGAGCCGGGTGACCTCGTGCATGGCGTGGATGCGGCTCACGCCCTGGCGCAGGACCGGGTCATCGGTGCGGCCTGCAGCCTCCGCGGCCTGACGGGTCAGGCGGTTGGCCTGGCCGAAGAAGCTCGTCATCGACTCCGCCGCGCCGCCCCCGGCCCGGCCGGCGAGCACGTCGCCAGCTCCGAGGTCCAGGAAACCGGCCTTCTCCCCAGGAGCGGCGGCAGACGCGAGCCCTCCGATCCCGGAGCGCTCGTAGGCGAGCGTGGTGAGCGCCACGCCCCACCCGCCGTTCAGCTCGCCGACCAGGTTGGCGTGGGGCACGCGGGCATCGGTGAAGAACACCTCGTTGAAGGTGGCGGCGCCGTTCATCTGCTTCAGCGGGCGGATCTCGATGCCGGGCTGGTCGAGGTCGATGATGAAGTAGCTGATGCCCCGGTGCTTGGGTGCGTCGAGGTCGGTGCGCGCGAGCAGCATGCCCCTGACCGCCTGTCGGGCGCCCGAGGTCCACACCTTCTGCCCGTTGACGATCCACTCGTCGCCGTCGCGCACGGCCCTGGTGGCCAGGCTGGCCAGATCGGACCCCGAACCGGGCTCGCTGAAGAACTGGCACCAGGCCTCGGCGCCGGTGGCCAGCGCCTCGATCCACCAGCCCTTCTGCTCCTCGGTCGCATGGGCCAACAGCGTGGGGGCGGCCAGCGACTGGCCGAGCCCACCGGGGGGGCCCAGCACGCCGGCCTGAACGAGGGCGCGGCGGGCCACTCCACCCTGCTCGAGGCCCAGGCCGCGCCCGAACCACCCGGTTGGCCAGGTCGGGAAGGCCCAGCCGGAACGACCCAACCGCGCCCACCACTCGCGCACGGTGAGGGTCGGGTCCCACTGCTCGGCCGCGAAGCCGGCCACCTGCTCGCGGATCTCGTCGTCGGTGCTCACCGGTCCCCTTCCGGTCCAGGCCTCTCACGTGGCGCCGCTGCACGGCGCCCAGGGGGCGCCCCCGGATGCGACCCTAGGCCGGGTTCGGCCTCGTTGCCGGTTGCCGAACGCCCGGCCGACCGCTAGACGTTGCACAGCGATCCAGATGACCGCCGTCACGAGGGGGAGGACGGCCGACGCGGCCCACGGGCCCGTTTCGGGGCCCCGTCCCTCGGCGCCACAACCAACGAGGGAGCACCGCCCGCCATGACCGTCGACCCGCAGGTCCGCGCAATGCTCGACATGATGGTCGAGATGCAGTTCCCCGGCCTGAGCGCGTTCCCGCCGCCCGAGGCCCGGGAGGCCATGAAGGCCATGAACGCAGACCGGGGTCCCGGCGCGCCGATGGCGGAGATCAGGGACCTCACCGTGCCCGGACCCGCCGGCGACATCCCGGTGCGGGTCTACCGGCCCGTCGAGGAGACCGCTCCCGGCCTCGTGGTGTACCTGCACGGCGGTGGCTGGGTCCTGGGAGGCATCGACACCCACGACGGCTCGTGCCGGGAGCTGGCCAAGCGCTCGGGTGCGGTCGTGGCGTCGGTCGACTACCGCCTGGCGCCCGAGCACCCCTTTCCCGCGGCGGTCGACGACTCGTTCGCGGCGTTGGGATGGCTGGCCGAGCACGCCGGCTCGCTGGGGGCCACACCGGGCCGGGTCGTGCTGGCCGGCGACTCCGCCGGGGGCAACCTCACCGCGGTGTGCGCCCTGCTCGCCCGCGATGCCGGCGGACCGGACCTGCGCCTTCAGCTGATGCTGTACCCGGTCACCGACGCGGCGATGGACACCTCGTCCTACGAGGAAAACGCCGAGGGGTACCTGCTGACGCGGGCCGACATGGCCTACTTCTTCGCCCACTACGTGGGCGACGACCACCGCGACGACTGGCGCCTGGCCCCCCTGCGGGCCAAGGACCTGTCGGGGCTGCCGCCGGCGATGGTGCTCACCGCCGGCAACGACCCGCTGCGCGACGAGGGCGAGGCCTACGCCGAGCGCCTGCGTGAGGCGGGGGTGAAGGTCGACGCCGTGCGATACCAGACCCTCATCCACGGCTTCTTCGGGATGTTCGACCAGGTCGACGAGGCCGACAAGGCGATGACGGTCGCCGCCGACGCGGTGCGGGCGGCTCTGGGCTGACCCGAGCGGGCTCAGGCCAACCGGGCGGCCACGGCGGGAGCCAGCCGGGCGGCCATCTCGGCGGCCTCGGCGTCATCGGCGTAGGCGGTGCGCGGCCAGAAGAAGCCGCGCAGCCCGTCGCGGGGCCGGCGCGGCACGACGTGCACGTGCAGGTGGGCCACGCTCTGGCTCACGCCGTTGTTGGCGGCGACGAAGGTGCCCGTCGCGCCCAGCACCTCCGGGATCGCCCCGGCGACCGCCTGGACCCGGGCGAAGTACGGCCCGAGCTGCCGGGGAGGCAGGTCGACGAGGGTCTCGTGGTGGTGACGTGGAACTACGAGCACGTGACCGCAGAACAGCGGCCGACGATCCAGGAAGCCGACCGCCACGTCGTCGTCGAGCACCCGATGCGCGGGCGCGGTACCGGCGACGATCGCGCAGAAGGCGCAGGTGACGGCCACCCCCGGAACCCTAGGAGCGCCCATCCGCGCCCGGTGGGGGCGCCCCGGGTTGAATGGCCATCGGTGACCGACCGCGGCCTGCGACGTTGCCCATCCCAACCCGATCGAGCGTCGGGCGACCCTCGGGTCGTCGGTCGCCCCGCGCTCCCGTTCCCGCAGGGGGCACGTTGACCGATCTCCTCCACGATGCGCTCAGGTCCCACGACCCGGGCGGCTCCGCGGTGCCGGTCACCACCCGCATGGTGCTCGACACCTCGGCGCTGATCTCCGACCCTGACTGCCTGCACGCCTTCCCGGGCTGCGACGCCGTCGTGCCCCTCGTGGTCGTCGAGGAGCTCGACCAGCACAAGTCCCGACTCGACCACGTCGGATGGGCTGCCCGGGCGGTCCTGCGGGCCGTGGAGGAGCTGCGCATAGCCAACGGCGGCGACATCCGCACTCCGGTGGGGTTGCCCGGCGGTGGCACCGTGCGCATCGAGACCAACGGGCTGCACCTGGGCGAGATCCGCGAGCACGGCCTCGATCCGGAGCGCAACGACAACCGGATCCTGGCCGCAGCGCTGGGCCAGGCAAGTCACGCTCCAACGGTGGTGGTCTCCAACGACGCCGCGCTGCGCATCAAGGCCGCCCAGCTGGGCCTGGAGGCCATCGAGCACCAGCGCCACCGTGGTCGCCCCGCGGCGGAGCGTCCGGCGGGCTGGACGACCGTGGAGGTGGCCGCCACCACCGTCGACCGCTGCTACTCCGCGCCCAGCGGCCTCTCACCGGCTGATCTCGACGCCCCCGACGACACCGCCCTCGCCGGCCTGGACCAGCGATACGCGGTCCTGCGTGCCGGCAGCCAGTCGGTGCTCGTGCGCCGGCGCGACGGTCGTGTGGAGCCGATCGTGCGCGTGCCCGAGCCCTGGGGTCTGCGGCCTCGCTCCAAGGAGCAGCAGTTCGCCCTGGACCTGCTCCTGGATCCCGAGGTACGCGTGGTGGCTCTGGACGGGATGGCCGGGACGGGCAAGACGATCCTGGCCCTCGCGGCCGGGTTGGAGTCGGTCATGGAGGCTCGCCTGTACGACAAGGTCGCGGTGTACCGGCCGGTCGTGCCAGTGGGCAAGGCCGAGCTGGGCTTCCTGCCGGGGACCCTCGACGAGAAGCTCGACCCGTGGATGACCGCCATCACCGACGCCCTGGTGGCGTTGACCGAACGGAGGAGCCATGCCGACGCCCGGGCCATCCTCGACGAGCTCACCGGGCGCGACAAGCTCTCGCTGGAGGCGGTCACATACCTGCGTGGCCGCACCCTGCAGGGCACCTTCGTGCTGGTCGACGAGGCCCAGAACCTCGAGCCGACCACCCTCAAGACGATCCTCACCCGCGTCGGCGAGGGCACCAAGGTCGTGTTCACCGGCGACACCAGCCAGATAGACGCGCCCTACCTGTCCGAGCAGAACAACGCGGTCGCTGCGCTGGTCGACGCTTTCGCCGGCGAGCGCTTGTTCGGCCACGTCCGGCTGGCCCACTGCGAGCGTTCCGAGGTGGCCTCGCTCGCCGCGACGCGCCTGTAGCGGTGCTGGCCACGCTAGCCACGCTGGCCGGGAACGCCGGTGCGGTCGCTGGCGCCGCCCCCCGACCCCGCCTGGGTGTCTCGGCGAGGGGGCTCACCGCCGGGCGGGTCGACCGGCTCGGCCTTGACCTGCCCCGCCTGGACCTGGCGCGCGTCCCGGTGCAGCGCTGCTCGCTGCGCGCCCGCGACGTCCGGGTCGCACCCGGGTTCCCGCCCCGCCTGCGCACCGGGCCGGTCACGGTGCGCGTAGTGGTGACCCAGTCCCGGCTCGACCGCTGGCTGCGCTCCACCCGCGTGCCTCTGCGCCTGGCGCTGACCGAGCTTGGCGTCGCCGTGCGCACCGGCGTCGCCGGGGTCGTGCTGGGCGAGGTTCTCACCGACATCGAGGTCAGCGGACCCTTCCTGCGGCTACGCCCCCGGCGGATGCGCGTCGCGGGGGTGGGTTCGCCACTGCCCGCGGTCCTGAGCGGCTACCTGCCGCTGCCACCCCTGCCGCGCGGCGCGCGCCTGCGCGACGTGGTGCCCGGACGCGACGAGATCGCCGTCACCTTCGGCATCGACGGGGTCGACGAGGCCCTCGGCCCGCACACCGCCGTGCGCATGGCCAGAGCCATGGCCCGCTGGGCCCGCTGAACCGCGGGAGCCCGACCACAGCGGCATCCACCACCGGACGCAGCGGCGTTCGTAGCGTTGCGCGAGCCGCGGACCCCGACGAAGCCGGGCTCCGGGGGGAGGCAGGATCCACATGCGCCAGACGCTCCCCGTGTACGGGGTCGACATCGAGACCGATACGACGATCGACGGCCTGGATCCCGCAGTGTCCGGCGTGGTGACCGCGGCGTTGTCGGGGCCCTGGGGCGAGGAGGTCTTCACCGGCGCGGAGCCAGAGCTGCTCACGTCGCTCGACGCCCGCCTGGCCGAGCTCGAGCCCGGCGTGGTCGCGACCTGGAACGGCGCCTCGTTCGATCTGCCCTTCATCGCGGACCGCGCGGCCCGCCACGGCGTCCGCCTGGGTCTGCGGCTGCACCTCGACCCGCGCCTGGCGCGGCACCACGACCCGCTGCCGGGGCACCCGGGCTCCTACCGAGCCCGCTGGCACCGCCACGGCCACGTCGACACGTACCGGCTGTACCGGGCTGACGTGGGCGCGACGCTGCGCCTGTCGTGCTCGCTCAAGGCGATCGCCAGGGTGGTCGGGCTCGCCGCGGTCGAGGTGGACCGAACCCGCGTCCACGAGCTCGACCGCGAGGTGCTCCACGCCTACGCGGCCAGCGACGCCCGCCTCGCGCGGGTCCTGACCGAACGGCGCTGGTCGACAGCAAGTCGCTTCGTGGACCGCTTCGTGGAGAGCACCAGCGGCGGCGCGGCACCCGTTCCCGCCTGAACCGCCGGGCGGCCCGACGTCACACCCGGCAAGGAGACTGTCGGGCAACGGCTCGCGGTCCCGCTTCCGGCCGCCTCGATCCAGCACCGGCTCCGCGCCGGTCGGCACCGAGGTTCCACCGTGGACGCGACCACCCCCGGGCTCGACAATCGGAGCCGGAGCCGTGCCGGCTCACCCACCGGAGCGCTGGCCGGCGCGCTCGCCGAGCAGGCAGGCACCACAGCGGCCGACCCCAGCTCGAACCGGGCCCTGATCGGCCTCGCGACACATCGCGCCGAGCAGCTCGAGGTGGTCGTGGTGCCCACCGCGCGCCACCCCCTGGACCACCTCCTCTTCGTCGAGGGAACCCACGAGTGGGTGGCCGTCGGGGTGGGCGCCACCGGGCGGCGGGTCGAACCCGGCAGAGACGGGCTGGCGGTGCTGCAGACGGTGCTCGCGGTGGGGCGCGACGGCACGGTCCACGCGACTGTCGACGCAGCGGTCGGCTCCGGCTGGCGGGCTCCACACCGCCACCGGTGCGGCCCCCCGGCCCAGGTGGCCGCCGCCGTCAGCGACACTGGCTGCGCCCCGATGGCGGAGGGCCTCGTGGTCGACGCGTGCAGGCGGGTGCTGGGGTTGTCGACACCGCCGCCGCGCGAAGGGATCGCTCACACCGTGCACCTCCTGTGGCTCGATGCTCTGGTGCGAGTCGCGGGAGACCCTCCAGCACGACCGCGCGACTGGAGTGGCCTCGCCGAGTTGCACCCACTGGTCGCTCTGGCACCCGAGGCGCGCACCGCTGTGGTGCCTCCGTTGTCCGGGGCCGGCGAGTCGGCGATGGCGGTCGAACCCCACGCGGCCAGGGCGAGCCTCGAGCCGATGGCCGCGTGCGTCGGCTGGCAGGGGCTGCGGCGCCACCCGATCCTGGCCTCGATCGTCGGGCGGCAGCTGACCCCCAGGGAGGTGGCGTGGTTCGACGACGGCATGTTCAGCCGATGGCTGCCCAGCCTGTTGCCCGAGGTCGGCGAGCTCACCGAGGCCGTCCACGCCTGCTACCCGCCGGCTCTGGCGGCTGCGGTCGCGGCCATGGAGCCGGCCGCCCTCGCGCCGTGACGGCAGCCGGGCCGGGTCGTCGAGGTCTCAGCGCCTCCGCGAGACCAGTCCCGGCCAGAAGGGCCGGAGCTGGTCGGCGAACTCGGCCACGGGCCCTCCCTCGGCCGACATGGCGTCGAGCACGGCGTTCACGAGGGAGCGGTAGAACACCTCGCCACCGTCTGGCAGGGGGATCGAGCCAGGGCGCTCCGCTTCCTCGGCCAGCCTGCTCGCCACCCGATAGAAGCCGTGCACGAGGTATTCGACGGTGCCCGGGTCCACGTCGGCCGACCAGCGCAGCTCCTCGCCACCTGCAGCGGCCTCCCACCGGTCCAGGAAGAACAAGAAGCCATCGCGCACGTCCTCGGGGAGGGTCTCGGGATCGTGGGCCCGGCGATGCCGGATCACCTCGCGGGCGTAGGGGATCCACGTTCGTGCGCTGCGGGCAGGGACCGGGCCGACCTCGACGTGCACGTCGTGAACGGTAGGCGCCCCCGACCCCCGCCCGCGGTGCCGACTCCCGCTCCGGTGCGCTCCGACCTGGAAGGCACTCGTCCGCCACCCCATGGAATGTTGCGGTCTGGTTACGAGCCTGCCTAGGTTGACCCGTCTCGGTCAGCCCGCCGCCGACCGGCACCCGGCGCCAGCCACCTCACCCCCCGACAACGCCCCAGGCAGTCGCGCGCCCCCATCCGCCGAAGAGGAGCACCGCATGCGCCCCGCAGATCACCCACCCAGTACCACCGGCCCGACGCCCGCCACCCTCAGGCGGCGTCGGGCTCTGGCCGTCGGTGCCACTGCCGCCGGTGGCCTGCTGGCCCTGACCGGTCTCGGCGCCCCGGCGCTGGACCCGTCCCCGGCCACCGTCGGTACCAGCCACCGCGCTGCGGCAGTGCTCGCCGACCAGCCCGCACTGCAACGGCCGAGCTCACCGGTCGCCGCCCTCGCCGCCTTCTCGGCCGTGCCGACGGAGCTCACGCCCGCCCCGCCTCCACCTCCCCCTCCTCCCCCTCCTCCTCCTCCCCCCCCTCCTCCCGCGCCCCCGCCCCCTCCGCCCCCGCAGCCCCCTGCGCCGGCGCTCGGCGACCCCGCCTCCGACGCGACCTGGGACGCCCTGGCCCGCTGCGAGAGCGGCGGCGACTGGGCCGCGAACACCGGCAACGGGTACTACGGCGGGCTCCAGTTCTCGCTGAGCTCCTGGCAGTCCATGGGCGGCACCGGCCGGCCCGACGAGGCCTCCCGCGAGGTGCAGATCGAGATCGGTAGACGGCTCCAGGCCGCGCAGGGCTGGGGCGCCTGGCCGGCGTGCACCGCCGAGCTCGGCTACCGCTGAGTCGACCGGTGGCCCGGGCCCGCCGGGTCCCTGTCCGGCGCGACGGGGACCCGGCGGGCCGCCCGGCTCAGAACGACTCGATGGCGGCCACCACCTCCTCCACCACGGCCGCCTCGGTGTCCTCCATCCCCAGGGCCGCCACCCGGACGGCGGTCAGCAGCGCCAGCCAGGCACCGAAGAGCAGGTCCTGATCGCCCAGGCGCGCACCCAGGGCATCGGTGGGTGGACGCACCCCGCCGGCTGTGGCCGCAGCCGCGCCGAGCATGGTGCCCAGGAAGCTCGAGACGGTGCTCGGGCACCGCGCCGTCCAGGGCCAGGCGCGACAGCAGCTCGGCCTGGTCGAGCGCGGCGTCGGTGACCGACACCATCCGCCGCAGGGCGACCGCCGCGGCGTCGAGCAGCGCCTCTGCCACCGGCACCGCCCCGTGGGAGGTCACGCCCCGTCCGATCGCCTCGGCTGCCCGCTCCGGTTCGACCTCGAGCACCTGCAGCTCGAGCGCCTCGCGCACGATCTCGCCGAGAGCCACCGGCCGAGCCTAGGGCGGCCGGGCTAGCGTCGAGGCCGGTGCCCACCCAGATCGAGCTGCCCGGAGGCGAGCTCGCCCCGCTGGCACCGCTGCTCGCCGGAGCGAGCTACGTCAACCTGGTCCCGGGGGTGGGCGCCGACGACCCCCGCCCCGCGGGTCCTCTGTCGAACCTCTTCGGCTCCCGTGGCCCGGAGGTGCCCCTGGCCACGTGGACGCCCGGCGAGATCGGACTGCAGCACGGGGCAGGGCCAGGGCTCGTCGCCCGGATGGCCCTGGTGGGCCATCCCGTTCCGCAGGCCTGGTACGTGGTCCAGGACCACCCCAAGCGCGGCCTCGTTCTGCGCACCTACGACACCGACGCCCTGGAGGTGCTGGGCTGGCTGCGCGAAGTGGCGGAGCTGGTGTGCCCGCTCGAGATCACCGGCCCGTGGCGGGCGACGGTCGGCTGACGCCACCAGGGCCGGCCCGGTCGTCGGCCGCCCGTGAGCCGGCCCTCCAGCACCCCACCAGGTGGTCGTCGACAAGGCCGGCGGACTGCATGAGCGCATAGGCGGTGGTCGGGCCCACGAAGCGCACGCCCCATCCCCGCAGTGCCGACGCCAGCGCCTCGGCGGCCGCGGTCGCAACCGGCACGTCGGCCCTCTTCGACGGAGCGGTGCCCGGGACCGCAGGCGCGTGCGACCACACGACCTCGATCAGCGACGTGCCCGCGGCGCGCATGTCGAGGACCGCGTTGGCGTTGGCCACCGCGGCGGTGATCTTGCCGCGGTGTCGCACGATGCAGGCGTCGCCCAGCAGCCGCTCGACGTCGGCCTCGCCGTAGTCGGCCACCCGCTCGGGCACGAACCCCTCGAAGGCGCGGCGGAAGGCGGGGCGCTTGCGCAGGATCGTGATCCACGACAACCCCGCCTGGAACCCTTCCAGGCAGCACAGCTCGTACAGGGCGCGCTCGTCGCGCAGGGGAACGCCCCACTCGTGGTCGTGGTATGCGAGGTAGTCCGCGTCGTCACCGCACCACCAGCAGCGCCGGAGCCCGTCGGCCCCCTCGACCAGGTCAGGCTTCTCGGCGGTCAACGCCGGCCCCGAGACGTCGCCGGCACCGGACCCTCGAAGAGCCCCACCCGACGTACGGGCGCGAAGCCGTGTCGCCGGTAGAGACGCAGCGCCCCGGTGGGATTGGCCTCGTCGACGCCGACAAGCGCCTCCGCGAAGCCGTCCCCGGCGCCGGCCATGGCCGCCAGGGCAGCCGTGAGCAGGGCGGCGCCGACCCCGCGCCGGCGCCACGCCGGGCGCACGCCCAGGGTCTGGACCCACGCCTGGGGCCGACCCGCCGTCGGCCAGTCGGCCGGGAAGGCGCCGGCCAGCAGGTACCCCGCGACCAAGGGAGCCTGGCGCTCTCCCGGCGCTCCCCTGTCCTGCGGTTGCCCTGCTGGCGGCTCGGCGACCAGCGCGATCGATGACAGGTCGGGCCGGAACGAGCGGTGCCCGGTGGACTCCGCCCGCCAGCGAGCACGGTCGGCGGGCTCGCTGCCCCAGTGGTCGGCGAAGGCCTCGTTGTGGGCGATGCGCACGGCCTCGTCCAGTGAGGGATCCCACCGCACCAGTCGCACACCCGCCGGCGCGTCGCACGGTGGCGGCGGAGCCGGGGTTGCCAGGGCGAGGTCGACGAAGGTGCGCCGCTGGACCAGGCCCCGCGCCCGGGCAAGGTGAGCCAGCTCGGGCTGGGAGCCCAAGCAGTGCAGGACAACCCGAGCCGGCCCCGCCCCGGCGAGTCGATCCCGGGCACGGGCGGCAGCCGCCAGTTGGCGATCGAGCAGTTCGGCCCCGATCCCCAGGCCGCGGACCCGGGGATGCACCCCGCCCCACAGCTCGAGGCGAGTCCCGCCGACGCCCGCCACGACCCGCACCCAGCCGAACGCCACGAGCTCGCCGGCGATCCAGCCGAGAGTGCCCTCCCGGTGAGGGTCGATGGTGGCGGCTGCCCACTCCTCGTCGATCTCGTCGGGTCCGAAGGTCTCCCCCCGCCCGTCGGCGGCGTCGAGGTCGGACAGCAGCGCGATCCACTCGGCGTCGTCGCGCCGCCGCGGCGGCCGCCACTGCAGGCCGGGACAGCGCCGGGGCACGACTGCGGGGTACGCCGGTGCCCTCATCCCCCGTCGCCGGCCGACGACGGTGGGCGCCATGCGGCTGCCAACAGCGCCGCCGCGCCGCCCGCCCCGGCGAGCAGGGCCACCACGAGACCCGTCGTACCCGACAGGTCGTCGGCGAGGTCGAGAGCGTGGTCGAGCGACCACTCACCCGGGCCGACGACCGCCAGGGCGAAGCCGAGGACCCCGAGGGTCATCACGTACTCCCAACCTTCGCCCGGGCGGAAGATGAAGAAGCCGTTGCCCCGGTGGTTGGTGATGCCGGCCACGGCCATGACGCCGACCACCGCCGCTCCCCCCAAGGGGGTCAGCAGGCCCAGGACGAGGCTCACGCCGCCGGCCACCTCGGCCAGGCTTGCCAGCCAGGCGTGCACCAGGCCGGGCCGCATCCCCAGGCTCTCGAACCAACGGCCGGTGCCCTCGATGCGGCCACCGCCGTAGATGTGGTTCACGCCGTGGGCGAGCATTACCGCGCCCGTCGCCGCACGCAGCACGAACAGAGCCAGGTTCATCGAGTCGAGGTCGCTCACGGCGTGCGACCCTACGACGGCGCCCCCAGCGGTGCCCGTGAGAGCCCGGCCGGGGCGACCGCGGGGGCGACCTACCATCGACGCGGTGCCCCGCTCTCGCCTGGTGAGGCGACGCCTCCCCCAGCGACTCCTCCCCCGGCGAAACCCCCGCCGGGCTCGCGCCAGGCTGCGACGGGCCGGTTGGCGCCTGGCGTTGACCGCCCTGGTGGTGGTCACCGGAGCCGCGCTGGGACGGCGCCGTCTCGGCGACACGCCGGCCCACGACAGGCTCGGCGCGGGTGCGCCGCGCTCGCGCGCGGCCCGCACCGCCCAGGCGGCGGGGGTGGTCGGCAGGGCCGGCGGCGCCTGGGTGGCGCACCGGGTCCGGCGGCGCCTCGCCCGGGCCGAGCAGCGCCCCGGGCTCGACCGGGCCTTCGAGCTGCGCACCGCGGCCGACGTCGCGGAGCGACTCGGGTCCATGAAGGGCGCGCTGATGAAGATCGGCCAGATGGCGAGCTACCTCGACCACGGCATGCCCGAGCCGGTGCGGGCGGCGCTCGCCGACCTGCAGAGCGACGCCCCACCCATGCACCCGGACCTGGTCGCCGAGGTGGTCCGAGCCGAGTTGGGGGGCGACCCCGACGACGTGTTCGCGAGCTGGGGTCGGCGACCGCTCGCGGCGGCGTCGATCGGCCAGGTGCACCGCGCCCGCACCCACGACGGGCGGGAGGTGGCGGTCAAGGTCCAGTACCCCGGCATCGCCGAGGCGATGGAGGCCGACCTGGCCAACGCCGGGCTGGTGCTGGGCGCGCTGGGCTTCGCTCTGCCCGGCCTCGAGCGGGAGCCGTTCGTGGCCGAGCTGCGTGCCCGCCTGGGCGAGGAGCTCGACTACCGCCACGAGGCCGACAACCAGCGGCTCTTCGCCGACTTCTACGCCGACCACCCGTTCATCTCGGTGCCCGCCGTGCTCGACGAGCTGTCCACCGCCAGGGTGCTGACCACCGAGCTGGCCAGCGGGGCCCGCTTCGACGAGGTGGTCGGATGGGACCCCCACGAGCGTGACCTCGCCGGCGAGGCCATCTACCGGTTCGTGTTCGGTAGCATCTACCGGCTCGGCGCGTTCAACGGGGACCCCCACCCCGGCAACTACCTGTTCCGTCCGGGTGGCCGGGTGACCTTCTTGGACTTCGGCCTGGTCAAGCGCTTCAGCGCCACCGAGGTGTCCGATCTGGGCGCGCTGATCGAACCCCTGCTGGTCGACGACATCGCCGGGTTCCGCGCCGCGCTGGAACGCATCGGGTTCCTGGCCGACGGCACGGCGTTTCGCGACGACGAGGTGTGGGACTACTTCCGCCACTTCTTCGAGCTGGTCCTGCGCGAGGGCCCCACCACCGTCGAACCGGACTACGCCTCGGAGACCCTGCGGCGGATGTTCGACCCCAACGGACCCCACGGCGAGATCCTCAAGGTCGCCAACGTCCCGGCCCCCTTCGTGATCAGCCAACGCATCAACCTGGGCATGTACGCGATCCTCGCCGAGCTGCGCGCCACCGCGCCGTGGCAGGCGGTGGCGCGCGAGCTGTGGCCCTTCGTCGACGCCGCTCCCGCCACCGTGCTGGGGCACCAGGAGGCCAAGTGGCTCGCTCGCCACGCCGACCGTCTGGCCGCCGCAGCCCCGGCGGCCCGAGACCCGCTGTGATCGGCGAGGGCTCGCACGGGCCGATCACGGTCGTGGGCCTCGACGGCGACGACACCCTCTGGCACAGCGAGCGGCACTTCCAGTCGGCCCAGCTCGCCTACCGCGCCATCGTGGCCCGCTCCGCGGCCATCGACCCCGACGAGCTCGACGGGCGCCTGCTCGAGGTGGAGCGGGCCAACCTCTCCCTGTTCGGCTACGGGGTGAAGGCGTTCACCCTGTCGCTGGTGGAGACCGCGGTGGAGGTGACCCAGGGCGCCATCAGCGCGCGGGACCTGGCCGAGGTCCTCGAGATCGGCAAGGAGCTGCTGCGCGCTCCGTTGGAGTTGCTCGACGGGGCTGCCGAGGCCGTCGAGGCGCTGGCCGGCAGGGCCCGGCTCGTGCTGGTGACCAAGGGTGACCTGCTGCACCAGGAGCTCAAGGCGGCCCGGTCAGGCCTCATCGACGCCTTCGACTCCCTCCAGATCGTGTCGGAGAAGGACGAGGCGACCTACCGCACGGTGCTGGCCCGGGTCGGGGCGCGGCCGGAGGGTTTCGTGATGGTCGGCAACTCGGTGGCCAGCGACGTGCTGCCCGTGCTGGCGGTGGGCGCGCGCGCCGTGCACGTTCCCCACGAGCTGATCTGGCCACTCGACCACGCCGATGCCGACGCCGACGTCGCCGGCTTCGAGGTCCTCGCGTCGCTCGCTGAGCTGCCGCCGCTGATCGAGGCGATGGGGCTCGCGCCTTGAGCGAGCCGGGCGAGCTGAGCGTGGCCTCGTTCAACCTCCACTGGGGTCGCGGGGCGCGGGCCCACGGCTTCCCTGCCTTCGACGTCGTGGACGCCGTCGGGGCTCTCGACGCGGACGTGGTGGTGCTCCAGGAGGCCTGGATGCCCGACGAGGGCCCGGGCCAGCTCGACACCGTCGCCGCCGCGCACGGCTACGTGATCGCCGCCACTGCGCCCCTGGCGCGCAGCACGCTCGAACCGAATCCGCGCATGGCGGGGCGCTCCGGCACCCGCGGCGAGGGGACCTGGCAGGTTGCGGTGCTGTCGCGCCGACCGGTGCTCGGGGCCTCGACCGTCGCGATGGGACACCTGTGGCCCGATCCGGTGAACCGGGTCGTGCACCGCGTGGCGCTCGACGTGGGCGGCACCGAGGTAACCGTCGTGGGCACCCACCTGCCTCACCTCGAGTTCGGGGCCCTGCTGCAACGCCGCGCCTTTCGCGCCACGCTGCCCGAGCAGGGTCGGGCCGTGCTCGCGGGGGACATGAACATGTGGCGCTGGTGCATCCGCTGGATGTGCCCGCGTCGGTGGCGCCCGACGGTGCGGGGACGGACGTTCCCCGCTCACCGGCCCCACAGCCAGATCGACCACGTGCTCGTCGCCGGGGGGCTCGAGGTGCGCGAAGCGGTGGTCCTCGGCGACCTGGGCTCGGACCACCGGCCAGTGCGGGTGGTGCTGGCCACAACAGCCGATCCTCACGAAGGCGACCCACCCCGGGCGACGGCCCGCCAGCGCTGAGAACCGGATCCGAGCTACTGCAGGGCGCGCACGACCCCGCCGTCGACTGCCAGGGAGGTCCCGGTGACGAATCGGGCCTGTTCGGAGCACAGCATCGCCACGAGCGCGCCGAAGTCGTCGGGGTCACCCAGCGAGCCCGCCGGTGCCTCGCGCAGCGCCGCGGCCATGTCGCCGCCGTGCAGGCTCATGAACCGCTCCGTGGCGTGACCTCCCGGCTGGATCGTGTTGACGGTCACGCCCGACCCGGCGATCTCACCGGCCAGCGTCTTGCAGAACGCGGTCAGCCCGGTACGAGCGATGTTGGACAGCAGCAACGTGGGGGAGGGCTCGCGCACCGTGGTCGACGTGACCGCCACGATGCGCCCCCAGCCGGCGTCGACCATCGGGCCTACGACCGCCCGACACATCGCCACCGCCGCCAGCAGGTTGGACTCGAGCGCGGGCCCGTAGGCCTCGAACGGGGTGGACGCCACGGTTCCGGGCGGGGGCCCGCCCCCGTTTGCCACGAGCACGTCGAGCCCACCGAGCACCTCGGTTGCAGCGGCCACGAACCCGGCCGCTCCGTCGGGCGTGGACAGGTCGGCGACCACGCCGGTCGCGTCGCCTCCGGCGTCTCGCAGGGTCCGCTCGGCCGCCTCTACGCGTTCGGCCCGGCGACCGCACAGCACGACTCGCGCGCCCTCGTCGGCAAGGGCCCGGGCCGCGCCGAACCCCAGCCCGGCGCTGCCCGCCGCCACCGCAGCCCGCCGTCCCCGCAACCCGAGCTCCATGACGCCGACCGTATCGGCTCGTGCCCGCCGGACCCCCCGGCGTCACGCCGGCACGGCGCGGTGATCACTGCGCCGGGTTCGGGCGGGGCCGAACCGGACGCAGCGCGACCGTGGTGCGCGCCGCCCACGAGCCTCGCCAGACGCCCGCGCAGTAGGCGATGTCGTCCACGGCACGCAGGGCGATCCACCGGGCCAGCCCCAGCTCGGGGCGACGGGCGAGCGCCTCGCACAGCGGTGGCAACACCCACACCGAGGCGACGACCCCGCGGGTGCGGCGGCCACCGAGCGCGGCGGCCACTGCCAGGCCGGGAGCCCAGACCCTGCGGGCCGCCTCGACGAGCTGTCGACCGGCCGACATCTGGCCGGCCAGCCCGAGGCGGGCGGCGGTGCGCACCGGGTGGGGCAGCGAGGCCAGGCGCCGTACCAGAGGGGCGTTGGACACCCCGATCACGACCCCCGCTGCCCGCGGGGCGCCCGAGGCGACCAGCCACCAGCCGGCGCCGGCGCCGGGTGAGATCCGTGCCGGCGCCACAGCCGAGCCGTGGCGCCTGGCCAGCGGCCCCGCCGCCGAGCCGTAGCCGGCCCGCTGCAGGACCAGTGCCCGCAGGGAGGTGCGCACCGGGTGACGCACCACCACCCTTGGCTCGTAGCGGACCCGGCCCCCGGCACCGACCAGGCGCCAGACCAGGTCGACATCCTCCCCGTAGCGCAGTGCCGGGTCGAACCCACCCACCTCCTCCAAGGCGCTGCGACGCACCACCAGGGTCGCGGTGGGCACGTACGCCACCGGCGACGCCGGGCGCACCTCGGCCGGGCGGCCACCCAGGTCGAGGGGCGAACGGCGGGCCTCGTACCGCGCCAGCCAACGTGGCGTGCCCGGGCGCGCCGTGGGCCGAACCCGGGGCGCCACCGCCACCACGCTGCGGTCGCCGAGGTGGTCGCCGAGAGGCTCGTACCAGCGTGCGGGCAGCTCGACCCCGGCGTCGACGAAGGCCACGACCGGTCCCTCGCAGCGCCGCCAGCCCGCCTCGCGTGCGGCGGCCGGGCCGCCGGTGACCTCGTGGCGCACCAGCGTCGCCCCGTGGCGGCGCGCCACGGCGGCGATGCCTCCGGCGTCGAGCGAAGCGTCGTCGACGACCACGACCTCGCGCACCGCGCCGAGCGAGTCCAGCGTGGTGTCCAGCTCAGCGGGCTCGCCACGCACCGGCACCACCACGCTCGGTCGCTCCCGCGCCACGAAGGGCCCGGCGGCGGGTGGGCGCGGGTGGGCCAGGCCGCCCTCGACCAGGCGCCGCGCCAGCGCACCGCTCGCATCGGTGGACACCGCTTCACCGGCGGCGAGGCGAGCGAGCAGTCGGGCGCCGGAGGGGGTGAGGCGCAGGATGCGCCAGGGGTGGCCCCCCGAGACCACCGTGCCGGTGCGGTCGCGCCTGGTTCGGTGGTCGAGCACGACGCGCCAGCGCGCCGGCAACGGTGGCGGCGGGTCCGAGGGCCGAGGCACTCCCGGCGGGTCCCGAGCCGGACGGGGCGGCCTGCCGAGCGCGCCTGCCCTCACCGCGCGGTCATGCCGGCGTCGACGGGCACCACCGCACCGGTCACCCCGCTGGCCGCCGGGCTGCACAGCCAGCGCACGGCGGCGGCCACCTCGTCGGGGCCCAGCAGCCGGCCGAGCAGGTGGTGCACCGCGAACTCGTCGGGCGAGGCCAGGTCGTAGACGGCGGCGCTCGCGTCGAGCATGGCGGTGCCCGTCGACCCGGGCGCGACCGCGTTCACCGTCACCCCCTCCTCGCCGAGGCTCGGCCGCCAGGCTGCGCACCAGCCCGATCGCGCCGTGCTTGGCGGCGCTGTAGGCCGCCATGCGGGGAAGCCCGACCAGGCCGCCCGACGACGCGATCACCACGACCCGACCCTGCCTGGGAGCCGGGCGCGACAGCAGCGCGGGGACCGCCGCCCGCGCCAGGCGCCACGGCCCTTCCAGGTTCACCCCCACCATCGTCGCCCAGGCGGCGTCGTCGGTGTCCCAGGCGACCGGGCCGCCCACGAGCGCCCCGGCGGCGGCCACGGCGGCGTCGAGGCCGCCGAAGCGCTCCACGGCCAGGGCGACGGCCCCGTCGATGGCCCGCTGGTCACGCACGTCGGCGACCACCGGGACCGCCCGCTTCGGCCCACCGCACTCGGCCGCCACAGCGTCGAGCTCGGCCCGGGTGGCCAAGGGGTAGCCGAGGGCCGGGTCGTCGGCGCAGCGGTCGACGAGGACCAGGCTCCACCCGTCCGCGGCCAGGCCCCGCGCGGTCGCAGCACCGATGCCCCGTGCCGCGCCGGTCAGCACCGCGACCGGCGCCGGGGGTGTCAACGAGCCCAGGTGCGGACCTTGCGCACGAGGTCGGCCACCAGAGCGTCCACGAGGATGCGCCCCTCGGTTGCCGACGAGCCCTTGGGGTCGCCGAGCACGCCGTTGGGCGACACTGCCCGGACCCCCTCACTGCGCAGGCGCTCGATCAACGCAGACAGCGTGTGCACATCGCCGGCCTCGGCGCGATCGAGCCTCACGCCGTCGGCGTCGAGGGCCAGGGCGAGGGAGGTCTCGGTTCGGCCCGCGTGGATGTCACCGTCTGCTCTCGGAGACCACACCAGGACCCTGCGGCCCTCCTCGGCCAGGGTCCGCTGGGCTGCCGCCAGGGGCTCGGCATTGCCGCCGTGGCCGTTGACCAGCACTACCCCGGCGAAGGCGTCGGCCGAGCGGACCAGCTCGGTCACCACCAGCTCCAGGGCGGCCTGTCCGATCGAGAGGGTCCCGGCGAAGCCGGCGTGCTCGCCGCTGGAGCCGAAGGGCAGGGTCGGTGCCACGACCACGTCGTCGCGTGCTGCCGCGAGGCCCCACGCCAAGGTGGTTGCCACCAGCGAGTCCAGGGCGAAGGGCAGGTGCGGCCCGTGCTGCTCGGTCGCGCCGAGGGGCACCACGAGCAGCAGCGATCCCGCCCGGTCGTCGACGTCGGGCCAGCACAGCGTCTCGAGGCGCCCCTCGGGTGGGGCGGTGGGGGGTTCACCTGGGAGCCGGCTCCTGCGCGTCGACACCGGGCGTCCGCCCGGGTGACCCGCGGACCCGGCTCCCCCACCGGGCTTCGTGTCGGTCATGATCGCAGTGTGCCAGCCGGGGGGACGTGACGCCCGGCTGCTCAGGAGCCCGCCGGCGCCGGGGGGGCGGGAACCTCGTCGAGGTACCCCCACGAGACCAGCTGGGCCAACAGCCGCTCCGCGGCGTCGGGCGGTTCGAGCACGAGGCGCTCGGGGGGCGTGCGGTCGACCAGCGCCCCGGTCAGGGCCAGGATGCGGGTGCGGGCATCGTCGCCCTCGGGCGGGCGCAGGACTCTCGCCGGAGGCCGGTACGGACCGGTGCGGACCGCCTCGCAGGGCGCTGCACCCAGCTCGCCGCCCGGCGGTTGGCGGACCTCCACCACGGCGTCACCGGCCGCGAGGACACCCTCGAGGCTCGCCCGGCGCAGCCGGATCCGACCCTCGACCGAGCAGACCGCGGGCGCCGAGATGTCGAGGCGCTCGCGGCGCCCAGCGTCGAGGCGGCGGAGCGCGGCCAAGCGGCCGGGCGGGCCCGCCGTCAGCTCGACCAGGCCCAGCGCCTGGGCAGCGTCGAGGTGCGCTGCCACGAAGGCGGGCACCGAGCCGCTGCCGCGGTCGATGGACCAGTCGCCGCACAGCACGACGTCCGAGCCGGCGACCACCGACGCCAGCGCCGAGGCGACGTACGCGCTGGGCGCATCGGGTTCCAGGTCGACCCGTACGGCTCGGGCAGCACCCGCGGCCAGGGCGTCGCGCAGCACGACCTCTGCCGGCGGAGGTCCGGCGCTGACCGCCAGCACCGGGGTTCCCCACGTCTCGCCGAGGCGCAGGCCCCACTCCAGAGCGGCCTGGTCGGCCTCGCTGATGCCGGCGGCACGGGCGTCGACGGTCACCTCGCCGGTGAGCGGGTCGACCTCGGGCCGGGAGTCCACGAGCTTGACGCAAACGGCGACGGTCATGAGCGGCGGTATGCGACGCCGTGGCCACCGTCGGGATAGGTCCACGTGATGGCGCCCTGCCGGTTGCAGACCAAGTAGCACGTGCCGCACTCGAAGCACTGCTCGTAGTTGAACAGGATCCCTCCGTCGGAGGTGGGAACGAACAGGTTCGCCGGGCAGCCGGTGACGCACTCGCGGGTCGTGCAGCCCCGGCAGGTGTCACCGTCGACGGTGATGTGGGCACGTTCGCCGACGCGGAAGTCCACCGTGCCCATCCGGTCCTGGAAGTCGATGCCTCCGGCGTCGGGCGCATCGGGCCGCACGGCACCTCCCGAGCCGACGTCGTCGGCGTCGGTGGGCAGCGCGACGCGCCCGGCCCGCAGGCGACGGAAGCGGTCGAGCAGCGGGGCGCGCCCGGCCCGGGCGGGGGCGCTCACCCGTAGGCCCTCAGGGCTCGGACGGTGTCGCGCGCCAGGTGCCGCAGCTTCACGTCGTGGCGCTTGGCGGCGGCGCGGGCCGCAGCCAGCGCTCCCGGCTTGGGGGTCGGGTTGTCGACGGTGAACATGGCCTCCACCAGGTCGCAGATCACGCCGGGGTACCGCTGCTGCATCCTCGGCGACAGGATCAGATCGGGAGCGCCACGCAGCTTGCGGTGGTCGGCGAGCACGAAGCTCGCCTCGAGGCGGCGCCGGTAGTCGGCCAGCCCGGCTGCGCTCGTGTCGCCGCGCACGAGGGCCTCGGCGGCCACCTCGCCGGCCACCGCCCCCGAGCCGATGGCGAAGTTGACGCCCTCGAGCCAGATGCCCGCGGCGAGGCACAGCCCGGCGGCGTCGCCCGCCACGAGCAGGCCGTCGGTGTGCAGGCCCGGCAGGTGGTCGTAGCCGCCCTCGGGGATCAGGTGGGCGGAGTACTCCTTCACGTCGCCGCCCTCGATGAGGGGGGCGATGGCGGGGTGGGCCTTGAGGCGGGCCAGGAACGTCTCGGGCCGGGTGCCGCTGCGGGCCAGGTCGGGCAGGGACAGCACGACGCCGATCGCCACCGAGTCGGCGTTGGTGTAGACGAACCCGCCACCGGCCACGTCGCCGGTCGCCCCCACCACCTCGATGTCGACCCCATGGTCGCCACGCACCCCGAATCGGGCCTCGATCACCTCCCGGGGCAGGCCGAGGACCTCTTTGACCCCGAGGGTGAAGTGGTCCGGTTCGTCGCCGTGGGGGTGGAGCCCGGCCTCCTTGGCCAGGAACGAGTTGACCCCGTCGCAGGCCACGACGAGGGGGGCCCGCAGCTCGCCGCGGTCGGTGCGAACGCCGACCACGTTCCCACCGGCGCCCCGCAACAGCCCGACGACGGTGGTCGAGGTGACCAGCGTGGCGCCCTCGTCGGTGGCGACGCCGGCCAGCCAGGAGTCGAAGTCCGGGCGGAAGGTGGTGCAGCCGTTGTAGGGCGCATCACCCCACGCCTCGGTACGGAAGTCGACGGTCAACGCCTGGTGCTCGGTGAGCATCATCGTCTGGCGCCGGGTGATCCAGCGCTGAACGGGGACCTGCTCCCACCAGCGGGGCACGAGGGTGTCGAGGATGCGCCCGTACACGACGCCGCCGTACATGTTCTTCGACCCCGGGTACGGCCCGCGCTCGACCAGCGCGACGCGCTTGCCGGCACGGGCCAGGGTCAACGCCGCCGCGGAGCCGGCCGGGCCAGCACCCACGACCACGGCGTCGAACTCGGTGCGCACCTCAGCGGCCATCGGTGTCGACCTCCAGGCGTCGGGCCAGCTCGTCGAGAAGGGCGCGGGCATCGGTCACCAGCGCCAGGTCTGCCATGGCCATCATGGGAGCGCTGGGATCGACGTTCACGGCAACTATGTGGTCGGGTTGGCCCAACCCGGTCACGTGTTGAACCGCGCCCGACACGGCCAACGCCACGTACAGGTCGGGGTCGACGGCCACCCCGGTGGTGCCGATGTAGCGGTCGTGGGGGGCCCAGCCCACGTCGGAGGCCACCCGGGTGGCGCCGAAGGCTGCCCCCAACGCGACGGCGACCCGTTCGAGGGTTGCGAACGGCTCCGGTCCCCCCAGACCGGCGCCACCCGCCACGATGCGCCGGGCGTCGGCCAGATCGACGGTGGCGGGGTCGGGGGCCACGAGCTCGACCACGGTGGCGTCGAACCCTCCGCCGGTGCCCTGCGCCGGGTCCAGGACCTCGATCACGGGCTCGTCGCCGAGGGGCTCGACGCCGAGCGAGCCGGGCACCAGGGTGACCACCACCGGACCGGCGCGCCGGTGGGTCTCGGCCACGAGCCCACCTCGGCGCACGAGGGTGACGTGGTCGTCGGTGACCTGGACCGCGCCCGCGAGCAGGCCACGGTCGAGCTCGTGGGCCAGGCGGGGGGCCAGGTCGCGCCCGTCGGGGCTGGCGGGCAGTACCACCAGGTCGACCCCGGCGAGCACCGGCGCCAGGGTCCGGGACCAGGCACCCGGCGCGTAGTCGCCCAGCTCGACGGTCCGGGCACGGCGGGCCGTCTGGAGGGCCTTGGCGGCCACCGCGGTCCCCGAGCCGACGACCAGCGCCGACCCGGCTGCGGTCGCGACGGCCTCGTCTGCGCCGAGAGGGAGCTCACCGTCACGCGCGACCACGACCGCCGTCGCCGGCCCGTCACCCCATGCGCTCGTGCCGGAGGGCGTCACAACGCCGCCCCGACCCGCTGACCCTCGACCACCGCGGCGTGAGCCCGCCTCGGCGCGACGCAATCGCCGGCGCGGTGCACCTCGAGGCCGGGGAGGCCCGCCAGCTCGTGGTAGAGCGCCTCGAGCGGTGACGCGGGGACCGCCAGCACGATCCAGTCCGCGTCGAGGTGGCGTTCTGTGCCGGTGGGGTGGTGCTGCACCGTGAGGCGTCCGGCAGCGGGGTCGAAGGCCATCGGCACGAGCTCCACGAGCTGCTCGATGCCCTTCGCTGCCGCCTTGATCTGCCAGTGCTCCATGTCGAGGGTTATGCCCAGGTCCTGTCCCACGACCATCCCGGGAGCCGCCACGGTCACCTGCGCGCCCCGGTCGGCGAGCAGCTCGGCCACCGAGGTGGCGTGGTGGAAGCCCAGCTCGTCGACCACGAGGACCCGCCCGGAGGGCTGGACCCGGCCCTCGAGCACCTCGACCACGTCGACGACGCGCTCGGCATCGGCTGGCGCCCACCACGGTCGGGCGGGTTCGGCGCCGGTGGCGACCACGACCACCTCCGGCGCCAGCGCGGTGACCGCCGCCGCGTCGGCATCGACCCCGTAGCGGATCTCGACGCCGAGGCGGGCGCAGGCGTGCACCTGGTTGCGGACCAGGTCACCGAGCTCGGCCCGGCTGGGCACGCTCGCCGCCAGACGGACCTGCCCGCCGGCCTCGGCGCGGCGCTCGAGCACCGTCACCCGGTGGCCGGCCTCGGCGGCCGCCAGCGCCGCCTGCAGGCCGGCCGGGCCGGCTCCGACCACCACCACCCGGCGAGGACGCTCGCGCCGCACGACCGCAGGGGCGGTGGCCTCGCGACCGGTGCGCGGGTTCTCGATGCATCCCAGCCAGCGGTTCAGCCCCATGCGCCCGACGCACTCCTGGTTGCACGACAGGCACAGCCGGATGTCCTCGGTGCGCCCAGCGTGGGCCTTGGCGGCGAAGTCGGCATCGGCGATCTGGCCCCGGACCACGCCCACCAGGTCGCAGTGGCCCTCCTCGAGCGCCCGGTCGGCCTGCACCGGGTCCTTGAACCGGCCCACGCCGATGACGGGCAGGTCGATCGCCTTGCGCAGAGCCGAGGGGATGAACATCGCGTAGCCGGGCGGGACCTGCATCGACGCCTCGATCATGAACAGCGACGCGGTGGCCACTCCGATCGAGGTGTTGACGTAGTCGGTCAGACCCTGGGTCTGCACCATGCGGGCGACCTCGACGGCGTCGTCGATGGTCGTGCCACCCTCGATCAGCTCGTCCCCGCACAGACGCACCCCCAGAGCCAGGTCGCGCCCGATCGCTTCGCGCACCGCGGCGACGATCTCGAGCAGGATGCGGGCCCGATCGGCCAGCGGGCCGCCGTAGCGGTCGGTGCGACGGTTCACCGCGGGCGAGAGGAACCCGCGCACGATGGAGCTGTGCGAGCACTGCAGCTCGATCCCGTCGAAGCCACCGGCGCGGCAGTGCTCTGCCACGAGGGCGTAGCCGGCAACGATCTCGGCGATCTCGCGCTGGTCGACGGCGTGGGCCACCTCGCGAAAGAGGGGGTCGGCCACCGCCGACGCCGCCCACACCGGGAGGCGGGAGAACATGGAGCTGGCCTGCCCGCCGTTGTGGTTGATCTGGGCGAAGATCGGCGTGCCGTGACGGTGCACGGCATCGGTGATGCGCCGGTACCCGGGCACCACCTCGGGGTGGAAGCCGTGGATCAGCTTCTCGTAGGGCCAATCGGTGGGGTGGGTGGAGTGCTCCTCGGTGATGATGAGCCCGGCACCGCCCGCGGCGCGCGCCGCGTAGTAGGCGGCGTGCTGGTCGGTGGGCAGACCCTCGGCCGCGTAGTTGGTGAGGTGCGCGGAGAACACGATCCGGTTGGGCACCACGACCGGGCCGACCCGTAGGGGGGTGAACAGGTGCCGGTAGCGGGTGGAGCGCATCAGCCCAGACCCAACCCGACCCGGCGACCCTCGAGAACCGCTTCGAGGATGGTGCGTGGCGCCACGGCGTCGCCGGCTGCGGGAACCGTGCCCGCCGAGGGGCCTTCGGGTGGGGCGAGCTCGAGCCAGAGGGCGTCTTCGGGCAACCGGTGCCCGGCGTCGACCACGGTGGCCGCCGGCACCGTCCGGCGCTGCCCGGTGAAGCGGTCCTCGAGCACGGCGCCCTCGGGGCCGACCTGGCGCAGCAGGCAGCGACGTTCGATCCTGACCCCCGCGGACTGAAGCCGGGCGTTGGCAGGGGCCAGGTCGCCCGAGCGGGACAGCTCGTTGCCCACGATCAGGTCGGGGGTGGCGATGGCCACCTCGGCCCCGCGTGCGCGCAGCGTCTCGGCCACCGACACCGCTATCGGGCCGCCGATGGGGTCCCAAACCAGCACCGGCGACGGCGGAGCGTCACCGGCATCGGGACCTTCGGGGTCCAGCACCTGAGCCGCGGTGCGCAGCCGGGCGTCGTCTTCGACGGAATAGGTCCGCTCGCCCGCGCGCGAACCGGTGGCGAGCACGACCGGGCCGTCGTGTGCGGCGACGTCGTCGGCGGTCACCTCGTGGCCGGTCTCCACCTTGACCCCCAGCCGCGCGCACTCCGCCGACAACCAGTCGGTGAGCGCTCCCAGGCGGGAGCGGCCCGCGCCGCGGGCCGCGACGGGCACGGCGCCGCCGGCGCGGTCGAGGCGCTCGGCCACCCGCACACGGTGGCCTCGCAACGCGGCGACCCGGGCCGCCTCGAGCCCGGCCGGACCGGCCCCCACGACCAGCACGTCGCCGGGCCGGGTGGCGCTCGGCGGGTGGTCCGCGTCGTCGTCGTCGAGCTCGTGGCCGGTACGGGGGTCCACCACGCAGGTCACGATCGGGTTGCGAGCGTCGCGCACCTGGCAGGTCTGGTTGCACAACAGGCAGGGGCGGACCCGCTCGGCCTCCCCGGCTCGGACCTTCGTGACCAGCTCCGCGTCTGCGAGCAGGGCCCGGGTCATCTCCACCGCGTCGGCCGCACCACTTGCCACTGCGTCGTCGGCCATGGCCGGATCGACGATCGACCCCTGCAGGACCACGATGACCTCCGGGGCCAGCGCCGCGCGCACCTCGCGGGCCAGCTCGATGTTGAAACCGGGGGGCGTGTGGCCGTCGGGCCGGGTGGCGCCGGTCGAGTAGATCGAGCCGCGCACCACGGTGATGTGGTGGACGAGGGGGGCGAAGCTCGCGGGCCACCTCCACGGCCATCTCGGGCGTCAGCCCGGCCCAGGGGGCCAGCTCGTCGCACGAGAGCCGCAGGCCGACCACCGCGTCGGAGCCCACGGCGTCGCGCACCGCGCTGAGCACCTCACGTGCGAAGCGGACCCGGTCGGCGTAGTCGTCGGCGCGGTGGTTGGTCAGCCCCGACAGGTACTGACGGATCAGGCTGTGCTGGCCGGCGTTGACCTCCACGCCGTCGCAGCCGGCACGCACCGCGGCGCGCGCCGCGGCTGCGAAGCCGTCGACGACCTCGCCGATGTCGGCGCGCTCCATCCACTTGGGGACCTCGCGGCTGTTGACCTCCGGCACCCTCGACGGCGCCCACAGCGGTGCCTGGCTGTACGCGCTCGACCCCTGCCCGCCGGAGTGGCCCAGCGCGGCCAGTGCCAGGGCTCCGTGGGCACGGACGGCGCGGGCGATGGCGGCCCAACCCGCTGCGGCCTCGGCGGCGAGCGGGGCGCGCTCGTAGGGCCAGTCGCTGGCGTGGACGGAGGCCTCCTCGACCACGACCACGCCCGCCCCGCCGGCGGCTCGGCGCTCGTAGTAGGCGACGTGACGATCGGACAGGGCACGACCCCGGCCCAGGTTCGTCTCGTGTGGCCCGAACACGACCCGGTTGCGCGCCGGTAGCGGTCCCCACTGGATCGGGTCGAGCAGGCGCATCTGGGTCATGCCTGGGCGATTCTCGCAGGCCGGGAACGTCGAGACAGAATCCTGAGTTGTCTCATCGCGATCGATGTCGGACGGCGGGGCGGAGCCGCGCCGTCCGACTTCAGGAGCGTCCGCCGGGGGCGCGCCCGAGACTGACAGGCACGGGTCGCCGGCCGCTGGAGTGGTCCGGGCCCTTCGGAGCGACGAGGTCGGCGGCGACCCCGGCCAGGGCCCGCTCGCCGTGGCCGTGCACGCACTCGGGATCGGGCGCGTCGAGGGGCAGGCCCGTGAAGAACTTGGCTGCCATGCACCCGCCCTGGCAGGCGTCGTAGCTGCCGCAGGAGGCGCAGGCGCCGGGCGAGGTGGGCCGGCGCAGGTCGGTGAACAGCTCGCTGTCGCGCCACACCGCAGTGAACCCGCCGTCGTCGAGGACGCTGCCGGCGCGGAACTCGGGGTGCAGCACGAACGGGCAGGCGTACACGTCGCCCAACGGGTCGATGAGGCACACGACGCGGCCCGCCCCGCACAGGTTCAGCCCGGGCAGGGAGTCGCCCAGGGCGTTGAGGTGGAAGAACGAGTCGCCGGTCAGCACGTCGGGCCGGTCCAGCAGCCACCGGTACAGATCGACCTGCTGGCCGGACAGCAGGTGCAGCTGGTCCCACACGCCGGCCCCACGCCCCGAGGGACGAAGGCGCGTGAGGCGCAGCTGGGCGCCGTAGTGGCGCGCGAGAGCCTCGAGATCGTCGAGCTCGTCGATGTTGGTGCGCGTGACCACCACGCTGATCTTGAACGCGCCGAAGCCGGCTTCGGCGAGGTTGTCCATGGCCCGCCGGGCCGTGGCGTAGGAGCCCTCGCCGCGGATCGGGTCGTTGGTGGCGGCGGTGGCGCCGTCGATGGAGAGCTGCACATCGACGTAGTCGCTGCCGGCGAGGCGTCGGGCGCGGGTGGCGTCGATGGTGGAGCCGTTGGTCGAGAACTTCACACCCACGCCGCTGGCCACGGCGTGGTCGACGATGTCGTAGAAGTCGCCCCGGATGGTGGGCTCGCCGCCGCCGATGTTCACGTAGAACACCTGCAGGGCGGCGAGCTCGTCGATCAGGCCCATGACAGAGGCGGTGTCGAGCTCCCGGGGGTCGCGCCGACCCGACGACGAAAGGCAGTGCACGCAGGCCAGGTTGCAGCCGTAGGTGAGCTCCCAGGTCAAGCAGATGGGCGCGTCGAGCCCCTTCTTCATGTCATCGACGAGGGGGGTTGTCATGCGCGGGTCCTCAGGAATCCGGAATCGGTCAAAGAGACCACGGCCGCTTGAAATGCCGGCCAACGCCGTGCCTCGATCGACGACGCGGCCAGCGCGTCGTCGATCGAGGCATGCTCGGCGAGCTCGCCCACCAGCTTCACCAACTCCGGCGAGCGCAGGAAGGTGAGGCGGCGGGTGCCGTAGTGGTAGGCGAGGGCGCCGAAGGGCTCGGGCCGCAGGGCGACCTTCGGGTCGAGCTCGAGGGCGCCCACGGGGTCAGTAGACCCCGCACATCCCGTCGATGGAGATCTCCTCCACCAGGACCTCGTCTGCCTCGAGCTCCTCGGCCGACTCCACTGCGACGGGCTCGTCGACTGGAGCGGCGGGGTCGGTGATCGTCATCGGTGGTCTCCTCGGGTGGGTCAGGCGTAGTTGAGCACGCCGCGGATGTTCTTGCCGTCACGCATGTCCTGGTAGCCCTGGTTGACGCCGTCCAGGTCGTAGGTGGTCGTGACCAGCTCGTCCAGCTTCAGCTTGCCATCCATGTAGAGCCGCAGCAGCCTCGGGATGTCGCGGCGCGGGTTGGCGTTGCCGAAGATGCAGCCCACGAGCTCCTTGCGCTGCAACGTCAGCTCGAACAGGTCGAGCGAGATGGTGTGCTGCGACATGGGAGCCACCGCTGTGACCACGGCGCGACCGCCCTTGGCGACCAGGCTCATCATCGGCTGCACGAGGTCTCCGGTGGCCACGCCTGGCGTGAGGATCGCCTTGTCGGCCATCGTGCCCCAGGAGATCTCGCCCACCAGTGCCTGGGCCTCCTCGATCGACGCCGCCTGGTGGGTGGCGCCGAAGGTGTCGATCGCGGCCTGGCGCTTCCAGTCGACGGGGTCGACGACCACGACGTAGCGGGCGCCGGCGAGGGCGGCGCCCTGCACGGCGTTCATCCCGATGCCGCCGATGCCGATCACCACGACGATCTCACCGGGTTGCACGTCGGCGGCGTAGATGGCCGAACCCCACCCGGTCGTGACCCCGCAGCCCACCAGCGCAGCCCGGTCGAGCGGGATGTCGTCGTCGATCTTGATGGCGCTGGCCTCGTTCACCACGGTGTAGGGCGAGAACGTGCCCAGACCGGCCATGATCCCGAGGTCGCGCCCGTCCTTGGCGTGGTGCCGAGCGGTCATGTCGCTGATCTGGCGACCGGCGAGGGCGAACGCCCCCAGGTCGCAGAGCTGCTGGCGGCCTCGTGCGCACGAGGGGCAGCGGCCGCAGGAGGGGATGAAGCCCAGGGTCACGTGGTCACCCACCTTGACGCTGGTCACGCCCGGACCGACCTCGACGACTTCGCCGGCGCCCTCGTGACCCCCGATGATCGGGTACTGCTCGAGGTCCACCAGCGCCGCTGTCTCCGGGTCCATTGCCATGTCTCCGGTGACGAGGTGCTCGTCGGAGTGGCACAGGCCCGAGGCCGCGAGCTTCACCTTTACCTCGCCCGTCTTGGGCTCGTCGAGCTCGATGTCCTCGACGCTCCAGTCGGTCTTGGCCCCCCAAAGGATGGCTGCTCGTGTCTGCATGATCTCCCCCTCATGTTGGCAGCGGCCCTGAGACTAGATCGCCCAAACCGCACGAGTCGGCCCGAGTGCCCGGGCGGGCGCTCAGGCGGGGCGGGCGGAGCGCTCGACCACTGCGGCGACAGCGTCGAGCGAGGCGGGCAGGACCTCGTAGCGCTCGGGAAGCCCGGCCAGCGCGGCGAGGCGTTCGGGCACCGGGGGCGGCGACCCGGTGGCGGCCGTGACCGCGTCGGGGAACTTGGCGGGATGGGCGGTGGACAGGCACACGACGGGGCGCTCGGCACCGAGCCCGAGGGTGCGCGCGACGTGCAGGCCGACGGCGGTGTGGGGGTCGGCGAGGTAGCCGGTCCGAGCTACGGCTGCGATCTCCGCGAGGATCTCGTGGTCGTCGGCGCGCCCGGCGGCGAAGCCCTCCGGCACGGGCGCCTCGACCGAGCCCGACGAGCGGAACCGATCCACCAGCTCGGCGGTGGCCGCGCCGTCGCGGCCCAGCAGCTCGAACAGGAGCCGCTCGTGGTTCGACGACACCTGGATGTCCATCGAGGGGCTCAGGGTCTCGCGGACGGCCTGGGCGGCAAGGGTGCCCGTGGCCAGCCAGCGGGGCAGGATGTCGTTGCGGTTGGAGGCGATCACCAGCCGGGCGATCGGCGCGCCCATCGCGCGGGCGTACCAGCCGGCGAGCACGTTGCCGAAGTTGCCGGTGGGCACCACCACGTCGCACGCCCCGACCCGGCGGGTGGCGTCGACGTAGTAGGCGATCTGGGCGAGGACCCGGCCCCAGTTGATGGAGTTCATGGCCCCCAGGCGGCAGCGCTCCCGGCGCGATTCGTCGGAGAAGAGGGCCTTGACCAGGTCCTGGCAGTCGTCGAAGGACCCCTCGACGGCGACGTTGTGCACGTTGGGGGCGTCCACGGTGGTCATCTGGCGGCGCTGGACGTCGCTGACCCGCCCGGCGGGGTGCAGCACGACCACTTCCAGGGTGGCGCGCCCGACGCAGGCGGCGATGGCCGCGCTGCCCGTGTCACCCGAGGTGGCGACCACGATGGTGCGCCGGTCGCCGCGACGGTCGAGCTCGGCGTCCATCAGGCGGCCGACGATCTGCAGGGCGAGGTCCTTGAACGCCAGGGTCGGGCCGTGCCAGAGCTCCTGGACCCAACGGCCGTCGGCGAGGCGGACCATCGGGCACACGGCGGGGTCGTCGAAGCCGGCGTAGGCGTCGGCGACGTGCGCGGCGAGCCCGGCGAAGCCGGTTGCGTAGGGCGCCATCACCGAGGTCGCCAGCGCGGCGTAGGAAGCGGCCGCGTCGACCGGACCCAGTGCGGGGACCGCCTCGGGCACGTAGAGGCCGCCGTCGCGCGCCAGCCCCTCGAGCAGCACGTCGCCGAAGTCCAGCGACGGGGCGGCGCCCCGTGTCGACACGTAGCGCATCACGAACGGGCCGCGGCGGCTTCGGGGCGCGGGGTCACGGGCCCAGGACGCGCACCATCGCCCCCACGCGGTCGACCTCGTCGAGGTCGCCGAGCTCGCGCAGGGTTGCCTGCACCGCCGCCTCCCGGGCGGTGTGGGTGATGAAGATCAGGCGCGCCTCGTCACCGAGGCCCTCCTGCTCCATGGAGCGGATCGAGACCCCGTGGCGCCCGAGCACGCCGGCCACCAGCGCCAGCACACCCGGGCGGTCGCGCACCTCGAGGCGCAGGTAGTAGGCGGACTGCAGCTCCTCGATCGGGCGCAGGCGGGCAGGGCCGAGCTGGCCCAACGATCCGTGCGTGCCCCGGCGGAGGTTGGCGGCGGCGTCGATGAGGTCGCCGAGCACCGCTGACGCGGTCGGCGACCCGCCGGCGCCACGCCCGTAGAACATCAGCTCTCCCACGGCGTCGCCCTCTACGAAGACCGCGTTGAAGCTGTCTCGGACCGCGGCCAGCGGGTGGGTGGTCGGCACCATCGCAGGATGGACCCGCACGGCGGTCGTAGTTCCGTCGTCCTCGGCAACCGCCAGCAGCTTCACGACGTAGCCGAGGCGCCCAGCGAACGCGATGTCGACGGCGGTCACCCCCGAGATGCCCTCGCGGAACACGTCGGCCGAGGCCACGCGCACGCCGAAGGCGATCGTGGCCAGGATGGCGGCCTTGGCCGCGGCATCGTGGCCCTCGACATCCGCGGTCGGGTCGGCCTCTGCGTAACCGAGACGCTGGGCCTCCGCCAGGGCCTGCTCGTAGGTGCTGCCCTGCTCGCTCATCCGGGTCAGCACGAAGTTCGTCGTGCCGTTGACGATGCCGGTCACCCGGGCGATGCGCTCGCCCACCAGCGACTCGCGCAACGGCCTCAGCAGGGGGATCCCCCCAGCGACGGCCGCCTCGAACAGCAGGTCGACCCCGGCGCGGTCGGCAGCCGCGAACAGCTCGGGCCCCGCCGTGGCCAGCAACTCCTTGTTGGCCGTCACCACGGGCTTGCCAGCAGCCAGGGCACGGGTCACCAGCTCTCGGGCCGGCTCGACACCGCCGATGGCCTCGACGACGACGTCGACATCGGGGTCCTCGACGAGCGCCCCTGCGTCGGTGGTGACCTTCGCGGCACCGAGCGCGCCCGGCCGGGAGCGGGACGTGTCGCGCACCGCCACGCGGGAGAAGCTCGAGGTGCAGGCCCGTCCTGGCGGTGATGGCGTCGCCACGCGACGCCATCAGCTCGACCAGCGCGCCTCCGACGGTGCCGCACCCGAGCAGCCCGACCCTGACCGTCGACGAGACCGTGGCGGACACTTCGCCATGGTAGGCGGGCGGCCCCGGGTCCCCCGCCGACGCCCCGGCGAGGTGATACTGGTTCCGCCCGTAGATCTCGAGGAGGGCTCATGTTCGTCGTCACACTCATCCTGTCGCTGCTGCTGGCGGCGGTCGCCGCCGGATCGGCTGCCGGCAAGCTGACCCGCCAGGAGCGGGTGGTCACGATGCTCGACCACCTCGGGGTGGGGAGGCTGATACCCGCCCTGGCGCTGCTCGAGGCCCTCGGGGCGCTCGGCTTGGTGCTCGGGCTGGGGATCGAGCCGCTGGGGGTGGCTGCCGCGGCGGGGCTCGCGCTGTACTTCATCGGCGCTGTCGTCTTCCACGTGCAGGCCCACGACCAGACCTCCGAGATGGCTCCCGCGGCGGTACTGGCCGTGGTGGCCATAGTGGTGCTGGTGCTGCGAGCCGCGACAGCCTGAGACCCTCGAGATCCACCGCTGCAGCCTCGTACCCAGGGGCGCGGACGCGGGTGCAGCGGTGCCAACATCGGCATGTGACGACCGACGTCGACCTGCGCCCGCTCTACCTGGCCGGTTGCGAGGCGGTGCTCGCCGCGCTGCGCGCGCCGGAGGTGGCCCTGGGTTGGGACCGCCCCAGCGTGCTCGAGGACCAGCCGGTCGGCTCCCTGGCCGGCCACCTGGCGCGGGGCGCCATCTGGCTCGTGGGCGACTACCTCCGCGGGCCCGAGCCGACCGGACCGGCCGACTTCACCGACGCGGCGGAGTACTTCTCGGTGCTGGTGGCGGCGTCGACCCCCGCCGACGACGCGGCCGTGCGGGCACGCGGCGCCCAGGTGGCCGCGGCGGGCCACGCCGCGTTGGTCGAAGAGGTCACCGACCGCCTCCCCGCGATGCGCGCCAGGCTCGATGCCGCCGACCCGGCCCGCCTGGTCACCGTGTTCGGGGGCCGCTCGATGTCGTTGGGCGCCTACCTGGCCACTCGCGTCGTCGAGCAGGTGGTGCACCTCGACGACCTGGCCCGCAGCCTGGATTGCCCGCCCGTCGCGCTGCCCGACGGCTCGGTGGAGATCGCGCTCGACGTCGCGTTGCGCATCGCGCGGATCCGCTCGGGCGACTCGGCGTTGGTGCGGGCGCTGTACCGGCAAGGCTTCGCCGAGGCGGTCCTGCCGGTGCTGTGAGCCCGGGACCCGCCGGTGTCAGCCGACGTCGTGGCGCAACATGTCGTCGAGGGTCTCTCGCTCCACGACGGTGCGGGCGCTCCCGTCGGCGACGAAGACCACCGCTGGGCGCGGCACCTTGTTGTAGTTCGAGCCCATGGCGTGGCCGTACGCGCCCGTGACCGGCGTGGCGAGCACGTCACCCACCGAGAGGTCGGCAGGCACCTGCGCGTCGCGCACCAGGAGGTCCCCGGACTCGCAGTGCTTGCCGACCACCGTGACGGTGCGGGGACGTCGGGCGTTCACCGCTCGGGGCAGGAAGGCCTCGTAGCCCGAGCCGTACAGCACCGGGCGGGGGTTGTCCGACATGCCGCCGTCGACCGACACGTAGGTGCGAACGCCGGGGATCTCCTTGATGGTGCCCACCGTGTAGAGCGTCACCGCAGCCTGCGCGGCGATCGACCTGCCGGGCTCGGCGGTGAGGCGTGCCTCGATGCCGTGCTCGGTCCAGGCGCGCCGCAGCGAAGCCGCCCAGGCGGTGATGCTCGGCGCCTCCTCCGAGCCCAGGTACGCGACGCCGAGCCCGCCGCCCACCGACACCTCGGGCAGGGCGTGGGCGCGCACCCACGGGGCGATGACCTCGACCGCCTGGCGGTAGAAGTCGGCCACGAAGACCTGCGACCCGATGTGCAGGTGCAGGCCCATCAGCTCCACCGACGGCGACGACCGGGCTCGTTCTATGGCGGCCTCGGCAGCGCCGGTGGCCACAGCGAAGCCGAACTTGGAGTCGAGCTGCCCTGTGCGCACGAACTCGTGGGTGTGGGCCTCCACCCCCGGAGTGATGCGCAGCAGCACCCGGGGCACCACGCCGTCAGCGCGGTGCTGGGCTCCGAGGCGGTCGAGCTCGTCGAAGCTGTCGACCACGATGCGCCCGACGCCGACCCGGCGGGCGGTGGCCAGCTCGGAGTCGGCCTTGTTGTTGCCGTGCAGGACCAGGCGCTCGGCGGCGACGCCGGCGGCGAGCGCGACGTGCAGCTCACCGGCGGTGGCGACGTCGAGGTGCAGGCCCTCCTCGTCGACGAGGCGGGCCATGGCCCGGCACAGGAAGGCCTTGCCGGCGTAGGCGACGCCCTCGCCGAAGGCGGCCAGCGCCTCGCGGCAGCGGGCCCGCAGGTGGGCCTCGTCGTAGACGAACAGGGGCGTGCCGTGCTGGGCGGCCAGCTCCACCAGGCTGCAACCGCCGATGCGCAGCTCACCGGCGATGCCGACCGAGGCCGTGTCGGGCAGCAGGTGCGACGCGACCGGCCCGGCGTCGCCGGCGGGGTCCGGCGCGCTCACATCGCTTCCGGGGCCGTCACGCCCAGCATCGCGAGGCCGATGGCGAGTCCGATGCGGGCCGCCTCGACCAGCCAGAGCCGGGCCTGGGTGAGCTCGGCGGGAACGTCTCCGATCACGTAGCAGTCGTGGTAGAAGCCGTGGAAGCGCCCGGCGTGCTCACGGGCCCAGGTCGCCACCCGGTGCGGCGCCCGCTCGTCGCAGGCCGCTGCGAGCTCGTCGGGCAGCTCGGACAGGCTGCGAAGCAGGTCGAGCTCGCGGGGGTGGGTGAGCAGGGACAGGTCGACGGTGTCGAGCGGCGCCCGCCGCACCCCGGCCTCGGCGGCGCGGCGGGCGATCGAGTGGATGCGGGCGTTGGCGTACTGCACGTAGAAGACCGGGTTGTCCATCGACTGCGAGGTGACGACGTCCAAGTCGATGGTCTGGCGGGTGTCGAGGGACTGGAGCAGGAAGGTGAGCCGGGTGACGTCGGGGCCGACGGCGTCGACGAGGTCGTCGAGCAGGACCAGGTCCCCCGCCCGCTTGGACAACCGGACCACCTCGCCGCCACGGCGCAGGGTGACCAGCTGGCCGAGCACGATCTCGAGGTCGGCGGGGTCGTGGCCGAGGGCGGCCACCCCCGCGCGCAGCCGGGCCTGGTAGCCGTGGTGGTCGGCGCCCCACACGTCGATGAGAAGGTCCCAGCCGCGGGCGAACTTGTCGCGGTGGTAGGCGATGTCGGGCAACAGGTAGGTGGGCTCACCGTCGGACTTGACCAGCACCCTGTCCTTGTCGTCTCCGTGGGCGGTGCTGCGCAGCCACAACGCCCCTTCGGCCCGGTAAGTCGCGCCGCGGGCGGCAAGGTCGGCGAGGGTGGCGTCGATGGCGCCCGATTCGACCAGGGACCGCTCGGAGAACCAGGTGTCGAAGCGCACCCCTATGCGCTCTAGGCTCGCCGCGATGTCGGCACGGACCTTCGCGTATCCCCACTCGACCGGGTCGACGTCGTCGGGCATCTCGGCGGCCCACTCGCTGACGTAGTCACCTGCGTAGCCGTCCTCGGGCAGGGCAGTACCGGCCTTGCGCGCCGCCAGCGAGGCGCCGAACAGGCCCATCTGGACCCCGCGGTCGTTGAGGTAGTACTCGCGGTGGACCTCGTGCCCGCACCGTTCGAGCACCAGGCACAGGCTGTCGCCGTAGGCGGCCCAGCGCCCGCCCCCCGCATGCAGCGGCCCGGTGGGGTTGGCCGACACGAACTCCACGTCGACGCGCCGGCCCCCGCCGAGGTCTGGCCGTGCGTAGCCGTCGACGCCGCCAGCGAGCACGGCGCGGGCGACATCGTGGAGCCAGCCGTCCTCGAGGCGGAGGTTCACGAAGCCGGGCCCGGCCACATCGACCGAGGCGAGGTGCGGCACGCCCTGGGCGCTTAGCGCCGCCGCGAGCTCGGCCGCCAGCTCACGGGGCTTGCGGCCCAGCGCCTTGGCCGACACGAGCGCAACGTTGGTGGACCAGTCGCCGTGCTCGCGCCGCGCCGGGCGTTCGAGGGTGATCGAGGGGGGTGCCGCCACGCCGAGGGTCTCGAGCGCGGCGCGCAGGGACGACTCGAGCTGCTCGCGGATCACAGGCCGGTCACCGCGCGGCGAGCAGGGCGTTGACGCGATCGACGAGCTCGAGCGGCTCGAAGGGCTTGGTCAGGTAGTCGTCGGCGCCGGCGGCGAGGCCGGCTTCAACGTCGCCCGACTGCGCCTTGGCCGACAGCAAGATGACCGGGATGCGGGTGTCACCCTCGACAGCACGAAGCCGTCCCACCAGCTCGACGCCCGACAGGTTGGGCATCATCACGTCGCTGATCACCACGTCGGGCCGGTCCCGCCGCACGACTTCGAGCGCCTCGACCCCGTCGGCGGCGACGAGCACCGCGAAGCCTTCGAGCTCGAAGTTCACCTCCAGCAGCCGCTGGATCACCGGGTCGTCCTCGACGACGAGAACTGTGGCCATCACCGCGTAGCGTACCCGTGGCCCGCGCCAGCCCTGGGTGGGACGACAGGCTCGGGGGGACTAGCGTGGCCCGCCCTGCCCCCGTAGCTCAGCGGATAGAGCATCGGCCTCCGGAGCCGTGTGCGCAGGTTCGAGTCCTGCCGGGGGCGCCAGCAGATCCAGCGCCTGAACTGCCTGGAGCGGGTTGGTTCGGGCGCTGGCGCTTGGCCGCGGGGAGCCCGCACTGAGCGGTTCGACCCCTGGCTGAGCGGCTGGCCGGGAAGGTGAATGACCAGCGTGAGGTGTTCGCGTCGCAGATGCGCCAGGGTCTCCTGGCGGCGTGAGTGGCGATCGGTCTGGGCGTGATGGGCGAGCTCGTCGACGCTGAGGTCACCGAGATCGCCGGGGCGAAGGGCCGCCACGACGCGGCCACTTGGACCGACGGGCTCGGAGAGCACCGCCAGGCTCCCGACCGGACCGCACCCACATTCGATGGCGCGCCATCCCTCGACAACGCCGAGATGGCGGATGGCGGACTCGGCTTGCACATCGGCGACACGGATGAGGCGTTCGAGGTCGCGGTCACTTGCGTCAAGCACGCAGTGCCGCGCCGTGCTCAGTCCTCGTCGGCGCGTTCATGCCGGTTCGACCGGTCGGGCCCCACACACCGACGCGAGTAGAGGATCACTTCGAGCGATGACGCGCCGAAGGTGTACCGGCTGGAATCGCGCCGACACATGACGCCGCCGGCTACATCCATGGCCCACCAACGGCAGGCCACCCGAGCCGTGCCCGCCGCCACCAAGCGCAAGCGGCTCGCCAACTGACCGTCCTACGATCACTTCGAGCTGGAGATCACTTCTCCACCACGCCGGGCGTCATCCTATTGCGAGCGCGTCGAGACGGTTCGTTCGTCGCCGCGCCCGTGACGTTTGCCTCTGTTCTGACGGGCCCTTGGCGACGTCCACTGGGGGCGAGGAGGTGACGTCGATGCGCGTCCAGCACCACCGTTACCGGAGTGTGGACCTCGCAGCAGCAGCCGACGCTGCCGCCCGGTCCGGCTTCGCGGCGGTATTGCTGCACGGGGTCGGGAAGCGCTTGGGCGAGGGTCCGGCCGCGGCCGACGCGCTCGCTGATCTCGACCTGCAGGTGTGGCCGGGCGAGTTCGTGGTCCTGCTCGGCGCGTCGGGGTCGGGGAAGACGACTCGGTCGGCCCTCACGTGAGACGCCCCCTGCGACGCATCGTGGACGAGACGTTCGAGGCGTTCGTGTTCGACTGGGACGGCACCGCCGTGCCTGACCGGGCCGCCGAGGCGACCGCCCTTCGGCGCCGGGTCGAGGCCCTGTGCGCGGCTGGGGTGCATGTGTTCGTGGTGAGCGGCACGCACGTCGGCAACGTCGACGGCCAGCTCCAGGCCCGTCCGTCGGGTCCCGGACGGCTGCACCTGTGCCTCAACCGAGGATCGGAGGTCTTCGGCGTCGGGCCCGATGGTCCCGTCCTCGTGTGGCGGCGGACCGCGACCGACGCCGAGGAGCGGGCACTGGACCGAGCCGCTGCACTCGCGGTCGAGTGCCTGCGCCACCGGGGGATCGACGCCCGAGTGGTGTCCCAACGGTTGAACCGACGCAAGATCGACCTGATCCCCGAGCCGGCCTGGGCCGATCCCCCCAAAGCCCGGATCGACGAGCTACTCGAAGCAGTCACGGCCCGTCTCCATGCCGCGGGGACCGGCGGGCTGGCCGAGGTGGTCGCTCTGGCGGGCGGTGCGGCCACTGAGGCGGGGCTGGCCGACCCGCGCGTCACCTGTGACGTCAAGAACGTCGAGATCGGGTTGACCGACAAGTCCGACTCGGCACGCTGGGCGGCCGGCTGGCTGGCGGCGCGGGCCATCACCGGCGCTCTGGTGCTGATCGGCGGGGACGAGTTCGGTCCGCTCGGCGGCGTCGCGGGCAGCGACTCCTTCATGATGGTGGCGGAGCTGGCCCGAGCCGTTGTCGTGTCCGTTGGGGTCGAGCCGGGTGGCGTGCCCGACGGGGTGCGTCACCTCGGTGGTGGCCCAGCACGCTTCGTCGAGCTGCTCGACGCCCAGCTGGCCCGGCGGGACGAGCATCGCGTGCCCGGTGTCGATGACGATCCGGCCTGGGTCGTGGAGCTCCCGGCCGCGCCGGCATTGGAGCGGGCCGCCGAGGCGCTCGGCACGATCGGCGACGGGAGCGCGGCCACCCGGGCGACGCGGGAGGAGGACGGGCCGGCCTCGTCGCCGTTGTTCGCGGTCAACGGCGTCTACACCGACGGCGATGCCCCGCGCCTGCTGCACGGACCGGTCTGGACCGGCTTGGACCTCTCGCCCGCCCATGCTCGGAACGACGATCGCCGCCTCCTCGACCTGCGGACCGGCGTGCTGGCTCGCTTCGGTCGGCTGCGGTCACTGCGGTTCGTGTCTGCCGCACAACCCCACGCGCTCGGGTTGCGGGCCGAGGGGGCGGCCGCCGCTCTCGGCCCCGGCGAACCGCTGCGCCCGCCGGGCGACGCGGTCGGCTACGCCGCGGCCCGCCACGGCGACACCCACGTCGCATCGACGGGTGCCGAAGGCCGCAGCAGCATCGTCATGGCGGCCCGCGACCGCACCGCTGGCCGCGGGGGTCGGCGGACCGTCGAGCGCCTGGCCGCCTGGGCCGCCGACCCAGCCGAACGGCCACCCGATGACGAGGTGCTGGCCCGCCTGGCCGAGCTGGACACGGCCGGGTTCGACCGGCTGCTCGCGGACCATCGCGAAGCGTGGGGGTGCCGGTGGGCGGACGCCGAGGTGACCATCGAGGGCAACGCCGAGGATCAGCTGGCGGCACGCTTCGCCGTGTTCCATCTACTGGCGAGCGCGCCCGACTTCGGTGAGGCCGCGGTGGGCGCCCGCGGCCTCACCGGTGACGCCTACGGCGGGCACGTGTTCTGGGACGCCGATGTGTTCGTGCTCCCGGCACTGGCCGCCATCCGCCCAGCCGCTGCCCGCGCCATGCTCGAATACCGGGTCCGGCGACTGCCCGCCGCCCGTGCCGCCGCCGAAGCGTCGGGCCTGGCCGGTGCTCGCTTCCCGTGGGAGTCGGCCGCCGACGGCATCGACGTCACGCCCAGGTCGGTGCGGGGACCTCACGGCGAGGTCATCGCCATCCAGACCGGCGAGCACGAAGAGCACATCGTGGCCGACATCGCCTGGGCCGCGGATCGCTACGCGACCTGGACCGGCGACGCTGCCTTCTTGGCCGGGCCGGGTCGGGCCCTGCTCCTCGACACCGCCCGCTACTGGGCCAGCCGAGTGCGCTGCGACGCCGACGGTCGCGGCCACCTGTACGGGGTCATGGGGCCCGACGAGTACCACGAGGTCGTCGACGACAACACCTTCACGAACGTGATGGCACGATGGAACCTCCGTCGCGCCGCCGAGCTGCTCACTGCGAACGGGGACGAACCCGCCGAGGCCACAAGATGGCTAGCGCTGGCCGACGCGATCGTCGACGGGTGGGATCCCGCCCGGGGGCTGTACGAGCAGTTCGCCGGCTACTGGGGCCTCGAGCCGTTGCTGGTTGCCGAGGTGGCTCGCCCGCCGGTGGCCATCGACCTGCTGTTGGGCGCCGACCGGGTGGCCGGCGCGCAGCTCATCAAACAGGCTGACGTGCTCATGGCCCAGCACCTCATCCCCGGCGAGCTGGTCGACGGCTCGCTCGGGCCCGGCCTTGGGTTCTACGAGCCGCGTTGCGCCCATGGCAGCTCGCTGTCGCCCGCCATCCACGCGTCGCTGTACGCCCGCGACGGCCAACCCGACCGGGCGCTCGAGCTCTGGCGAATGGCCGCTCGGCTGGACCTCGACGACATCACCGGCACCACCGCCGGCGGGCTGCACCTCGCCACCATGGGAGGCCTCTGGCAGGCACTCGCCTACGGGTTCCTCGGCCTGCACGTCATCGACGGCACGCTCGCCGTCGACCCCTGTCTTCCCGACGCCTGGGCGGCGCTCAGCCTACGACTGCGAGTCCGGGGCGTCCGGGTCGCGGTGCTCGCCGACCACGACACCGTCACCGTCACCTGCGACGCACCGCTGCAGGTGCGGGTCGGAACCCGCCCGGCATCGCAGTGCGTCCCGCCTGGCCAGACCTTCGCGACCGATCGGAGCACACCGTGAACATCGTCATCGCCGCCCTCGATGCCAGCGCCGCCGCCCGACCGGTGTTCGACACCGCACTTGCCTTTGCCGAGATGACCGGCAGTACGGTCGAGGCCGTCACCGCCGACGGCGCTTCCGGCACGGTCGGTGAGCTGGCCGAGCGCGCCGCCGTTCCCCTCCGTCGCGTCACCGGGTCGGCCGATCAGGCGCTGCTGGAGGCCGTCGCCGCGCCGCACGTCATCGCCGGAGTGCTCGGCGCGCGCGGCACACCGGGCGGCCGGCGGCCGACCGGACGCACCGCCTTGCACGTGCTGGAACACGCCAGCAAGCCGATCGTGATCGTGCCCCCCGAAGCCGTCGCCCCACGCTCCCTCCGACGCCTGCTGCTCCCGCTGGAGGGCACCGTCGACTCCTCACAGCCGATCGTCGACGCGCTGTCGCCGCTCCTGGTCGGCGACATCGAGCTGATCGCGCTTCACGTCTTCACCGACGAGACGATGCCCCGCGTCCTCGACCGCCCCGGTCGCGACCTGGAGCTCCTCGGCGCCGAGTTCCTCACCCGCCATTGCCCCGCCGCCGACCGCATCGAGCTGCGCACCGGTCCTCCTGGATCTCGGGTCGCCGAGGTGTGCGCCGAGCAGCAGGCCGACCTCGTAGTGCTCAGCTGGTCCCAGGACGCCTCACCCGGGCACGCCGCGGTGATCCGTGAGGTGCTCGGCCACTCGAGCGTCCCGGTGCTGCTGTTGCCCATCGCCCCCTCGGTCGACGCGCACAACAGCAGGGCCGAGCGCGCCGCTACTCGGTCGTCGCGCTGACCGGCTGGGACCAATGCCCCTACACGACCACCCGCCGTCTCCGCATAGTTGAGGTTGGGCACCGCCCAGATTTGAGGAGGCACGTGATGGCACTGATCAAGCACAGGGAGCGTTCACCGGAGGTCGTCCGGGAGTGGCCCTTCGGCATGTTCCCGTCGTGGCGAACGCTCGACGAGTTGTTCCGCGATCCTGATGGTCACCAACTCATCAAGGTCGAGGAGTTCAGCGAGGGCGGCACCTTGGTGGTGCGGGCCGAGCTGCCCGGCATCGACCCCGACAAGGACGTGGAGATCAGCGTCGCTGACGGGATGCTGCACATCACCGCCGAGCGCCGCGAGGAAGAGGAGAAGACCGAGCGCTCCTTCCATCGCCGGGAGCTGCGCTACGGCTCGTTCGCCCGCAGTGTCGTCCTACCGGAGGGCACCGACGAGTCGAGCGTGACCGCCACCTACAACGACGGCATCCTCGAAGTGCGCGTGCCGCTGCCGACCGAGCCCCCCAGGGACGAAGCCCGCCGAGTCCCGATCGCCCGCTCCTGAACCCCGGGCGTCTCGAGGCACTCGAGGCAACCGAGTCCGGCGACGCTCTCCTCGATCACAGCGGCGTCTTCGAGCACGTGTCTTCGAGCACGTCGAGCGCGGCATGCCGGCGGGCATCGCCTGCCTCGGCGCCAGCGACAGCCTCGACCGCCTCGATCTCGTCTGGCGACGGCGTCACGTCCGGCACGGTCATGCCTATGCGACGGACTCCCAGTCCAGCTCGTGCTCCTCGCAGAACCGAGCGTCGGGGCGCACCTCGAGCCGCTCGTCGCTGAGCCGCCGCCGCCACCGCGTTGGCGGCCTGGCGCTCAGCTTGGAGCAGTTGCCGTGCTGTTTCCCCGTCCATCGTTCACCTCGTCCGGTCGATGCGTGTGTCCACCACCTTTCACCGCACGCTCGGCCAGGAGCGCCTGATCGATGAGACGCATGATCTCGCCGCACCGCTCGGTGGGACTCATGACACCTCCCCGCCGAGCGTCCGTGCCCCACTGTGCGCCGGCGGAGCGCGAAGCGTGCAGGGGCGAAGGTCCCACCGCCGGGCCTGGGCCCGCGGCCCCGGAGCACGAGGTCGGTGTGCGTCGGTGTGCTATTGGTCGGCGATCCTGAGCACGGCAGCGCCGGTGAAGCGGTCATGCGCCAGATCGCGTAGTGCCGCATCGGCCTTCTCGATCGGGTAGGCGACGGTCTCGACGCGGATGCCGATGTCGCGTGCTACAGCCAGGAACTCCTCGCCGTCGCGGCGAGTGTTGGCGGTGACGCTGCGCAGCTGACGCTCCTCGAAGAGGTGGTCGGCGTAGCGGAGCGCCGGGATGTCGCTGAGGTGGATCCCGGCGATGGCGAGGGTGCCGCCCCGGTCGAGCGCGGCGAGCGCGGCGGGAACGATGTCGCCGACGGGAGCGAAGATGATGGCGGAGTCCAGTGGTTCCGGGGGTGGGTCGAGCGTGTCGCCCGCCGACGCGGCCCCCAGGTCCAATGCCAGCGCGCGGGCCCCGGGCGAGCGGGTCATCACGTGCACGGTTGCACCCTGGGCGAGCGCGACCTGGGCGGCGAGATGCGCCGACCCGCCGAACCCGTAGATGCCCAGGCGCCCACCAGCCGGGAAGCGGCGCGCCGCAGCGCCCGGAAGCCGATGATGCCGGCGCACAGCAGTGGCGCGACGACATCGTCGGCGAAACCGTCGGGCAGCCGGTAGGCGAACCGTTCGTCGACGACGGCGTACTCCGCGTAGCCACCGTCGGCGTCCCAGCCGGTGAAGGCTGGGGTGAGGCACAGGTTCTCGTCGCCGCGACGGCAGAACCGGCAGTGGCCGCAGGTGTGGCGGAGCCAGGCGACACCGACACGCTCGCCGATGGAGAACCGGGTTGCCGCGTCGCCGAGCTGATCGACGACGCCGACGATCTCGTGACCGGGAACGACGTCGCGCCGGTGCGGTTGGAGGTCCCCCTCGGCGAGGTGGAGATCTGTCCGGCACACGCCGCACGTGAGCACCTTCACGCGCAGCTCTCCCGGTCCCGCGACGGGTGCGGCACGGTCGACGAACGCGAGCGGCCGCCCGTCGATCGGTTGCGGCTCCCGCACGACCCACGCCTTCATGGACCTGTCGCTCCTGTCCGGTACGGCGGTCGGATGTCCAAGACAGTGAACACGGTTGCCTGCACCACGTCGACCGGTGGTTCCGTGTCGATCGTCGGGCCCGGTCGAGGAGGCCTGCCGGCAGCGGGTCCGGGCTCGTCGTCGTGAGCGGCTCGACGTCGGGGACCTACGGCCCTGGTGCGCCCCGCTGACCGCCACGAGGATGAGCCCGTGCGAGCCGTGAGCAACGAACGTCTACGCATCGGCATCATCGCTCCGCCCTGGGTGCCGGTGCCTCCTCCTGTGTACGGCGGGACGGAGGCGGTGGTGGACCTGCTCGCCCGGGGGCTGGTTGCGGAGGGCCATGACGTTGTGCTGTTCACGACGGGTGATTCGACCTGCCCGGTGCCTCGACGGTGGCTGTACCCGATGGCGCTGACGACGACGGCGCCGACGAACGCCGAGCTCGAGCATGTGGCTCGCGCCTACGCGGAGCTCGAAGGTGTCGACATCATCCACGATCACACCATGGCCGGCCCGATCTGGGCGTCCGATCTGGCCCTGCCCGTGCCGATCGTCACCACCAATCACGGCCCGTTCACGGTTGAGGCGACCGCCCATTTCGCCGAGGTCGCGGAGCATGTGGCGGTGGTCGCGATCTCGCACCATCAGCGGAGCACGGTCCCGTCGGTGCCGGTGGCCGCCGTGATCCATCACGGCGTGGACCTGGCGAACTTCCCGGTGGGCCGCGGTGACAGCGGGTACCTGCTGTTCCTCGGCCGGATGAGCCCGGACAAGGGTGTGCACCGGGCGATCGAGGTGGCGCGGGCCGCCGGCAAGCGGCTGGTGATCGCAGCCAAGATGTGGGAGCCGGTCGAGCGTGCCTACTTCCGGGACTGCGTGGAGCCGCTGCTCGGCCCAGACGCCGTCTACGTCGGCGAGGTGGAGGAGCGCGGAAGCTGGAGCTGCTCGGCGGCGCGGAGGCGCTGGTCAACCCGATCCGGTGGCCGGAGCCCTTCGGCATGGTGATGATCGAGGCGTTGGCGTGCGGGACACCGGTGCTGGCGTTCGCCGAGGGTGCCGCGCCGGAGATCATCGAGCACGGCCGCTGCGGCTTCCTCTGCACCGATGAAGCCGACATGGCCGAACTCATCGGCGAGATCCCGTCGCTTGATCGCGCCGCCTGCCGCGCCCGGGTGACCACTAGGTTCTCCGCCAGCCGGTTCGTCGCCGACCACGTGGCCCTCTACCGCCAGCTGCTCAGCTCGGTCGCATCCGCCGGGGCACCGGCCGTTCCCCTTGAATCTGGCGGCCGCTGATCTCGTCGGGGATCACCTTCATCCACCGCAAGCGCTCATCGGTTCGCCAGGGGATGTCGCGCACCGCCCTGAACCGCTCCCGCTCTGCCCGCTCGGTGACCTCCTCGGCGTGCCCCACCACCATGACGCTCCAGGCGGTGAAGCCGTCGTCGCCGATGCCGTCGACCTCGAAGGCCGCGTAGGGCCACGACAGCCCGGCGTGCAGCTTCGTTCCCACGTTGGTGGGGAACGCGATCACACCGTCGACGTAGACGTGACACACCGGGAACACCAAGGGCCGCCCGTCGCTGACCACGCCGAGCCGCCCGACGTCGGCCGACGCCAGCAGTTCCTCGCACCGGTCGCGGGCCAGCACGAGCAGCCACGTGTCCGTCTGTCTCGCCATGGGTCCATGGTGCCCGGCTTTGCAGGGTCGCCCTAGGGCCGAGAGTCACTTGGGGAGCAGACTGGTGCGCGATGCCCGCGGCCGGCGTTCGACGTCGAGATCCGACGGCAAGGCGCCGACGGTGGTGGTTCCGTTCTCGATGTTGACGTCCATGCGGTCGGCGCCCATGGGGATTCCCGCGACGCTCAGCGAGCCGAGCCAACTCGGTAGGACCGGTGCCAGGCAGAGTTGGCGGTTGGGCAGCCACGGATCGAGGCGGAGCAGCAGGCGCAGGAACAGCAGCGGTGTCGCTGCCGCCCAGGCCTGCGGTTGGCACGAGCTCGGATAGGCAGCCGGCACACCGAGATCGTGCCGGTCGACGCCGCTGAACAGCTCCGGGAGCCTTCCCCGGTTGGCGTCGGCGACGTCGAGGATGCCGCGCATGATGCGATGGGCGTGGTCGGTGAACCCGTAGCGGACGAGGCCGGCGGCGATGAGCGCGTTGTCGTGCGGCCACACCGAGCCGCAGTGGTAGCTGACCGGGTTGTAGGCGGGCTCCGTCGCGGCGAGCGTCCGCACGCCCCAGCCGCTGAACATCGCCGGCGACAGCAGCGTGTCGGCGACCCGTTCCGCCTTGTCCTCCTCCACGATCCCGGTCCAGAGACAGTGGCCCTGATTCGACGCGATCGAATCGATGGGCCGCTTCTCGGCGTCGAGGCCGATGGCGAAGCAGCCGCGGTCGGGCATCCAGAAGTCCCGGTTGAACGCTGTACGCAACGCCGCGGCGCGGTCGCGCCACACGTGCAACGCCGCGTCATCGCCGGCCTCTCTCGCGAAGTGCGCTCGCGCGAGATACGCGGCGTAGGCGTAGCCCTGGACCTCGCACGCCGCGATCGGCGCTTCCGCCACGGAACCGTCGCCGTAGCGCACACCGTCCCACGAGTCCTTCCAACCCTGGTTGGCGAGTCCCTCCGGTGTCGCTCGCTCGTACTCGATGAACCCGTCGCCGTCGCGGTCCCCGAAGCGGACCAGCCACTCCAGCGCCCGATCAGCGTGCGGCAGCAGGCGCTCGACAACCTCCGGCGAGAGCCCCCAGCGGCGGAGCTCGCCGAGCAGCATGACGAACAGCGGGGTCGCGTCGACCGACCCGTAGTAGACGTGCCCACCGCCCAGGGTCAGCGTCGACGCGGCGGCGAAGCGCATCTCGTGCAGGATGCGGCCCGGCTGCTCCTCGGTGGCCGGCATCTCGACCCGGCCCTGGAATCGCGCCAGCGTCTCGAGCACGCCGAGGGCGAGGTCGGGGTCGACCGTGAGAGCCATCCACGCCGTCAGTAGCGAGTCCCGGCCGAACGGCGACATGAACCACGGCGCCCCCGCCGCCACGATCGCCCGATCCGGGAACTCCGGATCGAAGATCCGCAGACTGCCCAGATCACGGGCGGACTGGCGCACGGCCTGGACCAGCGAGGGATCGTCGGCGTCGACTCGAGGCACCATCGCCTCCCAACGCTCGAGCTGCTCCATCGGCTCGCGTGGGACCGGCACCCCGTCCACGGCCGCCCTGAGGACGACGGTCGTCGACCACTCGGCTTGGGGTGCCAGCTCGATCTCCCAGGCCGCGCCCAACCCGGTCAACACCGCGCCGTCGGCAACCTCGATCACCGACTCGCGCACGCGGCCATCGCGCTGGTGGGCGAGCGTGAGCACGGTCCCGGCCGCGTCCCGCCCCAGCCAGCCCGTTCGGTCGACCCGGTTCTCCTTCACCTGGAAGAGATCCGCGAAGTCGGCGTCGATGCCAAGGGTGAGCGACACCACGCGCGCCGCAGTGTCGTGGTTGCGCACCACGATCCTCTCGGTCAGCCCACCGCCCACGCTTCGTTGGCGGAGCACCACGAGCGTTGCACCGACTCGGCCCAGGAACGTTGCGCTTGCCGGTTCCTCCGCCGCGACGGCGAGGTTCTCGAGCGCCATGCCGTCGACAGCCAGTTCCAGCGTCGACAGGAAGCGCGAGTCGAGCAGGAACAACCCATGAGGGCTTCCGGTCCGAATGTCACCGTTGGCGGCCGAGACCACGAAGTCAGCGCCTTCCACGAGGGTCACCGCCGCGCCGTCGCTTCCCGAGTGGGCGATCTCAGCCTTGTTGGTCCACGGGCTCTGAGGCGTCATCGTTCCTTTGGCAGCTGCATCGCGCCGTGGGTCAGAACCCGTCGATGGTGGCACTCATCCTGCAGCGGCGGCTGTCCCGGATGCACATCTGGATCATGGAAGAGCGAAGCGGCAAGCCGTAGGGCCGAACTGCCCTCGACGCTCATCGATCCGGCCGCGTCCAACCCGGACGAGGCGCCCGGGCGATGGCGCTGGGCGGAAGGCGAGCCCGTGCTCGCCGCCGCCGATCCACGCTCGAGGTCCAGGTCGGCGGGTTCGGGGGGGGGTCAGCTCGCATGTCGTACTCGGCGAGCCGGCCGACCGACGAGCGGCGGAGCTGCCAGCACTCGTCGGCGCCGGTGGGCTGAAGCTCCCGCTCCGGATCTGTCACCTCTCACCGCCTCTGTGGGTTGATGGTCTCGCCAAGGAGGCCCTCGACAGTGGGACCCTCCCCGTCTGGCGGACGGGTGATTATGAGGCTTGACGGTACTGCTGTTCCCACTGGGACTGCTGCAGGTTCGGTTGACATTCCAAGTGGGGGACGTGTTCTCACGGAAGGATGGCAACTGTGCCCAGAAGGTTCCCTCCCGAGTTCAAGCGTGATGTCGTCACGGTCGCCCGTCGTGGCGATCTGACGATCGTCGAGGTCGCCGCCGACTTCGGCATCTGTGAGGAGTCGCTGCGGCGGTGGATGCGCCAGGCCGACATCGACGACAGCATCAAGGACGGCCTCACGTCGGCTGAGCAGTCCGAGGTGGTGCAGCTCCGCCGCGACAAGCGCCGGCTGGAGATGGAGAACGAGATCCTGCGGCGAGCGGCCGCGTACTTCGCGAAGGACGCCCACCCAAAATGAAGTACCCGCTGGTCCAGGACTTGGCCACCGAAGGGTCACTCCGACCGGGGAGGCCTGGTCAGTTCCGTTCCCGGGCCTTCCGGGCCGTGCTCAAGGCTGCCGGCCTCAACGGCTCCATGGGCCGCGTCGCCGCCGCGGCCGACAACGCCGCCATGGAGTCGTTCTTCTCGCTGCTCCACAAGAACGTGTTCAACCAGCGCCGCCGCTGGCGGACCCGCGACGAGCTCATCTCCGAGACCATCGTGTGGATCGAGCACACCTACAACCACCGCCGCCGTCGACGCGGCGTCGGCGAGCTCACCCCCGTCGAGTTCGAGCTCGGTTTCACCCCGCCCTGCCTCGACGACTCCGCAGACACAGCATGATCAGTCTCAACAAGCGTCAACCGAACCTGCAGCAGACCCCGTCGGGGCGGACGTCGTGTGTGATGCTCGCTTGTTCATTCGTGGTCCTCCGTTTCACTCGGTTGTGTGGGAACCCCGAGCGTGCCTCACGGTACGAACGAGGCCGAGGACCGCCACTGAACTTCTACGACGCCCGGGTCAACCTCGGGCATGTTGGCCGCCGGCTGAGCCCCGTTCGCTGGCCCCAGGTTCCCGCCGTCCCCTGCTCCGCCCCGCGGGACCAAGGCCCCTAGCACCAGCTGGCGGGACGTCGGACGCTGGCGGCAGTGCTCTTCCCGACGGTGACCTTCGCGGTCTTCTTCGCCGCCGTCTGGCCGGTGGTGTGGGCGACGGCGTCGCGCCCGAGGTTGCGGATGGCCGTGCTGATCGCGGCAGGTGCCGTGTTCTACGGCTGGTGGGACCGTGGGTTCCTGCTCCTCCTGGCCGCCCTGGTCGTCGGCAACCACATGGCGTCCCACCTGATCGATCGGCTCGAGGGCCGCGCCGCACGGCGGCTGGCTCTGTGGCTCGGTGTCGGGCTGCATCTCGGGGTGTTGGGGTGGTTCAAGTACTACGGGTTCTTCACGGCCACTCTCGTGGATGCCTTCGACCGCCTCGGGGTGACCGTCCATCCGCCGCTCGTCGAAGTCGCGCTGCCCCTGGGGATCTCGTTCGTAACCTTCCAGGGCGTCAGCCGCTTGGTCGAGGTGTACAGGCGGGTGAGTCGGCCGTGCTCGCTCCTGGCATCGGCGGCCTGGCTCGGGTTCTTCCCGACGGTGACCGCGGGACCCATCACCCGGGCCAGCGAGCTCATTCCGCAGCTGACCGAGCCCGGGGACCGCCAGCGCATAGATGTGGACCGAGCCGGATGGCTCATCGTGCGGGGGCTGGCGAAGAAGGTCGTCGTCGCCAGCTACCTGGAGACTGCCCTCGGCGACGACGTGTTCGCCGACCCCGGCTCGCACTCGGCGATCGACGTCCTCGCCGGTATCTACGCCTTCGCCGGGCAGCTGTACGCCGACTTCAGCGGCTACACCGACATCGCCATCGGGGTCGCCCTGCTCCTCGGGTTCCGGTTGCCGGAGAACTTCGAAGCCCCGTACACGGCGAGGACTGTGACCGAGTTCTGGTCCCGCTGGCACATCACCCTGACCCGCTGGTTCCGCGACTTCCTGTTCACGCCGCTCGCCCGCCGCGGTCGCCGCACGACGGCAGCGACGTGCCGCACCCTGCTGGTGGTGATGCTCATCTCCGGCCTCTGGCACGGGGCCGCCTGGACCTTCGTCGCCTTCGGCGCGGTGCACGGCGTCGCTATGGCCGCGGAGCGTTGGGCACGGGAGCGTCGCCGTGCGGTGGGGCGGGCGGCACCCACGTCGACCGGCTGGCGATCGGCGGTGCGCCGGTTGCTCACCTTCCACGTCGTGTGTCTGGGATGGGTGTTCTTCCGCTCCGAGTCCCTGGCCGACGCCGGTGCGGTCCTGAGCCGTTTGGTCACCGGCTGGGGCCAAGCCTCGAGAGTGCCGGCTCTGCTCGTAGTCACCATCGTCGCAGTCGTCGGCGCCCAGTACCTGCCCGGCGGCCTCGCGGCGCGGGTGCGGTCCGGCGCCGCCCGGCTCGGTGCCGTGCCCCAGGCCGCCCTTGCCGCCGCTGCACTCACCGTCGTCGACGTGCTCGGGCCTGCTGGTGTCCCCCCGTTCGTCTACTTCCGGTTCTGACATGCGCGCTCAACGAGGCTTCACCGTGGTCTACCTGGGTCTGCTGCTCGCCGCCCTGCTCAACGCAGAGACCCTGGAAGCCACGGCTCGGTCGCAGCCGTTCGGCTGGCGCCACGACGTCGGCACGTCCGTGGCAGATCCGCTCGCCGATCTGAGCCGATGGCTGCACGCGACCGCTCCCCGGCACTGGTTGGAGGATCTGTTCGACCGACCAGTGGGCGAGGACCCCGACGGCCCGGCCATGCCGTCGCCCACGGTGACGACGCCGACGACTGCGACCTCACCAGTCTCCACGTCGTCGACGACGTCGACCACAGTCCCGCCGCGACGACCCACGACAACCGATCCACTGCGGCTTTGGGTGGCGGGCGACTCGATGACCGAGGTCGCCGGGGGCGCCGTCATCGACCTGGCCGAGGCCACCGGAGTCATCGAGGGTCACCACGACTTCCGGTACTCGTCCGGCATTACCCGTCCCGACTACTACGACTGGTACGCAGCGGCGTCGGCAGCGATCTCGCGACGGCGCCCTGAGGTCGTCGTCGTCATGTTCGGCGCCAACGACGCCCAGGGCATCGTCACCGGAACCGGACCCGAACCGTTCGGTACCGAGGCGTGGATCGCCGAGTACCGGGCGCGGGTGGCAGCCATGATGGACCTACTCGCCGCCGACGGCCGCGTCCTGTACTGGGTCGGGCAGCCCATCATGCGGTCCGGCTCCTTCGCCAGTCGGATGGCGACCCTCGACAGGGTCTACGAAGACGAGGCTGCTGGGCGCGACCGCGTGCAATACGTCGACTCCTGGGCACTGTTCAGCGACACGTCCGGCGCCTACTCCGCCTACCTCCCCGCTGCGGACGGCTCGCCGGTGCTCATGCGCCAGGGCGACGGCATCCACCTCACCCGCGCCGGCGGCGAGAGGCTCGCTCGCGTCGTGATGGACCTCGTCGCGGCGCGTTTCGAAGTCGAGGAGGAGCCATGAGGTGGGGACGTGTGCCCGTGAGTGTGGGTTGGCGTTCGCCGTGGCCGGGGGAGGTGGCAATGGCAAGGAGCTGCGGACACCGTCGAATCCGGCGAAGGCAGCTACGCCGCCCAGATCGACGAAGCGATGGGCGTCCTCGCCGGCGTCTCCCGACTCGACGGTCACCGTGTCTCGCCGGTTTGCAGTAGGCCGGCGAGGTGGTGGGGCTCGAAGAACTCGAGCGGCGACATCGTGCCGGAGTTCACGCTGACGAACGAGTCCATCGCGGCTCGGTTGCCGGCCATGGCGCCGAGGAGCTCTCGCAGCTCGGACGGCGGCGGCAGGAACGTCGCCAGTCGAAGTAGCTGCCCTCGACATCGCACCGGAAGGCGCTGGCGTGGGCGAAGGGCCATCCCACCAGCAACAGGGTGAGGTCGTCGTAGGTGGGGACGGCGACGAAGGCTCGGTCGCCGCGCATCACGGTGGTGAAGGCATCGACAGGCAGGTCACGCCACAAGGTGTAGAAGGCGTTCTCGAGGACGGGCTTCTCTTGGTACCGTTCGGCGTTCACGGCCCTGACCACGCGTGAGTTGTGGCCGTGGGCGCCGATCACGACCCGGGCCCGCCCGACCACCTCCGAGCCGTTCTCGCGTACCCGCGGATGCCGGCCACGGCGCCGTCGTCGATGAGGACCTCGGCGGCGGTGAAGCCTTCGCGCACGACATCGGACCGCGCGGCGGCGTCGACGAGGATCTTGTCGAGAACGGTGAGGCGAGAGACGGGGCTGCCGACCCGCTGACCACGGTCCTCGGCTGATAGCTCGGTGCCGCTAACAGTCGGGCATGCTACGTAGGCTTGGTTCGTCGACCGACCCAAACCACGCCGCGTGCACAGAATCCGCTGCGCCGAAGCGGTTCTGGTGCAGAGCCCTTCGTGGGTTTCCGCCGCAAGAACCTCGGGGTTGGGGGTTGGGACGCCCTGACCCGGCGGCGGTACGGTCTCGCTCGTGATGACCGCGTCGCCGTCCGTCACGGCGCGGCAGCTGGGGCCGGCCGCCGTGGTTGTGGGGGTGAACCTGGTCCTGCTGGCGCTGCTCGTGGTAGTGGGTCCGATCGCCCCGGTGGGGCTACTGGTGCTGACGGCCGGCGGCTGGTGGCTGGCGACGCGCCCGCAGCGGGGGATCCTGCTGCTGGTGGCGCTGGTGCCCTTCGACGGGCTCCTCCTCCTGGTCCCGCACCCAGGGGTCGTGGACGGCTGGAAGGAAGCGCTGGCCCTGGCCTGCCTGGGAGCCTCCTTCGTGGCCCCCGTCGGCGTCCGGGCCCCGGCGGGGAGCCGGCGGCCGGGCTGGCTGATCCCGGTGGCGGCCCTGCTCGGGCTCAGCACCGCGTCGGCGGTCGTGGTGGGCGGGCTCGCCAGCCTGCTCGGGCTGAAGATCGGCTTCTTCTACCTGACCACGGCATGGGCGATCTGGCGCTGCCCCCTTGATCACCGCGAGCGCGATCGGCTAGTCACGATCCTGCTCGCCTGCGGCATCGTCACGGCGGCGTACGGCGTGGTGCAGCAGGTGCTCGGGGCCGCTCGCCTGGTGTCGTTCGGCTACGAGTACAACTCCGCGGTCCGCTTCAGCGGGAGCTTCCTGCGCTCCTTCTCCACGTTCGTGCAGCCGTTCGGGTTCGGCTTCTACCTGATGCTCGTCGTGCTGCTCACCCTGCCGGGCGCCCTTCGCGACCCGCACCGGCTGCGGTCCCGGATCTTCCTGTGGTCCCTGCCACTACTGAGCGCCGGCATCCTCTCCACCGTGGTGCGCGGGGCGTGGCTGGGCCTGGCGGTGGGTGTCGTGTACCTCGCCAGCACCCGCCACCGGGCCCTGTTCCTCCTGCTGCCCGTGGCAGTCGTGGCCGTGCTGCTGCTCCCCGCCGACGCCGCCAGCTCGGCCCTGTCGTCGCGCAGCACCGGCGAGCGAACCTCGGGCTGGTCCGAGAACCGCCACCACGTGGTGCAGCGACCGTTCGGCTCGGGGGTCGGGAGCACAGGCGCGCCGGCCGAGAAGGCGGCGGAGCTCGCCAAGGACACCGGGCCCACCTACCAGCCCGACAACCAGTACTTCGTGGCGCTCTACGAGCTCGGACCGCTCGGCCTGTGGCTCCTGCTGCTCGTCTACGCCTCGGCGCTCGGGGCGACCCGCCGGGCGGCGCGGACCCGTGCCGGGCCCGACGGCGACCTGGCCAGCGGCATGAGCGCTGTGATCGTTGCGGTGATGGCCGCATCCACCGTGTCCAGCATCCTGCAGATCTTCCCGATGGACGTGCTCTGGTGGGTGCTGCTGGCCGTCATCGCGTCCGTGCCCGCCGCATCGGCCCACCCCGACGACCCCCCGGCGCCTCCTGGTACCCGGGCCGAGCTGGTAGGAGCCCACGCGTGACCCTCATCCAGGTCGACCACGACGCCTGGCGCGACGGCTCGAGCGGTTACCCGTTCGCCCTTCGCCACGGCTTCCACGGCGACCCCCGGCTCACCCACGACGCGGTGGCCTCGGTGGCCGGTCGCCTCCCGGAGACCTCCATCGAGATGAACCGAGCCGACCTCGACCTGCTCCACGCCGTGGACGGGGCGATGGACCTCGACCGTCCGGCGCAAGACGTGGCCAGCCACATCGTGGAGCTCGGTCGGTGGATGGCGATCAAGAACATCGAGCAGCTGCCCGACTACCGGGCGCTCGTCGACGAGGGCCTCGACGGCGCTGACGCAGGGCTGGGCCTGGGATCCGCCATGGTCGCCCGGGAGGGCTACATCTTCCTGTCGGCCGCCAGCTCGGTGACTCCCGCGCACGTCGACCACGAGCACAACCTGCTCCTGCAGGTCCAGGGCACCAAGCAGGTCACGGTGGGCACCTTCCCCGACGCCGAGACCGAGCGGGAGGTGATGGAGGGCATGCACAGCGGCCGCTACGGCCGCACCGGCTTCCCACCCCACGACGCGCACACGTTCACGATCGAGCCCGGCACCGGCGTGTACATCCCGCCACGGGCCGTCCACGTGGTGCAGAACTCCGACGCCCTGTCCATCTCGCTCTCGCTCGTGTTCCACACCGTGGACCTCGAGCGGGCCGCCCGTGTCTACGCGGTCAACGCCAAGCTCCGCAGGGTTGGCCTCCACCCCCGGCCGCCCGGCCGATCCCTCGGCCGCGACCGCGCCAAGTCGGCGGCGGCCCTCGCCTGGCGGCGGCTCGTGGCCCGAGGCTGAGGCGGGGTGCCGCTCGCCACGACGGTCGCGACAAGCCTCGACGACCTAGCGGCCCTGGCACCGGAGTGGGACGAGCTGGCGCGGAGCCTGGGGGCCCCGCTGTTCAGCCGGCCGTTCTGGTGCCTCCCCTGGGCGCGTCACCTCTCGAGCGGCCGGCCCCACGTCGTGGCGGTGCGCGACGGCAGTGACCTCTTGGGCGTGGCACCGGTCGCCATCCAGTCCGCTGGACCGGTCCAGCTGGTTCGGTTCCTCGGCCACGGGCTCGGCGCCGTCACCTCCTTCCTCCACCCGTCCGACCGCCCCGACGTGGCCGAGAGCCTGTGGGCCGCGGTGCTGGGCGACCGCCGCCGCTTCGCGCAGCTCCTCGAGCAGCGAGCGCCCCGCTCCGGTCCCGTGGTGCCGCAACACTGGCCGGCACGGGTGCAGCCACGCGACACCTGCCTCACCGTGGCCTGCTCCGGCGACATCGAGACCTATCTCCAGACCCGGCCCAAGAAGCTCCGCGAGAACCTCCGCCGGGCCGAGCGCGCCCTGGCTGCCGACGATCACTCCCACGAGATCGAGCTGGTCACCGACGCAGGCCGGTGGCGGGAGGTCCGTCCCGAGGCGATCCGGGTGTTCGACGCCGCGGAAGCAGCCCAGCCCCGACAGCCCATGTTCGGGGGCCCGTTTGCTGGGTTCACGGACGACTTCCTGCTGACCAGCGCCGAGACCGGCCGTTTGCGGCTCTTCCTCGGCCGGGTCGACGGCGAGGCGGTCAGCCTCGGCATCGCCTTCGTGGTCGACGGCACGCTCAGCTACTGGATCACGCGGTTCGACCCCCGGTTCGCGCACGCGTCGGTGGGGGTGCTGCTGCTGCGCGGCATCATCGCCCACGGGTTCGAGGCCGGCCTCGACCAGGTCGACCTGCTGCTGGGGGACCAAGGCCACAAGCGGCGCTGGAGCACGGGCTCCTACGACACGCTGACGGTGCTGACCGCCTCCCACCCGGGGGTCCTGCGGCTCGGCGCCGCCGCGCTGACCGCCGCCGAGCGGGTGCGTCGCCGGTGACAGGGCCGCTCGTGGCGCGCTCGGGCGGGCGGCCCCGGGAGCGGCCCTTCCGCTGCTGGCGGATCACCGCCGTCGTGGCGGCCGCGCTGGTGGTGATAACCGCGCTCTGGTTGGTCCGGCCCGACGACGGACCGGTCCGGCCTGACCCCTCCACCTCGCTCCCGGCCGACCGCGCCCGGATCGATCCATCACGGGTCGGCTTCTCGCCGGGCGCCGACCTCCTTTGGATGTCCACCGCCGAGCAGAACCACGAGCTGGACCTGATGGCGGCCACCGGAGCGCACTGGCTGCGTCTGGACTTCCCCTGGCCGTCGGTCGAGCCGGCGGACAACGCCTGGAACTGGGCGCCCTTCGACAAGATCGTCTCAGCCGCCCAAGAGCGGGGGTTCGAGATCGTGGGGATCCCCGGCTACGGGCCCGACTGGGCGGCCCGGGCCGCCTCGCGCGGGGTGCCGCCGGTGTCGACGAGCGCCTGGAGCGACTTCGTCGCTCACCTGGTGGCCCGGTACGGGCCGACGGGGGTGCAGGTGTGGGAGCTGTGGAACGAGCCGAACCTGCGGGGGGCGTGGGGTGCGAATCCGGATCCGGCGGCGTACACGGAGCTGCTGGTGGCTGGTGCGGCGGCGGCTCGGCGGGCCGATCCCGAGGCGCGGGTCCTCAGTGGGGGGTTGGCTCCGGCGGTCGATGCCGGTGACGGGAGCGAGGTGAGCCCCGTGACGTTCGTGGAGGGGATCTACGCGGCGAGTGGTGGCAGCGCGCTGGATGCGGTCGCGGTGCATCCGTACAGCTATCCGGCGGCGCCGCGGGATCCGTCGACGGCGTCGTGGAACACCTATGCGCGGCTGCCGTTGGTGCACGACGTGATGGCGGCTCACGGGGACGGGGCCAAGAAGGTGTGGATCACGGAGTTCGGGGCGCCGACGGGCACGGCGTCGGGAGCGGTCAGCGAGAGCGCCCAGGCCGCCATGGTGCAGCAGGGTCTCACCGGCACCGGGGACTGGGCCTGGGCCGGGCCGATCTTCTGGTACGCCGCCCGGGACCGGGGAACGAACCTCGCCGATCGGGAAGCCAACTTCGGGCTGCTGCGCCACGACTTCAGCGCCAAGCCCGCCTACGCCGTCTTCGCCGCCACGGTGGCGGGCTGACACGGCTCAACCCGGCCGGCTGTCGTGACGATGAGGGAGCCGTGCACTCCCTTCGCCATCGCCTCCTCCCGCTCCTGATGCTCCTGCTCGCCGCGCCCACGCTGGTCGGGTGCCTGCCCGCCCCCACGCCCGTGGTCACCGCGCGCGCACCCGCCTCCGGCCCCGCGCCGAAGCCCACCAAGACGACCACCAAGCCCCCCACCACCACGACGACCACCACGCCCCCCACCACGACGACCACCACGCCCCCGGCCGCGCCCGTCGACGGCACCGTCGCGGGCCGCGACGTCGGCTTCTCGCCGGGCGCCGACCTCCTTTGGATGTCCACCGCCGAGCAGAACCACGAGCTGGACCTGATGGCGGCCACCGGAGCGCACTGGCTGCGTCTGGACTTCCCCTGGCCGTCGGTCGAGCCGGCGGACAACGCCTGGAACTGGGCGCCCTTCGACAAGATCGTCTCAGCCGCCCAAGAGCGGGGGTTCGAGATCGTGGGGATCCCCGGCTACGGGCCCGACTGGGCGGCCCGGGCCGCCTCGCGCGGGGTGCCGCCGGTGTCGACGAGCGCCTGGAGCGACTTCGTCGCTCACCTGGTGGCCCGGTACGGGCCGACGGGGGTGCAGGTGTGGGAGCTGTGGAACGAGCCGAACCTGCGGGGGGCGTGGGGTGCGAATCCGGATCCGGCGGCGTACACGGAGCTGCTGGTGGCTGGTGCGGCGGCGGCTCGGCGGGCCGATCCCGAGGCGCGGGTCCTCAGTGGGGGGTTGGCTCCGGCGGTCGATGCCGGTGACGGGAGCGAGGTGAGCCCCGTGACGTTCGTGGAGGGGATCTACGCGGCGAGTGGTGGCAGCGCGCTGGATGCGGTCGCGGTGCATCCGTACAGCTATCCGGCGGCGCCGCGGGATCCGTCGACGGCGTCGTGGAACACCTATGCGCGGCTGCCGTTGGTGCACGACGTGATGGCGGCTCACGGGGACGGGGCCAAGAAGGTGTGGATCACGGAGTTCGGGGCGCCGACGGGCACGGCGTCGGGAGCGGTCAGCGAGAGCGCCCAGGCCGCCATGGTGCAGCAGGGTCTCACCGGCACCGGGGACTGGGCCTGGGCCGGGCCGATCTTCTGGTACGCCGCCCGGGACCGGGGAACGAACCTCGCCGATCGGGAAGCCAACTTCGGGCTGCTGCGCCACGACTTCAGCGCCAAGCCCGCCTACGCCGTCTTCGCCGCCACGGTGGCGGGCTGACCGCCGGCAGGCGAGCCGAGCCTCACACCGCCAGGCCCAGGCGCCGGTACACGGCGACGGTTCCCTCGGCCACCTCGGCCCAGGTGCGCCGGCCAACCCACGCCCGTCCCGCCGATCGTCGCGCTGCCCGAAGGTCCTCGTCGGCCAACAGCTCCCGGAGGGCGGCGGTCCAGCCGTCGACGTCGTCGACGCCGACCAGCTCGGCCCCGTCCCCCAGCGCCTCGGGCAGCGACGTGGTCGCCGCCGCCACCACCGGCGCGCCGCAACGCATGGCCTCCAACGGCGGCAGGCCGAACCCCTCGTAGCGGCTCGGGTAGCCCACCACGGTGGCCGCCCCGTAGAGCGCGGCCAGGTCCCGGCGGGGCACGTACCCGAGCACGACGGCTCCGGCCGGGGCCGACCGGCCCGCGGGCACCGACCCCGCCAACACCAGCGGCACCGCGGCCGCCCGGCAGGCGACGGCCAGCAGCTCCAGGTTCTTGCGCGCCTCGATCGTGCCGACGTGGAGCACGAACCGCTCGGGCAGCCCGTACCGGGTCCGGACGGCGTCCACGGCGCTGGCGGATGCCTCCTCCAGGTCGGGCGGGGTCGCCTCCGGCACCACGTCGGCATGGCACCCGAACCGGTCGGCCAGCCGTTCGGCGGTGAAGGAGGACACCGCTATCACCGCGTCGGCCCGGCGCAGCGCCTGCGTCACGATCAGGCGCTCCCCCAGGACCCGCCGCCGGGTGAACGAGCCCGGCACGTCGAACACCGACAGGTCGTGGACGGTCGCGACGGTAGGCGCGCCGGGCCGCAGAGGCAGGTCGACGTCGAGGCCGTGCACCAGATCGGCCGGACCGATGCCCCGGAGGCCTCGGGCGGTGCGCCGGACTCCGGCCGTGACGGGATGAACCCGGGGTTCGACCCTGTAGGGCAGGCAGGTCACCGCATCGGCCTGCACCGCTGCTCGCAGCAGCAGGTCGCCGCGGGTCGCCAGCGCCCGCAACAGCTCGCCGATGTATGTCTGCACGCCGGTGCCGTCGGGCCGTAGAGCCAGCGCGTTGCAGGCGACCAGGGGAGCCACCCCCGCACGGTAGGCGGCCGGCAACGGCCACCTGGTTCCCGACCGACGGCCGCGGAACGGTAGACATGGCCGATGGATGCCAGCCGCGGCCGGCGACGGCTTCTCGTCGTCTCCCACACCGGTCTCGCCTCCGGAGCGGAGACGGTGCTGCTACGGGTCGCCGACATGGCCGCCAGCGGCGGGTGGGCCGTGACCTGCCTGGCCCCGCCCGGACCCTTCGCCGACGAGGTCCGCGACCGCGGCGTGCCGGTCGCGGCCATCCCCGATCTAAAGCTCCCCGACCTCCGGCTCCCCGGCGCCGCCGCCCTCGGCTTCGTCGTGGTGGCCTGGAACAGCGCGCGGGCCGCTCGCGTCCTGCGCCGGGAGGCCCGCCACGCCGACGTCATCCTGCTCAACGGGCTGTTCGGGCTGCCCGCCCTGAACCTCGCCCGCCCCCGGATCCCGTCGGCCTGGCTGGTGCACGACGTGATCCACCGTCGCAGCTGGCGGCGGGTGCTGCGGATCGTGGGTCCAGCCGCCGATCTGGCTGTGGCTGTGTCGGACGCGGTGGCCGAGCCGCTCCGAGCCGAGGGCCTGGAGACGGTGGTGGTCCGCAACGGCACCCGCTGGCCGGTGGATCCCGCTGCCCCATTCGCCGACCACCCGCCGGTGGTGGGCTGCGCCGCGCTGCTCACGCCGTGGAAGGGCCAGGACGTGCTCCTCGACGCCATGGCCCGAGTGGCCGAAGACCATCCGAAGGTGGAGCTGGAGCTGCTGGGCGGGCGGTTCCCGAAGGACGCAGCCTTCGTGGAGGCGCTGGAGGCGCGCAGCCGAGACACCGGGCTCGCCGGCCGCGTCCGCTTCCTCGGCCACCAGCCCGACCCGCTCGATCGGATGCGCCGCTGGACGGTGGCGGTGCTGCCGAGCGTGGACCCAGAGGCGGGGCCGCTGGCCCTGCTCGAGTACATGAGCCTGGGGCTCCCGATCGTGGCCACGGACCACGGTGGCACCCCCGAGGTCCTGGGCGACGCGGGCGTGCTCGTACCGCCCCGCGACGCCAACGCGCTGGCCGCGGCCCTCACGTCCTTGCTGGATGATCCGGCGCGGCGGGCTCGCTGCTCGGCGGCGGGCCGAGCGGCGGTCGACGCCGGGCTGAGCCTGGAGCACCAGCAGCGCGCCGTGCAGCGGGTGCTCGACGAGCTCAGCCGGCGGCCCCGGCGCATGCGGGGTCGGCGGACGGGTTGCTCGACGGCAGGACGGTGACGCGCTCCCGGCATCCGGGGTGCTCGTCCCCGGCCGTCCGCGGGTTGCCTCCCGACCTCCTCGCCAAGCGGCCGTAGGCTCCCGCGATGCTCCATGGCCGTGGTGGAGCCGCGAGCCGCCTGCCTGAGCCTCGCCCGATGCCGGGAGCCCCGGTCTGCGGAGCCGGTCGCTGGTGACCGGGGCGCGGATCCACGAGCCGCCCGGCCCGGGCCACGATGGGTCGGAGCAGGCGAGCCTGCGCCCCCGCGTGGCGGCCGGGGTGCGATGGGGGGCCATCGATCAGACCACGCAGGTGGTCGTCCGCTTCGTGGCGTCGCTCGTGATGGCGCACCTGCTGGTCCCGCGTGAGGTGGGCCTCTTCGCGCTTGCGATGGTGGTCGGCAACCTGGCCGGCTTGGTGGTGGGGCTGGGGATGAGCGACGCCATCATCCAGCGCCGCGACCTCGATCCCCGTCACGTCTCCACGTCCTTCACGATCAGCCTGGCCAGCGGGGTGCTGCTCGGCGCCGGGATCGTCGGGGGCTCGCCGTGGCTCGGCCGTCTCCTCGGCGACCCCGACGTTTCGTCCGTGCTCGTCGCGCTGAGCGCCATGGTGGTCCTGAACAGCATCGAGCGGACGCCGAACGACATGCTGGTGCGCTCGTTGCTGATGCGGCAGTTCTACCTGTCGTCCACCATCGCCACAGTGGCGAGCGCGGTGGTCGGGGTCACGGTGGCGGCGCTCGGGGGTGGGGTGTGGTCGCTCGTGGCGATGGCGCTCACCGAGGCCGTGCTGGCCACCGGGTTGGCGTGGACCTTCGCCATCTCGGCGGGGGTGTGGCGCCCGGTCATCGGCTACGACGGTGATCGGGCCCGCTCCCTGGTCGGCTTCGGGATGCTGGTCACCGGCGACCGGCTCGCCTCCTACGGCCGCACGAACTTCGACAACCTCATCGTCGGTCGAGTGCTCGGCGCCGACTCGCTCGGCTACTACTCGCTCGCCTACCGCACCGTGCTGCTCCCCATCGTGAAGGTGTCCGAGACGATCGGTGCCACCGCCTTCTCCGCCTTTTCCGCGGTGCAGCACGACCTCGAGCGTCTCCGGCGGGGCGTGCACCAGGCCAACCGCTACCTCGCGATCGTGTGCCTGCCAGCGACGATCGGGCTGGCGGTGTCGGCCAAGGTGCTGGTACCGGTCCTCCTGGGCGACCAGTGGCGGCCCGCCATCCCGATCGTGGAGGCGCTCGCCCTCGGCGGCCCGGCCCTCAGCTTCACCCGGTTGGAGACGTCCCTCTACAACGCGGTGGGACGGCCCTCGATCGGGCTTGCGGTGTCGGCGTTCCAGCTGGTCCTCGTGGTCCCCGCCTACCTGATCGGAGCCCACTGGGGGGTCACCGGCGTGGCGGTGGCGGTGGTGATCACCGCCTACCTGATCCTCCCGGTGGTGTTCACGATCCGGGCCCGTTTCCTGCGCCAGACCTTCATGGACCAGATCGCCCCGCTGGTGCCGATGGCGGTGGCCACGGTGACCATGGCCGGGGCCGCGCTGCTCGTGCGCGAGTGGCTGGTCGACAGCGCGGCCGACTGGGTGACGCTGCTCGCCACGGTGGCGGCCGGCACGGTGGCGTACGCGGCCGTCATGGTGCTGGTGGCCCGGGACCTCCTGGCGGACGGGCTCGCCGACCTCCGCGGCACGGCGGGGAGCTGAGCTCGCTCAGCGCACCCCCCTGAGCACCTCCACCAGCGTGGTCGTGGTGGTGCGGGCGTCGAAGCGCTCGGCGGCGCGCCGGTAGGCGGTCTCGCCCATGTCCGCCCGGGCCTGGGGGTCGTCGAGCAGTCGGCGCAGGGCCGCCGCGAAGGCAGCGTCGTCGCCCACCGGGGCGAGCAGGCCGGAGGTCCCCTCCGCCACGATCTCCGGGATCGCCGCTGCTCGCCGCGCCACGGCCGGAAGCCCGAACGACATCGCCTCCAGGAGGGCGTACCCGAAGGCGTCCAGGTCGCCGGGCATGGCGAACACGTCGGCCGATCGCAGCACCTCGGCCAGCCGGCCGTCGCCGGGTCGGATGTCGTTGTGCACCTCGAGGCCGGGTTCCGACGGGACCGAGTCGGGGGTGACGAGCACGAGCCGGCTGCGATCGGCCAGCTGCTCACGCCACAGGCGCAGGAGGGTCCAACCCCCCTTGCGCCCCATGGTGGTGGCGATGAACACGATGCGCGGTGGGCCTCCGTCGCGGATCGGTGGCAGTCGCGGACCCACTTCGATGCCGAACGGGATCACCTGGACCTTGGCGGGGTCGACGCCGTAGGTGAGGACCGAGTTGGCCGCCCACCGCGAGTGGGTCACCACCGCGTGGGCCTCTTCGTAGACGCGAGCCTCCAGGGCGGCGACCGGTCGGACGCTGGTCGGCGTGAAGCGCGTCGGCCGGCGGTAGGGGAGGTGGAAGGCGTTCTGGCGATTGGTGGCGTCGAGCGACACCACGCTCGGGACTCGACGCATCGTGGCGACGCTGAGGAGGGCGGCGTTGTGGGTGTACAGGTGCAGCACGTCGACGTCGGCTCGCTGCTGTCGCAGGTGGCGGGCCACCACCGCGGCGCGGGGGAGCTGATCGCGCAGTGCCGTCAGGTCGAGGTCGAGGCGGTCGAGCCCCGGGATGGGAAGACGGGCGACCCGGTGCACCCAGCCCGGCGGGGGAACGTCGAAGAACGACGCCTCCACGTCCGGGTGGTCGGCGAGCCCGGCCCGCAGGTGCAGGTGCATGGTGGCGTGACCACCCAAGTTCTCGTTGACGAAGTGCGCTCGCATCGGCTGCCCGACCCTAGGGCCACGGCTCGTCGGGGAGCGCGATCGGTAGAGTCACCGGGTCGCCGACGGGCGCACTGCTATGGCCTCACTCCTCGCCTCTCGCTCGTTGCCACGCGCCGTTCTGGTCGCGGTGGGACGGGCCGGACCGTCGGGCGGGGCTGTGGTGCTGGCCTACCACGACGTCCGCGACGTCGCCGAGGGCTACCACGTGACCCCGGACCGGCTCCGGTCCCACGTCGAGCTCCTGCGCTCCTCGGGCCGGCGCGTCGTGCCGCTCGGCGATGTCGTCGACGCCCTCCGCGACGGCCGGCCGATCGACGGCCTGGCCGCGGTGACCTTCGACGACGCGATCGTGGGCGTCGCCGCCCTGGCGGTCCCGGTCCTGGCGGCCCTCGAAGCTCCGGCCACCGTCTTCGCCGTCGCCGCCCGGCTCGGCTCGGAGCCCGACTGGACCACCGGCGAGCAGCGCACGCTGGCGCCCGACGAGCTGCGCGAGCTGGCCGCCCAGCCGTTCGTCACCATCGGCTGCCACGCCGGTACCCACCGGTCACTGCCCGGGCTGCGCGACGACGAGCTGCGGCAGGAGCTGGTCGGCAGCCGCGACCGGTTGCGAGAGCTCGTCGCCGCTCCCGTCGACCTGCTGGCCTACCCGTATGGCCACCACGACGCGCGGGTGCGCGACACAGCCGCCGCGGCCGGCTTCCGAGCCGGCTTCACCTTCCTCAACGGGCGCATCGAGCCCGGTCAGGATCTGTTCCGCCTGCCCCGGTTCACGATGGGCCAGCACCAGTCGCGGTTGCGCCTGGCGCACCACCTGGCGAGGAGCGCGGCGTCGTGGCCCGACACCCAGCTGCCGTCGGTCCCCTGATCACCCGCCGCGGAGCGGCGACGGGCTGTCGGGCACGAACCGGCGCACCACCGATGCCGCCAGCCGGCGCGGCAGCAGCCCGGCGAGGGCGAACCACACGACCCGGATGAGGCGGTCGTTTCGCTCCAGGGTGGGGTTCGTGAGAGCGGCCCGCCAGCCAGCCACGGCCAGCTTGACCGGGCGGTCCCTGGCGATGCGGTGGTGGGCGGGGTCGAGGCGCAGCGACGCCAGCCGGTACCCGAGGAAGGCGACGTCGCGAGGCGCCAGCGGGTCGCTCGGCGGACCCGGCACGCCGAGCTCGTCGGCCAGATCGATGGCTCGCTCGTGGTTGGCCAGGATGCGCTCGATCTTCCACTGGAACCAGCCGAGGTCGGCCCCGGCGCCGAGGTAGCTGTTGGCGCCGTGGCGCCGGTAGCCCACGCCCACGACGTCGAGACTGGACACCGGGCCAGCGAAGGGCAGGAGCTCGGCGAAGTACGAGTCACACGAGGTGCGGTAGGCCGGTACCGGGATCGGCATCACCGCCCGCACCGCCTCGGCGTCGTACGCGTTGGCCGAGCTCGGCGGCCACGGGTAGCTGCGGAACCGGCGGACGTGGGGGCCGATGTCAACGGGACCGTGGGACCGGGGCCGGGGCGGCACGAGCCGGTCCGTCGGTGTGCCCTCGGCGTCCATGATCCGCATGCGGACCTGCACCCGCACCGGTCGCGGCGCCTCCGAGAACGCCGCCTGCAGGGCGGCACCGAGCCCGGGAAGCACCACGTCGTCGGCGTCGAGGAAGACCACGATGTCGCCTCGGGTCGCCTCGAAGCCGGCGTTGAACGCGGAACCCTGGCCACCGTTCTCCTTGAGCACCGGACGGATCCGGTCGCCGTACGACGCGATCACCGCACGGCTCTCGTCGGTGGAGCCGTCGTCGACGACCACCACCTCCACGTCCGCTTCCGCCTGCAGCGCCAGGGCACCATCGATCGCCGGCTGGAGGAAGCGGGCGTAGTCGTGGTTGATGATGCAGATGCTGATCATGGGGTGGCGCCCAGCAGGGGGGAGCCATCGAGGCCGGTGGAGTCGGACCCCACCAGGCCGAGCAGCGTCGGGGTCAGGTCGGCGGCCGGTCGCTCGCCTCGCTCGCCGGGGCGGATCCCGTCGCCGGCGACGAAGGCGAACCCGTTCGTGCTGTGCCCACCCGTGCGGGCGTGGGGCAACGGGCCCACCACGCCCACCTCCGGGTGGGCGAGGGCGTCCGGCGTGCCGTTCCAGGTGGCCACCAGATCCGCGCTCGGCCCGTGCGGATCGAGGGGGTCGTCGGCGCGCAGGAGGGTCACCTCGGCCACCGCGGGGCGACCGGTGCGGACGTCGACCAGGGCGCGGAGGAAGGCGGTGGCGTCGGCGCAGGCCCGCTTGTAGCCGTCGGCGGGTACCACACCGTGGGCCTCACGTCCAGCGAGGTTGATGCGCAGGAGCGAGTCGTCGAAGGTGGGGACCGCGAACCAGGGCATCCGGGGCCAGTGCCGTCGGTACCAGGCGGTCACCTGCCAGTCGAGGTCATCGAGCCGCCATCGGCCCACCGACGTCAGGTCCACCTCGGGCGGGGTGGCGGCGACGAGCTCCCCCGGTTCGTGCAGGGCTGGGCGGCCAGACAGGCGCCGCCCCGCCCGATAGAGGGCCGGCGGGGCCAGCCGGCCGGCCCGGCGCAGCAGGTCCGGCCCGTCGTGGAAGCGATTCCGCACGTGCCGGTGCCATGGCTCCCCTGGGGGAAGGAGGACCGGCGGGCAGCCCGCGGCTTGCCATGCGTCGGCCCCTCCGTCGGTGAGGGCGCGGCGGTGGAGGTGGTGGCGATGCAGCAGCTCGGGCAGGAGCACGGTGGCCGCCACGTCGTCGGCCGCCTGCATGCCGTGCAGGGCGAAGACCACCACGACGACGTCGTCGGGGAGGACCGCCACCAGGCGACCGACGGCCCGGTCCGCCTCCTCCAGCGTCTCGAGCACCCGGGCCCGCGCCAGCTCGGTGGTGGGGGCGAGGCCGTGAAGCGAGTGCCCCTCGTCGACCCCGAACCAGAACAGGTGGCCCATCGTGTGCACCTCGGCGACCGAGGACAGCGCCAGCTCCCACCCGGGGGTCGACTCGAGGAGCCACTCCAGCGCATCGGAGCGCCGGCGGGCTCCGGTTCGGCAGGCCGCGCTGAGCGCGTCGAGTCGGGTGGGCTCGTGCCACGCGATGTCGTGCTCGTTGCCGAAGGCCGGGTTCGTGCCGAACCGGGCGTCGATCTCCGCCAGCCGTCCGGCCGGGGAGGAGGCTCGCCACCACTGCGGCGAGTGGGTGCCCCAGCCGGTGATCTGCACGCCCTCGACGTGCTGGTCCACCACCGCTCCCGGGAGGTCGAAGGCGATGGTGCGGTGCCCGCCGCGCGCGTAGAACGGGGTGGCCTCGAGGGTGCCGTCGTCGTGCACGGCGTAGGTCGCCGGATCGAACGGCAGCAGGCCCCCCCAGTCCAGCGCGGCCTCCGACCGACCGGTGAGGAAGCGCACCCAGGCGGCGTCGGACCGGTAAGGCCCCTCAGCCCGGAGCCGGAACCGCGCCGAGCGGTCAGCCAGAGCCCGCAGGTGGGGGAGTCGGCCCGCGGCCATCTCCTGCTCCACGAGCCAACGCTCGGCGGCATCGATGGCCAGGGCTGCGACGCGGGGCATGCACCGCCTACCGTACCGGCGGCCGTTCGGGCGGCTCGACGGCACGGCAGTAGCGTCCCCCGGGATGGATGTGGAGGACCACCGCCGCGCCATCTGGCGGCGCCGGCGGCAGATCTTGGCTCTCTCCTTTGTCATCGCTGTGCTCGTGTTCGCTCGCAGCAGCGGGATCGACGACGTCTACGGGTCCGACGCCCGCCTGCAGGCGCTCCCCGGCGGGGCGGGCGCGGACGTGCCGGAGAGCCGGGCGTCGTTCCTCGCCACGACCTACGCCGCCCTGCTGGGATCCGACGCGGTCGCCGAGCGGGCGGCGAGCGACTCCGGGCTCCACCTCGACGAGTCGGCCGCGGCCGACCGGCTGTCCGCGTCGGTCTCGTCCACCGCCGGGTTCCTCACCGTGTCCGCCACCGGCCCCAGCGCCGAGGACGCGCAAGCGCTGGCCCAGGCCGCCGCCGAGGCCCTGTCGGCCTCGGTCAGCAGCTCGGAGGCAGCCCGGATCTCGTCGCTGCTCACGCCGATCGACGACCAGCTCGACCAGCTCCTGTCCGACCTCCGAGCGGCCCCGGAGGAGTCGGTCGAGCGCGACGTCCTGCAGGCGCAGTACCAGGCCGTCCTGGCCCGCCGCACCGAGCTCGCGGCCCAGCAGCCCGACGAGCTGCGGGTGGTCGACGCCGCCGAGGCCGGCGGGGCCCCGCTCTCGCCCACCCCGGCCCGCGACGCGGTGCTCGCCTTCGTCGTCGCCATGATCGTGAACGCCGAGCTGGCGGTGCTCCTGGAGGCCGTGAGCGGCAGATTCTCGGGCCGCGACGAGGAGGTCACCCGGCTCACCGGGCTGCCTGTGCTCACCCGCATCCCCCACGCCGACCAGGGCGACACCGTCGAGGCCCTCCGGGTGCTGCGCACCAACTTGCTGTACCTCGAGGTCCCCGGCGGCGTGATCCGCTGCCTCGGGGTGCTCGGCGTCGGCGAGGGCGTCGGCACCTCGTTCGTCGCCGCTGGCCTGGCCAGCGCGACTGCAGCACTGGCGCTGCCCGTCGTCCTGGTCGATGCGGACCTGCGGTCGCCGAGCATCGGCGGCATCTTCGGCGTCCCCGACGACCGGGGGCTCGGTGACCTGCACCCCGACGACGACCCCACCCGGCTGCTGCTCCCCGCGCCCGGGCACACCCACCTCGAGATCCTGCCTGCCGGCAACCTGTCAGCCGACCCGGCGGCGGCGCTGTCGGGTCGGTTCCGCGAGGGCTTCCGCGACCTCGTCGACCGGATGCCCGATGCCGACCTCATCGTGGTCGACACCCCGCCGGGGGGCGCCTTCGCCGAGACGGCGGCCGTCGCGGCGCAGTGCGACGTGTGCGTGGTGGTGATCGACCGCCGCACCACCCGCCGCAAGGCCGCCCTCGAGGCTCATCGAGTCGCTGCAGCGGGTCGGGGCCCGGCCGGTCGGGATCGTGCTCAACCGGGAGGACGTGGACGCGACCGGTCGGCCGCCGCGGGCCGCGACCTCTTGAGCGGCTCCCGGAGCGTCGCCATCGTCCACGAGCGGTTCACGGAGCTCGGGGGGTCCGAGCGCGTCGTGGAGCAGATGCACGAGGTGTGGCCCGAGGCCTCGGTCCACGCGGCCATCTCCGATCCGGCGGTGCTTCCTCCGGGACTACAGGGGGTGGAGGTCCACACGTCGGGCCTCCAGCGCGCCTACCGGGGCGGCCGGGGCTACGCGGCGCTGCTGCCGCTGCTGCCGCTCGCGATGCGCCGGCTCGACGTGGGCCATCCCGACGCGGTGGTCGTGAGCCACCACGCCTTCGCCGGGCGCATCCGTCCGCCGCAGGGCGTGCCCGTTGTCGCCTACGTCCACACCCCGGCACGGTGGATCTGGGACCCTGCGATGCTGGCCAACGAGGCCGGGGGCAGGGTCGGTCGGGCCGGGCTGCGCGCCTTCGCGGCCACGCAGCGTCGCGCCGACCGCGCGGCTGCCCGGCGCTGGACGGCGCTGGCCGTGAACTCCCGCCATGTCGCCGAACGGGTGCAGCGCTGCTGGGGCCTCGAGTCGGAGGTGATCCACCCGCCGATCGACACCGGGTTCTTCACGCCCGACTCGTCGGTGCCCCGCGACGACTTCTTCCTGCTGGCTGGCCGGTTGGTGCCCTACAAGCAGCCGGAGGCTCGCGGTGCTGGCGGCCCGGCGGGCGGGCGTCCGGCTCGTGGTGGTCGGCGAGGGCCGGGCCCGCCGGGCCGTGGAGACCGCAGCACTGGGAGCCGGCGACGAGGTGGAGCTGCTCGGCGAGGTCGACGGCGACACCTTCCGCGACCTCCTCCGGCGCTGTCGGGCGCTGGTGTTTCCCGGTGAGGAGGACTTCGGGATGGTGCCGGTGGAGGCCCAGGCCTGCGGTACGCCCGTGGTGGCGCGCCGCATCGGGGGCGTGCTCGACTCGGTCGTCGACGGCACCACCGGGCGGCTCTACGACGGCGGGGAGGCGGAGCTCGCCGCCGCGCTCCGTGCCTTCGACCCCGCCGCCTTCGACGCCGCGACCGTCCGCCGCCACGCCGAGGGGTTCGGGCACGCCCCCTTCCGGGAGGCACTCGGCGCGCTGGTCGACCGGGCCGTCGACTCCGACCCCACCGACCGACACGGGTCGTGAGGGTTACACTACGGAGCGTGTGAACCCGGTCGACGGCCGGTTAACGCTCCGCTTCAGCACCAAAATTGTCACGACGAGCGTTGACTAGCCCCATTCGAACCAGGCACGGTCAAGGTTGTCGGCGCACCTGGCGGCAGGTGAGCACCGACGCAACGGCGGAGAGGAATACCGAGAATGGGCGTGCCAGTCGAGCACATCGCAAGGTTCGGGGAGGCCCACACGGAGCCTAGCGAACACACCCGCGTCGCGCGGCGACCCTGGGTCGGTGAGCCACTGTGGCGGCTGCGTCGACTCGTCGACATGGCCGCCGCACTCGTCAGCGTCGCGGTCCTGGCCCACCCTGGACATGCCAACTGGGCCTACGCCCTGGTCGTGATCGCCGTCCTCCGCCGCGGCGAGGCCTACCGGCGCCCGATCAACGTCAACCTCCTCGACCACCTGCCGCGGCTGCTCCTGCCGGTCGCGGTCGGGCTCCTGGCCATCAGCCTGGCGTCGCCCCTCCTGCACCTCGAGGGGTCCTTCCGAAACCAGGCCGCGGTGCTCGCCCTCGCGATCGTGGTGGGCCGCGCCCTGTCCCACGCCGCCATCCTGAGCGCCCGTCGCCGCGGGAGGATGGCCGAGCCCACGCTGATCGTGGGCGCCGGGGCGGTCGGGGTGGAGCTGTTCAGCCTGCTGCACACCCACCGCGAGTACGGGCTGCTCCCGGTGGGCATCCTCGACGACGTGGCCCACGAGCCCAGCCTGCGTCCCATCGGCGGGCTGGCCGACCTCGAGCGCATCGTCGACTTGATGGGTGTCCGCCGCGTCATCGTGGCGTTCGGCCCCGGCGCCGAGCACGAGATGGTGCGGATCCTGCGCCGGGCCGTGCAGCTAGACGTCGAGGTCCACGTCGTCCCCCGCTTCTTCGAGGTGGGCCTGTCGCAATCCGGCCCCGACGTGGAGCATCAGCCGTGGTGTGCGCGGGATTGGCGCGGGTCGGGTAGGGTTCTATCCCTTCCGCACGCATCCGCAACATTTTCTCAAGCCTGATTTTTTCGAGATCAGATAATTCCATCGATTAGTGCACCTTTCTTGATGATCAACTTGAGAAAACCCCGCCCCTCATAAAACGGGCGGGGCGATTTTTCAACTCCGAGTTTATTTCACTTTAATTACACTGACCGTAGACGGCTCCCCGGGGGCATCCACCACCACTTTATCCCCGGCCTTCTTATTCAATAAGGCCTTCCCCAACGGGGATTTATAGGAAAATCTTATTTTTGCCCGGGTTGGCTTCAGCAGCGCCCACGATAAAATACTGCTCAATCGTTTTGCTGCCTTCTTCCTGAATTTCAATCTTCTGCGCCGACCTGGATCGTATCCACCGGAATGGTTTCATCCACGATTTTGGCAGTGGCAAACAAGATTTCCAGCTCTTTTATCCGGCCTTCAACAAAAGCTTGTTCATTTTTTGCAGCTTCGTATTCGGCGTTATCGATCAATTCGCCACCTTCCATAGCCTCATGCAGTCTTTCGGCGATTTCCTGGCGGCGGGTTGTGCGTAAAAGATCTAGCTCCTCTTGAAGTTTTGAGTACCCTTCTTGAGTCAGGAATGAGGTTGGCATGTCTTGTCTAGGTCCTTTTCTTTGACGATCTGGGATATAGTGGTTCTCCCCTATTTGGTATTGAAACATCCCGTATTAAACAAAAGAAAACCTCTCCAACAGGAGGGATTTCTAGTGGTAG
>CAVPEW010000041.1:0-67626 GCA_963703565.1 uncultured Microthrixaceae bacterium | reverse complement strand
AACGTATTCGGCCAGCTGAGCGCCTCCTTGTGGCGGACCTCGGCGAAGGGCGCGACCGCGACCCGGGCGCCGGCGAGATGTGCCCGCCAGCACAGGCTCACGTCGTCGCCGAGCAGGTCGATCGCCTCGTCGAACCCGCCGATCTCGGCGAACAGGTCGGCACGCACCAGGGTGCACCCACCGGTCACCACGAAGACATCACCGGCCTCGTCGTGCTGGCCCTGGTCGAGCTTCTCCCCGCTCGACCAGGTCGACGGTGCGCCCTGTGCGGTCCATGGCCTGCCCCAGCTGCAGGATGCGCCGGGTGTCGTCCCAGGCCGTCAGCTTGGGGCCCAACACCGAGGCGTTGGCCCGGAACGCCTCGGTGACCAGCGTCCGCACGACATCGGGGGCCAGAGCCACGTCGTCATGGCACAGCAGGTAGAAGGCGGCTCCCTCGACCACCTCGAGGACCTCGTTGGCGGCGGCGCCGAACCCAGGGTTCTCCTCGATCCGGCGCACGAACGCGCTCGGCGCGCACCACGCCACCCGCTCGAGCACCGGGGCGGTCGAGGCCGCGTCGACCACGAGGATCGACAGCGCCGGATAGTCCTGCGCCACCAGGCTCGACAGGCACTCCTCGAACCAATCGCCGGGATCGTGGGCCACGACCACCGCGACCACCGCAGGCGCGAGGATCTCGGTCGTGGCGCCCGGCGCGCCGGGCGCGGGGCTGTCCGGGGCACCATCCACGATCGGTCGAGGGTAGCCCCGGGTCCGGTGCCCGCCGGACCACCCCACCCGGGGACCCGAGCACGCAAGGGGCCCGAGCCCCGTGCTGCACCTAGGCTCATCACTGCGGCGCGCGGCCGCGTCCGGCGCTCGGCGCCCCCCGCTGCATCCCACCAGGAGCCACACCGTGCCCAGCGAGTCCCGAGCCCTTCCCACCGTCGTTCGTGACGCCGCCCAGCTCGGGCTGGGTGTCGCCGTCCTGCGCTTCCAAAAGGCGATGGTCGCCCGCCGCGAGGCCGGCGACCGGGCGCCCTCCGCACAGCTCGCACGGCGCGCCCACCACCTGCTGGCACACCTCGACGACCGGCGCCGCGCCCTGTCCGAGCGCCTGGACGCCGCGGCCGACGACCGGCTCGGGCGCACCGGCGCCGGCTGAGCGTGCGGCGCCTGCGGGTAGCCGTCGACGCCACCGCCCTGCTGGACGTCCCGACCGGGATCGGGCGGTTCACCGCCGAGGTCGTCACCGGGATGTCGCGACGCCACCGCGACCTCGCGCTGGTCACGTTCGCGGTGAGCTGGCGCGGTCGGCAGCGCCTCACGGCGGTGGTTCCTCCTGAGGTCGCGGTGGTCACCCGGCCCATGGCCGCGAGGCCGTTGCGGGCCGCTTGGAGCCGGTTCCACCACCCCCGCATCGAACGCTGGACCGGCCCGATCGACCTGGTGGTCGGGCCCAACTTCGTGGTGCCACCCGCGGCCGCCGCGTCGGTGGTCACGGTGCACGACCTGGCGTTCTGGCACCACCCCGAGCTGTGCACGGGCGCGGCTCGTGACTACCCGGCGCTGGTGCGACGGGCGCTGGCCGCGGGCGCCTGGGTGCACACGCCGTCGAACTTCGTGCGCGAGGAGGTGATCGAGCTGCTCGGCGCCGACCCCGACCGCGTCGTAGCCGTGCCAAACGGGGTGACGGCCATCACCGCCGGCTCGGCCGAGCGCGGGTGTGCGGTGGCCCGCGCCACGCGGTACCTGCTGGCGGTGGGGACCGTGGAGCCCCGCAAGGATCTGCCGACCCTGGTCCGGGCCTTCGACGAGCTCGCCGCGTCTCGCCCCGGGCTCGCCCTGGTGCTGGCCGGACCCGACGGCTGGGGCGTCGACCAGCTCGAAGCCGCGCTCGCCGCGGCCCGCCACCGTGACCGCGTGGTGCGCCTGGGATTCGTCAGCGAGACCGACAGAGCAGATCTGCTGGCCGGGGCGAGGGCGGTGGCGGTGCCGTCGCTGTACGAGGGCTTCGGCCTGCCCGCTGCCGAGGCGATGGCTGCCGGCGTGCCGGTGGTCGCGTCCGCCGCCGGGGCGCTGCCCGAGGTGGTGGGCGACGCCGGGCTCCTCGTCGCGCCCGGCGACGACCGCGCGCTGGCCGCCGCCCTGGCACGCGCCCTCGACGACGACGACCTGCACGCCGACCTGGCGCGGCGCGGACCGGTGCACGCAGCCCGGTTCGGGTGGGAGGCGACGGTCGACGCGTTGGCTGCCCTGTGGCGTCGGGCCGTCGCGGAGAGCCCTGAGCGGCGCCGGTAGGCTCGCCCGCCCATGACGCCCCGTCCGGAGCTGTGGTGCGCGCCCTGGTGACGGGCGGCCGCGGGTTCGTGGGCCGCCACCTCGTCGACCACGTCCGGGCCTGCGGCGACGAGGTCGAGTCCCTGGACCGCAGGGGGCCCGAACCGGTCGACATCCTCGACGGGCCAGCCGTGGCCGCGGCGGTGGCGGCAGCGGCTCCCGAGGTCGTGTACCACCTGGCCGGGTGGGCCGACGTGGGCGCGTCGTGGGCCCACCCGGTCGAGACCCTCAGGGTCAATGCCGAGGGCACGGCGCAGGTCCTGCAGGCTTGCCTGGGGGCGGGGGTCCGGCGCGTGCTGGTCGTGGCGAGCGCCGAGCTCTACGGGGTGGTGCGGCCCGACGAGCTCCCCCTGCGCGAGGACTCCCCGCTGCGTCCCACCAGCCCGTACGCGGCGAGCAAGGTGGCGGCAGAGGCCCTCGCGGTCCAGGCGCACCTGGGCCACGGCCTGGAGACGATCAGGGTGCGCCCGTTCAACCACCTCGGTCCCGGCCAGTCCGAGGCGTTCCTGGCCCCTGCCCTCGCCGCCCGCATCGCCCGTGCCGAGCGGGCCGGTGGCGGACCGGTGGCGGTGGGGAACCTGTCGCCCGAGCGCGACTTCACCGATGTGCGAGACGTCGTGCGGGCCTACCGGTTGCTCGCCGAGGCGGGCGAGGCGGGCGAGCGCTACAACGTTTGCAGCGGCGCGGCGCGCTCGGTGCAGGACATCGCCGATCGCCTGGTGGCGATGGCCGAGGTCCCCGTAGAGCTGCGACCCGATCCGGATCTCATCCGGCCCGTCGACCTGCCGGTGCTGCGCGGCGACGCCTCACGGCTGGCCGCGGCCACCGGCTGGGCTCCCGAGATCGACCTCGACACGACGCTGGCCGACCTGCTGGCCGACATGCGGCGTCGGATCACCGCGCAGGGTTGACCCGGCGCGGCGGCTCAGCTCTCCCTGTCGCCCGATGGCGCGGAGCGGTCGCGCCGGGCCCGGGCGAGCACCTCGCGTCCCGTGGCGAGCAGACGCCGCTGGCCGAGGTCGACCACCGTTCGCTCGAGCGCGTCGAGCCGGCGGGCCCAGTCGGCCAGGTGCTCTGGGCCTGCCGGGCGGGCCAGGTCGGCGGCGAGCAGAGCCAGCTGCAACTCGACCTCGGTGTGGCGAGCGGTGACCAACGGGAGCCGGTCGGCCTTGGCGGCCGGATAGTCGGTCTCTGCCACCAGCTCGTGGGGCTCGCAGCCGAACACCCCGGCCAACAGCGCGACGGTGCGCTCGCCGGGCACCGTCAGCCCGGTCTCGATGTGCGAGAGAGCGACCCGGGTGACCGCGACACGGTCTGCGAGAGCCTGCTGGGTCCAGCCCAGCTCGGCGCGGCGCTTGGCGATCCGGCGTCCCAACGACTCGACCGAGCGGCCCATGCTGCTCCCTCTCACCCACCCCGGGACGGTCCCACGGGCCGGCCGGCCCGGTGGTGACCGCTACGTGGGCGACTGTTAGGCCACCTAGCAGCACCCGGCGGGCCTGGAGGGTACAACGACCCGATGTCGACGCGGCGCGCTCTCATCACAGGCATCACCGGCCAGGACGGCTCCTACCTGGCCGAGCTGCTGCTCGATCACGGCTACGAGGTGGTGGGCATGGTCCGTCGGTCCTCCACGGTCAACTACGAGCGCATCGCCCACCTCCAGGACCGGCTCGAGTTCACCCACGGTGACCTTCTCGACGAGGGCTCGATGATCTCGGTGCTGCGCGAGCACCGGCCACACGAGGTCTACAACCTGGCCGCCCAGTCCTTCGTGCAGACCAGCTTCGGACAGCCGGTGCTCACCGGGGAGACCACGGCCCTCGGCGTCACGCGCCTGCTGGACGCGATCCGTACCGTCGACCCCGAGATCCGCTTCTACCAGGCGTCGTCGAGCGAGATGTTCGGCAAGGTGCAGGCCGTGCCCCAGGACGAGGCCACGCCGCTCTACCCCCGGTCGCCCTACGGGGTGGCCAAGGTCTACGGCCACTGGATAACGGTGAACTACCGGGAGTCCTACGACCTGCACGCCAGCAGCGGGATCCTGTTCAACCACGAGAGCCCCCGCCGGGGCCACGAGTTCGTGACCCGCAAGATCACCAACGGCGTGGCGCGCATCAAGGCGGGCATGACCGACACCCTCGCGTTGGGCAACCTGGACGCCCAGCGGGACTGGGGCTTCGCGGGGGACTACGTGGAGGCGATGTGGCTCATGCTCCAACAGGACCACCCCGACGACTACGTGGTCGCCACCGGGCAGACGCACTCGGTGCGCGAGTTCTGCCAGCTGGCCTTCGACCGGGTCGGTCTCGACTGGGAGCGCCACGTCGTGCTCGACGAGCGCTTCGTGCGCCCGGCCGAGGTGGACCTGCTCGTGGGTGACCCGGCGAAGGCCCGAAGGGTGCTGGGCTGGGCGCCGGCGACGACCTTCGAGGAGCTGGTGGCGAGGATGGTCGACGCCGACATGGCCCTGCTCGAGGGCCGGTTGCGGTCGATCTCATGATCGTCGTGCTGGCCGGTGGCGTCGGCGCCGCCCGGCTGCTGCGCGGCATGGTCGAAGCGACCGACCCGTCGGCGATCGTCGTGGTCGGCAACGTCGGAGACGACCTGGTGCTGCACGGCCTGCACGTGAGCCCGGACCTCGACACGGTCACCTACACCCTCGCCGACGCCAACGACGCCGACCGCGGATGGGGGCTCGCGGGCGAGACGTGGCAGGCGATGCAGACCCTGGCCCGGCTGGGACCGGGCATGGAGTGGTTCTCGCTGGGCGACCGTGACCTCGGCACCCACCTGTACCGCACCCATCGCATCGCCGAGGGCGCGGCGCTGTCGGAGGTGACCGCCGAGCTGGCCGCGGCGTGGGGCCTGTCGTGCACGCTGGTGCCCGTGACCGACGATCCGCTGCGCACCCGGGTGACGCTGGGACCGGGCAGCCGTGAGGGCGAGGAGATCTCGTTCCAGGAGTACTTCGTCGGGCTGCGCCACGAGGTCCCCGTCGCTGCCGTGCGCTTCGAGGGCGCCGAGGCCGCCCGGCCGGCCCCGGGCGTGCTCGAGGCGATCGCCGGGGCGGCGCGGATCGTGATCGCCCCGTCGAACCCGCTGGTGTCGATCGCGCCGCTGCTGGCCGTGCCGGGCGTGCGCGAGGCGGTGGCCGCCCGCCGCGACGACGTGGTGGCCGTGTCGCCCCTCGTCGCCGGCGTAGCGATCAAGGGTCCCGCCGACCGCCTCCTCGCCGAGACCGGCCACGAACCCTCGACGGTGGGCATCGCGCGGCTCTACGCCCGGCTGGCCGGAACCCTCGTGCTCGACGACGCCGATGCCACCGCTGCGTCGCGGGTCGCTGCCGAGGGGCTCGAGCCGGTCGTGACCGACACCGTCATGACCGATGTCGCCGCGGCGACAGCTCTGGCGCAGGTGGTCCTGGCGGCGTGAACCGACCCCTGAGCATCTGGCCCATCGCGGGAGTGCCCGAGGTCCACCCCGGCGACGACCTGGCCGGCCTGCTCGCGGCGGCGGAACCGGGGCTGGCCGACGGGGACGTGGTCGTGGTCACCCAGAAGGTCGTGTCCAAGGCCGAGGGCCGCCTCGTGCGCCTGGATCCCGACGACCCACGCGGTCAGCGGCGCGTGGTGGAGGACGAGTCCGTCCGGGTGTTGCGCCGACGCGGCGACCTGGTGATCTCCGAGACCCGGCACGGCTTCGTCTGCGCCAACGCCGGGGTCGACCTGTCCAACGTGGACGAGGGCTGGGCGGCACTGCTCCCGGAGGACTCCGACCGCTCGGCCCGGCGCCTGCGCGATGGGCTGCGTGCCCGGCTCGGGGTCGAGGTGGCGATCGTGGTGTCGGACACCTTCGGGCGCACCTGGCGCCGGGGCTTGACCGACGTGGCCATCGGCTGCGCCGGCATCCGGGCAGTCGTCGACCTGCGGGGCACCACCGACCAGCGCGGCCGCGAGCTGGCCGTCACCGAGGTGTGCGTGGTGGACGAGATCGCCGGCGCCGCCGAGCTGGTCATGGGGAAGGCCACGGCCACCGCAGCTGCGGTGGTGCGAGGGGTGGACCCGGCCTGGTTGGGCCGGGGCGAGGTGCACGCCGAGGTGGTGCGCACCGCTGCCGAGGACCTGTTCCGCTGAGTCGTGCCTCCCCGGCACGGCCCGGGCCGGGTCGGGGACGGACGCGCCGGTGGCGGGGGCACGACCCCCGCCACCGGAGCGAACTGCTGGCGATGCGTGAGCTCAGCTGTCCCAGGGCACGGCGAGGAGGTCACCGGCGTCGACGAAGGAGGACAGCATCCGGGCCAGCGCGGAGCTGGCCTGTCCCCGGGTGATCGGCGACGAGGGCTCGAAGACGCCCGCGGAGCTACCGATCATCCACCCGGCGTCGGCCACCGCGTTGATGGCGGCCTCGTGGACCGAGCCGTCGTCGTCGCCGAAGGCGTCGAGCCCCGACAGCTCCACCTCGGTCACCGCCGTCCAGGTCGCCGCCAGCATCGAGGCGAACTGGCCGCGTGTGAGGGTCGCCTGCGGCCGGTAGGTGCCGTCGGCCAGGCCTCGCACGATCCCCAGGTCGGCAGCCAGGTCGACGGCATCCTCGTAGATCGTTCCGTCGTCGTCGCCGAAGGCGTCGGGTTCGCCGTCGGCCACGATGCCGGCTCGTGCCAGCAGCCGCTGGATGACCAGAGCAGCCTGGCCCCGGGTGAGGGCCATGCCCGGCCCGAAACCGGTGTCGCCACGACCCTGCAGCAGCTCCCAGGCAGAGACGCACTCGATGGCCTCGCGATGCGAGCTTGGCGCGATCTCCTCGTAGTACGGCGTGCCTGGCACCAACGTCGGGTCGCAGGCCGACGCGGTGGCGGGCTCGCGCACCTGGTCGGGGTCGACCCGCAGGACGGTGCCACCCTCGGGGTTGAACTGGTCGTTGGTGACGTAGATCATCCCGTCGGGCCCGATGGCGACGCCACCGGGGGTGACCAGGCCCTCGCGCATGATGACCTTTCGAGTGCCGTCGGGCCTGATCTGCACCAGCTCCGAAGCCGATGCACCGCCGCTCTCGGCGGCGAGCAGGTCCGTGGCGAACTGCAGCGCATACACCGTTCCGTCAGGTGCCTGGACCAGGTCGGTGAGCCCGCTGAGGCCACCGGCGAAGGTGGTCGGCTCGGCGCCGGGCTCGGCGACGTGGTAGATCAGCGCCCCGCCGGGCGGGAAGGGGAAGCCGGGAAGGCCGCTGACGAGCAGGCCGTTGTCGCCCAGCGACGCCGTGGTCGGCACGGGCTGCATCGGGATCATGGTCCCCGGAGGGGCGCCCAGGAAGGGGGGTGCGGGAACGTCGCGGAACGGGAACGTCGCCGCCAGCGACACCGTGCCCTCGCCGTCGATGGCGAGCACGTCGTTTCCTCCGGCGTCGGCCACCAGCAGCCCTTCGCCGGTCGACTCCAGGTCGAACGGGTTGCTGTCGAGCTCTGATCCCTCCTCGCCGGAGTCGGGGTTGTTGTCGAACTCGAACTGGGCGATGTCGGCCAGGGTCGTCCGCGTCCCCTCGGCATCGATGTGCTGGATGGTCCCCAGAACCGAGAACGCCTCCAACGCGCCCCGGTCGTCGGGGCCGCAGCCGCAACCGATCGACACGTCCATCGAACCGTCGTCGTGCACTGCCACGTCGGTCGGCGCCCCGGCCAGAGACGGCAGGCCCTCCACGACGCGAGTCACGTCTCCGGTGTCCAGGTCGACGCTGGCCACCGCGCCCGTGTCGCCGACGCAGGTCTGCTCGTCGCCGCTGCCCACGCAGGAGCTCTCGGGGTCGACAGGGGGCTCGAAGGTGCCGGCCTCGGCGACGTAGAGGCTCCCGTCGCCGTCGAAGGTGAGCTTGGTAGGCCCGTGCAGGCCCGAGGCGACCACCTCGGGGGCCGAAGCAGCCCCCGCTGGCGCCGCGCTCAGCACCGGGACCAGCATCGCCGTGAGCGACAGCGCCGCGCCGCCGGCCACGGCGCGCGCCGTGACACCGTGTCGGATCGTCATCGTCTTCCTCCCCATCCGGGCCCGGGTCCCTCGGATGCATTCTCCCCAGTGGACGGACCCCGGCGGCCCCCGCGCGGGCACCGTAGCCGGTCCCGGCCGGCCCGCACCCGCTGAGCGGGTGCTGCTAGCAGCCTGGTGCCGGGCGTCGGACGTCGATCAGCGTCGCACCGGCGTCCACGGTAGCCCCCTCACCGAGCACCGAGCGCTCGACGTGCGCAGCGGCCCCGACCAGGCTGTGAGGTCCGAGCACGCAGTCCAGCACCCGAGCGCCCGCCGCGACCTCGGAACCGGGGAGCAGCACCGAGCCGTGGACCTCGGCGGCGGGCCCGACGACACAGTCCTCACCGACGACCGAGCGCTCGGCGGTGCCCAGGATTCGGGCGCTCGGGGCGACGGCAGGGTCCCGCGATCCGCGGGCGAGGTCAGGGTCCCGCGATCCGCGGGCGAGGTCAGGGTCCCGCGATCCGCTGGCGAGGTCGATGTTGGCCCGCCGGTAGGCGTCGGGCGTGCCGGCGTCGATCCAGTAGGCGCCGCCGTCGTCGAGAGCGTAGAGGGTCGCGTCGGCGACCATCGCCGGGAACACGACCCGCTCGACGTTGACCCGCTCACCGACGCCGATGCGGGCCAGGACCTCGGGCTCGAGCACGTAGGTGCCGGCGTTGATCCGATCGCTCGGCGCCTCGCCGGGCTCGGGCTTCTCCACGAACGCCTCGACTCGGCCGTCCTCGGCGGTGGCGACCACGCCGAACGCCGAAGGATCCTCGACCCGGTGCAAGGCGACGGTGCCCTCCGCACCGCGGGCGCGATGGAACGCGACCAGCGCCGACACATCGAGGTCGGTCAGCACGTCGCCGTTGACCACCACGAAGGTCTCGTCGATCCCGGCAGCACGGGCGGCGAACGCGATGGCCCCGCCGGTGTCGAGCGGCTCGGGCTCGACCGCGTAACGCAGCGCCACCCCGGCGCAGGTCCCGTCGCCATAGCGATCCCGGAATGCGTCGGGCCGGTAGCCCAGGGAGAGCACGGCCTCTCCGATGCCGTGGTCGGCGAGGTGGTGCACGACCCGCTCGATCATCGGCCGGTGCAGCACCGGCAGCATCTGCTTGGGGCACGAGTCGGTCAAGGGCCGCAGGCGGGTGCCGAAGCCCCCCACGAGCACGACGGCCCTCACGGGACCGTGCTGGTCGTCGCTGCCGGTGCTGCCGTGGTGGCCGAGGAGTCCGGCCCGGGGGCCGAGGTCGCGGGCGCCGCAGTGGTGGTGGTCTGGGCCGTCTCGGGATCGGCCAGGGAGGACCCGCCGTCGGCGGCGCCCAGCTCGGCGAGGCGTGACGACGTCGGCGGCCGGGGGATGTCGGCGTCGGGGTCGCCGTAGTAGACGGTGATCGCGCCACCGTCGTCCTGGAGCCGCAGGTCCTTGTAGTCGCCGGTGCGCAGCGCCGGCTCCTCGGAGGCGTCCGAGGCGTTCTTCCAGGTGCCGATGCGCAGCTCGGGGTCGTCGACCCCCTCGCACTTCGTGTCGCCCTCGGCGATCTTTTCGCCCATGTACGTGAGCTCGTCGTCGGAGATGTCGAGCTCCACGGCGGGGTTGCCCTCGCGACCGTCCTGCATGAAGCGGCCCAGCGTGGCGTTCACCCCGGCGCCGAGCTGGGAGAAGGGGTGCACGTGCAGCACCCCGTCGCCGTGGGTGTGGATCCCCACCGGCGACTCGAACTCGGGCGCGTCGGGCTTCCACTCGCCACAGACGTTGACGCCGAAGGCCAAGTGGATGTGGTCGCCGATCTGGGGGATGCCGCCCATGTCCTCGTCACGGCGGTCGTCGCGGGCGTAGAGGATGAGGGCCAGTCCCAGCACGGCGACGAGGGTCACCGACCCGGGGAACAGGAAGCTCCGGGGCTGACCCGAGCGGACACGCCCACCGCCGCTGCGGGCGGCCCGGGCGACCTTCTTCGAAGACGATGCCTTGCCCATGAGGAAGGCGACCCTAGTGGCACGCAGCAGCGCCCCCGCAGTCGCCTCAGCGGTCTGCGGCCAGCGCCTCGCGGTAGACGCCCACCGTCCGTCCGGCGATCGCGGCCGGGTCCCAGCGGCGGGCGTGGCGCGGGCCGGCAGCGGCCATGGTGGCGCGTCGGTCGTCGTCGCCGAGGACCTCCGCCAGAGCGGCGGCCCAGCCCTCGACGTCGTCGGGGTCTACCAGCGCGCCGGCGTCGCCCACCACCTCCGGCAGGGCAGCTGCTCGGGCAGCCACGACGGGCACCCCCCGCAGCAGGGCCTCGGCGGCGCCGAGGCCGAAGCCCTCGTAGCGCGACGGGAACGCGACCACGCGAGCGAGCCCGTACAACCCTGCCAGGTCGACCGCCGGGATCCGTCCGAGGCGCCGCACCCGATCCGACACCCCCAGGCGGCGGATCGAGTCGGCCACCTCCCGCTCCGCGGAGCCGACCCCGCCGGGCAGCACCAGCAGCGCCTCGGGCCGGGTGCGGCGCAACCGGGCGAACGCCTCGAGCAGCACCCCGTGGTTCTTGTGCGGGTACGTGACCACCGGGTACAGCACGACCTCCCCATCGATGCGGTACTTGTGCCGGAGCTCGTCGGGGGCCGTGGCCGGCCCGGGTGCCGGCAGGGCGTGTGGCACGGCCAGGACCCGGGAGGGATCGACGCCGGTGCGCTCGATGACCGTGGAGCGCACGAACTCGCTGGGCACCAGCACCGTCCGGGCGGCGCGCACCGATGCCGGTACGGCCCGCGCCAGGTAGGCCCGCTTGGCCGCTCCGTGCGTGGCGCTGGACTCGAGGGGCTGCACGTCGTGCACGGTGAGCACCGCCGGCGCACCCCGCAGGGCCGGGATCGTGCCCCCCAGGTGGTGCACGAGGTCGTAGCGACGGCTGCGCAGCGCGAGCCAGGTGTGCTCCGCCGCGATACGACCCGGGCGCCCCCCCGGCAATCCCACGATGTGCGCCTCGGCCAGCTCGGCCAGATCGGGATGGGCCTGGATCACCGCGGGCCGCGCCGCCAGCCCGAGCACGACCCCGCCGGGGCTGCCCGGGCGCTGGCCGGCCAGCGCGCGCACCAGTGCCACGGTGGCCTCCTCGCTGCCACCCACCACCTCCGGCGCCAGCCACAGCAGGTTGAGCAGCACCCGGGGCACCGCGCCCTGACCGCTCGCGGCCGCGGCGGGCTCCATCGTGGTCAGGCCCGCCCGGCCGAACGGGCGCCCGCCACGGCGTCGGCGTAGGCCGCCAGGGTGGCGCGGGCGGTGTCGGCCCACGCGAAGCGGGCCGCCCTCATCGGCCCCGCCAGCCGGAGCCGCCCCGCCAGCGCCGGGTCGTCGAGGACGCTGGCGAGGGCCGCTGCGATGGCCGCTGTGTCGGTGGGGTCGACAAGCACCGCGGCGTCGCCGGCGACCTCGGCGGTCGCCGTGCCCGCCGAGGTCACCACGGGGGCCCCCTGGGCCAGCGCCTCGAGCACCGGCAGCCCGAACCCCTCCCGCAGGCTCGGGTAGGCGACGACGGCGGCGCCGGCGTAGAGGGCGTCGCGCTCGGCGGCCCCGACGAAGCCGAGCCCGCGAACGCGTCCCGGCACGCCGGCAGCGGCGCCCTCGCCGCCCCGGGGGGCCCAACCGGCCGGACCCACCAGCACCAGCTCGACGTCGCTGCGGCCGAGGCGCCCGAACGCCTCGCGGAGCCGGGGCAGGTTCTTGCGCGGCTCGTGCGTACCCACGAACAGCACATAGGGCCGGTCCAGGCCGTACCGGCGACGTACCGCCTCGACCGCTCCGGCAGCTACCTGGCGCACGTCGATGCCCCAGGGCACGACCCGGATCCGCCCGGGGTCGATCCCGGCCGCCGAGCAGTCCGCCGCGGTGGCGTGCGACGGGCACACCACGATCGATGCGTCCCGGCGGACCAGGGCGACGAAGCGCTCGAAGGTCCGCACCCCATGGCGGGTGAAGTGGTCCGGCCGGTGCAGGAAGTGCAGGTCGTGGACGGTGGCCACCAGTGGTGCGCTGGGCGGGGGCAGGACGTGCGCAGTGGCGTGGATGACGTCGACGGGCCCCGTCGCGCGTTGGACCGGCGGGCAGCGAAGCCCGTGCCAGGCCTCGTAGAGGGCGGTGCGGGGCAGGGCCAGGTGAGCCACCTCGACGGGCGGCTCGAAGCCGGCGACGGGCCCGTGGCGGTGCCGGGCGGCCACGCCGACCTGGTCGACCATGCCCGTTGCCGCCACGGCGGCCACGGTGTCGAGGGTCGCTCGGGCGGTGCCGCCGGGTACGGCGTGCCAGCACTGCTCGAGGGTCACGGCCACGCGCACCGGCGGATTCTGGCAGCACGCCCGCAGGTGGCGGGCGGGGATGCGGCGAGCCGGTCGATACCATCGCCGGCCGTGCGCGCCCCGCTCCCAGCACCGTTCGGTTCAGCCCCGTGAAGGTGCTCGTCACCGGCAGCGCGGGCCTGATCGGCTCGGAGGCGGTCAGCTTCTTCGACGGTCTGGGGTTCGCGACCGACGGCATCGACAACAACGCCCGGGCCGACTTCTTCGGGCCCTCCGGCGACACCACCTGGAACCGCCAGCGCCTCGAGGCCACCTGCGCCCGGTATCGCCACCACGACCTCGACATCCGGGACCGGCTCGGCGTCGAGGACCTCGTCGCCCGGGGGCAATACGACCTCGTCGTGCACGCTGCCGCGCAGCCGAGCCACGACCTGGCGGCTTCGCGCCCCTTCGACGACTTCGACGTCAACGCCGTGGGGACGCTCAACCTGCTCGAGGCGTGCCGGCGCCACTGCCCCGACACGGTGTTCATCACCGTTTCGACCAACAAGGTGTACGGCGACAACCCCAATCGACTGCCTCTCGTCGAGCTCGATACCCGCTACGACTACGCGACGCCGGAGCTGGCCGAGGGCATCGACGAGTCCATGTCGATCGAAGGGTGCCTGCACTCGCTGTTCGGTGCCTCGAAGCTCGCCGCCGACGTGCTCACACAGGAGTACGGTCGCTACTTCGGACTTCGCACCGGCGTGTTCCGTGGCGGCTGCCTCACCGGTCCCCACCACAGCGGCGTGGAGCTCCACGGGTTCTTGAGCTACCTGGTGCACGTGGCGCTGGCGCGCGGCGACTACACGGTGTTCGGCTACGGGGGCAAGCAGGTGCGCGACCAGATCCACTCGGCCGACGTGGTCAGTGCCTTCTGGGCCTTCGCCCAGGATCCGCGCCCGGGAGAGGTGTACAACATCGGAGGGGGGCGGGCGAACGCCGCCAGCCTGCGCGAGTGCGTCGATCGCATCGCCGCGGTGGCCGACGGGGCGCGGCCCGTGCTGACCTACCGGCAGGAAGCCCGCGTCGGCGATCACATCTGCTACTACACCGACATGGCCAAGTTCCGGGCCCACTTCCCCGGGTGGCGCCTCGACCACGACCTGGGCTCGATCATCGACGAGATGGTCGCCGGGGTGCGGTCCCAGCTGGCCGGCTGAGCGGTGCGCGTCACGCTGCTCAACCAGTTCTTCGCACCGGACATCTCGCCGACCGCACAGCTGGCGGCCTCCCTCGCTGCTCACCGAGCCGAGCTCGGTGACGAGGTGACGGTGGTGGCCGGTCGCGCCGGCTACCTCGAAGGGGTCCCCCCGCAACACGGCTCCGGCGGCGGCACCACCCGGGGAGCCGGGACGGTCCGCCTCCTGCGGGTCTTCACCCCCGACCTGGGCCGGGCGACGGTCGCCCGCCGCGCCGGTGGGTACGCCACCTACCTGCTGGGGGCTTTGGCCCGGATGCTGCGAGCTCCGCGCCAGGATCTCGTGGTGGCCATGACCACTCCTCCCTACACCGTGCTGGTCGCGCTCGCCCACCGGCTGCGCAACCGCCGCTGCCGGGTGGTGCTGTGGTCGATGGACTGCTACCCCGACGCGCTGGAGCGCTTCGGGGGGTTGCGACAGGGCGGCCTCGCGGCCAGGGCCCTGCACCGTCTCAACGGCTGGGCCTACCGCCGCGTCGACGCCGTGGTGGCGCTCGACGGGGCGATGGCGGCGCTGCTCAGCACCGACCTGCCCGCGGGCTCGGCCACGCCGATCGAGGTCGTTCCGAACTGGGAGGCGGCCGACCTGTTCCCGGCCGACGCCACGCCCGCGCCCTGGGAGGGCTACGACCGCATCGGGGTCGACGGGAGGACGGTGGTGCTCTACCTGGGCAACGCCGGGGTCGGGCACCGCTTCGACACGGTGCTCGACGCAGCCGCCGCGCTGGCCGACGAAGCCGTGTTCGTGTTCGTCGGAGGCGGGGCCCGCTACTCGGCGCTCGCCCGGCGGGTCGAGGAGAGCGGCCTGGCCAACGTCGTGCTCGAGCCCTACGTCGCCAAGGATGTGACGGCGTCGGTCATGGCCGGTGCGGACCTGGCCCTGATCACCCTCGACGACCGTGCCCTGGGCGTGATGAGCCCGAGCAAGCTGCACGCCAACCTCGCAGCCGGCCTACCGGTGCTCTACACGGGCCCTCAGGGGTCCAACGTCGACGAGGCCATCGTGGCCTACGGGTGCGGTACCAGCGTGCGCCACGGCGACGTCGACGCGGTGGTCGCCGCCGTGCGCCGCGCGAGCGACGACGCGAACGCCGCGCGCCGGTCCCGTCGCGCGGCGCGGCGCGCCTTCGAGGAGCGCTACTGCGACCGGGTCGCGCTGGCGGCAATGGACCGGATCCTCGCCCCTGGCTGATCGCCGGTGCGGTACGACTCGGGCCGGTGTGCTACACCGAGTCTCGTCCACGACAAGGGGGGGTCGGGTGACCCGACTCGTCGATCTCGCAGCCACCCGCGACCGGGTTGACCGGTCGGGAGCGGCCACAGGGCTCCAACCACCCGCCGCCCGAACCCGCGGGCCACGGACCGGACCGGGACAAGCTCGGCCGACACCGCTGTAGGAGGCAACAACACCATGGCCACGACCGACCAGTCCACGGACTTCGACGCCATCATCGTGGGCGCCGGCTTCTCGGGTCTCTACATGCTCCACAAGATGCGCGACCAGCTCGGCATGCGGGCGCGGGTGTTCGAGGCCGGTGACGGCGTCGGTGGCACCTGGTACTGGAACCGGTATCCGGGCGCCCGCTGCGACTCGGAGAGCTACTACTACTCGTTCTCGTTCTCCTCCGAGCTGGAGCAGGAGTGGGAGTGGACGAGCAAGTACCCCGAGCAGCCCGAGATCCTGCGCTACCTGAACCACGTCGCGGACCGCTTCGACCTGCGCGACGACATCTCGCTGTCGACCCGGATCGTCGGGGCGGCCTTCGACGACGCCAGCGACACCTGGACGGTCACCACCGAGGGCGGCGACTCCTACACCAGCCGGTTCTTCATCACCGCGGTCGGCTGCCTGTCGACGGCGAACGTGCCGAACTTCCGGGGTCTGGAGTCCTTCCGCGGCGACTGGTACCACACCGGCGCCTGGCCCCACGAGGGAGTCGACTTCACCGGCAAGCGGGTCGGGCTGATCGGCACGGGGTCGACCGGCATCCAGGCCACCCCGGTGATCGCAGCCCAGGCCGCCCACCTCACGGTGTTCCAGCGCACCCCCAACTACACCATCCCGGCCCGCAACGCGCCCCTCACGCCCGAGCGGGCGGCCGAGATCAAGGCCAACTACGGCGAGATCCGTGAGCTGGCCCGCAACTCCTTCGGCGGCTTCCCCTACCCGCGCACGGACCGTTCGGCCAAGGACGTCGAGGAGGCCGAGCGCACCCAGATCTACGAGGACCTCTGGAACGAGGGCGGCTTCAAGTTCCTCTACGGCTCCTTCGGCGACCTGTTGATCGACGAGGAGTCCAACGAGACGGCGGCGGAGTTCATCCGCAACAAGATCCGCCAGATCGTCAAGGACCCGGCCACCGCGGAGCTGCTCTGCCCGACCGACCACCCCTACGGCTCGAAGCGGCCGCCCATCGACACCAACTACTTCGAGACGTTCAACCGGGACAACGTCACCCTCGTCGACGTGCGCTCGGATCCGATCGAGGAGATCACCCCGACCGGGCTGCGCACCGTCAAGGCCGAGTACGAGCCTCGACGTCATCGTGTTCGCCACCGGCTTCGACGCCATGACGGGCTCGCTGCTGCGGCTCAACATCACCGGCAGCGGTGGGGTGCGCCTGGCCGACACCTGGGAGGCCGGACCCCGCAGCTACCTGGGCCTGCAGGTCGCGGGATTCCCGAACATGTTCACCATCACCGGACCGGGCAGCCCGTCGGTGCTCAGCAACATGCCGGTCTCGATCGAGCAACACGTGGACTGGATCGGGGCCTGCATCGAGCACATGCGCTCCAACGGCCTCACCAGGGTCGAGGCCACCGAGCAGGCCCAGGACGAGTGGGTGGAGCACGCGGCGACGATCGCCAAGTTCACCCTGTTCGACAAGGCGAACTCCTGGTACCTGGGCGCCAACATCCCGGGCAAGACCCGGGTGTTCATGCCCTACGTCGGGGGCGTGGTCACCTACCGCGACCGCTGCAACGAGATCGCGGCCAACGGCTACGAGGGCTTCGCCTTCTCCGGCCACGAGCCGGCGACCGTCTGAGCCGACAGCCAGCCGCGAACGGCGGCCCGGAGACGAGGACAGGGCCGGGTCCCTACTGACCCGGCCCTGTCGCGTCGGCTGTCGGTGCCGCCTGCGCCCGCCGCGGACCGCTCAGCCCAGGCGCGCCCGGAAGTGCTCCGCGGTACGGGTCAGGCCCTCGCGCAGGGCGACGGTCGGCTCCCATCCGAGCTCGGCCCTGGCGAGGGTGATGTCGGGGCGCCGGCGCGCGGGGTCGTCGACGGGGAGCGGCTCGTGGACCACCGGCGATGACGAACCCGTCACCTCCACGGCGAGCGCGGCCAGCTCGGCGATGGTGCACTCCGTCGGATTGCCGATGTTGACCGGGGTGGCGACCTCCGAGTCGAGCAGGGCGAGGAACCCCGCCACCTCGTCGTCGACGTAGCAGAAGGACCGGGTCTGGCTGCCGTCGCCGTACACGGTGATGGGCTCGCCGCGCAGGGCCTGGACCAAGAAGTTGGACACCGCCCGGCCGTCGTCGGGGCGCATGCGGGGCCCGTAGGTGTTGAAGATGCGAACGATGCGAGTCGACAGGCCGTGGTGGCGCCGGTAGGCCATCGTCATGGCCTCGGCGTAGCGCTTGGCCTCGTCGTACACGCCGCGGGGGCCGACGGGGTTCACGTGACCCCAGTAGCTCTCGGGCTGGGGGTGCACCTCCGGGTCGCCGTAGACCTCGCTGGTCGAGGCCAGCAGGAACCGGGCGCCCTTCGCCTTGGCCAGACCCAGGCAGTTGTGGGTCCCCAGGCCTCCGACCTTCAGGATCTGGATGGGGATCCGCTCGAAGTCCACCGGGGACGCCGGGCTGGCGAAGTGCATCACCGCGTCCACGCGGCCGGGCACCCACACATAGGTGCTCACGTCGTGCTCCAGGAAGGTGAAGCCGCGCCGGGCGAACAGGGCCTCGATGTTCGCCACCGACCCGGTCACAAGGTTGTCGATCGCCACCACCTCATCGCCGCGCTCGAGCAGCGCCTCGCACAGGTGCGACCCCAAGAAGCCGGCACCGCCGGTCACCACGATTCGAGCCATGGCCGGCGATCCTAGGAAGGCGCCGCTCAGGAACGCCCGATGCCGGCGTAGGTGAACCCCCTGCGGCGCCACGCGGCGCGGTCGAGCAGGTTGCGGGCATCGACGACCGCCCGGCGGGCCATGGCCTCACCGACCGCTTCGACGTCGACCCATCGGAACTCGTCCCATTCGGTGAGCACCACCAGCACATCGGCGCCCGCAGCCGCACGCACCGGGTCGTCGAACAGCTCGATGCCCTCCAGCGGACCGCTGCCGGCGAGGCCGGGACCGTCGCCTCCCTCGACGGAGGGATCGTGGGCGCGCACGGTGGCGCCCCGGGCCCGCAGCCGGTTCAGCACCTCCAGCGACGGCGACTCGCGCAGGTCGTCGGTACGGGCCTTGAACGTCAGCCCCCAGGCGGCGACGACCGCCCCCTGCAGCGCCCCGCCGGCGAGGGTCGCGACCTTGTCGGCCACGCGTTCGAACTGCTCGTCGTTGACGGTGACCACGCCGCGCAGCAGCCCGAAGTCGTAGCCGGCGTCCTGGGCGATCCGGACCAGGGCCCGGGTGTCCTTGGGGAAGCAGCTCCCACCCCATCCGGGGCCGGGTCGCAGGAACGAGGATCCGATGCGCGCGTCGTAACCCATGCCCAACACGACGTCGCCGATGTCGGCGCCCACGGCCTCGCACACCGCGGCCACGGCGTTGACGAAGGAGATCTTCGTGGCGAGGAAGGCGTTGGCCGCGTACTTGATCGTCTCGGCGGAGGCGGGATCGGTCACGATCACCGGGGCCGGGATGCCCAGGTACAACGAGGTGACCCGCACGGCGGCCGCCTGGTCGTCGGCGCCGACCACGATCCGGTCGGGATGCAAGAAGTCGTGCACGGCGGAACCCTCGCGCAGGAACTCGGGGTTCGACACCACGGCGACGTCATCGCGCCCCAGCGCCGCCTCGACGACCCGGGTCGAGCCCACCGGCACGGTGGACTTGTTGACGACCACCGCTTCGCTGGGCAGCACCGGACCGATCTGGCGGGCAGCGGCCTCGATGAAGGACAGGTCGGCCGACCCGTCGACCGCCTGGGGGGTCGGCACGCACAGGTAGGCCACCTCGCAGTCGGCGGCCGCCACCTCGGCGCCGAGCACGAAGCGGAGGCGCCCCCCGTCGAGCCCTTCGAGCACGAGCTCGTCCAGGCCGGCCTCGAGGATGGGCACGTCTCCGCGCGACAGGCGCTCGACCTTGTCGGCGTCGATGTCGGCGCAGGTCACCTCGTGGCCGAGGTGGGCGAAGCATGCGCCCGTGGTCAGCCCGACGTAACCGGTGCCGATCACGGCGATCCGGGTCATCCCCGAACCCGCCCACCGCTCGGCGCGGCCTGCTTGAGCGGCTTCCACCACCACTCGTTCTCCCGGTACCACTCCACGGTCGCGGCCAGGGCGTCGTCGAGGTCGTGGCGGCGGCGCCAGCCCAGCGCGGCGATCCGGCTCACGTCGACCGCGTAACGCCGGTCATGGCCCGGGCGGTCGGGGACGGCCCTGACCCGGTCGAGCGGGGCGTCCAGGATGACCAGCAGGCGGTCCACGAGGTCGCGGTTGGAGATCCCGTTGCCGGCTCCGACGTTGTAGATGCCGCCTGGCTCACCGCGTTCGAGCACGAGGGCCAGCGCTTCGCAGTGGTCGTCCACGTACAGCCAGTCGCGGACGTTGCCGCCGTCGCCGTAGACGGGGACGGTCCCACCTTCGAGCAGGTTGGTCGTGAACAGGGGGATCGCCTTCTCCGGGTACTGGAAGGGGCCGAAGTTGTTGGTGCAGCGCGTCACGATCACCGGCAGGCCGTAGGTGGCGGCGTAGGAGCGAGCGATCAGGTCCGAGCCAGCCTTCGACGCCGAGTATGGGGAACGGGGATCCAACGGGTCGTCCTCGGTGGAGGCCCCTTCCTCCACCGAGCCGTACACCTCGTCGGTGCCGATGTGCACGACTCGTGCGACCTCGCACATCCGGGCCGTGTCCATCACCACGTTGGTCCCGAAGCAGTTGGTGCGCACGAACTCGTCTGGCCCCACGATGGAGCGGTCGACGTGGGTCTCGGCCGCGAAGTGGACCACCGCGTCGTGATCGGCCATCGCCGACGCCAGCGCGCCGCGGTCGCACACGTCGCCGCGGACGAACGAGAAGCGCGGATCGCCTTCGAGGTCGGCGATCGTGCTCCGGTTGCCGGCGTAGGTGAGCGCGTCGTAGACGGTCACCGAGTCGTCGCTGTGCGAGAGCACCCAGCGGGCGTAGTTGGAGCCGATGAAGCCGGCGCCGCCGGTTACGAACTGGCGCACGTCAAGCACCCGCCGACCAGCCCGGACGACGAGCGGGGTCCAGCTCGCCACGACGGGGGTTGGCCCGGTCGCGCTCCGACAGCGTCGGAGTGCTCACACCCCAGTCCACGCCCAGGGCGGGGTCGTCGTAGGCGAGGCCGAGCTCGTCGGCCGGGTCGTAGTAGCCGTCGACCAGGTAGCTGATGGTCATGTCGGTCAACGCCGCGAAACCGTGGGCGACGCCCCGGGGGATGTACACGCCGCGGTGGTCGTGGTCGACGGCCGCAGTGCCGGGGGCGCTACCGAGCTCGAGTGTCCAGGTGGCCCCCTCGGTGGGGCTGGCGCTGCGCAGGTCGTGCAGCACTACCCGGGCACGCCCGGCGGGCACGGTCCAGTAGTCGGCCTGGTGCAGGTGGTAGTGCAGGCCCACCACGGCACCCGCCCGCCGGTCGCCGCGGTTGGCCTGGACCATCTCGCGCCCGGCGGGGAACCACTGGCGCCGGTAGGTCTCCACGAAGGTCCCGCGATCGTCGCCGTGCACGTCTGGGGTCACCACCCACACGCCGTCGATCGCGGAGCAAGCGGTCAGCTGGGGCATCGATGCGGTCCTCGTCGGCCGGGCCGGTGGCTGCGGTGCAGGTGCCGGCATCGGGGGTCGTAGCGGTTCTCGAAGCGTCGGCGGAACGGGGTCGGGCGGGGCATCGGGCTCGACTCAGAGGCCCTCTGCGGCCAGGAAGCGGCGCAGCATGGCGCCGTAGCCGCTCTTGTCGAGATCGCCGCCACGGTCCTCGGCCGCGGCGAGCCGCTCGAGCTGGGCGGCGTCGATGAACCCCTCACGGTAGGCGGCGGTCTCGGGCGCGCCGATGAGCAGCCCCTTGCGCCGCTGCTGGCCGGCCACCCAGTTCTGCGCGTCGAGCAGGGCGTCGAAGGTGCCCACGTCGAACCACTCCGTGGCGAAGGGCAGCGTCGCCACGGTGAGGCTGCCCCGCCGCAGGTAGTCGTTGTTGACGTCGGTGATCTCCAGCTCGCCGCGAGCGCTGGGGCGCACGGATCGGGCCACCTCGACCACCGACGAGTCGTAGAAGTACAGGCCCGGCACCATGTGGTGCGAGGGAGGGTCGGCTGGCTTCTCGATCACGGCCACGACCTCGCCGGTACGGGGGTCGTGCTCGAGCACCCCGTAGCGCTCGGGGTCGGGCGCCCACAGGCCGAAGATCACCGCGCCGTCGGGGCAGGTGTGGCGCTGCAACTGCTCACCGAGACCGGCTCCGTAGAAGATGTTGTCGCCCAGGATCAGCGCTACCGGCTGACCGCCGATGAAGTCCGCCCCGATCAGGAACGCCTCGGCCAGTCCCCGTGGCTCGGGCTGGGCCGCGTAGGCGAAGGCGCACCCCCACTGGGCGCCGTCGCCCAGCAGGCTGCGATAGCGGTCCTGCTCCTCGGGGGTGGTGATGAACAGGACCTCGTTGATCCGCGCGTGCAGGAGCGTGGAGAGCGCGTAGTAGACGAGCGGCTTGTCGTAGACGGCCAGGAGCTGCTTGGACACCGCACGGCTGGCCGGGCCGAGGCGGGTGGCCCTCCCGCCGGCCAGGATGATCCCCCTCACCGTCGCCCGCCGGCGACCCTCAGCACGACACGCCCTCGGGGGCCGCCGGCACCTCGCCGATGACCGTGGTGGTGGTCGACGCTGCGGTATCGGGCTCCCCCGCGACGACCGGTGGCGGCGCCGTCGACGACGTCGGCGCCGCCGGCTGGTCGGCGACGCCGGCGTAGTCGAGCCCGGTCACCACCACCACGTCGGCACCGAGCGGCACGTCGAGGGGCAAGAGGCTGGCGCCCGCCACCAGCCACCGCGCCACCAGGTCCGCGGCCGCCTCGGCGCCTGGCCGGTAGCGCACCTCCGTGCGGGCCAGGCCGAGGCGGTCGTCGTTGCGGGGGCTGCCGGCCCGCACGAAGCCGACGGCGGACAGCGACGCGGCGGCGTCGGCGGCCTCTCCACCGCGCCCGGAGCCGTTGAGCACGCGGACGCGCACCTCGCTCGGGGTCAAGGCCCGGGTCTGGGCCTCGGGCATGTCACGGAAGCGGTCCAGGACCCCCTGGGCCTGGTCGTCGACCAGGCGCACCACGGATGCGCCGCCCACGTTGTCGTTGTAGACCGGCACGGCGATCGTCTCGAGGTCCTCGGGGTCGAACGAGCGCAGCCGGTCGCCCAGATCGAGCAGATCCGACACCGTCAGGCGATCGTCCACCGACACGCTGCGCAGGCCGACGTCGAGCAGCCGGTTGAGGGTGAGGGGGTTGCGGATCCCCTTGCGCACCGCCTGGGACAGGGCTCGGCGGATGAAGGCCTGCTGTCGACTGATCCGGCCCAGGTCGCCGGTCGGGTCGACCCTCCAGCGGCCGTCCTCGAAGTACTGGTAGTGCCGCGACCGGGCGTAGGCCAGCGACTGCTCGGGCCCGAGGGTCACGCAGCCGGGCGACTCGACCACCAGGCCAGAGCTTCGGTCCCGCGCCGCGTAGGGGAAGTAGAGCGGCACGCCGCCGATGGCCGACACCAGGTCCAGGAAGCCTGCGAAGTCGACCTGGACGTAGTGGTGGATGGGGATGTCGAGGTAGCCCTCGATCGTGTCGATGAGCGCCCGCGGACCGCCCACCTGCAGCGCGGCGTTGATCCGCTGGTTGCCGCCACCGGCGAGGGGCACCCACAGGTCACGCGGCAGCGACAGCAGGCGGGCGCGCTCCTCCGCGGGATCGATGCGCAGCACCATGATCGTGTCCGAGCGCAACCCGCCGATCCCCATCGCCTCCCGCTGCCGCCTGGTCGGGTCGTCGGGGTCGAGGCCATCTGCCGAGTCGACGCCGACCACCAGGAAGTTGCGGGGCTCGTCGGCGCCCTGCGAGGACGAGAGCGAAGGGCTGACCACCACGCGCGGCAGGCGCGAGTACTTCGACCATGCGTAGCCCAGCGAGGCGGCGGCGCCGACCAGGGCGACGATGATCACCACGTTGAGCCCGAGCACGAGCCGTTGCGGCCAGCTCCGCCGATTGCGGCGCGCCGGTTCGGCGGGAGCGTCCGGCTCGGCCATCGAGCGATCGTACGCTGCGGGGGTGCAGGCCACGGCGACACCGATGGCGGTGGTCGGGGGGGTGCTGGCCACCGAACTGGTCGATCGCACCAGTGATCTGGCCGCCTTGGACTCGTCGGGCTTCTGGGCCGTGGTGGTGCCCTTCGACGGACCTGCCATGTGCGCCCGCTTCGCCCGGCTGCGCCCGGCGCGCCCATGGCCGGGACCCCGTTGGCGCGGACCGGACCGAGCCGCGTGGACCGACCCGCTGGGTCCTGCCCGATTCCGCACGGCGGTCGACTCGGTGCGCGAGGCGATCGCGGCCGGAGACGTCTATCAGGTGAACCTGACGCGCCGGCTGTCGGCACCGGTCGGTCCGGACGCCGACGTCGCCGCGTTGGGCGCGGCTCTCGCCGAGGGCAACCCGGCACCGTTCTCGGCGGTGGTGCGAGTGCCCGGCTGCGAGGTGGCGTCCGCCTCGCCCGAGCGCTACCTGGCCCGGAGGGGATCGCGGGTGCGCTCCTCACCGATCAAGGGGACCAAGGCGCCCGGGCAGCCCTTCACCGGCAAGGACGTCGCCGAGAACGTCATGATCGTCGATCTGGTGCGCAACGACCTGGGTCGGGTGTGCGAGTACGGGTCCGTCCAGGTGCCCTCGCTCCTAGCCACCGAGGCCCACCCGGGGCTGGTGCACCTGGTCTCCCACGTCACCGGGCGCCTGCGCCCGGGGGTGGGATGGGCCGAGCTCGTTGGTGCCACCTTCCCTCCCGGCTCGGTGACCGGGGCACCCAAGCTGGCGGCACTCGGGCACATCGCTTCGCTGGAGGCAGCGCCCCGCGGCGTGTACTGCGGGGCTGTCGGCTGGGTGGACGCCGACCGGGTGGTCGGCGAGCTCAACGTGGCCATCCGCACGTTCTGGGTGGAGGACGGCGGCTTGCACCTGGGCACCGGGGGTGCCGTGACCTGGGACTCCGATCCCGACGACGAGTGGGCCGAGACCGAGCTCAAGGCTCGCCGGCTGCTCCAGATCGCGTCAGGATCGTGAACATGCCCGAGCCGCCTCCGGCCGACTCCTCGGTGCCCCGTCGAGCCGCCGTGTGGCTCGATGGCCGCCTCGTGGAGGCCGAACGGGCGGTGGTGTCGGTGCTCGACCACGGCTTCACCGTGGGCGACGGGGTGTTCGAGACCCTCGCCGTCGAGCGCGGCCGCCCTTTCGCCGCCAGCCGTCACCTCGCCCGACTGGCGAGGTCGGCGGCGGGCATCGGGCTGGAGGTCCCCTTCTCGGACGACGAGCTGCGGGCGGCGATGGACCAGGTCATCACCTCGGCTCCCCCGGGTTCGGTGGGCCGACTGAGGATCACGCTCAGCTCGGGCCCGGCGCCGATGGGCTCCGGGCGCAGCCACGGCGCGGGCACGGTCGTGGTGGTGGGAGGACCGGGCGAGCCCCGGCCGGCGACCGCCTCGGTGGTCACGGTGCGGTGGCCACGCAACGAGGACGCCGCCACCGCCGGTCTCAAGACGATCTCCTACGCCGACAACGTCGTGGCGCTGGCGGCGGCGCGCGCGGCCGGGGCCGACGAGGCGATAATGGCCAACACGGCCGGCCAGTTGTGCGAGGGCACGGGCTCCAACGTGTTCCTCGCCCTGGAGGGCCGCCTCGTCACACCGGCGCTGTCGGTGGGCTGTCTGGCCGGCGTGACGCGGGAGCTGGTGTGCGAGCTGACCGCCGCGGAGGAGGTGACGCTGCCCGTCTCGGCGCTCGCCGAGGCCGACGAGGTGCTGCTCACATCCTCTACGCGCGGTGTGCAGGGCGTGCACCGCGTCGACGGCACCGCGCTCACCGCGCCCGGTCCGCTGACGCGGGGCGCGGTGAGCGCCCTGGCCCAGCTCGCAGCGCGCGATCTGGATCCCTGAGGATCCCCAGGTCCCGGCGCGAGGCCCTTCAGCCGGGGCGAAGGTGCACGACGTCGCCCACCGCCAGGACCCGGCGGTTGCCGTCGCCGTCCTCTACGACGAGCTGGCCCGAGTCGGTGAGGTCGACAGCCGTCCCGACCACGTCGTACGCGCCGAGCTCGACGCGCACGGCACGGCCCAGGGTCGCCGACCGGGCCCGCCAGGCGCCGAGCAGGGCGACCGTGCCCGATCGACCGGCCAGCAGGCCGGCGTAGTGGCGCTCCAGGCGGGTCAGCCACGCCACCAGCAGGGCCTCGCGGTCGACGTCGGGAGCTCCCAGGTGGTTGCAGGCGACCGCGACGTCAGCCAGGTCCTCGGGCAGCTCGTCGGGCCAGTCCACGTTGACGCCGACCCCCACCACGACCGCCACACGGGCAGACGACCCCGGCGGGCGCCACCCGGACGAGGGATCGGTCTCGGCGGGCCAGTCGGCCTCCGCGAGCACCCCCGCCAGCTTGCGGTCTGCTCCCGAGCCGTCGCCCGGCACGACCAGGTCGTTGGGCCACTTGAGCCTGGCGTGGATCCCGGTGCAGGCCTCGACCGCCTCGGCCGCGGCCAGCGCCACCGCGGCCGTGACGAGCGGTGCCGCCGCCGCGGGGGGCCGCAGCAGCACCGAGGCCAGCAGCGACGCCCCCCGGGGCGCCACCCAGGCTCGGCCCGCCCGGCCACGCCCGGCGCTCTGGTGCTCGGCGACGATCACCGAACCCTCCGGCGCGCCCTGACGCGCCGCCTCGAGCATGTCGGCGTTGGTCGAGCCGGTCTCGTCCAACCAGCGCAGCTCGGCGAAGCGAGAGCCGGCGAGGGCGGATCTGGCACGTTCGCCCGGCACCCGGCTAACGATATGGGGTGCTCACCAAGGTCCTGATCGCCAACCGGGGCGAGATCGCCGTCCGGGTCATCCGAGCGTGCCGCGAGATGGGCATCACGACGGTGGCCGTGTACTCCGACCTCGACCGCGGGGCCCTCCACGTGCGCCTGGCCGACGAGGCCTACGCGCTGGGGGGCACGACGGCGACCGAGAGCTACCTGAACACCGAGCGCATCCTGGCCGTGATCGAGGAGTCCGGAGCCGACGCCGTGCACCCCGGCTACGGCTTCTTCTCGGAGAACACGGACTTCGCCCGGGCCATCACCGCCCGGGGCGTGACCTTCGTCGGCCCTCCGCCCGAAGCCATCGAGGTGATGGGTGACAAGGTGTCGAGCCGGATCGCCGCTCAGGCCGCGGGCGTCGCCGGGGTGCCGGGCACCACGGCGTTCCTCGCCTCGCCCGACGAGGTGGTCGCCTTCGGCGAGGAGCACGGTTGGCCGGTGGCGATCAAGGCTGCCTACGGCGGCGGGGGGCGGGGCATGCGCGTGGTTCCCGACGCCGCGCACACCGCCGAGGCGCTCGAATCCGCCCAGTCGGAGGCACTCAAGGGATTCGGGCGCCCGGAGTGCTACGTGGAGCGCTACCTCACCTGGCCCCGCCACGTCGAGATGCAGGTCATCGCGGACACCCAGGGCAACTGCGTGTGGCTGGGCGAGCGCGACTGCTCGGCGCAGCGCCGCCACCAGAAGCTGGTCGAGGAGTCGCCGGCGCCCGCGTTCGACGAGGAGACACGCGCCGCGATGGGCGCCGCCGCGGTCGACGTGGCCCGGGCCTGCGGCTACGTCAACGCCGGCACCGTCGAGTTCCTCTACCAGGACGGCGAGTTCTGGTTCCTCGAGATGAACACCCGGCTGCAGGTGGAGCACCCGGTGACCGAGCTGGTCACCGGAATCGACCTGGTCCGCGAGCAGCTGCGCGTGGCGTCAGGCCTGCCCCTGTCGTTCACCCAGGACGGCATCGAGCGGCGCGGGCACGCGATCGAGGTGCGGATCAACGCCGAGGACCCCGCGGGCGGTCGCTTCCTGCCCGCACCCGGGCGGATCAGCACCCTGGTCCCGCCGCAGGGGTTCGGCGTCCGGTGGGACGGCGGCTACGAGGCCGGCGACGAGGTCAGCCAGTACTACGACAACCTGGTCGGCAAGCTGGTGGTCTGGGGGGCCGACCGCGAGATCGCGATCGGTCGCATGATCCGGGCGCTCGAGGAGCTGCGGGTGGAGGGGATCGCCACCACCGTCCCCGCCGACCTGGCCATCCTGCGCCACGACGACTTCTCCGCGGCCCGTCACTCGACCAGGTGGGTCGACGAGACCCTCGACCTGTCCGCGGTGTCCGCCTCGGGCGCACCGGCGCCGGGCGAGGACTCCACCGACGACGTGCCGCGGGTGCGCCGCGACGTCGACGTCGAGGTCAACGGCAAGCGCTTCCAGGTGCGCATGTGGGTCCCCGAGGCCGCGCCAACCGCGCCGATCAACGGCGGGCGGCCCCGAGCCCGTCGAGCGGCCCCGGACTCCGGGGCGGCGGGAGCGCCGGGCACGGGCCGCGTCAGCGTGCCCATGCAGGGCACCATCGTGAAGGTGCTGGTCGAGCCGGGCGTCGCGGTGGAAGCGGGTCAGACGGTGTGCGTGCTCGAGGCGATGAAGATGGAGAACAACATCGCCGCCGACAAGGCGGGCACCGTCAGCGAGATCAAGGTCGCCGCGGGCGATTCGGTCGGAGCGGGCGACGTCGTGGTCGTCATCGACTGACCCCCGCCAGCGCTCACTCCGCCGCTTCGGCGAGGGCCTCCGACAACGACGGGTGCACGAGCAGGCTGTCGACGATGTCGGCCACCCGCAGCCCGTTGGTCACCGCTACCGCGAGCACCGAAACCAGCTCGGCGGCGTGGCGTCCCACCACGGAGCCGCCGAGCACCACCCCGGTGGCGGGGTCGCTCACGATCTTGACGAAGCCCTTCGAGTGGCTCTCGATCAGCGCCTTGGGCGAAGCGGAGAACGGCACCTTGGTCACCCGCACCTTGCGACCCTCGGCGAACGCATCCGCCTCGGCCAGCCCGACATCGGCGATCTCGGGGACGGTGAAGATCGCCGAGGCGGCCTTGTCGTAGTCGACGCGGCGGGCGTCGCGGCCGTGCTGGCCCATCACGTGCTCCGCGATGCGCCGGCCCTGCATGGCCGCGACCGACGACAGCGGCAGCTTCCCCGACAGGTCCCCGGCGGCGTAGATGTGCTCGACGTTGGTGCGGCACCAGTCGTCGACGGGGACGTAGCCCCCCTCGTCCACGGCCACCCCGGCAGCGTCGAGGTCCAGCCCGTCGCTGTTGGGCACCGACCCGATCGCGAGCAGGGCGTGGCTGCCCGAGGCCAACCGGCCGTCGTCGCATCGCACCGAGACCCCCCCTGCGGTGTGGTCGATCCCCACGGCGCGGGCGCCCTTGTAGAGGCGCACGCCGCGACGCGCCAGCTCGTCCTCGAGGGCGGCGGCCACCTCGGGGTCCTTCTGGGGCAGGACCTGCTGGCGCGACACGATGAGCGTCACCTCGCTGCCGAGCGAGGAGAACATGTGGACGAACTCGACGCCGGTCACCCCCGAGCCGATCACGACCAGGTGCTCGGGCCAGCGCGCGGGTGGGTAGGCCTGTCGGGTGGACAGGACCCGGTCGCCGTCCACGGTGGCCCATGCCGGGAGGCGGGGTCGGCTGCCCGTCGCGAGCAGCACGGCGTCGGCCTCGATCTCGACCAGGCCACCGTCGGTCTCCGCGACGATCTCGTGGGGACCCTTGCAGCGGCCCGTGCCCCGCAGGAGGCGAACTCCCTGACTGTCGAGCAGCCGTTGGGTCGAGGACTCGAGCTTGTCGGCGATGGCGCCGATCCGGGCCCGCAGAGCGTCGGTGTCGACCGTGGCGGTGACCGGCTCCAGGCCCATCTCGGCAGAGCGGCCCACGGCGGCCAGGGCACCGCCGGTGGCGATCATGGCCTTCGACGGGATGCAGTCCCATAGATGGGCGGCGCCACCGATCACGTCCCGCTCGATCAGGGTCACCTCGGCGCCGAAGCGGGCGGCGTGGGTGGCGGCCATGTTGCCCGCCGGGCCGCCGCCGAGGATCACGAGCCGAAGCGCCATGAGCGCAGGCTACGCAACGGGAACCAGCCACCCGGGCGGCGACGTCGAAGAACGCGAACGGGCCTGCTCGCGGCCCCGCTCGAACCCAGGAGGCACCCGTGCCCACCCCGTCCACGTCACCGCCGGCCCGCGCCACGTCGGCCCTGCTGGCCGTCGCGGCCCTCGTCGCCTCCGGCATCGCCCTGGCACTGGTCCCCGGCTCATCGGCTGAGGCGGCGGAGCTGGTCCGCTACGCCTCTTGCGACTCGCTGGCCGAGGGCTTCGGCCCGGCGGTGGCCGGAGCGCCCGGTACCGAGATCACTGCGTACGGCTCCCGCGACCTGGCGACCGCCGAGGCCGGCGATGCGTCGGCGGCCCCCGCCCTCTCACGGGCCTCGGGCTTCGCCGACGCGTCGGCGGACACGGGAGCTACGAACACGTCGGTGTCGGGCATCGACGAGCTCGATCGGGTGGACCTGATCGCCGACCGGGTGGTGGCGGTGGGCGACGACGGGCGCCTGCACCTGATCGACCCGGACGGCCCGCGGGTCCTCGACAACCTCGACCTGCCGGGCGCCGATGCCCGCCTCACCGCCGACCCGGCCTCGGGACGGATCTGGGTGCTGTCGAGCGGGGTCACCCCGACCGGGCTGCCCGAGGTGCACGTCACCTCGGTGGCGGTCGAGGGCGACCGCCTCGTGGCACGAGGCGACGGTCACTTCGTGGGCTCTCTCCTCGATGCCCGCCGGGTCGGCCGTCGCCTGCACGTCGTGGTCGTGGACCTCTCGGGGCGACCGGTCCCGCTGCCCGAACCCCTGCCGGGACCGCCCGTGACCGAACCGCTCCCCGAGCCGCCCGTGACCGAACCCACACCCGAACCGCCCGTGCCCGACCCCGGCGCTGCCGGAACCCCGGGCGCCGGGCCCGCGGTCGCGTCGGCGCCGCGCGTGGACAGGGGATTCCACCACCGTCACCGGCGAGCCCGGCACGCCCTTGACGACCACCTCGACCGTGGAACCCGACAGCCGGCTGCCCTTCACCGACGGTACCGCCGACGCCACCGCCCCCGGCCGGTGCGACCAGGTGTGGCACCCGGCGGGCCAGCCCACCTCGGCGACCGCGGTGCTGGTCGCGACCTTCGACGCCGACGCCACCGCCCCGGTCGCCACCGCTCAGGTCGTCGGCGGGGGCGAGCTGGTGCACGCCACCGAGTCGGCGCTCTACGTGACCACCTTCGGTCCCGGCCCGGGCGGTGCGCCGGGCACGACCATCCACCGCTTCGCGCTCGACGACCTCACCTGGACGGGTTCGGGCTGGGTCCCCGGCACGTTGTTGAACACCTACGCGATGTCGGACCAGGCGGGCGTCCTGCGAGTGGCCGTGTCGGGGAACCAGGGCGCGTTCGACTCCCCCGCCGTGGGCGCCAACTCCGTGATCGTGCTCGACACCGAGGGCAGCCTCGACGAGATCGGCAGGCTCGACGGCCTGGGCAAGCCGGGTGAGCGCATCGAGGGGGTCCGCTTCGCCGGGGAGGTGGCCTACGTAGTGACCTACCTGCAGTCGGACCCCCTCTACGTCATCGACCTCTCCGACCCGAGCCGACCCCGGCGAGCGGGCGAGGTGGAGCTCGGTGGCTTCTCGGCCTACCTGCACCCCGTGGGTGACGACCTGCTGGTCGGGATCGGCCCGGCGGGCACGCTCGAGGGCCTCACCGGTGGCGTGGCCGCCACACTGTTCGACGTCGCGGACCCGGCCCGACCCCGCATCGTCGATGCAGTGGGCCTGGGCGCGGAGTCCGAAGCGGTGTGGGATCCCCACGCCGTCACCGACCTGGGCGACGGCACCCTGGCAGTCCCGGTGCTCGACCACGCCGTGGACGGCGCGCCGCCGCGTTGCCTGGACGTGTGCCCCAAGATCGGATACGTCGCCACGCCCTCCCTGCATGTGCGCCTGGTGCGAGCGTCGGGCGCCGACCTCGTCGACGGGGGCAGCCTCCCAGTGGACCTGCCCCTGGACGGCTACCCGTCGTGGACCCGCACCGTGCCCGTACCGGCCGGGCTCCTCGTGCTCACCGGCTCCCGGGTGAGCGTGTTCGACGCCGCCGGCACCGCGACCGGCTCCACCTCACTGCAACCCTGAACGATCGTCCTGGACCCGGTTGACCGCCCGTCACCCCTCGGGGATCTTCTCCCACCACTGGCACCACCACTCGAAGCCCACGAGGATCCGCAGCTGGGGGTGCCAGCAGTACGAGATGTCGTCGTCGGTGTTGAGGTAGTACAGGCAGTTCCCGCACTTCTCGTTGCCCTGGTAGGGGTGGCCCTTCAGCACGGCCCGCTCGAGCATGTCCTTGAGCTGGAGCCAGTTCTTCTCGTCGATCTCCTTGGGCTCCGGGACGGGGATCTCGTAGTCGCTCATCCGGGCGAGGCTACCGGTGGCCCCTGGGCGCTCAGCGCACCCGGCGCGCCAGCGGCACGAGGCGGTGGTCGGCGGTGAAGAGCCGCCTTGTCAGACCGACGCCGACCACCGTCACGTTGCCCGCCACGCATCCCAGGATCAAGAACATCACCGCCGCCTGCACCAGCACGGCGTCGACCGGGTCCACCCCGGCCAGGATGAGGCCGGTCATGGCACCGGGCAGGAACACCAGTCCCACCGCCTTGGTGCTCTCGATCTGGGCCGTCAGCGCCGTGCGCGACGCTTCGCGAACGTGACTGCGAGCCGCCAGGCTCCAGGGCTGGCCGAGGGCCAGTCGGGCCTCCACGTCGTCTCGGTGCTCGGCCAGCTCCGCGACGACCCGGCGGGCGGCCACCACGGTTGCCGAGATCGAGTTGCCCACCATCATGCCGGCGACGGGGATGATGGTGCGGGCCTCGGCGGGATAGATGCCGGCCCCGAAGACAACCGCCAGGGCGAGCGCGGTGGTGACGCCCGCTGCGACCAGCGCCAACTGCATGGCGCCGGGCACCTCGGGGGCCCGGCGGGCCACGGTCACCCCGGCGAAGGCCACCATCGCCACCACCCACACCCACGCCGCCGCCGGCGGCGCGTCGTCGTCGACAAGGGCACCGAGCGCGTAGCCGACCACCAGCAACTGGGCCAGCGCACGAGCGCACGCCCACGCCATCGGCGCCTCCAGGTCGAGCCCGCGCCACGCCGAGAGCGCGACGGCCGCCACGACCAGCAGCGTCGAAGCGGCCAGACCACCCCAACCGATGGAGGCGTCAGCCATCACCATCTCCCCGGACCAACCGCCCCTGCTCGATGACCAGGCGGTGGTCGGCGATGCGCGCCACCTGCGCCCGGTCGTGGCTGACCCAGAGCACGGGTACGCCCTGGCCGTGGGCGAGGTCCAGGGCGAGCCCCTCGAGCGCCGCGGTGGCATCGTCGTCGAGGGCGGAGGTGGGCTCGTCCATGCACAGCACCTCCGGACCCGCCATCAGGGCCCGGGCGAGGCACATCCGCTGCGCCTCCCCGCCGGACAGCTCGTCGGCGCCTCTGTCCAGGAACCCTGCCCCGAGGCCGGCGCGCCCCAGCACCTCGACACAGCGGGCCTCGTCGGCATCCGGATCCGCGACGGCCAGGTTGTGCGCCACGCTGCCCGGGAACGGCGTCGGCGCCTGGAACACCATGCCCACCCGGCGGCGGTGGGCCAGCGGGTCGAGGTCGGCCACGTCGTCGCCCCGGAAGCGGACCCGGCCCGAGGAGGGGACCTCGAGGCGGTTGCACAGTCTCAGCAGCGACGACTTGCCGCTGCCCGAGGCCCCCACGAGGCAGGTGATGCCCTCGTCGGCCACGGTCGCGGTCACCCCGTCGAGCACCCGGCGGCCGGAGCGCACCAGCACCACGTCCTCGAACGCGAACAGTGCAGGCCCCACGCGCTCACCTCGGGTCGGGTCGGGCTACAGCTCGGGCGAGCGGAACGGCGGCAGCGAGCCGGGGCGGGCCACCCGCATCAGCGCCTCCTGGCTCATCGAGGCCACCAGGCGCCCCGAGGTGTCGTGGAACGTGCCTCGGGCCAGACCCAGGGCCCCGCTCGTCGACACGGCGTGCATGTCGTAGTAGAGCCAGCCATCCGCACGCAGGCGCCGATGGAACCACATGGCGTGGTCAAGGCTCGCGCCCATGAAGTTGGCCCAGTCGATCGGGCTGCTCGGCGGCCGGGCGGCCATGACCACAGCCATGTCCGACAGGAACGTCAGGGCCACGACGTGCAGGTTCGCGTCGTCGGGCAACGCAGACGCGATGCGCATCCACGCCCGGCGCGTCGAGCGATAGGTGCCGTCCGCTTCGGGTGGGGTGGGCCCCACCTCGATGGTCTCGATGACGTCGAACAGGCCGGGCCGGGCGAACGCCGGCATCGACCAGGCCCCAGGTGTGCCAACTCCCGGTGGGGGCGCGCTTGGATCGACCCGGAGCTGGTAGTCGACGTCTCCCTCCTCGACACGGTGGAACGAGGCGTCCATCACGAACACCGCCTCGCCGCGCTGGATCGCGCTGACCCGGCGGGTGGTGAACGAGCGGCCGTCGCGGATGCGGTCGACCGAGTACACGATCGGCTCGCCCGGGACGCCCCCGCGCACGAAGTAGGAGTGGAACGAGTGCACCGGCTGGGCCACCTCGACGGTGTGGATCGCAGCACTGAGCGCCTGGGCCGCCACCAGCCCGCCGAAGACGCGCGGCGCATGCCAGTCGCTGGGGTTGAAGCCCCGGAACAGGTCGAGCTCGAAGCGCTCCAGCCTCAGGAGCGCGAGCAGCTCCCCGGCGGCGTCGGCGACACGGGCCCCGTCGGGCGCCAGCTCCCCGGGCTCGGGCGTGTTCGGCGGAGGGGGGGTCAGGGGGGTCACCGGGCGATCGTACGGCCGGCGCTGCCGAGGGCCCCACCCCGGCACCGGCTGCGTTCGTCACGGCCCGGGAGCGCTGCTTAGGCTCGGTGGCCGTGACCGAGCGACACGGCATCGAAGACTGGCGCGCGCTGGCCAGCAGGGACCTCAAGGGGGCCGACCCCGACACGCTGGTCTGGCACACGCCCGAGGGGATCGACGTGAAGCCGCTGTACACCGCGGCCGACCTCGACGGGATCGGCCACCTCGACGGCCTCCCCGGATTCGCCCCCTACGTTCGAGGCCCCCGGGCGACCATGTACACGGGCCGTCCCTGGACGATCCGCCAGTACGCGGGGTTCTCCACCGCCGAGGAGTCCAACGCCTTCTACCGGCGCAACCTGGCCGCCGGCCAGCAGGGCGTGTCGGTCGCGTTCGACCTCGCCACCCACCGGGGCTACGACTCCGACCACCCCCGTGTCGAGGGAGACGTGGGCAAGGCCGGCGTGGCCGTCGACTCGGTGGAGGACATGAAGATCCTCTTCGACGGCATACCGCTCGAGAAGATGTCCGTGTCGATGACCATGAACGGTGCCGTGCTGCCGGTGCTGGCCTGCTTCGTGGTCGCCGGGGAGGAGCAGGGAGTCGCCCCCGAGCAGCTCAACGGGACCATCCAGAACGACATCCTCAAGGAGTTCATGGTCCGCAACACCTACATCTACCCCCCCGAGCCGAGCATGCGGATCGTGGCCGACATCATCGAGCACACGGCGCGAAACATGCCCCGGTTCAACTCGATCTCCATCTCCGGCTACCACATGCAGGAGGCCGGAGCGACCGCCGACCTCGAGCTCGCCTTCACCATCGCCGACGGCCTCGAGTACGTCCGCCACGCGATGAAGCGCGGCCTCGACATCGACGAGTTCGCCGGGCGGCTCAGCTTCTTCTTCGCGATCGGCATGAACTTCTTCATGGAGGTCGCCAAGCTGCGCGCCGCCCGCCTGCTGTGGCACCGGGTGATCTCGCCGTTCGAGCCCAACAAGCCCGCCTCGTCGATGCTGCGCACCCACTGTCAGACCAGCGGCGTCTCGCTGACCGAACAGGATCCCTACAACAACGTGGTGCGCACCGCGGTGGAGGCCATGGCGGCGGTGCTGGGCGGGACCCAGAGCCTGCACACCAACAGCTTCGACGAGGCCCTCGGCCTGCCCACCGACTTCTCGGCCCGCATCGCCCGCAACACCCAGCTGATCCTGGCCGAGGAGACCGGCATCCCCAAGGTGGTCGACCCGCTCGCCGGCTCCTACTACCTCGAGGCCCTCACCTCGCAGCTCGCCGAACGGGCCTGGACGGTCATCGAGGAGGTCGAGGCCCTGGGCGGGATGACCAAGGCGGTCGAGTCCGGCATGCCCAAGCTGCGCATCGAGGAGGCCGCGGCGCGCCGCCAGGCCCGCATCGACCGGGGCGAGGAGACCATCGTCGGCGTCAACCGCTACCGGGTCGAGGAGCCCGATCTCGTCGAGGTGCTCGACATCGACAACACCGAGGTGCGCCGCGCCCAGGTCGCCCGCCTCGAGCGTGTGCGCGCCGAGCGCGACCCGTCCGCCTGCGAGGCGGCGCTGGCCGCGCTGCGAGACGGCGCGGCCGACGGGCGCTCCAACCTGCTCGCCCTGTGCATCGACGCCGCGCGGGCCCGGGCCACCGTCGGCGAGATGAGCGACGCCATGGAGTCCGTGTTCGGCCGACACCGCGCCGAGATCCGTAGCATCTCGGGCGTGTACGGCTCGGCCTACGAGGGCGACGAGGACTTCGCCCGGGTCCACGCCGAGGTGGAGGAGCTGGCCCGCGTCGAGGGTCGCCGGCCCCGGATCCTGATGGCCAAGATGGGCCAGGACGGCCACGATCGGGGCGCCAAGGTCGTCGGCACGGCCTTCGCGGATCTGGGCTTCGACGTCGACTTCGGGCCCCTGTTCGAGACGCCGGCCGAGGTGGCGCGCGCCGCGCTCGACAACGACGTGCACGTCGTGGGCGTCTCCAGCCTCGCCGCCGGCCACAAGACGCTGGTCCCCCAGCTGCTCGCCGAGCTGGCCGCGGCGGGCGGTGCCGACGTGCTGGTCGTGTGCGGGGGGGTCATCCCGCCCCAGGACCACCAGTTCCTGCGCGACGCCGGTGTGGCGGCCGTGTTCGGGCCGGGCACGAACATCCCCGAGGCGGCGAGCCGCCTGGTGGGGCTGCTGCGAGCCCGCCACGACCGCTGATCCCCCGGTGCACGAGCTCACCGCCGGAGTCCTCGCCGGCGACCGGCGGGCGCTGGCGCGGGCGATCACGCTCGTCGAGTCGACCCGCGCCGACCACCGCGACCAGGCCCGGGCTCTGCTCGACGACCTGGTCTCCCGTGCCGGCGGCTCGGTGCGCATCGGGATCTCCGGTGCGCCGGGAACCGGCAAGTCGACCCTCATCGAGGCACTCGGCCAGCACTGGCTCGACGCCGGGGAACGGGTGGCGGTGCTGGCGGTGGACCCCTCCAGCACCCGCAGCGGCGGGTCGATCCTGGGGGACAAGACCCGCATGTCGGAGCTGGCGCGGCGCGAGGGTGCCTTCATCCGCCCCTCGCCCTCGGCGGGCACCCTCGGTGGTGTCGCCCGGCGAACCCGCGAGGCGATGCTCGTGTGCGAGGCCGCCGGCTTCGACCGGGTGCTGGTCGAGACCGTCGGCGTCGGCCAGTCCGAGGTGGCAGTCGCCGACATGGTCGACCTGTTCGTGCTCGTCGCCTCACCCGGCGGCGGCGACGAGCTGCAGGGCATCAAGCGCGGGATCATGGAGCTGGCAGACCTGATAGTGGTCAACAAGTCCGACGGCGACCTGGCCGGGCCGGCGGCGCGGGCGTGCTCGGAGCTGCGCCACGCGGTGCACCTGCTGCGTCCCAAGCGCCCGGGATGGTCCGTGGAGGTGCGCACGGCTTCCGCGCTGACCGGGGCGGGCGTGGCCGAGCTGGCCGAGGCGATCGGCGCCGCCCACGCCCGGCTGGCCGACTGCGGTGCCCTCGCCGAGCTCCGCTCCGCGCAGGCCCGGGCGTGGATGTGGAGCGAGGTGACCGAGACACTGGTCGAGCGCCTGCGGGCCGATCCGGCGGTACGCGCCATGCTGGGCACGCTCGAGGCCGCCGTCGGCGAGGGCCGGGTGTCACCGACCGCGGCTGCCCAGGAGGTGCTCGGTCGCTTCGGTTCCTCCGAGGGCTGAGCGGAGCTCAGCTGCTCCGGTGCTCGGAGCGGCCGCGACCGTCGCCGTCGTCGCCGGGACCGCCCGAACCGTGGCCCTCCTGGGCACCGAGGGCACGGAGGTCGTCGAGCAGCGCGGCGCGCGCCTCGTTGAGCTGGCGGACCAAGGGGGCGACGAGCCAGTAGGCCCCGCGGTGCACGACCTTCTTGGCCACCCGACCCAGCGGGCGCGACGAGACCGGCTCGGGCAGCGAGAACGCCGGCAGGCGCGCCAGTCGCCCACCGTCTCCCCTCGAGGGCAGCGCTTCGGTCCCGCCGCCGGCGGGCGGCGGTGCGTCGTCGCGCCGGCGCGCCGCCGCGCGACGACGCACCTCTGCTTGCAGCACGACCGGGTCGGGGCCCCGTTCCCCGGCCACTGCGACCGGCCACGGCTCGGCCACCCGGACGCCGCGGCCGTGGACCCCCAGGAGGTCGCCGCCGTCGCGGAGCGCGCCTGCAGGCGAGGTGTCGGCGCCGGGGCGCCGCGACGCCGACGGGACGTTGACGCCCGCGGCCTCGGCCGCTGCAGCCATCGCTCGCGCGAGTCCGGCATCGTCGGCAACCAGCTCGACTCCCTCACCGGCCTGGTCGGCCAGCCCACCGACGTCGGTGGCGATGACCCGACGATCGAAGGTGGCCGCGCGCTCGAGCACGCTCGAGGACCAGATGTGGCGGTACGGCAGCACCACGACGTCGGCAGCGACCAACCATCGGTCGAAGGTCTCGTCGCTCACGTAGCCCTCGTGCAGGCGCACGCCGGGAGTGGCAGCCGCCAGGCGAGCCAGCTCGTCGCGGTGCGCGACGTAGTCGGGTTCGGTGACGCGGACCGAGCCGACTACGTCGAGCCGGCAGCCGTGCCTGCCCAGGTCGCCGAAGGCGCGGATCGCCCGGTCGAAGCCCTTGTGCGGCTGCAGGAAGCCGATGGACACGAACACGAGCTCATCGGCGCCCACCCCCAGGGCGCGGCGCGCCGCCGGGCGGTCGAGCGCCGTGCGACGCTCGAAGTTGGCGCCGTGACCGACCAGCTCGACGGTGCCCGCGGCAAGGCCGAAGGCCGCCTCGAACGCTGTGCGCTCGGGCTCGGTGTGCACGGTGATGCGGTCGACGCGGCGCCAGAGCGACCGCGCCAGGGCGGCCATGGGTGGGCGCGCGCGCCCCCAGGAGTAGTCGACCTCGTGCACCCGGACCTCGACGTGGCGGGCGGCGGCGAACGCAGCTACCAGCCCGGCCATGGTCGCGGCGCGCAGAGCCGGCCCGGCACCGGGCGGGAAGAACACGTCCGGGTGGAACTGCACGATCACCCGGTCGTAGTCGCGCACCCGGCGGGCCAGCGCCAGCGGACCGCGCGGACCGCGCAGGTCGAGATGGTGGTGGGCGGCCGACGGCCCCGGGGAGAGCACCTCCACGTCGTGGCCGGCCCCGCGCAGGGCCTTGACCTCCTGGGCGGCGTAGTTGGCGATCCCGTCGCGCAGCGGCGGATAGGGCGTCACCATCAGGATCCGGTCGTGACCGTCGCCGGGCCCGCTCAAGCGAAGTGCTCCTCGATGGCCGCCTCGAGCCGGTCGAGCGCGCCGTCCCACTGGTAGTGGGCCAGCACGTAGGCCCGACCGCGTGCCGCCAGCGCGGCGGCGGCCTCGGGCTCTTCGGCCACGAAGGCGAGGCACTCGCCGAGCTCGTCGGCGTCGTCGAAGGTGAGCCCGGCGCCGGAGCGCTCGCAGTGCCAGGCCACGACCTCGCTCGCCCCGTTGGCCAGCACGGGGGTCCCGGCCAGCCAGGACTCCATGACCGTGCGGCTGAAGGACTCGTAGGGCGACGGCTGCAGGTAGGCGGCGGCCGCGGCGAAGGCGTCGTCGCGATCACGGTCGTCGAGGAAGCCCAGATCGAACACCCGCTCGGCCACCGAGGGCGGTGGGTTCACGTCACCGGTGCCCATGGTGACCAGAGCGAAGGGAAGGTCGTGGCGAGCCACGGCGGCTGCGAACGCCTCGAGCAGCCACTCCCAGCGCTTGCCCCCCTCGCGCCGACCGGCGTACAGGACGAACTGGCCCTCGATCCCGTGCTCCCGGCGGAACCGGTCCGGGTCGTAGCCGGTCGGGACGGCCACCCCGGCCCCGATCTCGGCGCCGGGCGACAGGTCGGTGAAGCGCGCGCGGGCGAGTCGCTGCTCCGGTTCGGTCACGTACCACACGAAGCCCACGCCGCTGAACAGCGGCGCGAACAGCTCGAGACGAGCCTCGGGTTCGTCGTGCAGCGCCGGGCGCAGCAGGGTCCGGTGACCGCAGAGCTGGGCGATGGCGAAGGTGGTCCAGGCCAGGTATGGCCCGGTGATGATGGTTCGGTACTCCTCGGCGTGGTCGAGCAGGTGGTGGTAGAGTTCCGGGCTGCGCATGTCGTCGTTCATCCAGCGCTGCTGGGCACCGATGTCGACCGGTTCGCCCGCCGAGATCGCTGCCCCGATCGCGGCCCGTTCGGCACGGGCCGTGTCGACGACCGCCGGGAAGCGCCGCACGGTCAGGCCCCCGTCGGTCTCGACCCCCGGGGAGAAGTGGTTCTCCCAGCGATAGTGGTCCCGGGCGCAGGTGGTGAGCACCTCGACCTCCCAGCCCCGCGCCGCCAGGCGGTGCGACGCCTCGGCCAGCTCAGCCTCGACCCCGCCGACCACGCCCGGGCCGTACCGGGGCGGGACGACGGCGATGCGGCGGGAGCGGTCCACAGGGGCCGTGACTGTAACGGCCTGCCGATGGGGCAAGGTACATTGGCCCGCCGTGCCACAGGTCCCCGCGGGCATATGAGGATCTGCGTCTGTGGAGCCCAGGTTCCATTCGTGCGGGGCGGGGCCGAGCTGGCCCAGGAGAACCTGGTTCGCGAGCTGCGAAGGGCCGGCCACGAGGCAGAGCTGGTGCGGATCCCCACCGCCTGGGACCGAGCCCGCGTGTTCGACGCCGCCATGGCCTGGCGGCTGGTCCCCCTCGACGCCGATCTGGTGATCGCCACCAACTTCCCCTCGTACTTCGCCCGCCATCCGCGCAAGCGGGTCTGGCTGTTCCACCAGCACCGGGCCGCCTACGACGCGTGCGACACGGCCTGGTCCGACTTCGGTGACGACGAGGCCGGCCTGGAGGCCCAGCGCCTCCTGACCGGGTGGGACACGGTGGCGTTGGGCGAGGCGGAGCGGATCTTCACGCTGTCCGAGCTGGTCACCGACCGCTTGGCCCGTTTCAACGGCCTGGCCTCCGAGCCCCTGTACCACCCTCCCCCGCTGCACGATCGGTTCCACGACGGCCCTTTCGGCGACTACGTGTTCTGCCCGAGCCGCCTCGAGGCCAACAAGCGCCCCGAGCTGGCGGTGGAGGCGCTCGCCCACCTGCGCGGCCCGGCGCGCCTGGTCCTGGCCGGGCGCGGGACCATGCGCGACGACCTGGCCGGCCGGGCTCGCCACGATCGCACCGCAGGGCGCCTGCGTCTCGCCGGGTTCGTGCCCGACGACGAGCTGGTGGAGCTCATGGCCGGCGCGGCGGCGGTCGTCTACACCCCCTTCGAGGAGGACTACGGCTACGTCACCCTGCAGGCCTTCTGCGCGGGCAAGCCCGTCGTGACCACCAACGACGCCGGGGGCGTGCTCGAGTGGGTGCAGCACGGCGTGACGGGACTGATCGTCGAACCGACCCCCGTCGCGGTGGCCGCCGCGATCGACGAGGTGGTCGCCGACCCCGTTCGGGCGCGGCGCATGGGCGAAGCGGGCCGCCAGCGTGTGGCCGCGCTGGCGTGGCCCGATGTGGTGGCGCGCCTCGTGGAGAGCTGAGTGCGCAGCCGTCGCCAGCTCGTCGTGCACGGCGCCCGCGTCGACCGCCCTGCGCTCGCCCTGCTCGTCGCGCTGGCCACACACCTGCGCCCGGTCGCCGCGTCGGCCGCGGAGTCGACCAGCACCGGGCCTGCGCACTTCGCCGCGGAAGGCGACCCCGCTGCGGCGATGCGCTGGGCCCGCGCAGGCCCCACCGTGGCCTGGCTGGACGAGCCTGCCCTGGCGCGCCACGGACTCGAGGCTTGGCAGGACGCGGCGTGCGCAGGGGTGGTGCTCGCCGGGACCCGGTCGGTGCAGGGGCTCGAGGTCGTCGTCGCTGCGCCCGCGGCCCGCGAGCTGGCCGGGTTCGCCTGGATGCCACCGCTGGTGCGATCCCGGCGCCGCGTACGCCTGGGGCTGCCGGCACCGTGGGTCGGCGACCTGCGCCCGGCCGAGCTGGTGAGCGATGCCGCGGCCCGAGAGGTCATGGGGTCGGCGACGGTGGTGACCGCCGAACCCCGCTGGGTGCTGCCGGCGCTCGCCTGCGGCCTGCCCGTCCTGGTCGACGAGGGGGCTTTCGCGCAACTACCCGGCTCGCTGGCTGGGCTCGTGCACCTCGACCATGCCGGCGCCGCCGAGCGCACAGGGTCCGCCGCCTTGGCCGACCCCGCCGCCGAGACCCGCCGATCGTGCACGACGTCGGCGGCGGTCCACGACAGGTTCGACCTCACTCGGATCGCGGCGGCGCTGGCCCGGCGCCTGCGCGACGGCACCGTCTTCGACCCCAGCACCGCCGTGGGAGACAGACTCGACGAGCTCGGCACTCCCGCCGGCTCGTTCGTCGCCCGCCGTGGCGCGGCCGCTGTGTCGAGCCTCGGAGCGCCCTGCACGCGGAGGACGTCGTGACCGAACCCGACCAGCCACCGATCGACCCGGCAGCGGCCGAAGCCCCTGTACCCGAGAGCGGCGCACGGCGCCTGGCGCGCGCCGCGCTGCGTCCCGTCGCCGTACGGATGGTGGAGCGCCTCGCGGTGCGACTGGAGCCGGCCCTGCACGACCGCCTGAGGGTGGGCGCTGACGAGACCGTGCGCAGCGCGGCGTCGCTCGTGTTCGATGACGTGGAGCGCGCTCTGCGCCAGGCCGAGGTCGAGCGCCAGGTGGCCAGGGCCGAGCTGGACGCCGTGCGCGAGGTCGTCGACCAGGTCCGGTCCCAGCTCGAAGGCCTCGGGCAGGCGATCGCGCCCAGCGCAGGGCTACCCGGCGTGGCCGAGCGCTTCGAGGAGCTGCGCGTCCGCGTCAACGACCTCTCCCGGGCGGTGCGCGCTGGCGCGGCGCGCGGGGGCGAGATCGCCGGCTCCGCAGGATCCTCCCGCCTCGACGGTGGCTCGACGCAGGATCCGACGCCGGAGGGAGGCCCGCAACCGGGCGAGGGTGAGGGCGCGCCGCGGCCGGGCCCCGGGGCGCCCTTCGACTACGTCACCTTCGAGCGGCGGTTCCGGGGCACCTCCGAGCAGGTGCTGGCAACGGTTCGCGAGCGGTACTGGGAAGACCTGCGCGCCAGGACCCGCGTCCTCGACATCGGTTGCGGACGGGGCGAGCTGGTGGGGGCGCTGGCCGCCGGCGGCGTGGAGGCCCGCGGTGTCGACCTCGACCCGGGAATGGTCGAGGTGGCCCGCGCCGCGGGCCTCGACGTCGTGCTGGCCGACGCCGTCGAGCACCTCCGCTCCCTGCCGGCGGGCTCCCTCGACGCGATCTGCGCCTTGCAGGTGGTCGAACACCTCCCGTTCGAGATCGTCACCGAGGTCGTCGAGCTGGCCCGGAGCCGGTTGCGGCCCGGAGGGATCCTGATCGCCGAGACACCCAACCCGATGACGATGTACGTGTTGACGAACTCGTTCATCCTCGATCCCTCGCACGTGTGGCCCCTGCACCCCTCACTGCTCACCTTCGTGTGCGAGCAGGCGGGCTTCGGGCGCACGGAGGTCCGCTACTTCGCTCCCCGCTACGACCTCGGCCTGCCCCTGGCCGAGGATCGCGCCGCGCTGCCCGAGTGGGCCCAGCGCCTCGACGAGGGCTTCGAGCGGCTCAACCACCACCTGTTCGGCCCCCAGGACTACGCGGTGGTGGCGACCGCCCTGGGCTGACCTGCCGGCTACGGGCGGGCAGGCGGGATCAGCCGTCGGCCAGCACGGCGGCCAGCGTGCGGCGGCCGATGGCGGCGACGCGGTCGTCACCGTTGGCGAAGGCGACGCCGAGGACCAGGGCCCAACCCCGGGCCCGGGCCCAGAGGTTGGCGTCGTCCGGCGGGTGGCGCGGTGCGCAGGCGACCCGGAAGGCGGCCGGCAGCATCCACGCGACGGCCAGATCGCTGGCTGGATCACCGGACGTGACGTCGCCGAAGTCGATCACGGCGGATAGCCGGTCCTCGTGGACGAGGAGGTTGAGGGGGTGGAGGTCGCCGTGGAGCCACAAGGGCGGCCCGGGCCAGGGCAGGGTGGCCACGAGTCGGTCCCAAGCATCACCGAGGCTGGCTCGGTCGGGCAACGAGCCGACCAGGCTGTCGAGCCCGACGTGGAAGCGCTCGGCCCGATCTGCGAGCGGGACGCCCCGATACGGGTTCGCAGGAGCATCGGGCGGGGCGGGACGATGGAGAGCAGCCACGAACTGGCCGAGTCGCCGAGCAGCGTCGTGCCAGTCCGCCGCCGGCGTCCGCTCGATGTCGGTACCGGGCAGCCACGGCACCACCGACCATGGCCACGGGTAGCCGCACCCAGGCTGCCCCAGCCGGAGCGGCGACGGGATCGGCAGGGGCAGGCTGCCCGCCAGCTCCGGCAGCCAGCGCTGCTCGTCCACGACGAGCGCGGCGCCGAGCCCGCGCCTCGGCAAGCGCACGGCCATCTCGTCACCCAGCCGCACGATGGTGTTGTCCCAGCCGTTGGCGACCAGCCGGACCGGGAGCGATGCCAGGTCCGGGTGCTGAGCTTCGAGCAGGGCGCGCACGAGGTCCGGCGTGACGTCGACCCCTGCTCCAGGCGCTGCCATGCGTCGGATCCTGGCAGCCGCCCGCCCACAGCGCCGAGCGCCCCGGAAACGGGCAACAGCGCAAGCAGGCACGATGCACCGATCCCCGCAGCCTCCTTTGGACCGGCCAGGGTTCAGCGATGCCGAGATCTGGGATGCAGCCTCTTGAGGTCACTCGCTGTTTGTCATTGATTCACAATGTGTTCAGCACGCCGTGAACAGGCGGATCGACGAGAAGATCGCCCAGCTCGCCCGCCACCAGCACGGCCACCGTCGTCCGCCGAGGGATCGATGTCCCCAAGACCGTGATCGACCAGATCCCCTGCGTGTCGCTGGACCACGCGTTCATCGGACCACGCGTTCATCGACCTGGCGCCTACGACGTCACCCACCAGGCTTCGACAAGCGCTCGCCCGAGGCACGGACACGCACCCGGGCCCTGCTCGATGCGGTGCGCGACCGGTACTGCGAGCTGCCCCAAGGGGCGGCCGGAACCTGCAGCGGCTGCGCGCCGTCCTCGAGACGTTCGGGGCCGGCGAGGACATCCAGGAGTCGGTTCTCGAGCGCGCGATGCGGGGGCTGCTCACCAGGCCCGGAATCCCACCGATCCAGTGGCAGGCCCCCCTTCCCCGGGCGCGATCCGGGCAACCGGCAGGTGCATGGCGTGATCCTCGACTGGCGGGTCGTGCTCGAATGCGACCCCCCCCCAGAGGTTCGGGGCACCCGCCATCGGAAGCCGACGCCCGATGCCCCCAACCCTCCAGCTCAGTCGAAGGAGTCCGAGCGCTGGACGAGCCCGTCGATGCGCACCGCGTGGACCTTCGAGGTGCCCAGCGCCACCGAGCGCCACGACGGCTGCGAAGGGCCGTAGGACAGGCCCGCCGAGCCCAGCGGGAACTGCCCGCTCACGTGCAGCGCACCCCACGCGTCGAGCACGGCATAGCCGGCGCCGCTGCGGTCGAGGGCCAGGTCGCGCGCCACGTCCCAGCCGGGCCAGTAGCCACGATGCACCACGCCGGCGAGCGACTCGACGGCTGAGCCGACCCGGTGGACGGCACCGAACCAGTCCATCACCACGTAACCGGCGCCATCGGGCATCAACGCCAGCGAGCGGGCGACGTCCTGGCCCGGCCAGTACGGGCCGCTCGAGCGGACCCCGTCGAGCGCCGGGACCGCCGAACCGACCACATGCACCGCCCCCCACCCGTCGAGCACTGCATAGCCTGCCCCGTCGGCCGTGATCGCCAGCGAGCGGGCTATGTCGTAGCCGGGCCAGTAGGGGCTGTCGAAGCGCAAGGGTTCGAGGGCGGCGACCGCCGAGCCGTACCGGTGGATCCCGCCGTAGCCGTCGAGCACCACGTAGCCCCGCCCGTCGGGCATGACCGCCAGGTCGCGCGCGATGTCGGTCGAAAAGGTCGGTTCGCCGAAGTGCGGTGCGCCGACGGCCACGATGTGGCCGGTCCCGGTGAGGGTGTAGGTACCCCCGTTGGGGTTGACGGCGATCGACCGGCCCACGGGTGCCGGCCGGCACGGCTGGGCCCGGATCAGGGACTCGTACGGGTTGTACTTGACGTCGTTGTCGGGGTCGGCGTCGTTGAAGGTCTGCTTGAGCTCGAAGTGGGTGTGCGACGGGGTGGTCTCGGCGTTGCCCGAATCACCGACCCAGCCGATCACCTGGCCACGCAGGACCCGGTCACCCACACGCAATCCCGACAGGATCCCCGCCGACAGCGGAGCGGCGCCGTCATCGGTGCCGGGGTTGTCGTTGTTGAGGTGCACGTAGGCGTACTGCCAGCCCTGGGCGTCCTTGATCCCGATCCCCCGCCCGGACAGGGCGGCGTTGGTGTACAGGAACGTGACCACCCCGTCGTCGGCGGCGACGACCGGTGTGCCCTTGGCGGCGAAGACGTCGATCCCCTCGTGGGTGCGACCCCCCGAGCGCGGTGCGCCCCATGTGTTGGCAACGCTCACCTTGGTGGGGAACGGGAAGCACATCGGTACCACGACCGTGTCGCCGGAGATCCCGTAGGCACCCGCCGGGTGGGACGTGACCAGCCCCCCGGACAGCGCAGCCACCAGCGCCAGCAGCGCCAGCACCGCCGATCGGGTCGACGCCCTGCGCCGGGTGCGCGTCATGCGACCATGATGCACCCCCAGACGTCGCGCCCGCGGGACCGCTCTCAACCAGCGGCGCGGTCCACGCGGGCTGCTCCGTGCGGGTTGTGCTCCACTGCGATCGGGAACGCCACCCGCCCGGCCAGCCGGCCGGAGCTCTCGACCGCCACCTTGTCGAGCTGGTCGCGGTGGTCGAACTCGATGCCCTGGGTGTCGTGGATGCCGAAGCTGAACGCGTACATCCCGTCGAGCAGGGGCACCGAGCCGATGGTGAACACGATCTCACCGGGACCGGCGGGCACTCCCAGCGCGAGCCCCAGGTGCTCGGTGTTGGTGCCCAGCAGGCGCATCCCGTCCTGGTCGTGGAGCTCGAGAGCAAAGATGCAGTCCGGCACGGCCCGGCGCGCCTCGTAGCCGATCCGCGCGACGATGCCGTCTCCGGTGCGCAGGTGGCTCCGGCCCTGGGGGCACTCGAGGCGGACCGAGGTGAAGCGCACGTCCCCGGTCAGGTGGCGCCCCCCACGCAGGCCGGGCTCGTGCCGGCCGGCATAGTGCTCGGCCACCTCGATGCCTCGTTCGGCGAGCGCCTCGCGAAAGGCGCGCACCGCGTCGTTCGGGGCGCCGTCGACGATGAGGCGGCCCCGGTCGAGCACCGCGGCACGGTCGCACAGCACACGGACCTGGTCGGCGGCGTGGGTCACCAGCACGATCGTGCGCCCCTCGCGTTGGAAGCTCTTGATGCGGTCGATGCACTTGCGCTGGAAGGACTCGTCGCCGACCGAGAGCACCTCGTCGACGAGCAGGACATCGGGGTCGACGTTGATGGCCACCGCGAAGCCGAGGCGGGCGTACATGCCCGACGAGTAGTGCTTGACCTGCTGGTCGATGAACGGCTCGATCTCGGCGAACTCGACGATCTCGTCGAAGATCCCGTCGATCTGGCGTTCGGAGAACCCGAGGATCGAGCCGTTCAGGTACACGTTCTCCCGGCCGGTCAGCTCGGGGTGGAACCCGGCGCCGAGCTCGAGCAGCGCCGCGACCCGCCCTCGGAGGGCGACCCGGCCCCGGGTGGGGCGCAGCGTGCCGGCGATGCACTTGAGCAGAGTCGACTTGCCCGAGCCGTTGTGGCCCAGCAGGCCGAACGTCTCGCCCTGGGACACCTCGAGGCTCACGTCGCGCAGGGCCCAGAACTCCTCGGCGGGCGCCCGGCCGAACGATATGACCCGTTCCTTGAGCGACTGCGGCTTGGACTGGTACAGCCGGAAGCGCTTGGAGACATCCTCCACGACGACGGTGGTGGTCACGGGCTCAGATCTCCTCGGCGAAGTCGTCCTCGAGCCGGGCGAAGATGCGCAGGCCTACGAAGAGCACGGCCGTCGCGCCCGCGCCGACGAGGGCGAGGTTTCGCAGGTACCACAGGTGACCCGCGTCGGGCAGCACGCCCTCGGCCGTGGGAGGGTTGTAGATCGCCCGCTGGAACACCAGCACCAGCGAGATGACCGGGTTCAGGAGCATCAGGCCGGACCGCTCGCCGAGGCGGTCGGCCACGTCTCGGTAGGGGTACACGATCGCCGAGAGCCAGAACCACGCCAGCAGGACCAGCTCGAGCAGGTGCTGGGTGTCGCGCAGGTAGACGTTGATCGCCCCCAGGGCCATCCCGATCCCCAGCGCCAGCACCAACAGCACGACGAGCGCCGGGACCACCAGGGGCAGGTAGTCCCAGGCCGGTGCCTTGGTGAACACCACCAGGGCCGCCACCAGGACCACGAGCTGGAACACGAAGTGCACCAGCGCCGCGCCCACCGCCGCCACCGGCAGGATCTGGCGAGGGAACCAGACCTTCTGGACCAGCCCGGCGTTGCCCACGATCGAGGTCGTCGCTCCCGACACCGAGTTGGCGAACAGGTTCCAGACCAGCAGGCCCGACAGCAGGAACACGGCGTAGTAGGGCACCTTGGTCCGCAGGATCTCCTGGAAGACCAACGAGAACACGACCAGGTAGAGCGCCGGGTTGAGCAGGGTCCACAGGAAGCCGAGCAGGCTGCTCTTGTAGCGGATCCGCAGGTCCTTGCGGACGAGGTTCACGAGCAGCTCGCGGTGCTGCCAGACCTGCACCACCTGGCGCACGGGGCCGGGCCGCCTCGACACCTCGCGCAGCTCGCCGCGCATCTCGCGGGTTCGCGGCGGCTGCGAGCCCTCGGGACGCGCCGGGCCGGCGACGCCGGTGAGTTGCGGTGCCATGGCCCCAGCGATCCTAGTGGGAGGGGTCGGCCGCACTCGCGGCGGCCACGTACCCGCTCGGCTCGACACCCGCAGCGAGCTCCAGGCGGCGCACCCTCTCCAGGGTTCGTTGGGACACCTGGCGGTGGGCGGCGATCAGGTCTGCGAGCACGCCCAGAGCGAGCGCCTGCACCGCCGCGCTGGCCAGCACACCGCCCAACACCACCGACTGGACGTGGCCGGAACGCTGCCCGTCGACGATCCAGCTCCAAAGGAACGGCGTCCACGCCGCCACCGCTGCCAGCCCCAGCAGGCCGGCCAGGACCGAGAAGACCCGCAGGGGCTCGTAGCTGGCGTAGATGCGGAACACGGCCAGCGCGTTGCGCCGCACGTAGGCGCCCGTCGAGGCGAAGAGCCTGGACCCGCGCAGCTCCGGGTTGGTGCCGACAGGCACGCTCGCGACGGCGAGGCGGCCCTTGCCAGCCTGTATCAGCGATTCGAGGGTGTAGGTGAAGGTCGACACGACCGTGAGGCTCAGGGCGGCGTCACGGCTGTAGGCGCGGAACCCCGAGGTTGCATCGGGCACCTCTGTCCCAGAGGCCCGGCGCACGATCGCGCTGCCGAGGCGCTGGAGGCGCTTCTTGGCCGGCGAGAAGTGGGTCGTGCCGGCGATGTCGCGCTCGCCGACGACCACGTCGGCCTGACCGGCCAGGATCGGGGCGACCAGATCGCCGATGTCGCCCGCCTGGTACTGGTTGTCGGCGTCGGTGTTGACCACCACGTCGGCGCCCAGCTTCAGCGCAGCATCCAACCCGGCCTGGAACGCGTGGGCCAGGCCCTGGTTCGACCGGAGGCGCACGATGTGCTGCACCCCGTGCTCGCGGGCCACCTCGACGGTGCGGTCCGTCGAACCGTCGTCGACGACGAGCCACTCCACCCGATCGAAGCCCTCGAGGTGACGCGGCAGCGCGGCCAGGGTGACCGGGAGCTGGTCCTCCTCGTCGAAGCACGGGATCTGGATGATGAGCGTTCCGGCCCCGGGCACCGGGCACCGATGGTACCGGTCGCCGCCGGCGCTCAAGGTCATCCGGGACGCCGCCGAACAACCCCCCATGACACCGAGATGGCAACGGGCTCGCCGACTGGCTCTCGTCGTGACGATCGCGTGCGCGTCGACGACGGGCCTGCCCGGCCTGCGACCGGCGGCGGCGAGCACGGGAGCGAGCACCGCCGCGGCGTGGACGCTCAGCTCGCCGGAAGCTCGAGGCGCTCGGAGCGCTCAACCGGGCCCGCGTGTCCGCCGGGCTGGCCCCGGTGGTGTCCGACGGCCTCTTGGCCGCCACCGCCCGCGGTTGGTCGACGACCATGGCCGACCAGGGCGGGATATCGCACGACCCCGCTCTGGCACAGGTAGCGGGCTGGGTCGAGCCGGCGTGGACCAAGGTCTCCGAGAACGTGGGTGTGGGCGCCGGAATCGGCGCCGTGCACGACGCCTTCATGGCGTCGCCCGACCATCGTGCCAACATCGTGGACAGGGCGGTGAACCGGGTCGGGGTGGGCGTCGAGGTCCGCTCGGGACGGATGTGGGTCACGCTGCGGTTCCTGGCCGGACCGGCCATCTTGGGCATCACAGGGCTCGAGTCCGCCGCTGCCGGGGCAGCACCCGTGGCCGCCTTCAGCCCGGCGGTCGTCACCAGCACGCTCACCGGGGACTTCGACGGCGACGGAACCGAGGACGCGTTCGTCTACGGCCCGGGTTCGGCCACAGACGAGGTCTGGTGGGGACGGCCCGACGGGCGCTTCGTGCGGGGCGTCGCCCGGGTCGACGGTCGGTACGTGCCGGTCGCGGGCGACCTCGACGGCGACGGGCGCACCGAGATCATCTGGTACGGCCCGGGAGCGGCCGCGGACCGCCGCTGGGACTGGAACGGGCTCGGATGGCAGAACTCCGTCGTGACCGTCAGCGGCACCTACCAGCCGGTCCCCGGTGACTTCGACGGCGACGGCTTCGACGACGTGCTCTGGTACGGCCCCGGCACCGCCGGCGACCGCGTCTGGTATGGCGGGCCGGCCGGCTTCGCCAGCGTGCCGGTGCGCGTCGACGGCACCTACCTACCAGTGGCGGGCGACTTCGACGGCGACGGGCGCGGGGACGTCGCGTGGTACGGCCCCGGCGCCGCCGCGGACCGGCTCGCGTTCGGAGCCGCCCGGGGAGCCTTCGAGGTCACCCCACTGGTGGTCAACGGCACCTACCGCCCCTTCGGCGCCGACCTCGACGGCAACGGGACGACCGACCTGTTCTGGTACGCGCCCGGAGGTGCAGCCGATCCGGTCTGGCTCATGTCGACGCGTCGCGGCGAGCGCACCTTCGCCGAGCGTCAGGTGAACGGCACCTACCTGCCCTCCGCCGCTGACTTCGACCGCAACGGGTTCGACGACGTGCTCTGGTTCACGCCCTCGTCGGCGCAGGGCGACCCGATCTGGTGGAGCGAGCCTGACCGATCCCTCACCCAGGCCCGGGTCGTCGGCTGACGTGGGCTCGGGTCCGATCGTCGTTGCGGCGCAGCCACCACCAGCCCAGCCCGGCTCCGCCCACGTCGACGACCACGAACAGCACGCGGGCCGCCAGGGCGACGCCAGCGGCGACGGCGGGCTCGAGCGAGGTCGCCGCGGCGACGAAGACCGCTTCGCGCACACCGACCCCGCCCGGCACCGGCACCAGCACGAAGCCGACGATCCACGACAGCACCGCGGCCACGACCACCTCGGCGAGGGGGGCGGCGGGGTCGAGCGAGCGGGCCACCGCCCAGGTGGACGCTCCGACCACCAGCCACACCGGCACGTAGCGGGCGACGAGGCGGGCCGACTCCGACCAGGTAGGGACTCGCACCTCGATCGTGCGCCCTGTCATCCGCCGCGCCAGGGCCAGGCCCCGCTCGCCGACAGCGGGGTGCAGGCCGAGCACGCCGAGGGGCAGCACGACGAGCACCCACAGGTACGAGACCGCGGAACCCGATGCCACCAGCGGCACGCCGGCGAGCACCACGAGGCCGGCGGCGAGGTACATCGACGCCAGCGACAGCGCCACGCTCGAATACGCCTGGAGGCGCCCCACCCCCCCGGCGGTCGCCATCTCGGCCCTGCCCATCACGGCCCACACCCCGCCGGGCACGTACTTGCCGAGCTCACCGACGAAGTAGCGAGCCAGCGTCTCGGGGCGGTCGAGCGAACCACCCAGCAGGCGCAGGGTGGCGCGCCATCCGAGGGCGATGAGCGCCATGGCCGCGGCGGCACCTGCTCCGGCCAGCACCAGCCATCCGGGCCCCGCATCGGCCAGCGCGTCGCCCAGCTCGTCACGGTCGCGCCAGATGGTGCGCGCCACGAGCCCCACCGCGACCACAGCCAGAGAGGCGCCGACCGCTGTGACGGCCGACCGACGGCGGGTGCCGGCCCCGGAGGGCGACTCGGCGCTGGCCACGCCGGCATCCTCGTCGCCCGGGGCGCGCGCCGTCACGTCGGCGCTCCGGCGCTCCGGCGCTCCGGCGCTCCGGGCCGACGGCTAGACCTCCGGCGATGAGAGCCCCGCCTGCACCGGCCGCCGCAGGCGGCACGACCCGTGTCCCGGGGCGCGCGCTGCGCACGGCCGTGCTCGGCGCGCTGGTCCTTGCGACGGTGGTCCTCGCCGGGGACGGCACCCGTGCCGGCGCATCGGGGTGGCCACCCGTGGCCCGCTCCCCGGCTGGGCCGCGTTGGGTGGCAGCCGGCCCCGACGTGGTGGTGGGCGCGGCTCGCCCGGACCCGCTGCTGCTCCAAGCGGCCACAGCGGCCCAGTCCCTCACCGTGGGCCCGATCGATGTCCTCGACGGCCCGGAGGGCTTCACGGTCATCACCGGGGTGGTCCGCAACCACGGGACCTACGTCCTTCGCAGCGTCGACTCGGGCACGGCGTCCGAAGCGATCGGCGACCTCGAGGACCTGATCGCCACGGTCGCCCCGGAGCTGTCCGGCGCGACGGGTTGGTCGTTCACGACGGGCTCTCGGGCCTTCACCACCGCCGACCCGATCCGGCTCGCCCCCGACATCCCCGGCGAGATCTGGATCACGGTGTCCACCACGAGCCCCTGCGGGACCCTCGACGACGAGCTCATAGGCTGCGGTGGACCGTTCTCCATCGAGGACCCGGTCGCACCGGACGCCGGGATGGTGTGGTTGTCTCCCGCGGTGCTCGGCGACCCGGCGCTGCTCGGTGGCACGGTGCGCCACGAGCTGGGCCACGCGCTCGGCCTGGCCCACGACCAGCGCCTCTACGGGGGCGAAGCTCCAGCTGATGTTCCCCTCGGCGGAGCCGAGCCTGGTCGACTACCGCGCCGGTGACCGCAACGGCCTCGCCTACCTGGCCCCACGCTGCCCGAGCCCGTTCGTCGACCTCGCCGACGACCACCCCTTGTGCGACGCCGTCCGCCTCGGTTCCGACCACGGGTTCGTGGCCGGCTACCCCGACGGCACGTTCGCCCCGTCGCGGGCCGCGACGCGCGCCCAGGCCGCCTCGATGCTGGCGCGCGTCGATCGCGGGCTGAGCGGCTCGTGGGCGCCGCCGTCGCAGACGTTTCGCGACGTGGCGCCCGACGATCCCCACTACCGGGCCGTGGAGTGGCTGGCCGCCCACGGGGTGGTCGGCGGCTACCCCGACGGGACGTACCACCCGTCCGAGCGGATCACGCGGCAGGCCATGGCACGGTTGGCGCACCGCTTCCTGGCCGCCGTCGGGCAGGACCCGCCACCCGACGTCGTCGAGGACCTGACAGCAGGGGGCCGCTGCGGCTTCAGCGACCTGGCAGCCACGAGCCCGTACTGCGCCGACGTGCTGTGGGTGTGGTGGAACGGGGTGGTCACCGGCACCAGCTCGTCCACCTTCTCGCCGACGTCCCCGCTGGCGAGGGCCGCGGCAGCAGCCTTCGTGGTGCGCGCCGTGGTGGCGGAGCGCTCCCCCGCCGCCACCGCCACGACGCTCGGCGGGTGAGCGCCGCGCCCGAGGCTCCTGCACCGCTCTCGCTACCATCGCCCGGACCAGGAGGAGCCATGCCGCGCCAGCCGAGCACCCGACCCGGTGGCGGACCAGCCGTAGCCCCGCGCACCCGCGTCGTCGCCCTGCGGATCGCGGTGGCCGTGACGGCCCTGGTCGCCCTCGGCGCCGCCACGCTGGCATGGGGCCCGGTGGCCCCAGCCGGGGCCGCGAGCTCCGCCGGGGTGGTGGTCACCGGGGCGACCACCCTGCCCGACGAGCTCCAGGTCGTCGGCCACGGTTGGGGGCACGGCAGGGGCATGGGCCAGTACGGGGCCTTCGGGTACGCGACGGGACGCTCGGGCGGGCCGTGGAGCTCGGACCAGATCCTGGCCCACTACTACGGCGGAACCACGTCTCTCACCCTGTCGCCGTCGACGCTCTCGGTGCTGATAGCCGCCAACAGGACCAAGCCGCTCGTGGCCGACGCCCCCGGCGGCGTCGACGTGCTCGGCGTCACCGAGCCCACCGTGCACGGCGGGGCGCGGGTCACCCAGCGTGTCGATGGTCGATTCGACGTGCAGTTCGCCGAGTCGTGCACTCCCCAGGCCTGGGGACCCGCCACGGTGGTCGACGGCCCGGTCTGGGTGGCCGCGCCGAACGTCACCGCCGACTCGACGCTGCTGCGCAACTGCACGGCGCCCGGCGGACCTCGGTACCGCGGCGCCCTCGTCGCGGTACGACAGGCCAGCGGCGGCACCAACCTCGGGGTGGCCCAGACGGTGAACTGGGTCTCGCTGGAGGACTACGTGCGGGGCGTGGTCCCAGCCGAGATGCCGGCCTGGTGGGGCGATGCCGAAGGCGGACGGGGGATGGCCGCGCTGGAGTCCCAGGCCGTGGCCGCCCGCAGCTACGCCGCCGCAGGCGACGCCCGCTGGGGCGACTACCACAGCGACCTGAACGCCGCCGCGACCACCTGCGACACCACGTCCTGCCAGGTCTACGCCGGCGCCCTCGCCGAGCACCCCAACAGCAACGCCGCCACCTCGGCCACCGCGGGCGAGGTCCGCGCATTCGGCACCACCGTGGCCCGCACCGAGTTCTCCTCGTCCACCGGCGGCTACACGGCCGGCGGCACGTTCCCGGCCGTGCCCGACGAGGGCGACGCCGTAGCGCTCAACAGCTACCACGACTGGTCGACCACGATCGTTCGGGCCGACATCGAGTCCCGCTACGGCCTGGGAACCCTGGTCGACGCCCGGGTGACCGAGCGCAACGGGTACGGCGACATGGGCGGGCGCGTGCAGAAGCTGCGCCTGACGGGCACCGACAAGACCGTCGAGGTGACCGGCAACGGCCTGCGCTCGACGTTCGGGCTGCGCTCGGACTGGTTCGACCTGCTCGACGGCGCCGCGTCGCTGCCGCCACCGGTGGCGCCCCGCCTGATCGGCAGCTCGTGCCCGCAGGGGCAGGTCCCCTCCGCTGGATACACCGACGTCGAGGCCGGCACCGGCGCGGCCACCTACGCGGACTGCGCCACCTGGTGGGCCATCACCTTCGGCACCGGACCCGGCACCTTCTCGCCGGCCGGCGTCGTGTCGCGGGCGCAGCTCGCCAGCTTCGTGGCTCGCGAGATCGCCGCTGCGGGGGCCCAGCTGCCCGACGCGCCACCGGACGCGTTCGACGACGACGACGGCTCGGTGCACGAGCACGCGATCAACCAGCTCGCGGCGGTCGGGGTCGTCACCGGCACAGCCCCACGCCGGTTCGAGCCCGGCCTGACCGTGACCCGGGCCCAGGGAGCCACAATGGTGTCCCGGGCGCTGGACCACTCCGGCCTGGGCCCACCGGCCAACGTGACGGACCCCTTCGTCGACGACGAGTCCTCGGTGCACGAGGGCGCCATCAACCGCCTGGCCGCCGGCGGGATCGTGACCGGCGTGTCCCAGGGCTACTACCAGCCCGCCGGCCAGCTCCGGCGGGTCCAGGTGGCGGCCATGACCGTGAGGGCTCTGGACTGGCTCATCGAGTCGAACCTGGCCGATCCACACGCTTGAGCCCTCAGCCGGCAGCGCCTCGGCGTCGCCGCCTCGTGCTGGCCAGGCGCGCCTACCTGGCCGCCGTGGCCCTGGGCGCCGTCGCGCTGGTCGTCGCCCGGCGCGACGAGCTGGCCGACCTGATCTCGGGTGCCCGTCTCCTGCCGCTGCTTGGGGCACTGGCGCTGCTGGGCCTGTCACTTGTCCAGAGCGCCTGGTTCTGGTCCAGCGCGCTCGGCGCCATGGGCAGTCCGACCCCGGTCGGTGACGTGCTGGAGACCACCGTACGGGCGCTCCCGGCGCGGTACCTGCCGGGAGGCGTGTGGTACGCGGTGGGCCGCGTCGCCGACCTCGCCCGCCGCGGAGTGCCCCCGATGGCGCTCGGCGCCACGGCCGCGCTCGAGACGGTGCTGTCGTTCGTGGTCGCGGTGGGACTGGGAACGGCGACGGCCGCCCTGGCGGGGGTGGGCACCGACGACCGGGCCTGGCTCGTCCCGCTCGGCGCAGTGCTCGCCGTGGTCGCATCACCGCCGGCTCTCAACGCCGCGGTCGCAGCGCTGTCCCGGCGGCGCGGCCACGAGGCCCCGAGCCTGGGCTGGGCGCCGTGGGCCGCGCTCACCGGCCAGATCGTGGTGTTCTGGCTCGCTTCGGCGCTGGCCTTCGCCATCTACCTGGAGGCGTTCCCCGCAGCCGAGGTGGCTTCGCTGCCCGAGACGGTCGCTGTCTTCCTGCTCGCCTGGGCGGCCGGCTTCGTCGCCGTGCTGGCCCCACAGGGCGCCGGCGTGTTCGAGGTGGCCGTGGCCGGGCTGCTCGCCGGGGAGCCCTTCGGGGGACTGGCCCTGGTCGTGGGCGGCTACCGGGCCCTAACCGCCGTTCGCGACGTGCTGGCAGTGGCCGCGCTCGGCGCGATGAGGGCACGTCGCCGCTGACCCCAGCTGACCCGCTGCGCGTCAGCTGGGCAGGACGCGGGTCCGGTCGGGCTTCAGCGCCACCGGCCCCGTGCCGATGGTGGGACGTGCACCGCCGCCTGCTCGCTCTCGCCTGCTCGCTGTCGGTACTGGGCGGCCTGGTCGGTCAGGTCCGGGTCGTGCCCGCCGCAGCCGCGTCACCGCCCTACGACGCCGTGATCGACCTGTCGTTCCCGACCGACCCGTCGCGGGTCTGGTACGACGACTGGTACCACGCCGCGCGCTCGTCCGGCGCGCACAAGGCCACCGACCTGATCGGCAGCAAGGGCCTTCCGATACGCGCCGCCTACTCCGGGCGGATCGCGAGCATGCCTTCGACCCCCTCCGCCCTGTCGGGATACTGGATCTCCATCGACGGCGACGACGGACGGCGCTACTCCTACATCCACCTCGACAACGACAACCCCGGCACTGACGACGGCCTCGGCGGCCCGTCGCGCGCCTACGCCCCGGGGCTCGCCGTGGGCAGCCGCGTCGGGCGCGGGCAGCTCATCGGCTTCATGGGCGACTCGGGCAACGCCGAGTCCACCGACCCCCACCTGCACCTCTCCGTGCGGGACCCACGCGTCGTGGACCCCTACGGCACCGACTACCTCAACCCCTACCCGAGCCTTCGCGCCGCCCAGGCCCGCGGTGACTTCGGCGCGCCGGCACCGATCGTGCCCACCGGTCCGGTCCCGTCCCTGACCGGCATCTGCCCCCCTGGTCCCACCCAGACCTTCGCCGACGTACCAGCCACCAACGCGCACCACCTCGCGGTGGAGTGCCTGGTCTCCAAGGGCATCGCCGAGGGGATCTCGGCGGGCACCTACGGGCCGGCGGCGGCGGTGAACCGCCTCCAGATGGCCAGCTTCGTCGCCCGGCTCCTGCGAGCTGCCGGGGTCGCCCTGCCCGCGGCGCCCCCCGACGTGTTCAGCGACGACACCGGCAGCGTCCACGAGCTGGCCGCAAACCAGCTCGTCGCCGTGGGCGTCATCCGACTCTCCTCGGCCGAGGTCCGCACCGGCGAGGAGGCCAACGGGGACGGGACATGGCGCCTCTTGGGCACCGTGGCCATGAAGCGGGACCGCATGGCGGCCTGGACGGCGCGGGCCTACGGGCTCATCACCGGGCGAGGTCTGGCGGCGGCGACGCTGGACTACTTCTGGGACGACTCGGCGCTGCACCACGCCGACATCAACGCGCTGGCCAAGGCAGGGATCGTCCAGGGCCACGCGGACGGGAGCTACCGACCCCGCGAGGGCGTGCGACGCGATCAGATGGCGTCCTACCTGGCCCGGCTCCTCGCCCTCGCCAGCGCCTAGGGCGCCGGCCCGGTCGTGCCGCGGTGGCACCGGGCCGCGGTGGCACGGGGCAGCGGTGGCACCATGGGTGGATGGACGAGGCGGGCACCCGAGCCCGGCACGGGGGGGACCCCGAGTGGTCGGGGACCGGGCGCCGGGTCACCGTCGCCGCATGGATCGGCTCGCAGAACCTGGGCGACGAGCTCGTCTTCGCGGCGTTGCGGTCCAAGCTGACCGCGCGGGGCCTCGCCGTCGACGCCCTGTCGGTCTCACCGGCCGAAACCGTCGCCGCCCACGGACCCACAGCACGCCGGCGGCGCACCCTGCTCGCGCCGGGCACGCTGGGCGCAGCCCTGTTCCTCGGGGGCGGTGGCCTGCTCCAGGACGAGACCTCCTCGCTCAACCTCGACCTCCACCTGGCGCCCGTCGTGCGGGCCCGCCTCACCCGCCGTCGGGTCGGGGGCGTCGGCCTCGGCGCCGGCCGGCTCACCACCGGAGCGAGCCGCGCCCGCGTGCGCGCCGCGCTAGGGGGTGTGCCGCTGAGCGTGCGGGACGACTCCTCGGCCGACCTGCTCGCCGACATCGGACTCGACCGCCCAGTCGTGGCGGCCGACCTGGCGTTCTCGCTGCCCCCGCCGGCGGTCGAGCCGCTGGATCGAATCGTCGCCTGCCTGCGGCCGTGGCGCGGCGAGCGGCACCGCCTGCCCGTGTCGTGGCGGCGCACCGACCCCGGCCCCGAGTGGTTCCTGAGCGCGGCGGCCGGCGGCCTCGACGCGCTCGCCCGCCGCAGCGGCCTCGCCGTGCACCTGGTCGCCCTCGGCGGGCCCGGCGACGAGGGGGTGCACAGCGCCGTGGCGGCACGCATGGCCACCCCGGTGACCACGGATGTAGCCGGGCTGGCCGACGGGCTGGCGACGATCGGCGCCAGCCGGTTGGTGGTGGCGATGCGCTACCACGCTGCGGTGGCCGCCGCGTTGAGCCACCGCCCGGCGGCGCTCATCGGCTACACCGACAAGGTCTCCTCGCTCGGCTCCGACCTCGGGCCCGCCGCCACGCGCTCGCTGCGCTGGGAGCCCGGCGGGCTCGACGGCTTGGCCGAGGCCTCGACCCTCGTCGGCGCCGATGACGCCATGGCCGAGGCCGCGGCAGAACTGGTACGGCGCGAGCGACGCAACGACGAGATCCTCGACCGGGTGCTCACCGCAGCGACCCGCGCGGGTCGACCGGGCCTCACCCGCCGCTGAGCGCAGCCTGCTCGGCGCTCGCGGCCCGGGCCACGACCTGGTCCGCGATCCAAGCCGCCGGGCTGGCGCGGTCCGCCCAGGCGGGGCCGCGGCGCCAAGGCGACGGGTCGCGCACGAAGCGCTCGACCACCTCGGGCCGGTCCCGGCCGAGCACCACGTTCGCGCCGAGCCCGTCGGGCCGCTCGGTGCGCCGGCGCCACAGCAGCGTCGGCACCCCGAGCAGGGCACACTCCTCCTGGATGGACCCACCGTCGGTGACCACGAGCGGGGCCGCAGCGAGCAGCCTGACGAAGTCGCGGTGGCCCAGCAACGGGACGGTCTCCACACCGGCCGCGACCAGGCGGGCGAGGTGACCGCCACGCTCGAGGACCGCCCGGGTCGGGCCGTGCACCACGAAGCGGACCGGTCCTTTCGCCCCCAGGCGCTCGACGAGCGCCACGAACCCCTCCACAGCGCCACGGGCGTGCAGGTTCTCGACCCGGTGCATGGTCACGACCGCCGGGCCCGAAGCGGGCGCCGGGGGTTCGCCCAGCGAGGTTCGCAGGGCGTCGATGGAGGTGTTGCCCGGCACGAGAAGGGCACGGCCCCGCAGCCGCAGGTCCACCAGGTTGGCCATCGCCACCTCGTCGGGAGCGAACAGGACGCCGGACGCCCGCATCACCACCAGCCGGATCAGCTCTTCGGGGAAGGGGTGCAGGAGGTGGTGGGATCGCAACCCGGCCTCGAGGTGCACCACCTCGAGGCCGGCGCGCCGGGCCAGCAGGCACGCGAGCAGGGTCGAAGGCGTGTCGCCGTGCACCAGGCACAGCCGGGCCCGCGGTCCGAACACCTCCTCGCGCAACCGCCGCCGGCGCACGAGCCAACTCGCCACGCCGGCCGACCACCCCAGCGCGCCGGGCACGGTGGTGACGTCGCGGGATCCACCGAAGCTGAACTCGGGGTCGCGCACTGCGAGCTCGCGGCGCAGCTCGGCCATGATCGCAGCGTGCTGGCCCGAGTCGATGACCCGGTAGCCGACCCCCCGCCGATCCAGCTCGCTCAGCACCGGGGCTGTCTTGATGTACTGCGCCTTGGTGCCCAGGAAGACCGTGATCGCGTGGCTCGCTCGAGGGTCCGGGCCGGCCACGGGCGCGCAAGGTAGCACCGGGTCACGCCGGCCCGTACGGCCGCGGGACTACCGTTGCCGGTCGTGCCGACGGCCTCCGACCCCGTCCGGGCGGGCGCGTCGACACCCACCGCCACACCCGCCGCGGCACCGTACGCGGGTGCCGCGGTGAGGGTGTCGGTGGTGATCCCCGCGTTCGACGAGGCCGAGAGCCTGCCCTCCCTGCTGCCCCGCGTCGGGCGATCCCTGGCTCGCATCGAAGGTAGCCACGAGGTGATCGTCGTCGACGACGGCAGCAAGGACGGCACCGCCGCCGCGGTGGAGGCCCTCGGCCTGGAGTGGGTGCGGGTGGTGCGGCTGCGGGTCAACCGTGGCAAGTCCGAGGCGCTCCGGGTGGGGCTGGGCCTCACGTCGGGATCTGTCGTGGCGCTGATCGACGCCGACGGGCAGGACGAGCCCGACGAGATCCCCACCCTCGTCGCCGCCCTCGACGCGCACGACGTGGACCTGGTCACCGGGAGGCGGGCGACCCGCAACGATCGTGCAGCCAAGCGGGTGCCCTCGCGCCTGTACAACGCGGCGACGGCCCGGGTCACGGGGGTTGCCGGGCGGGACTTCAACAGTGGGCTGAAGGTGATGCGCAGCGAGGTGGCCGAATCGCTCGACCTCTACGGCGAGCTGCACCGCTACATCCCCGTCCTGGCCAGCTGGGCGGGGTTCCGCACCACCGAGCTCGACGTCGTGCACCATCCCCGGCAGGCGGGTCGGTCCAAGTTCGGCCGGGAGCGCTTCTGGCGCGGGTTCCTCGACCTGGTCACGGTGAAGTTCCTCACCACCTACACGGCCCGACCGTTCCACCTGTTCGGCGGACTGGCGTCCATCCTGGCAGTGGCGGGCGGATCGCTGCTGGGCTGGATGCTGGCACTGCGCCTCGCCGGCGAGCGCGTCGGCGACCGGCCGGCGCTGATCGCCGGTGTGCTCCTGGTGGTGGTGGCAGTGCAGCTCGCCTCGCTGGGCCTGATGGCCGAGCTGATGGTCCACCTGCGCCGGCGCGAACACGTCGAGCGCTCCGCCGGCGCCGGCGCCCGCGGCGGCGTGGCCACGCGCGCCGGGACCATCAGCGGGACGGCCGGAGGCGGGACCCCGTGAGCGAGGCGCTCACCGGGCTCGACCAGGATCAGGCCAAGTACTCCTCCACCAACCCGGTCGTCAGGGCGCTCATCGAGCGTTGGCTCGCGACCCTCGATGCCGAGGTCGACAGATGCGTGGGCCACGACGAGGCGTTCGTCGACGTCGGGGCGGGTGCCGGATGGTCGCTGGCGCGCTTTTGCGGCGGCCGGCCCGTGGCCGCGGTGGAACTGCTGTGGAACAAGGCGGAACAGCTCCCCGGCCGCGCACCAGGCTGCCTGCCGGTGCTCGGCGACGCCACTCGCCTGCCCCTGCCCGACTCCGCTGTGGGCTGGGCCAGCGCCATCGAGGTCCTCGAGCACCTCGATGGCGACGGGCCGGACCGGGTGCTCGACGAGCTGGCGCGGGTGGTGCGCCACGGGGCGATCGTGTCGGTTCCCTGGGAGCCCTGGTTCCGGCTGGGCAACCTGGGGCGCGGCAAGAACCTGGCCCGCTGGGGCAACGACTCGGAGCACGTGCAGGCCTTCGGGCCTCGCCGGCTCGGGGCCCTGCTGGCGCGGCACTTCGAGCAGGTCGATGTCCAGCGCCGCTTCCCGTGGCTGGTGGCCGTGGCACGCGGTCCGCGGTCCGCGCCCCGCTCGCTCCTGGTGAGCGGCGTCGGACAGCCCGGTCCGTCGGGCACACGCGCGTGAGCGACGTCGGCAGCGCGCCCGGCCCGACACTCGGTCCGACAGCGCGCCAGGGGCAGAGCCCGCACACCGAACGGGCCCGGTGGCGCTCGCCGCGCCCGGTCATCGTGGTGCTGGCGGCCGCCGCGCTGTGCTTCGCGGTGGCTCGGGCAGCGTGCAGCGACCCCGCCGACAGCCGCGTGGCCGGCGACGAGGCGTCCTTCGTCTACCAGGCGCTGAGCCTGGCCCACGGCGACCTCTCCTACGACGACGCCGACCAACGCCGCTGGGAGGACCTCGACTGGGATCCCCAACCCGCGGGCCTGTTCGCGCAACGCCGCGAGGACGGCTGGGCGTTCGCCAAGCCGCTCGGGTACTCGGTGGCGCTCGCCCCTGCTGTGGCCGCCCTGGGCACCCGCGGCATCGCCGTGGTCGGTGCCCTCCTGCTGGCCGGGTACGCAGCGTGCTGGTACGCAGCGGGAAGGCTCCGCTGGGACCGGGCCACCTCACTGGCCGTCGCTGCCGCTGTCACCGTCGCCTCCCAAGCCTGGTTCTGGGCGTTCCCCGCCCATGCCGACCTGTTCGTGGCAGTGCTCGTCGGGGTGGTGACGGTGGCCGCCCTGCACGCGGCACGCCACCGCAGCGGCGTCGCGCTCGTCGCCGCGGCAGCCGTCGCGGGCCTGCTGCCCACCGAACGGCTCCCGGCCGTGCTCGCCGTGGCACCGCTGCTGGTGGTGGCGGCGGCGCGCCTGCGACCCCGTGTGGTGCTGGCTGCCGCTGGGGTCGGCCTCGCCGTGGCAGCGCTGTCGACCGTGCCCTACCTGCGCTACTCGGACGGGGCGACCTGGAACGCCTACGGCGGGGAGCGGTACTACGCGCCCGCGGGCACTCCCTGGGGCGGGGGCATGGAGGCACAGCTGGTGCGCTGGCGGACCGACGAGGTGTTGAGCGCGGACTTCGTCGGTGAACGGATCACCCACCCCGAGCGCGACATGGCCGGCGCAGCGCTCACCTACGCCGTGGGTCGCCACACCGGTGCGCTCACCTTCATGCCGGCGGCCACAGCGCTCACCCTCGCCACCGCCGGCGGCGCCGTGGCCCGCCGGCGGCGCCACGGCGCCGATCGTCCTCGGCCCGCAGCCGCCGCGCTGTCCGAGCGGGCCGAGCCCGCCGGCTGGGGCCTGGTGGCACCGGCAGCCGCGCTCGGCCTGCTCGCGTACGCCGCCCTGCACGTGGTGCTCTTCACCGACAACTACTGGGGCGGGGCGCAGTCGATCGGCAACCGCTACCTGCTCCAGGTCTCGGCGGTCGCCGCCGCGGTGCCGGTAGCGGGCAGCCTGGGCCGCCGGGCCGCACTCTCGTGCGCGGCCTTCGGCACCGCCTGGGCGGCGCTGGTCCTCGGCCCCCACCTGGTCCGGCCCGACGAGGCCTTCCACCGCCTCGATCGCACCACCGCCGCTGGCCGGCTGCTCCCGTTCGAGACCACCCAGGCCGGTGCCTGGATCTTCGAGTGCGAACCGACGCGCTGCGAGGCGCCCCCCGTCGAGCCCTTCGGCGGTGCCGGGTGACCTCACGCCGGTATCACCGATCGCTCGCCGTGGTCGTGGCCGCCCACGTCGGCCTGCTGCTCGCCTGGACGGTGCTGACGCCCACCTTCCGAGCCGCCGACGAGCACGTCCACCACGACCTCGTGCGCCACCTGACCCGAACGTGGGACTACCCGGAGTGGGACGGCCTGCGAGTGTCGCGGCGCACCTCGGCTGCCACTTCGTCGCAGCCCGCGTTCGTCTCGGGCTCGCCCGCGGCCGGTGCCGACCAGGCGGAGCCGCGCGCCGGCCGGCCCGGGTGGTCCGAGCTCGGCCCCGACCGGCGCGACGGGCCGCCCAACCAGATGCCAATGCACCCGCCCCTGTACTACGCGGGCGCAGCAGCTGTCGTCAGGGTCCTCGACGCCGAGGGGACCGTCCCGGTCGACCGGGTCGTGTGGTACCTGCGCGTCGCTGGCGCGCTCGCGATGGCGGCCGTGCCACTGGCGGCCGCCGACGTGGCGTGGCGCCTGGGGCGTTCCCGAGGTGCCGCGCTCGGGGCAGCGATGGGGGTGCTGGCCGTGCCGCAGCTGACGCATGTCGGCGCGTCGGTCTCCAACGACGGGTTGCTGGTCGCCCTGTCGGCCCCGGCGCTGGCGGGCGCGGTGCGGCTCGCCACCGGCGACCGACGCTGGCCAGTGGTGGCAGGTACCGGCGTCGCCGCCGGGTTGGCCCTGTTCACCAAGGGATTCGCGATCCCGCTGGTACCTGCGATCGCGCTGGCCTGCCTGGCGCCCGTCGTGGCCCGGTCGGCCCGCCGCCGATCGCCGGTCGAGCCCGGACCTGCCGACCACGACACGGTGCCCGTGTCGGGCCTGCTGGCCCGCGCCTCGGTGCTGGCCGGACTCGCCGCGACGCTGGGCGGATGGTGGTGGGTGCGCAACCTGGTCGTCTACGGCAACCCGCAGCCAGGGGTGCGCCTGCGTGAGCGCGTCCCGGTCGAGGTCGACGTCTTGGAGTTCATGGGTGACTTCAGCGACCGCCTCACGGGCAGCTTCTGGGGCTGGTTCGGCGGCTTCGAGGCCCGGATGCCGGTGCTGGTCACCGGCTCGGCCACGGTGGCTCTGGTCCTGCTGGTGGCGCTGGCGCTGGTCACGGCCTCCCGGGGGCACGGGCGGGTCTCGGGCGGCGACCCGCCGCGGGCCCTGGCGGCTTGGGTCGCGGTACTGCCGACCCTCGTCGCCACCGCCATGGTGCTCTCAGCGGGGTGGGGCGCGTACCGCAAGACCGGCGTCTCCTACGCGACGCAGGGTCGCTACCTGTTCCCCGGCCTGGTCGGGCTCACCGCCCTGGCCACGGTGGGAGCATGCCGGCTGGCCCGTGGGCGGGACCACGTCGTGGTGGCATCCGTGGCCGCCTTCGCGGTGGCCATGCAGGCGCTGGGGGCGTGGACGACGCTGCGGCGCTACTGGGCCGGGCCGGGCATCGTCGACCGGCTCGACGCCCTGGTCGCGTTCGGGCCGCTTCCGGGACCGCTCACCGCGGCCCTGGCCGTGGCCGGGGCGCTCGCGGCGTTGGGCCTGGCGACGTTGGGCCTGGCAGCACTGGGGGCCGCAGCGCGAAGCGACGCCTGAGGCGGCGCGATCAGGCCGGGGCCTGCAGAGGATGGGGCATGCACAGCTCGTCGAGCTCGGCGATCACGATCCGGTCGCGGTTGTCCCAGGTCACCTCGTTGGCGGGGTCGCGCTGCACCTTGTACTCCCGGAAGGACTGCTCGAGGGAGTCGTAGGCGAGCAGCCGTCCCACGAGGGAGTCGCCCAGCTCCAAGAGCAGCTTGATGGTCTCGATGGCCTGCAACGAGCCGATGATGCCGGGCAGCACGCCGAGCACGCCGGCCTCGGCGCAGCTGGGTGCCAGCTCAGCGGGCGGGGGTTCGGGCACCATGTCGCGGTAGGTCGGGCCGCGGCGGGGGTCGAACACGGTGACCATGCCCTCGAAGCGGAAGATCGAGCCGTGCACCACGGGGATGCCGAGCTTCACCGAGGCGTCGTTGACCAGGAAGCGGGTCGGGAAGTTGTCGGTGCCGTCGACGATGACGTCCCAACCCTCGAGGATGTCCATCACGTTGTCGGCACCGAGGCGCACGTCGTAGGTGACCACGTCGACGTCGGGGTTGAGCGCGGTGAGCGTCTTCTTGGCAGAGTCGACCTTGCGGTCGCCGACCCGCTCCATGTTGTGCAGGATCTGGCGCTGGAGGTTCGACTCGTCCACGACGTCCATGTCGATGATGCCGATGGTGCCCACGCCTGCTGCCGCGAGGTAGAGCGCGGCGGGCGAGCCGAGCCCGCCGGCACCCAGCAGCAGGACCCGGGAGTCGAGCAGCCGGAGCTGCCCGGCCACGTCCACCTCGGGGAGCAGGACGTGGCGCTGGTAGCGGTTGCGCTGCTCCGGCGGACAGCTGGCGTGGCGCCGCCCACTCCCGGCCCTCGTCCTTCCACTTGTTGAACCCGCCGGCCATCGACGCCACGTCCCGGTAGCCGAGCTCGGCGAGCGTCTTGGCCGCGAACGCCGAGCGCACCCCCGAAGCGCAGTGGATGACCACCGGCGCTTCCTTGTCGGGCAGTCTGGACTCCACCGAGGTCTCCAGCGTCCCGCGCGGGATGTGCAACGCGCCCGGGATCGCCCCCTGCTCGTACTCGTCGGGCTCGCGCACGTCGAGCACGATCGCCCCGTTGCGTCTGGCCTCGTCGGCCTCGGCCGTGTCGACCTCGTGGATCTCGGCCTTCGTGGCGGCCAACAGGTCGCGGAAGTTGGGCATGACGTGGCACTCCTCGTTGCGTCGTTCGACAAAACGCTACCGGCTGGGTCAACAATCAGGCCAGGGCGCCGATTCCCTCGACCATGGCCGGCAGCGTCATCCCGAGCGGGCGCTGCAAGTCGGCGCGATCGGCTCCGGCTTCGAGAGCGTCGCGCGCTCTTCGGAATTATAGCGACACACTTAGCTCGGCGCTTTCGCCATCAGCGGCATCAGGGCACGCATTCGCCCCGCCCGCGCACCGCCCCTGAACCAAGGTCGCGGTCACGACTACGGCTTCGGTCTTGGCGCCGCGCCGAGATCACGAAGCTGCCGCGATCGGGTAACTCTTTATGGCGACAGATAGTTTTCGCTTCAAATCTCTCTCCGGCGCCCACGTTCGCGCGGCTGTCATTCGCGCTTGCGATGTGCGCCGACGCGCTTGCTGACGTCGATTCACGAAGTTATGACGTTTTTGCACGGCGGCTTGTAGCGGCGGCGCGCCGGCCCGCGTCAGCGGCGCGCCGCGATCGTCGGATAGGATGACGCCATCGATCGAGCCGATTACTGAACTCCAGCGCGGAGCGAAGCCCGATGACCGTCGCGGCGATGCAGCGTCCGCCCAAAGTCGCGCGCCAGTCCTCTGCGGAGGGCGTGCGGCTTGCGCTTTCGGGCGACTGGACGCTCTTCGCCTCTCAGCACCTGGAGGAGGAGGGAAGTCGAATTGTCGAGGAGGCCCGCCTCGATCGCATGGTCGCGATCGATCTTTCGCAAGTCTCGCAACTCGACACGGCTGGCGCCTGGCTGATCAATCGCGCGCGGCATGATCTCGCGGGCCGCGACGTCGCTGTCACGCTCGAACATGTGCGCCCTGAATTTGCGACCCTGCTCGAAGAAACACATTATCGCGACTTCGTTGCGCCCTCGCGGCCACGGTTCAATGTCATCTTCGCTCTGCTTGCAGACTTCGGCGCTGGCGCAGCGGTGGCGACCAGGTTGCGCGAACGGACCAGGCCCTCCCGCATCGGGGTCGGGCCATAGAAGCGCTTCGTGATGTTCTGTGGCCGCCACTCCTCGGTGCCGATCGCTGCCGCCACCCTGCATCACGATCGGCGCGTCATTCACCAGCGTCGCGGGAGTGAAGCCGCGCTCGAGCGCCGCGGAATACAGGAACGGCTTGAACGACGAGCCTGGCTGGCGCTTCGCCTGCACTGCGCGGTTGTACTTGCTCGCGCCGAAGTCGAAGCCGCCGACCAGTGCGACGATGCCGCCGTCGCGCGGATCGAGCGCCACGAGCGCACCCGCTACGGCCGGCAGCTGTGCGAAGCGCCATCCGCCGTCCGCGACCGGCTCGACGAAGACGACCTGGCCCGCGGCGAGGATGTCGGTCGCCAGCTTCGGCGCGGGCCCGAGCACGTCGTCCGGCAGCAATACGTGGTGG